>JASJLI010000103.1:0-49049 GCA_037620805.1 Akkermansiaceae bacterium
CTCGAATACTCGCTTGATGAAAACGACTTTTACACGCGTAAAAAACTGACCCTGACACCGGGGAAAGGCCTCAAGGTCAAACAGATCGATCTCGAATCGATGACACTCGCCGAGGCCTATCAGCCGTATACGATTTCACAAATCACCGCCAAAGGTGCTTCCAAATGGCGCCCTGGCCTTGGTCAGCCACTCTACACCAAAACCTCTGGCACCTTCTGGAGTGTCGAGTTTCCTGCTGCTGTCAACACAGTGAAGGACGGCAAGTTGGTATGTTCCTATTTGGTTGGAAAAACTCTACCCGCCGGAAAAACCTACACTACCCACTCGTCCGTGTTAGGTGTTTCCGATTCTCCTGATTTTGTCAAAGACGCTTTCTTTGATTACATCGATCGCACGCGCGTCCGACCTCTCCGTTTACAAACCCAGTATAACTCATGGTTCGATTATGGCCCCGGAGTTAGTGCTGAGAAAATGGCAAAAAGCATCAAGCACATCAACACAGAGCTCAATAACAAACGCGGCATACCGCCACTTAGTGCCTACGTCATCGACGACGGTTGGCAAAACACATCCGATGACTGGTCGAAAAAGGCTTGGACCGTGAATGACAAGTTTGATCCTAAATTTAAAAACAGCTTCACAACCACCAAAGCGGCCAAGTCCAACCTCGGACTCTGGCTCAGCCCAGGATGTATCTTTGGCGGCCAAAGGGCCATTCCCAAGCTAAGAGCTGCGGGGCATCGCTCGCTCGATCCTTGGATGTCCATGGCTGACCCCAAATATATGGGCAAACTTCAGGAACGTATGGTCGAACTAACCCAACAAGGTGTTACTTACTTCAAGCTCGACGGCGTCTTCGGCCACCTTAACACCCGGAACTTTGACGTTCCCGGTTTCAAGGGCTCTGAAAAAGAACTTAACGATCCTAAATACGATCCACAAAAAATCCAGTATCTTACCGATGGCAGCGAGCGCTTGATGCAAATTTTCGCAGCCATGCATGAGGCCAATCCAGATGTTTATATCGTCATCTCCAATGGCGCCTGGCTCTCTCCTTTCTGGCTTCAACACATCGACTCTGTCTGGATGATCAACGCCGGTGATGCGGCTGGAGGAGCTAACAGAACTGGGGAACTCGTCTATCGCGACAAAGTTTACTACGACCTCGCTGTCACGGAAAACACCCAATTTCCGCTTCACTCCATTTTCAACCACGAGCCAAAGAAAACCAAGAGCCACGAAACCAAAGATGCCTTCCGCCGCTACCTCTACATGAACATGTCACGTGGCACCGGCTTTGTGGAACTCTACATCAAGCCGTTTGTGCTTAAGAACTACGACTGGGATGTGCTCGCCGAAGGACTCCACTGGGTCCACGACGTCTTCCCCACCTTCAAGCGTGCCCGTATGCACGGTGGCAATCCAAAGTCAGATGAAGTTTATGGCTACACCGCATGGCTTCCCGAGCGAGGCTACATTTCCATTCACAACCCCAGTGCTGAGGCAAAAGAATACACGATCAAACTCGACCGTGCCTTCGGCCTCCACGCGTCATCCACGAAGGCGAGCTATCATCTTAGCTCCCCTATCGCCGATTGCACTCAGGGGCTGAAGAAAAAATACAGCTACGGTGACACCCTAACACTAACATTAAAGCCACGGGAAATCTGTATTCTCAACTTCGATGTTACTCCAAAGAATTGGAAGGCCCTCAGTGATCTCCAAACAAGAACCAAAGAAGATCATGTTGTGCCCAAACCCATCTCCGTCAAAGGCCACGCCATTCTAGGTGTCTGGAAATATGGCAACCACACCCGTGAGTTTAAAGAAAATGGCACCTGCACCCTTGCTTCTAGCAAGAAGGTGCAATGGACCAAATCCTTCAAGGTAACCTCCCCCAAGGAAGTCCTCGTAGGAGGCAACTATACTCACCGAATTAACAAGGACGGCATGCTCAATATCGAGGGTAAGTACACGGCGACGAAACAGTAGCGTTATCAGCGAGATTTGATCATCGACTCGTGTGCCAGATACCGACCTATCCCTTACAAGAGGATTTGCAATCGCAGGATTTAGCCGCGAGTTTGGCTGCTATTTTATCAGCTGTCGGGGTGATAGAAAGCCCACCTAAATTGGTGCATCTCAACTCACGTGGAATTTGATGAGCTACCTTGTTCATAGCAACCACGACTTCGTCAAACGGGATCAGGTGCTGGTATCCAGCGAGGGCCATGTTAGCACAAGAAAGGGCATTGGATGCTGCCATGACGTTTTTCCCAAGACAGGGTGCTTCCACCCGATTGGCAATAGGGTCACAGACCATACCAAAGCAGTTTTGCAGAGCGCTGGAGGCCGCGGCGAGCTGGTGCTCCGTGCTTCCTCCTGCCAGATGAACAATGGCAGCTGCGGCCATCGCCGAGCCCGATCCACACTCCGCCATGCAGCCACCTTCTTCGGCAGCAAAGCTAGCATCGCGGGCGATAAATACACCGATTAGACCGGCCACTAACAGAGCACGGGCTCGCTCGTCTTCATCTGCACCGAGTGCATCAGCAATGGCAAGCACAGCACCTGGCATGGCACCACAGGATCCTGCCGTGGGAGCCGCAACAATAATACCCATGGATGATTTCATTTCCATCAATGCGGAGACGTAGCGGATGATCCGGTTGTTAATATCGGCAGGGATGAGTCGGCCTTCTTTTTCGGCCTCAGTAAAGCCAGGGCTTTGCGCAGGAAGGATGCGGTCGGCATATTCGGTTCCCTTTAAGCCATCCGATACGGCATCAGCCATGATCTTAGCGAGAACTTTCATGCGCTCGATAACTTCATCGGGAGAAATACCACCACGTGCCGCTTCGTAACAGGCAGCACTTTCCCATAGGGGTCGATCGGAAAATTCAGGGTGTAACTCCATTTCACCACAGCGGGCGAAGGGAACAGATAGATTTTTTCTGGAAAGGATCGGCAAGACAGCCTCCAAGACGCGGTGACGTGTTGCTCCAAGTTTCGCACCCAATTGGCTGACTTCTTCATCAGCAGGAATTGTCCGGGAATCAAATCGTAACAACCCAGCTACATCCTGACCGGGGAGCCAGGTCACGGTTTCAGCTTCCTTGGTTAAGCTTGATTCAGCGTAGTCGTCGCTATCCGGCTGCTGATCCAGCCAGAAAAGTGTCGAGTGAAGATCACCCACACCTCCAAGCGGGATGCCATCAATGGCTTGTAGCTTGATCATACCGCCACCCGTAGAAATGGCATCGAAGTGATACGAGGTTCCACTTTCCCCAATGATCTCGAGACGATAAAAATTCGGGTGAGTCGCGTCATAGGAGACGTAGTTAACCACCACTTCGATGCCAGCTTCTTCAAGCGCCTGTGGGTAGGTAGGTAATCGGGCATCGTGGGGTTCCCAGCCGAGAATTCCACTATAGAGACCCAAGTCCGTGCCCTGATCCTTATGCGTAGTCACCAGGGAACCGTTCGGATCGTAGTTCGCGATGAGCTTGCAAACACGCTCACCCACGAGATTTCGACTGATCCTGCCCATGCGATTCGCGGCAGCGCTGTGCGAGCTACTTGGACCGCGCATTACGGGGCCAAGCACGTCGTTGAATATACTGGGAGGAAGACTCATACAGGGATTATGGCACCTACCTAGATTATTCGCCAGCCATAAACTTGATTACCTATACCGAAACTTTACTGCCACCCCATTTAAAATCGACAATTTCCGCGTCCCATTCCGTAGGTGGGGCCCCCAGCTGTAATCGTCATACCAATTGCGGCAAACAGGCGATTTCAGCTGATATTCACCATCTCGATGAATGGCTAAGGCCATGAGGGATTCCAGTTGAAAAGGTTGCCCCCGCTTGGGAGATTATTCTCCCAGCTCCCCTTTCCGCACGCTATCTCAAAGTCGACCTCAGCCCGGAAACCACCGAGCACCTCCATCTCCGTGCGGTGGACGTCTATGGAAAGCGACCCTAGTATTCTTTTTCATTCCATTCCCTCGGATTGGATGAAATGATCCCCTCGCAAACCCAGTATTTAAACACTCAATATGAAACACTCAATTTTCTTCCTCGCCATCTCCTCTCTTTCGCTCTCTGCGGCTGATCCCGTCTCACTTTTCAACGGAAAAGACCTCACCGGCTGGAAAGGTGTCGGCTACGAGGTCAAGGACGGCGCTGTCATCTGCACGCCTAAGGGCCGTTACCTGATGACCGAGAAGACTTATACCAACTACGTCTTCGAATTTGAATTCAAACTTCCCCCCGGCGGCAACAACGGCATCGGCATCCATTATCCCGGTAAAGGTGACGCCGCCTACACAGGTATGGAAGTGCAGGTTCTCGATGACACCCATCCGAAGTATGCCAAACTCAAGGTATATCAGTTCCACGGTGGCCTATACACGCTCAAGGCTGCTAAAAAAGGTTTCCTCAAAGCCGTCGGCCAGTGGAATAAGGAAAAAATCACCGTCAACGGCAGTAAAGTGACCGTGGAACTGAATGGCACGGTCATCAATGAAGCGGACCTCGATGAGCTTGCCAAAAAATACCCCAAACACAAAGGAGTCAAGCGTCGCAACGGCCTAATCGCTTTCTGCGGCCACGGTGATCCTGTTCAGTTTCGAGGTATGAAGATCACCGAACTAGCCGGTGCAGCCCCTGCCGCTAAAGCCCAAAACTCGCCACCCGCACCACCCAAAGGATTCTCCGCACTATTTAATGGCAAAGACCTCAATGGCTGGTTCGGCCACGCAACAAAAGACCCACGCACGCTGTGGAAAATGAAACCCGAGCAACTTATGGCTCACAAGGAAAAGACCCGTGAAGATATCAACAAACACTGGAGCGTTGAAAATGGTGAACTCGTCAACGACGGCCATGGTCTCTACCTCTCCACCAATAAAGATTACGGCAACTTCGAGCTGATGCTTGAATACAAAACCGTGGCGAAGGCCGACAGCGGTATCTACCTACGCGGTGTGCCACAGGTGCAAATCTGGGACACCACCAAAGAGGGTGGCAAGTGGAAGCACGGTGCCGATAAAGGATCTGGCGGACTCTGGAACAACCGCAAAGGAGCCCCCGGCAAGAATCCCTCAAAACTAATGGATAAACCCTTCGGCCAATGGAACAGCATGCGTATTTTAATGGTTGGTTCAAAGGTGACGGTCCACCTCAATGGGGAAAAAGTAGTAGATGCAGCCGTCATGGAAAACTATTTTGATCGCAAAAACCCCATCTTCGAAAAAGGCCCAATCCAGCTACAGACTCACGGCGGCGAGATCCGCTGGCGTAATGTCTTTATCAAGGAGCTCTAATTACGTGATTAAGTAAGTAGGTTAAGAAGTGAGTATGTCGGAATACGTCTTCACATACTCACTTATCCACTTCCCACACGTAAACAACCGTGGTTTAATACTGCAGTCATATGCCCGACTGCGAAATTAAACCCAACGGCACCCTCCCCATCCAGTTTTCTGTGATGTTAAAAAATCGTGCGGGCGCACTAAGCTCGCTGGTTCGCCTGCTCAGGTCCGAAAACATCGATGTTATAGGTCTCAGTATCCAAGATTCGCGAGATGCCGCCATGACACGGCTCGTTGTCTCAGATCCGGATACCACCATGCGTATCTTCATGGAAAAAGGCATCCCGCACACCACTTCGGAGATTGCCGTCATTGCACTGACCGAGGCAGGGCGTGGACTAGCCAAGGCTCTCGATGTCCTGCGCGCCGCTGAGACTAATCTTGATTTTGCCTATTCCCTCATGCCTCACCCCGAAGGAAAATCCCTTATGGCCATGCACTTGGAAGATACCCAGTTCGGTATGTCCGTCCTCCACAACGCCGGATTCAAAGTTTACTACGAGGAGGACTTAATTCGCTAATTCCTGCCCCCCGACTCCTGACTCCCGTCCCCTAAAATGTCCGAATCCTTCTACCAGCAGACCAACGAGTCTCCGGATAAAAAATTTGACCAGTCCCTGCGTCCACCTGGATTCGAGGATTTTCACGGTCAGGAAAAAGTCACCGAGCGCCTCATGCTGATGGTCGAGGCGGCACAGATGCGCGATGACGTGCTCGAACACATCCTCCTCTCTGGCCCTCCGGGACTTGGAAAAACCACCCTGGCTAACATCGTTTCTAGCGCCACCGGAACCACTCTACACACCACCTCTGGTCCTCAGATTGAAAAGGCGGGCGACCTTGCTGGGATTTTAACAAACATCCAGAGAGGTGATATTCTTTTTATCGATGAGATCCACCGACTCCACCCCGCCATTGAGGAATACCTCTACCCCGCGATGGAGGATTACCGACTCGATATCATCATCGACTCTGGTCCGTCCGCACGATCGATCCAGCTTAACCTGCCTAAATTCACCCTCGTAGGTGCCACCACCCGCGCTGGCGTACTCACCGCGCCACTACGGTCGCGTTTTGGTCTGGTGAACCGGCTCGACTACTACACCGCAGACCAGCTCGCCCACATCATCAAGCGCTCAGCCGAGCTGCTCGACGTCGCCATCGAAGCCGACGGAGCCATGGAAATAGCCCGCCGATCCCGAGGCACCCCACGGATCGCTAACAACCTACTCCGCTGGGTGCGCGACTTCGCCCAAGTCCGCGCCGACGGGACCATCACTCCCGCCATTGCCAACGATGCCTTGGCAATGATCGAGATCGATAACGATGGCCTCGATGAAATGGACAAACGCATCCTCGAAGCTACTATCTATAAATTTAATGGTGGCCCGGTCGGACTCTCCACTCTCGCCGTAGCCATCGGCGAAGACGCCTCCACATTGGAAGAAGTACATGAGCCTTTTCTGATCATGCAAGGATTCCTCAAACGCACCCCACGAGGTCGCGTCGCCCTGCCCGCCGCCTACACCAAAATTGGTGCGACCCCCTCCACCAACAGCCAACAAGATCTCCTCTAATGCCATCGGACATCAACACTATCATCGATCGCTGTAGAGCCGAAGGTCTGCGCCGCACCAAGGCACTGGAAGAACTTGTCGCCACCCTGTTAGAAGGTGACCGACCCATGACCATCACCGAGCTCGCCGAGTCCCCAAGGCTCATCAACCAGTGTGACAAAGCTACGATCTTCCGTCTACTCCAGCGCCTCGCTGACAAAGGGATCTTACGCCGACTCGGCCTCCACGAACGCGCCGCCTACTTCGCCCTCCTCCTCCCTGGCCAACACCGTGACTATTTAATCTGCACCGAGTGTGGCTCCATCGAGCCGATCAAGGCTCCCTGCCCAGTGCACGAGCTGGAAAAGGAAATCCAGTTCACCACGGGTTACAAGGAGCTCTACCACGAGCTGGAATTTTTTGGCACCTGCCCCAAGTGCTCCACATAGCTTGATATCTAGCCAGAAAGGCGTAGACGATTCGTCGTCTAAAATAAGTCAACTCGTTCTTTTTGTGGAACATAGGACCCAAGGATTAGTTAAGGCGTCCAATGTAAATTTCTGTGCATTCAACTTGACTTCACGCCCTTCGCTTACTAGATATTGTGAATTCATAGTGTTTACATTGCTTCTCGTTTAATAAGCCCCTCTTTGAATTTAGACTACCTCGAGACCTAGCAGTACCAAAAACGTAACCAACACTGGCAAAACGGTATTGTAATAGAAACAGTTGTTCACGTTTTTCATCAATGACAGTGGCTATATATAGGCCATTCTCTATGCAAACAGGCTTTAACCCTTTATTGATTACGACACGGCATCCGTTTAATTTCACTTTCCTCTCGCTACAAAACACACATATGACGATGATTTGCGTCTCTCATAAAAAAAACAATAACCGAGGATTTGCCCTCATCGCCACTATCTCCGTGATGGTCCTTTTGGTGATGGTGGCACTGGCAATGCTCAGCCTAGCCACTATTGAGCAGCGTTCTCAGGGGCTTAGCAGCGCCAAGACCGAAGCTCAGGCCAATGCCCGACTCGCGTTGATGCATGCCATTGGCAAACTTCAAATAGCCACTGGACCTGACCAACGCATCACCACATCGGCTGATTTTGCAGGAAAATCCGATGGCACCGAACTCGCCAGTGGCGAGCAACCTCAAAACAACGTCGCTCATGATGGAACAAACAAGGGGCTCAGCTCATTTCTGAATGGAACTCGTTACTGGACTGGAGTTTGGAGAAACCGAGCCACAAATCCCGGCACCTCCATCTACACCCAAACACCATCGTCCGAGCATGTTGATTGGCTTATCAGTGGCGTAGGCACCCTCCCATCCGATCCTAATTTTGCCGTATCTGCCTCTGGCCAACCTATCGACGACACAAAAGCCGTCATTCTCGCAGGAAAAAACACCGTTGGACCAGCCAACCCATCAACCATTAGAAATTATATCTCAGCGCCACTCATTAGCATCGGACGTGACGGCAAATCTTCTGGTCGCTACGCTTGGTGGGTAGGTGACGAAGGAATCAAAGCCCGCAACAACATCCGCGCTGAGTATGCCGCCAATGCCATAGCGAGATATGAAGACCTCATCGCAAACCGCAGAGGATGGGAAGCCATCCCGGGTTATCAGAATTATCCAAAGCCCGGTCAGGATGCCGATTTGGAAAAGGTCATTAGCGACCGTGAAATGGAACTCGTCGAACAAACGCTGCAAGGCACACCACTGCAACGCACCTTCCACGCAGCCACCCCTTACAGCATTGGCCTAGCCACTAACTCCCTCACAGGTGGACTCAAGGTTGATCTCACCCACTACTTGGAAAATGGTTTCGCCAGCTCCGCAACATTTCCTAATGCACCGGTAGGAAACGAAAACATTATTCCTCAGTCGATTGCCCCCTCGATCAGCGGCCCTAAATGGAGACAGCTCAAAGACTTCTACGACGTCGGCAAGTCAACCGGAACCAGTGGTGAGATTCTTGTACAGTCCGCTGAAGATTCTGGGAGCAACATCACCATCGCCCCCGTCATCACCGATCTACGCACCTTGTTTGGAGCCAAAGTTCAAAAGCACTCCGGCACTGTCTATCAGATATTTGCAGCTACCAAAGTTGCCGTTTCCATTGCCAACCCCTACCCTTACCCGTTGCGTTGGAATACCCCTTTAAAGTTCGAATTAAAGAGCGATACCCCTTCCGGTATTCGTCCATCCTGCATTTGGACTATTGGTGCCTACTGCCAGTTTCTTCCCCAACACACAAATAGCTCCGCCTGCCTCAACCGTGCAATCATGCAAATCCCACCATCCGTGCTTCTTCCGGGTGAAGCCCGATCTTACACCATTGGCCAAGCTGTCGAACGCCCATGGGGTTCCCCACAAGTAAACATCAACCTTGTGGAATTTACCCGTGGAGATCCTACCAATTTTGAGCACTCCATCATCCAGAAAAACAACGTCGGGTTTAATATGAATGGTCGCACCATCCGGCTGGACGTCAGGGAGTCCACCAATTCCACCCAGATGACCGCCGAGTTACGTATCGGCACCTCAAGCGGACTTCTCCGCCGAATCAAAAGCTTCGAGTGCGATAACGGCTACTTTTCAAGAACCACCCGTTGGCTCAATAGCTACTGGGCAAGCCGGATGACCAAACCCTTTGGTCTTCAGCTATTTACTTTCCAGATCAGCCAACCTGGTGCCGACTACGCATCCCTCCTACCAGCTCAGAACTTGATGGGTATCAGCGGATCGACCTTACGCACCTTTGCCGATTTTAATGTCCGAGCCGACCACTTTAAAGCGCCCATCACAAGTTACAATCCACCTCCCTACTTTGGGAAAAGTGAAAACAGCTTCGCCCTTCTACCATTCGTTCAACCTGGTGGCGATACCGGCACGGCCTTTACTCGGAATCTAGCTTCTGACCCACTTCCCTGGGGCCAGTCACCTTTCGGCCCTGCAAAAACCATCCTGTTTTCTTTCCCTAACAAACTCCTATCACTCGGGCAACTTCAACATGCTGATCTTACAGCCGATGATCGATCCATATCCGTTTCTCTCCAGCCAGGAAATGCCTTTGCCAACTCCTACGCTCCACCATTGGTTAAGCGGCACCTATCTCAAGAACAGAGAAAGGACTACTTAGTAAGACATAATCGCCGGGCCGATCCCTCGAATCATAATTACTACGATATCGCCTACCTTCTCAATGCCACTATCTGGGATCGTTACTTTCTCTCAACCATTCCAACTTCTGGTATTGCCGAGCCAGAAAACCCAAACCTCACACCCACTTTTGCCACCAATGATGCCGACCTCAGAGAACCTCAAAAAGCAGCTAGTCAACTTGGAATCAACGGTGCGTTCAACATCAACTCGACTAACAAAGACGCCTGGATCGCTCTGCTCTCCAGCACCCGCCATCTGAAACACCCTAGCGATGGAGCCGCCTCCACTGGAGGAGCCTTCTTCCCCCGCAGTCTGGAACAAAAATCCGGTGCTTCTAATCCTCCCACAGGTGACGATGTCGATTCCTGGTCAGGTTACCGTCGACTAACCGAAGATGAAGTTGAAAACCTTGCCGAGCACATTGTGCGCCAAGTTAGACTTCGGGGCCCCTTTACCTCGCTCGCCCACTTCATCAATCGGACACTACTCCCTCTCAAGGAAAAAACCGAACTCAGCCGCTCAGGACCACTTCAGGCAGCGATCGATGAGGCAGCTCTCACCGTCACACCAGATCGCACAAAATCAGCCCTGACCAATCTCAACCTCAATGAGGACAAGGTAAGATTCCAGCGTAATGGTATCTACCCACACGCTGATATCGTTGGCGGCGACCCAACTGCGTTTCCAAATCCAGGACCTGAACCAATCTGGGATAGGGTGAGCGCTGATAACAATCCTGGAACAGTAGCCTCCATTCTCGCGGATCGCGCCATACTCATCGATAACAAATACCGTGAAGAACAAGGCAACCGTTCGACAGGTATACCGGGGTGGCTCACCCAAGCAGATATCTTACAAGCCATCGGACCTTCCATTTCAGTTCGTTCAGACACATTCCGCATCCGCGCTTATGGAGAATCCGTTGATCCAAACACGGGAAAAGTTAAAGCCCGCGCCTACTGTGAAGCTGTCGTCCAGCGCACCCCACAGTATACCGATCCAACCAACCCGCCTGAACAGGACAGCACAGCGCTTACAAAAACCAATGCTACCTACGGCCGTAAATTTATCATCACCTCATTCCGCTGGCTTTCCCCAAATGAAATCTAAAATTGTCTGCACGATCATTCTCTTAGTAGCGCCTTTTGTTTCCGCACAACAGAAAGACTCTGCAAAAATATCCACCAAGGTCGATCTCGTTTCCATTGGTGAAGACATCCCTGGTTTATCTCTCGGCAAGGGTAAAAAAACGATTAGCGCGCTGGCATTCCGATATGGGAAGACCATTCGCTACAAGGGAGACCGAGTCATCGAGATTTCCCAGTCGTCCTCAGCAAAGAATGCACAACCTGAAGAAGAGGACCATCCAGATGCGCTTATCCCCCTGCCACCACAAAAGATCCCAAGCACCGAGGTCGACCAGAAAAACAACATCGCCAAAGCTATCGAGAAAAGACGGAAAAAAAATCCGGATCTTGTCGCCCTCGCAGTCGTGCCAAGCGGGTCACGTCACATTACCATCCTCCTGACCCCGGCTGCAAACAGCACCTACCGCGCCTACGTCGTCAATGATGATCCTACCAAACTCCCATACGGTAAAATGCGGGTGCATAATTTCTGTAAACACCCGATTTCGATGCGTTTTAATAATCGCAAGGCGCAGATTATCCCATCGCAGAAAGGACGCCAGGAATCCCCAAACGCAAGCAACACGCTTAGCTACTTCCTTGGCTATCCCAAAAACAAGACTTGGAAGATTCAGGAAAACAACATCCTCCGTGTCACCAAGGATGAGCAGGTTCAAATGATCATCATGCGTAGCCGCTCATCCTTCTTTGTCTCTGCCTCCGGCGCTCGTGGCGGCAGAATGCAAGTTGCCGTCCTGCGTCGGAACAAATCACTCAAGAAACTAAAACCGGATGATCCAGCAGAAAATGATCGCCGCCCGGCACTGCCCGAGGGAAAAGAAAGTTAATTATATACCCGCCTCTCCCCTAGAGAGGGGGCAACTATCTTCAACCTAGTGGCTACACTTCTTACTTTCGTCCGTGTAGAATCCTTCCTCGGTAGGAATGAATTTCCCACGGCCTTCGAGGAAGGTAACCGCGTCAGTAGCAGTCATACCATTTTCGGAACAGCTATGAAATGTGGTGGTGATGCCAAACTTGTGAACGATGGCATTTTTCAGGCTCTCGCGGGTGTAAACCTCACCTGTTTCCATCATCATTTGCATAATATCGTGCACGTGTGCTTCAGTCATACTTACGTCTATACACTCCCTTCTTCAATTGACTGATTTTTTTTCTTTAATTATCTTTTAAGCTAATTTGTAGCCCTTTGGTATTTGGAGTTTGAAACTTAGAGCATATGGTCGGCGCATGGCAAACATCGGCGAGCGCGCGCAACTTACTATTCTCAGGGAAAGCTCCCCAGGATTCTTTATCGACTCCCAGGGTGAACTTGGTGAAATCTTGCTACCTAGGACCGAAACCATCGGCAACTGCACAACCGGCGACACGGTGGATGTCTTTATTTACTGTGACTCAGAGGACCGCCCAATCGCCACGATGAAAGAACCCAGAGTATTGCCTGGCAACTTTGCCAAGCTGGAATGTATCGCCGTGACTAGTATTGGTTCATTTATGGACTGGGGACTGATGAAGGATCTCTTTGTCCCCTTCCGTGAACAGGGTAGCCGACTCGACGTCGGGAAGTCCTATGTGGTTTACGCTTATGTCGATCCTAGCAGCGATCGTATTGTTGGCAGCCGACGGATCAATCGCTATCTCAGCAAGGAGGAACCCGACTACGAAGTAGGCCAAGAAGTCGATCTCATGGTCTACGCCATGACCGATCTCGGCTATAAAGCTATCATCAACGGTAAGCACAGCGGCGTGCTCTTTGCCAATGAGGTCTTCAAAAAACCAGCACCCGGCGAGCGGCTCAAAGGCTACATTGTCAAAGTGCGCAGCGATGGAAAAATCGACCTCTCTTTGCAAAAACCAGGTCAAACAGGGAAGGAAAAAGGAGACGATCTCGAAGCCCGCATCGAAGCTGAGCTTTACGAACGTGATGGTTATTGGGAGTTATGTGACTCCAGCCCGCCAGAGGATATTTACGAAGCTTTGAGTGTTAGCAAAAAAGCCTTTAAAAAAGCCACTGGCTCACTGTTTAGAAAACGTAAGATCACCATCGGCAAAGATGGGATCCGAACGGTAAAGTAGGGTAAGTTTGCAACTTGCCGGCAACCCAAGCCATCTACTTCACACATCCTACCGGCAAGTTGCAAACTTACCCTACTTTCGCATTGCCTCTCTGCAGCCCTATCAAGGCTACGATCACAAGCACACCGCCAAGCCAGATCCCGATCCCAGGTGATTCACCGGATACGAGGAGAGATGATTCCACCACCGCACAGATCGGCACAAGGAAGCGATATCCTGCCAGTAGGTTGACTGGAAACAAGCTTGTCAGGTGATTCCACAAGCCAAATCCCAAAGCCGAAACAAAGGCGAGGTAAGCGGTTAGCCACATCACTTTGGAGGAAAACAATTCTGGTAAACTAGACCATGCTGATACGCCAGATATCATAAACATCACCCCGCCTAGAAACAGGCCGTAACCCGTTGCCGCTCTTGCACCCATTGTCTTGAGGATTTTCTGCAGCATGATCAAGCCCAGCGATCCACTCAGTGTACAGAGACAAAAAAGAGCACCTCCTAACACAGGCTGACCACTACCCGCTCCCGGCTTGTAGACAGCCAATACTACCCCCGCCGCGCCCAGTGCGACAAAGCACCACTGCCATCGATTCGGCCACGGCGTTTTCAATAGTAATGGCGCTAGCAGAAGCCACCAGATACTCCCGGAGCCTACAAGTAAACCTCCGAGCACTGCACTCGATATGGCAAGTGCCGTATAAAAAAGCACATACTGAACATAGGTTTGCGCACAGGCAAACCCGATCAATCTCAACTTCGAGGTTTCCTTTAATTCCTTAAGGGGGCGTTTTGCTAACAGCAACAGCACGGCACCACCTAACATAAACCTCACCCCGGCAAGTAAAAGCCGGTTGGGCATATCTGGCTCTACTCCACACGCAGCCCATTCAGCATAGATTGCCTTAATTGCGGGAAATGCACTACCCCACAGCAGAGCGATCATCAGCACTGCAAAAGGCAGCACGCGGGACGTAATTTTCACAGATTTTAAGGACTCCGTTAAACGTGTGTGGTAGCCACATACACAGTGCTTTCCGAATTGCGACCAAGGATCGGATTGTTAAATGGAACGATGTGTGTCTCACAGGTGGCAAACACCCCGTTGAGTGCATTCATAAAATTCTCCTCAGGCGGATCATCCGACCACAAAGCAAAGATCCCACCTGGGTGAATCTGCTCGGTCATTTTACGAAGTCCATCGACTTGGTAGAAACTGGCGTGATTCTCGTTCAACAGGTGATCAGGTGAGTGATCGATATCGAGTAAAATGGCGTGGAATTTTTTATCCGAATCAGCGGAGTCAAATCCTACCCCTTCTTCACTAATAGCTCGTTTGAAAAAGTCTCCATGCTCGAAGCTGCAGCGCAGATCGGCAGTGAGACCGGCGCCCAGAGGAACGAGTCCCTTTTGATGCCAGTCGATGACCGGCTGTAAGTAATCGACGACGATTAACTCGCCCACTGAATCATGATCGAGTGCCACCTTGGCCGTGTATCCAAGACCAAGACCTCCGACGACGACTTTGAGTTGATCGTTTCCTGGAAATACCTTTTCCGCAGTAGCCAGCCCAAGAGTCGAGAGCGCTTCTTCTACCACAGTAAATAGCGACGACATCAAGAAGTCCTTCCCGAGCATGATCTCATAGACTTCGAGGTTATCGAGCGTCATCATGGTACGTCGGCGCAGGACCACTTCACCGAGGGGTGTCTGCTGGTAGTCGATTTCTTCGAAGCGAGGTTGCATGGACTTTTGTAGTCATGCCGAGCGCGGATGGGTAGCCAATTTGCACCTTAGCCATAAAAAAGCCGCCTTCCCCACGAATGGGAAAGACGACAAAGTTGTTTGATCGCTGCGAGACGAAACAAACATGCCGTTGTGAAGCGGCACGCCGAGGTTACCACACCCCGACACGCGCTGTTTCACACGTATCTGCTGGTGAGTCAAGATATAAGAAATCAACCGGGCATCTACTTATTTGGCTGCTACTGAGTCATTTAGCCTATTTTTGACCACAATTTTGCACTTATTTGATTGCAGATTAGAGAATCCTGACCGAGAAGACGCACAGCGTGAACACAGAACCCATCATCAACAAAGAGGACGTCTATAAAGATACCAAGAAGTGGCGCAAAATTGTGGTACAATACCAGAAACCCAGCGTAGCAAAGGCTACCTGGCAAATTGTCAACACACTGGTGCCATTGCTCGCTTGCTGGGTCGCCGTCTATTTCGTCCGCGACATCTCAATGTGGCTGGTTATCCCGTTCCTTGCTCTGATCGCTGGATTCACCGTGCGGGTATTCATTATTTTCCACGACTGCGGTCACCAGTCGTTTTTCAAATCACGCAAGGCCAACGATATTTTGGGGTATATCACGGGAGTTCTCACATTTACACCCTACCGTTTCTGGCACTGGGAGCACGGCATTCACCATTCCACAGCCGGTGACCTAGACCGTCGAGCCGAAGGTGATGTCTGGACCATGACTGTGGAGGAGTATGAAGCATCATCAAAAGGAATGAAGTTCGCCTATCGCTTGGTGCGCAGCCCGTTGATTCTTTTCACCATCGCTCCCATGTTTCTGTTTCTCGTCTGGCAGCGTTTTTCATCCAAAAAAGCCAAGTGGATAGACCGTCGCTCAGTTTGGTGGACGAATCTCGGAGTGGCTGCAATGGCCTCGCTCGGTTGCTACGTCTTTGGCTGGCAACAATACCTTCTATTCCAACTTTGTTCCTGCGCAGTTTCCACGACCGCTGGAGTCTGGATGTTCTACGTCCAGCACCAGTTCGAAGACGTCTACTGGGCACGGAAAGATAAGTGGAACTTTGCTGCAGCTGCTCTCGAAGGCAGCTCATTCTACAAGCTACCCAAGGTGCTTCAGTGGTTCTCAGGCAACATCGGTTTCCACCACATCCACCACCTCAGTTCGAAAATCCCGAACTACCTTCTTGAGGACTGCCATAACGCAGAGCCGCTTTTCCAACAGGTCCCCTGCCTGACCATCCGCACAAGTCTAGCCTGTGCAGGTTACCGTTTACTCGATGAGGAAAATAACCGCTTGGTCGGCTTCAAATACCTCAAGGAATACCGGAAGCAGCACCAGAGCCAGGAAGCTGCTTAATGCAGCCACCTGCTGAGCGACGGGTGAGCGCATGACATAGGCTTGATTTTCTGCCTTTACGGGTCACGTGAGATCTGGGCATCTTTTTTGGTAACCACACGCAACACAGAGTGTTGCTGCCATCAAATCCAGATCTACTTCTACGCATGAACCTTGTCAGCACCTTCAGAAAATCGTTTTCCACCGCAGCCCTTCTCTTTGCGTCCACCGCCTGCCTATTTGCTGATGAAGCAGAAACCGCTACGATAGCGGTCAACTCCGGTGACACGTCATGGATTCTTACAGCTACGGCACTGGTGCTCTTTATGACCATGCCTGGTCTTGCCCTCTTCTATGGTGGTCTGGTTCGCTCAAAAAACGTGCTTTCGGTGATGGCCCAGTGCTCGGGCATCGCAGTGATGGCATCAGTCCTCTGGGCCGTTTGTCTTTACAGTCTGGCTTTCAAAGGTGGAAACGGCGGATGGATCGGGAATCTCGATGCCGCCTTCCTCAATGGAGTCACTACTGACTCTGTTGCCGATGGAACAAAAATCCCCGAAACTCTGTTCATCATGTTCCAGATGACCTTCGCCATCATCACGCCCGGCCTCTATGTGGGTGCCGTTGTTGAGAGAATGAAATTTGGTTCTATCATGCTTATCTCCGCACTGTGGCTACTTCTCGTTTACACCCCTGTCACCCACTGGGTATGGGGTGGCGGATGGCTTCAGGAAATGGGTGTGCACGATCTGGCTGGAGGAATCGTCGTGCACGCCACGGCCGGTGTCTCCGCACTGGTCATGGCCATCATGCTAGGTAAACGCCGTGGTTTCCCGTCACACCCGAATCCACCACACAACCCAGGTATGGTCTATATCGGAGCCTCGATGCTGTGGGTCGGATGGTTTGGCTTTAATGCCGGTAGCCAAGTCGCCGCTGGCCAGGGAGCAGGCATGTCGATGCTCGTCACCCACCTTTCCGCTGCCACTGCCGCTGGTGTTTGGGCCATCTTAGAACGTGTTCTCAATGGCAAGTCCAGTCTCGTGGGTATGGTCACAGGTTTAATCGCCGGCCTCGCCACCATTACTCCCGCTTCAGGTGACGTTGGCCCAATGGGAGCCATTGCCATCGGCACCATTGCAGCCGTAGTCTGCTACTTCTCGGTCAACCTAATCCGTAACAAGTTGAAAATCGACGACTCGCTCGACGTCTTTGCTGTCCACGGTGTTGGCGGCATTCTCGGAACGATCTTACTCGCCTTCTTTGGCCAAAAGTCGCTCGGAGGTCTCGGCCTTGTCAAACCCATGGGAGAGCAACTCGGCATCCAACTTACGGGACTTGGCGTTACGATCATCTGGTCGACCATCGCTACCGTGATCATCGTGCTCGTCGTTAAGGCCACCATCGGTATCCGTGTTGACGAAGAAGAAGAAAACCGTGGTCTCGACCTCACCGAACACGGTGAAGACGCCTACAGCGAGGTTTAGTCCCGAAACATGGGCTCTAATTTTTGTCACAAATCCATCCCTGTGATACAAGCCCTAGTATGAAAACATTACTTTTCTCAACGAGCCTGCTATTTGCCATCGTTCTGTCCACGCAAGCAGCCATGAAGCCCGTGGAAGTATCCATGGATACACCTAGCTCTGGCTGGAGCCTTAAAATCAAAAGCGCTCACACTCGCAACAACAAACTCCTAGTCGTTTGCCAACTCTCACATGCAGGTGGCGTCAGCCTGACTGTCATCAGCAAGGTCAAAGACTCCATCCAGCTTCCCGAGAAACAGGCCAACATGAAACGTGAGATCTACGTGCTCGGGAAAACCTGGAATTGGGGCAAGGGATACACCGCCGTCACACCAGAACAACTTAAGATCCAACTCAAGGACAGTCAGGCTGTTTACACGGCAAAAAATGAAAAAGGGGCAAAGGAGCCCGCTGCAAAAATCAAGGAAAACGACAGCGACTTCGTAAATCTCAAATACAAAGATGCTGTAGCACTGGCTAAAAAACGGAAACTCAAATATCGAATCGTCAAAAAAGACGGTCGATCCCTTCCCGTGACAATGGATCATCGGCCAAACCGACTGAACTTCACGCTCGTAAAAGACATCGTCACTGCTGTCCGGCGAGGGTAACGTAGCCCATCATGAATTTACCCGAAGAGCCACTCAACATCCTCTATCAGGACGAGTGGTTCGTTGCCGTGGATAAACCCGCCGGCCAGCTAGTACACCCTGCCGACGTCCCCCAGGAAGATGATCAGGTAACCATGAAAATCCTGCGCGATCAGATCGGAAAATTAGTCTACAACATCCACCGGATCGACCGTCCTACGACGGGTGTTCTGCTCTTTGGTATCGACCGGACCGCCGCCCGTTCACTACATCGTGCCTTGGAGCGACATGAAATTGAAAAAACCTACTGGGCCGTTGTCAGTGGACAGGCCCCAAGCGAACCATGGGAATGTAAGGATCCGTCACAGAAAGCTGATGATGCTCCCTTACGCGATGCCCATACGAGCTTCAAAAACCTAACAGATTTAGAACTCGACTGCTTACATGAGGAAGAAATTCAAACTCTTTCGCTGATCGAGGCATACCCACACACGGGAAGATTTCATCAAATTCGCCGACATCTACTTCACCATAACCTACCCATCGTAGGTGACTACAGATACGCGGGTATTGAGCAATCCGACAGGTTAGGATCACTACTCGGCACTGGAACCAGAATGCTCCTGCAATCGAAAAGCCTTTCGTTTACTCACCCCGTCACAGATCAATATACCTTGATTGAAGCCCCGATAGATCCGAATTTTCTCAAGTGCTTTCCGGATCTTGTCTAGTGATTATTACGTAATACATGTCTGTTTTGGCTCATATACATATACTATTATATGTGTAAACAGGGCCCTTCGTCCAACTCACTTGAAAGATCACGTATTCATCAACGCATTCATCTAGAACAATCATTACCTTTATTCGTATGAAATTCATCGCCCTCTCCTCACTCCTTCTGACTCTTACTCTTTCCGCTGCCGACAAACCTAATATCATCTACATCCTCGCTGACGACCTTGGTTACGGCGATCTAGGCTGTTACGGGCAAAAGGTCATTAAAACTCCCCGACTCGACAAAATGGCCGCCGAGGGCATGCGCTTCACCCAGCACTACTCAGGCAGCACCGTCTGTGGACCCTCAAGAAGCTGCATGCTGATGGGCAAACACACAGGACACACATTCTTGCGCGGCAATGGCAGCCTTCAGGTCCGACTCGATCCTCAGGATGAGATTTTCCCAAGAGCTCTAAAAAAGGCAGGTTATCACACCGCCATGATCGGAAAATCCGGCCTCGCCTGTAACTCAGATGACGGATCACTCCCGAACGCCAAAGGCTTCGATTACTTCTTCGGCTTCACCTCCCACACACAAGCACACTGGTATTTCCCCAAGTATCTTTGGAAAAACGGTAAAAAAGTTGAGTATCCTAACAACGCACTTCACGAGGGCGACAACTACAGCTCAGAACTCGTTATCAACAAAGCCCTGCAATACATCGAGCGCCAAAAAGACGGACCGTTTTTTCTCCACCTCGCCTTCCAGATTCCCCACGCAAGCCTAAGAGCCAAAGAGGAATGGAAAGCCAAGTATCGCCCTATTCTCAAAGAGACTCCACTTCCACCCAAAAAGCACCCGCATTATTCTTACGAAACCGAACCCAAAACAACCTTCGCCGCCATGATCTCCTACATGGACCATAACGTCGGACTCGTGATTGATAAGCTCAAGGAACTCGGCATCGACAACAACACTCTCATCATCTTCTCCAGCGACAATGGGGCCATGCAAGAAGGCGGCCATAAACGCGGCAGCTTCAATTCCAGTGGTGAACTCCGCGGCGGAAAACGCGACCTCTACGAAGGTGGTGTTAGAACACCGACCATCGCCTGGTGGCCAGGGAAAATAGCCCCCGGTGTGGTATCCGATCACCTCTCCGCCTTCTGGGACATCTCATCAACCTGCCGCGAACTTGCAGGCGCAGCACCTCAAGCAGATACCGACGGTTTATCCATGGTTCCCACACTACTAGGAAAATCAGGACAGAAAAAACACAGCTTCCTCTACTGGGAATTCTACGAAGGTGGTGGCAAGCGCGCCGTTCGTAAGGGCAAATGGAAACTCATCTATCTTAAAACCGGCTCCAACCGTAACCCAGCACCCGAACTCTACAATCTCGACAAAGATCCAAGTGAGGAAAACAACATCGCTAATGCCAACCCTGAAATCGTTTCTGAACTCCAAAAATTGATGACTCAGTCGCACACCGTCGCTGAGCACAAAGGATTCCGACTAGCATCAGAAAAACCAGCCGGTAGCGAGAAGCCCAAGAAGAAGAAGAAGAAGGCCTCAAAGTAACCATCTGATTCCCGAGCACAGCGCGATGACTGGGCGAATGGTAAATACCACTTAGTGATTCAAAAGAGACGAATGCCGGAGTGATTTGCCAAAATGGCAAGGCGCGCCGATGGAGTGGTGCGGGCACCATGACTGAGAAGTATCGCAGCCATATTGGCAAAACGCCCGGCTTCCACAGAAATGCGAAACACAAATTGAACTAAAACTTCAAATCAAATATCCGTCGATCATCTTAAATAGCACTATAACCAGTAGAGCCGTATCGAATGTACTATGAATGCACCATTGTTGAAAAATGCTATTTGCAAACACCCCTATCATGCTTGAAACTTGTCTGGCATGGAACGCCCATCACCCATTTCACCGAACCGACTTCTCGCGTGGTATCGCTCCGGATCCATTACACGGGCTCAATGGTTAGAAGGCATGCGTCAACAGTTCCAGTTGGCACTCAACGAAATCGAAGAAGATCGATCAGATCCCAATCGCGCTCTACTCGAAACATGGCGATGCAAAAGCGCCTCACGCCGACTCAAAAAAGACCACACCGAGGCAGAACTCCGCGAGGTCTTTATGTCCCTCAGCGAACTCGATGATTTTCCTCCCTCCACCTATCTCTGGAATGCCGATCAACTCGACGTTCCGATCCACTGCTTTCTCCGTGAGAAACGCGCCCCCGTGCTTCGCTTTCGTAAGATGTCTATCAGACGACTCACCGCTGAACTCACCATTGAGTATGGCGGTCTCAAATCCAAAGATCGCATCCGCGAAACCATGCACCTCCGCCGCGATTGGCGAGGCACCTTAATTGTAGAATCACGTGAACAATAATACCATCTCAACAGTCAGCTGACCTGAAAAATGAGCAGGTGCAGAATCAAGTTAGCTATGGACAACGGGTATAGTCAGAATCGAGCTCTTACGAACTCACTACCAAATTCACCATTCTATCCAGCTCCGCCAACTAGCCCTGCACTTTTTTCACAAACTGTGCCTTAAGCGCAATTGATAATCCGTCCATCTTACAGTCGATCTCATGATCCCCATCGACAATCCGGATTGGCTTCGACTTCATACCGCTTTTGAGCACCTTGGATGTCCCCTTAAGCTTCAGATCCTTGATCATCTGCACGATGTCACCAGATTCCAAAACATTGCCAAAGGCATCCTTCACCACACGCTCTTCATTAGCTTCATCCTCCTCCACAATTTCCTTATCCCACTCATGACCACAGGTCATACATTCGTATTTGGTCTTGTGATCAACAACGTCATCGACGGTACAAACGGGGCAGGAAATATTGGACATAGACCGAGATAAAGCTGATCACAGTTCTGTTGCAAGCCTCGATTACCTCTTAAAACTTCCGTGTTTTCCGCTTCTTCCGTGGTTCAAAATGACTGCACAACCCAAGTGATTTTACATCATTCGCGCCTTTCGCATCTTTCACAGTTAAAAAATTTGCAACTCTCTTACAACACTCGCGTTTCATTTGACGAACCAAGAATAAACCCATGAAACACACACTAACAACTATCACCACAATTATCGCACTAGGCTCGATGAGCTCTCTATCACTTGCCGCACCCAAAGGACTTGGCGAAAAAAAGGCCCGCATCCTCGTAAACCCGACGCCGGTCAATCCGCAGAACGCATTACCGACAAGGAAGAAGCTATTCTCGATCGCAAAGATAACAACGCTTGGAAAAAAGACCCGCTAGCACGCGATCACAGACACGAAAATCTGCGTAAATATACCAACCACACTTATGCACGCATTGTCCAACTCCTAACCATCGGAGCACTTGAAGAAGCCGATGGCAACAAGCTCAAAGCACAACATGCCACCATCATCAAAGGGGCAAAAGCCGCAGCTGCTGACAAAGGCCTCAACGATGATGATAAAAAGAAAATTCGCACCCAGTTGAACACACTTAACGACAATATTAACGCTGCGATTAAGGAGCCAGAAAAAGACAACGACCGCACACCGATCGTCAATCGCGCACAACACCGCTTCGAAGAACAAATAGAACGTGGCATCAAGTCAGGTCGCCTCAGCACACTCGAAGCCTCAAGCCTCCGCCGCAAAGTCACCAAACTCGAAGGCTACGAAGAGCGCCTCAAAGCAGGAAAAGAGCTTTCAAGCAACGAACGTGAACGCCTAATGAAGGAAGTTCTCGAACTCCAACGCGATATTAACAAGGCGCTGCGTGATTAAGATCACAAAATCCATCTCCATACATAAACCATACCAATTCATGACAATCATTATAGAAAGCAGATCATCCTTAGCCATTGAAGTCAGTGTAGTACATACCATATTTCAAAGTGATTCCTTGAAATGTATCCTCCTAACCTAGAGTATCATTTCATACAGTTACCTCGCGAACATCCATGAACATCATCAAAACTCTCACCCCCCTATTCATCCTCCCCGCTCTCTGCATATCCATATCCCTTGCTGAAAGCCCCAAACTCAAGGTGCTTATCATCGACGGCCAGAACAACCACAAGTGGCAAACAACCACCCCCGTTCTCAAAGAAGCCCTCGAGTCCAGTGGAGCATTTACCGTAACCATTTCCACCAGCCCTGCCAAAAAGTCCGCACCTGACGCCTGGGCAAGCTGGAAACCAAACTTCGTAGCCTACGATACCGTTGTCAGTAACTACAACGGCGAAATGTGGCCAGAGGCAATCCAGAAGAGCTTTGTTAAATTCGTCAACGACGGCGGCGGATTCGTCAGCGTTCACGCAGCCGACAACTCATTCGGAAAATGGAAAGAGTATAACGAAATGATCGGTGTCGGAGGATGGGGCGGTCGTAAACTTATCAAAGACGGAGCATGGGTGCACGTCGTCGACGGAAAAGTCATTCGCGATATCACCACAGAAGGTAAATGCGGCGCCCACGGTCCCAGAAGACCTTTCCTCATCGAGCACCTCGATACAAAACATCCCATCACCAAAGGCCTCCCCGAAAAATGGCTTCACGCCAAAGACGAACTCTACTGCAAACTCTGCGGACCAGCCAAAAACCTCGAAGTTCAAGCCCACGCCAAATCCAATCTAACAAAGAGAAACGAGCCAATGCTCATGACCATCGTATTTGGAAAAGGCCGCGTATTCCACACTACACTAGGACACGATGTCGAGTCCATGCGCTGCCGCGGCTTCTACGAAATCCTCGAACGAGGAACCGAGTGGACCGCCACCGGCAAAGTCGTAAAAACCGCAGAAGTCCCAGCCGACTTCCCTACAGCAGATGAAGTATCCCCAGTCCCTGCACCGTAACTCCGCGTTAACGCGGGAGAATAGTAAATAGTGAATGAGTAACCTTCAGAGCCACAAGTTCTTCTCTATTTCCGTGTGTTCCGTAGCTTCCGTGGTTCAAAATTGGATTAGCAACCCAAAGGCATTAAACTCCAAGTTTTAAACTCCAAAATCCAAGTAAGACAGGCTACGCCTTGAGGATGGTGAATTATCAACCCAAGAAAGATTCGAATAATTCGTAAGATTCGTGGTTAAAATGAATCGGTAACCCAAGTCTTCCTCTCGCGTCTGTTCGCACATTTCGCGGTCAATAAATCCCCTTCAGTGGTCTCTATTTCTCAAAGATCATAAAATGCTGCCAGGGCAAAAAGCCCTCGGTCCGCAGGTGTCGTAACCCCACCACCTTCATTTCTTTAACCGACTGGGCCTCGGTCATCTTGTGCAAAGTCTTAATGGGCACATCCGGATCCTCGCCACGGTATTCGAGTAGATACACGCGCCCACCTGGCTTCAGTGCGTGGAAAATCGACTGCATCATCTCATTCGGATGCGAAAACTCGTGGTAAGCATCCACCAGGATCACCGCGTCCACAGTCCCCTCTGGCAACTGCACCGAGTCCACCTTCCCTAGGTGAGCCTCAACATTCGCGACCCCAAGCTTCGCAGCCTTTTGCCCCAGAAAAGCCACCATCTCCGGCTGAATATCCACCCCAATCACCTTCCCCTCGGGAACCAACGGCGCAATAAGAAACGTATAATACCCCGATCCAGACCCAATATCAGCCACCACCGCATCCACCCTCAGCTCCAACCCCTTCACCGCCTTACTAGGCGCCTCCTCATCCTCACGGTTATCCCGCTCCAGCCAATTAATCGCCTCATGCCCCATCACCAAAGAGATCTCCCGCCCCATATAAACCTTCCCCGAACCCCCACGCCCCTTCGCCTTAGTTTCATACTCAAACGGTTTGGGTGAAAAGGGCACTTCCTCCACTTCCTCCACTTCCTCCACTTCTGAAACTTCGGCTTCCGCCGGTGCACCTCCAGCCTCCTGCTCAACAGGCTTCTCTGAGTCATTACCCGTCTCTTTTCCCAGCTGAGACAGATACACCATTCCACCAATCACTATAAGCAATAGGAGGATATATCGCATCAGTCGTTTTTCGTCCTTAGGTTCCATAACAAGTTCAGTATATCATGTTTTTAAAACAATCAACACTCAGAATTATTTTACGATAAGGATGCACAGCCCTCTCCTTCCCGCCTAAAACATCTCCATCTGCGGGTCGTCTTTTTCGTCAGCTAACCTGACTCCAATTCCAAACAGGCGGATGGGTTTTCCTTTGCCGCGGGTGTAGGCTTCTTGGAGGAGGGTGATGTAGATGATTTTGTCTAGGGTGGGGTGGGCGCGTTCGGCGGTGGTGCGGGTGAAATCAGAGAATTTTAGTTTGATGACTAGGGAGCGGACGGTGCGGTTGCGGTATTTTGTTTCCAGGGTTTCCTGGATGGACTCTTGCATTTGTTGCAGCTTCGGGAGGAGGTCTTGGATATTGGTGACGTCTTCAGCAAAGGTTGTTTCTTTGCTGATGGATTTGCGACTGCGGCGGGGTTTGACGCGGCGACTGTCGGAGCCGCGGCAGAGGTCGTAGAGGTCGATTCCCCATTTCCCGAAGCGGCGGGAGAGGGAAATTTTATCGAATTTCTGGAGGTCGCCGCAGGTAGTTACTTTGATGACTTTTAGTTTTTCCTGCATGCGTTTGCCGACTCCCCATAGCTTTTTGACGGGGAGAATCTGAATAAAATCGTCGATATCTTCGGTTTTAACTTCGAACTGACCGTTGGGCTTTTCCCAGTCGCTTGCTATCTTGGCTAGCATTTTGTTAGGTGCTATACCAGCGGATGCTGTGAGGCCGGTTTCCTCGAGGATCTGGGCGCGTATTTCCTTGGCGATGGCTGCGGCGGAGCTTTCCCAGTGGCTGACGTCGAGGTAGGCTTCATCGAGGGAGAGCGGTTCGATGAGTTCGGTAAACCGACCGAAGATCGCTTTGATTTTGGCTGACTCCGATCGGTAGAGGTCAAAGCGCACTGGGAGCATAATGAGTTGCGGACAGACTTGGGTGGCTTTGAACCCAGGCATCGCAGAGTGGACTCCGAACTTGCGGGCTTCGTAGTTAGCTGCGCAGATGACACCACGTTTGCTGCTTCCACCAACAGCCACGGGTTTACCACGTAGAGAAGGATTCTCCCGCTCTTCGATGGCTGCGTAGAAGCAGTCCATATCAATGTGGATGATTTTTTTCTGCGATGACATTCAGTTTCCTATTTTAAACCACGGAAATTACGAAACACACGGAAATGAAAACCTAGGGTTAACAAGCTGGGGATTTTTTACCGCGAAAAAGAGCGAAATGCGCGAAAGTTTCTTATCCAGATACCTCATATAATTAATTCCTATCAAATTAGTGAATCTTCGCTGTAGATATTCTTTTTGAACTCCTTATCTTTCGCACATTTCGTCTTCTTTCGCGGTTAAAGGCTTTTCATAACAGAGAGCTCTTTTCGTGGTGTGCCTTCTGTAGAATTTCATCCATCCGAGTAAATGTTTCTGGCATAAAACCAATGGCACGTTTCAGAAGGTAATCGCGCTGGAGGATGTTGGAGGACTTTTGGGTTTCCCAAATGTCAGACCACGCAAGGTGACCCGATATCCAGGGTCCCCAACCTGCGACGGGTACTGGGTAATCGCTTCCGTGAAGGATTCTTTGTTGAACTTCTGCAGGAAGAATATGCTTTAAGGTGCGTGCCCGATTCGGACTACATAAGGCGCTGTTGTCCGCGTATAAGTGAGGGTAGTGCTCAAACATAGCGATTAAGTCCCCAGTCCAGTCGGCATCAAATATGCCACTCCGTCCTGCCGAATGCGCAGCAATTACGGTAACGCCACAATCGAGGATTTTACGCAGCTTTTTAGGATCACCAAAATTAGGGTCAAAAACCTTTACCGTCATCTCGCCGCCTGTATGTGAGAGCAGCACCATACCCACCTCAGCCATGCGTCGCCAGAATGGCAGGTAGCGATCATCTTCATAATCGATGTTTAAACAGTTCGGCAACAGCTTCAGCACGGGCATCTTCGCCTCGATACATCGCTCGAGCTCCTCCATTGCATCCAAACGCCCTGGGTGAATCGAACATGCCGGAATCACCACGTCCGGGTAGCGTTTTGCTAGCTCTGCTACATGCTCATTGGAAACATAAAACTGGGCCCCATCCATCGGGTCGCCATTTTTATCATAAGGCATATCCTGGGCCAAGACCACGGCAGCATCCAGATCACTGGCTCGGATCTGCTGTGCTAAATTCTCAGCATAGAGTTCATCCATTCCCGACTTTAAAACTGACAACGGTAAGCCCAAGCCCTTCACCATCATGCGCCCTAGAAATCGATCCCATAGCTTAGGTAGCTTGAACCAGCAGCTGCTGCCCGCGGACCCATCACCCACTAGGTGCACATGACAATCGATCTTACGTAGTTTCACGAGATACTCCCTTCACGCAGCTCACCATCGAAGTTCGTTTGCCAATATTGATCTGTCTCAACATGGAGGCAGGTCAGCCAGCCGCCGCGACCTGGATCGGTATCGATACAGACGGCGTGGCCGAGGTTGGCGGGGAGGTGTGACTTCTGGGCGGTGTGACCACAGATCATAATCTTGTCTGACATGTGAGGTTTGGGAGTTCCAAATTTTTTGTGGATCAGAGTGAAGGGAAGCTGTTGATCAAGAGGGACGTCGTGTTCGAGGTTGGCGTGGACGTAGATGTGGGTATCTGTTTCCAAATAGGATCGGCACTTGCGTAAAAACTCCCAGTGCGACGCTGGAATATCATCAAATCCACCTGGGCCATACGATTCTAGGGTCTCGGGACCGCCCCAGTCCTTGAGCCAGTGGGCGCGGTCGGTGAGATCCATTTCTGATAGAAAGAATTTCTCCTCGTGATTACCAGAGAGGAAAGTGATGTTGAAATCTTGTTGTTGGAGCCCGATGAGGAAGTCGATGACGCCTTTGCAGTCAGGTCCGCGATCAACGTAATCGCCCATAAAAATGATGCGGTCTTCTGGCTGGGGATCGATGATATTCCAGATTTGTTTAAGCGGGGCAAGGCAGCCGTGTATGTCTCCGATGGCGAGTGTTCTCATGTTGGGAAAAAGTTTAACCACGTATCGTACAAATCAACACGGATTATTTTTCTGGTTTTGTATCTAGACCCCCTTCCGCATTCGGCGCATGAAAATAGCTCATTGGTTAACACTCATCGTGGTGCGTTTATTTTTCTCTAGTTGCACGGAGGTCGTTTCCGAGGGAAATGTGCAGACACTTAAAAGTAAGTTCTATGTTGCCGTGTTGTTTCCGTTGATCGGATTACTTCTTCTCGTTGGAGGAACTTGGGTTTGCATCAAGAGGCTCTCCGAAATCTGGAAAATCGAGATGAGTTTGGGTTGGAAAGGCAGGAGGTCTAAAATCATCATCCTCCCGCTCGCCGGCGTGTTATTTATTCTTGGAACCATACCAAGGATGCAATACCGAGTTATCGAGGGACCGGATTATGCCGAGTTCCATGAGCTAGGTAAACACGGCAGATATGAGAAAAAAATCGTAATGTTAGCGTCATCGATCCCCAAACATCTGGTAAACAACGGCGACTCAGTGTGAGCGTTCGCCCTCAGGATGAATACTTCATCAACGAGTCAGAGATAGGAACCGAAAGCTTTGAGGAAATGGTTGAGGCCTTCAAAGAGCTGAAGAAAAAATAACTCCCCCTATACTAGGGCGACTAAGCTAGGGAGGACAACTCTGATTGGCCACAAAATGCACAAAAGACACAGAAATCCACCTACTTAAAGCTGATATAAGAACCTCTGTTTTGTGAATCTTGTGGCTAAAAAATAGCGATAAAGAGTTCGAGTGAGACATGGTAAACCGCGAATGGTATCACTTACGGCCGCGCCTGGTTTTAAACTTCGGCTTTTTGTTTTGTAGCGGCTTCGAGTGTAGTCCCTTGGATTTACCGCCTTTTTTACGTTGTGGCTTTACGTGGATCGGCTGTGTTGCGTAGGAAAAATCATTGGCTGTCTCTCGTGGAATTTGTGCTCCAAACACGCCCTCTAATTTGACCAAGGCATTTCCATCCTTTGGAGTCACCAGAGTGATCACTTGCCCGCCGGCATTGGAGGTTCTTTCAGCGCGTTGCAGGTAATCGCTGTCGAGCTCGGGAAAATCAAAATTCACTCCGTTCTTCAAGCCCGCGACATCGATATCGCGAGCAATGGCATCGGTCGTCACAAGAACACGAATTTTGCCCTCGTTAAACTCCCTGATTGCGCGGTCGCGTAGCTCGGCTTTTTTATTGCCATGAATTGATTCCACTCGCACGTCAGCGTGGCCTAATGCTGAGGTGACGACGTGTACATCATCACGGGTGCGAACGAAGACCATCACCCGATCAAATTCGGGCAGATTTCCCATCAAGTGCAAGAGGAGGTCCGTCTTCTGATGTTCGAAGACTTCGTAAACAAACTGACTGTTAGTTAGCATGGCGATGTATAAAAGTAGAAAAATATCATGAGTGCACTGCCCTTAAGACGATTGCTTGGGGCCTTTCAACAGGGCGTCGAAGTAATCAGGCGTGTCGGTTTTGAAAGTCATCCATTCTTCGGTGTAGGGATGTTTGATCGTTAACGACCCGGCATGGAGCATGAGACGTTTTGTTCCTTTTTCGCCGACTCCGTATTTTTTATCACCCACGATGGGACAGCCCTGGTCGGCTAGCTGTACTCTGATCTGGTGTTTTTTCCCAGACATCAAATCAATTTCAAGAAGGCTGAAGGCCTTGGTTTCTTTGACCACTTTGTAGGCGGTTTTTGCAAGCTTACCATGTTGGGAATCTTTTACAGAAACCATTTTATGCACCCCGGCCTCGGCTAGGTAGGAGGTCAGCACACCCTCTTTTTCTGGAAGGTGACCACGCACGACCGCATAGTAGGTTTTCTGAAATTGTGCCCATTCTTGCTGCAGCCATATTTTTGATTCCTCGGACTTGGCAAACACGAGAACTCCGGACGTTTCACGGTCGAGACGGTGAACGATAAACACTCGGCTCCTTGATTTGGCCTGACCTTTACGCACGTACTCCATCAGGTAGGCATACGCCGTCCGATCTCGCTCGCGATCACTGCTCACCGTTAAAAGACCACTCGGCTTTTCCACCACCAAGATATCATGATCCTCATGGACAATAGGCAGGCTTGCCGGGTGAAACCTTTTGGGCGTTGGCTTAAAATTTTTGGGTCGTTTATGCATCGGGCGAGTAGGGAAGGAGCGTCGTGATCTACCATTTAAGGTCAGTCGAGAAACACTGCGTAGCCTATGTATCGCCATACAGCGAGATAATTAGGCAGAACTACTCCATCCTCACTGTGCTACAGCGGTATTTTCAAAGCCCGCTTATTTACTTTGGGTTTGTTAAACATGTTTACGGCATCCCACATAAAACCTAAGTTAGCCACTATAGCGGTCCTGACTATATTCGTCAGTATGCCAAACAGCTTTGCTCAATCTACCTTGGAATGGACACATCAGGTAGTAACCAATCATTCGATGTTAGCAATAGGTCGCCGTTCGATCCAAATGACTTTACTGGCTATTCGCAGTTGTCCAACCTCATGATCCGCGCCACGGCAGTGGCCGAACCAAGTTCGCTGTGTCTACTTGGCATGAGCGGATTACTGCTTACGTTACGACGTAGAGGACAGATCATGTAACAGCTACGCGGTGATCACTCAGGCACTCAGTATTTCAAACGACGGAACAGTCACTGCCACTACACCTGTCAAACAGTAGCCTACTTGACATCGTGCACCAGCTCGACAGCCTTACGGGCACTGCCGTATGCAGCCGCTCCATCACCACCGATGGCCCACTCGATCACCGTTGTAGGCGCATGAGGTGGCAGCGGGCAACGTTGATAAGGCAACATCGCACGCTCTGTGAATCCCTTCCTTACTTCATCGATAAACCAATCACGGAATCCTGTTTCGGCGAGGCCTCCACCAATGGTAATTAGACCTGGGTCTAGAATGCTGGCAAGATCTCCGAGACCATGACCTAACACATTTGCCTGAAGCGCAAATATTTCGCAGGCAAGTTTGTCACCCTCTTCAGCATAGTCGCGTACTTGGAAGGCCTTTTCCTCGATCGGTGCATCGGACTTTGCCAACGGGTGCTCGCTGTATTCCGGTTTGGCAAGGGCATTGGCCAGCTGTCGACGCAACGCGATCAATGACACCCAGCCTTCTAAACAGCCTGTACGACCACGGCCATCGACCGGAAGCTCTCCATTTTCAAAACGCGGCACTGAGAGATCGCCTACTTCCAGAGCAAGACCCGTATTCCCTTCATAAAGTAATCCGCCGGGCATCACCATACCTCCGCCGAGGCCAGTTCCAGGAGCGACATAGAGCAGTCCACCCTGATGATCCGGACGGTACATCCACTCACCAAAGGCGGCAGCATTGCAGTCGTTGGTCATGAAAACTGGCTTATCGATCTCCTTCGCAAACTCGCCTTGGATATCGGTGCCCACCCAGTCTTCGCCGAGATTTGCTTTCCCCCAGACCACTCCGTTCGAGCACGGTGCTGGCACATCGAGCCCTACTGCGGCGATGTCATCGACCGTAACCCCCGCTTGTTTTGCGAGTTCTGTCATGGCCTCACGCAGCTGAACGAAGGTTCGGTGGTAACCCTCCTTGACGAAACTGCGAACCTCGATGAGGTCGCCGACAAGCTCCCCGGTCGAGTCAACAAGCATGCATTTGATCGTAGTTCCTCCAATATCGAGTCCGGCAAAATAGTTTTTCATGTGGGAGCGTTTATAAATCCCTTCATCCACATGCACAACTCAACAATCATCGATTAGGCCGGTAGTATGACACACCGTTTCAAGCCCTGAATGTTTACGGCCAACCCTCAAATCTTAATTCTTAACCGACAATCTGAAATAGGGACCTGTCCCATTGGCAGGTTGATATGTTTGAGCACCGGTCGTGGCAGGTATGATGGTATGAATAACTGCAAAACCAGTTTTTAAATTGGATGATGCTTCCACCTGATATGTGCGACCTGCTATGCCAGCCCATGACAATTCAACGGTAGGGCTTGGGCTGGTCGATTTAAGAGTCGTAGTGATCTTAAAAAAGGAATTGGACTTTCGGGGGTGTGTTCCCGCGATGTATTCGTGAAGGTTGGTAAAACCATCCATATCGGGATCTTGTCCCGCGTCGGAATTACTGTCGGGGTTCAAGCTGTATTTCGTTTCCCACTCGTTTGGCATGAGATCATTATCTCGGTCAAGATTGGGTGGTGGTGGAGTCACGCTTGAGTAATCACCTAGTTGAGGAACACTTGTATTCACCGAAATAGGCTCATTTCCAATGAAAGTCCATCCGGCTCCTGTAGTTGACGTTACATGCTCGGCCAGATCGATCACGGTGTGCTTGACTGTCAGTTCTCCGTATTTATAGGAGACATCAAACACCAGAGCGTCATCACCATCAGTAGCACCTGTGGCGACTTTGCTGAAGACCACCTTATCAAAAACGATTTCAGTCATCACGCTGGTATAGGCTTCGTCAGTTCCACGTCGGGCTAATTGAAGTTTAATCTCGTATAAATCCCCCATCGCAACGCCCTTCATCATCTCAGCGATCAAGCCGTTAGAGACTATGTGCAAAGTAACCGTATCACCTTCAACCTTGCCTGAGCCAAGGCCACCTGTAGCGCTGCCGACATTGACCGGATTCTCAACGCCCTGAGAGAATCCACGGATTTGAACCCAGCTACTGTTGCCATCGTTGGCAACTGGCTGACCTCCCTTACTCAACTGTAAGTAGGCATCGTAAGCTTCCAGGCTCGGGCTTAGGATGAGCAAGCTTATTGAGCTCAAACACCAGTCTGAGAAACTGTCTTAGATCAGGTGATCCTAAGATTACCGTAGAGAGGCAATAAGGGGCCTCTTTTATTTCTGGATGAGACCTCTGATACCCCCATCAATCTTGAGGAGCGATTTACCAAAGTTTCCATCTTTGATCTTCAGCTTCGTTTCACGGAGGAGGCCACCCTTGGAATCATAGGTGCGCACTGCGCATTCGTGTAATTTGCCGGAAGCTTTGCTCCCGTCGGCTCGACTGATTCGCAGAAAAAGTCGGCCTTTCCCGCCCTTGTTAGATCCAAGCTTTTTCAACAAAGGAGTGAGATCGATCCCGACTTCGAGCGGACTGTCGTCACCAGGGCCTGCCATGGGAACGTGGCCAGCATTGCCCCCGCCGAATAGAGGCCAGCCGTTGAATGCTTCCGGGGCGAACTCGTGCTCGGGGGCCGTGGCATCCTTGTCGCCTGCAACCCCAATGACCATCCGTAGATCCGTGCGATCGTCGCAAGCGAGTTTGAGCCTCAAAGTCCTGCGGGGTAAATGGCGGGTAACTTCAACTCGGCCCAGGTAGTTTCCCCGTTTCCAAGTAGGATCAATCATTGCGCTATAGAGTAAATAGATCCGGCCGTCTTTTGACCACGTCTCGCCCCATGAGTTAACGACGATGTAGGCTCCGCGTTCCCAGTCGGCAAGTGTGACCTCGCCATCATCGTTGAGGTCAAGATCGTTGGTGATTTTACCGTCGCCATTCAGATCGTAGCCAACCTTGTCATCGTATCCCACACAGGTAATGCCGTGTCCAAAACCGGTGGGCCCCCAGCGGGTCCAGATGTCTTCGCCCGCCGCGTGATTGCCTTTGGGAATGGTCACCGTGACTTTTTTTAATTCGCCCATCCGACCGTCCAACGCAAACAGACCGCCGGTGGTCTTTTTGTTCGACTTGGATTGATTGCGGTCGAAAAGCCAACCACGAGCTTCGTTGATTTGATCAATGGTATTGGCTGGCGAGTAGCGGTAGCCAGAGACGCGATACTCCATCGCTTCGCGCCAGATCTCGTAACCGTTTGGCCACGTGCCAATCTTATTCAGGCGGACTCCGCCGTAGGACTTAGCGGTGGGCACGCCGATGCGCTTGGCTACTTCCCAACCGTGATAAGCCTCAGACCCTTTGTTTTTTGCCTGGTTCATCATATTCCACGAAAAGTGTGCAGGGAACCGTGTTGCATCGGTGTCTGCAATAGTGCCATTTAGTACGTTCATTTCGTATGTGAAAATCGACGCCACCGAGGCGAACTGGCCACAGGCTCCCCATTTCTGTTTGTAGATTGCCGGGTACTGCGGGCGTGTGGAGTTATCGATACGCGACGGCAAACGGCTTGAGTCTAACTTTGCCCCACCAATATCAGGCCCAACAGCATCACGCCATGTGTTGTAATCTTTACCTGCTGACGGAGGTCGAGAAAAACCGCCCGGGTAAGCGGCCTGCGCCTTACTCGCCCTACTGGCCTTGATGTTAGTATCGTCAGCAATCGTCTGGCCCATAGGACCAGCGAACAAGAGGCAACAAACGACTAACAAACGTTTTGGATAAATGATCATAGATGATGGTTCTGAAGTGAGACCGCATTGAGCAGCGGAAACTTTACGCGCTATTTTTAGTTTAATCGTTTGCATGATCTCGGAATGTTAGGTGCTCATTCCGGTCCTGCAGATTTGCGATTAGATATTTTGACGACAATAAAACGACCCAATTCCCATCCTGATCGCGGGCAATGGTACTTCCAGATGGCAGTTGCACCTTAGGTGGATCGATGTCGCGTCTCATTGTATCAGGCTCTTTTTCCTGGAGCCACTGAACCAGCGACCAAGGCGAGCTTTCAAGACGGGTTTCGACCTGATACTCCGAAATAAGACGCGCTTGCAAAACCTCAAATTGCAGAGGCCCAACTGCACCCAGTAAAGGAACTCGCTCAATACTTCCATGCGTATAATAAGCCTGAGCCACGCCCTCTTTCATCAGCTGCTCGATACCCGAACGGTAGCGTTTGATATTGGTAGTATCGCTGTTGCGGATGTATGTGAAACACTCTGGGGTGAAGCGAGGCATCTCGTTATAAACAACTTTAGGATCGCTGGTTAGGGTGTCTCCGATAAGGAAATTGTAGTTCCCAACGAGGGCGAGAATGTCTCCGGCATAAGCGGTATCAAGAGTTTCGCGGTCTTGACCAAACAACTTCTGAGCATTCGCGAGCCTCACTTTCTTCCCGGAGCGCTGATCGATGACCTGCATATCCCGCTCGAAAATCCCGGAAACGATCCTCATAAATACCGCCCGATCGCGATGTCGTGGATTCATGTTGGCCTGAATTTTGAAGACAAAGCCCGAGAAGTTATCGGTATTGGGAGCGATCATTTCACCATCGCTCACTCGACCGCTCGGAGGTGGTGCCATTTCCAGAAAGCTCTCCAGCATGTTCTGAACCCCAAAGTTGTTCATTGCACTGCCGAAATAAATGGGCATCTGCTCGCCAGCCAAAACTCGCTCGACATCTAAAGGCTCAGTAAGGCCGTCTAGCATTTCGACTTCTTGGGTCACGGTCTCGTAGAGTTCATCACTCAATGCTTCGCGAACTTTTTCATCCTCGATTCCGGCGACTTCAAGAGGCGCTTTGAACGCTCCACCCGTGGTTCGCTCAAAAAGATTTACCTCTCCCTTTTTGCGATCATAAACGCCACGAAATCGCGGTCCGTCCCCGAGCGGCCAGTTAACGGGTGCTGGAGCTAATTTTAGCACTCTTTCCAGCTCGTCAATCAGCTCAAGCGGCGGACGCGAAGGCCGATCCATTTTATTGATAAACACAAAAATGGGAACGCCTCGCCTGCGGCACACCTCGAACAGTTTCAAGGTCTGCGTCTCGATTCCCTTACCGGCATCGATGACCATCACGGCGGAATCGACAGCGGAAAGAACGCGGTAGGTATCTTCTGAAAAATCATGGTGCCCCGGAGTATCGAGCAGATTGACACAGCAATCATTGTATTCAAATTGAAGTACGGTCGAGGAAACCGAAATCCCCCGTTCTTTCTCCATCGCCATCCAGTCACTGGAGGTGGACTGCTGCTCTTTTTTTGAAGTGACGCTCCCAGCCAAGCCGATCGCGCCACCGTAGAGAAGCAGCTTCTCGGTGAGAGTCGTTTTCCCCGCATCTGGGTGGGATATGATAGCAAAGGTCCTACGACGTGAAATTTCGCGGGCGGCGGCGGCAGGAACCGTGTTGATGGAAGCTGAAGTGGTCAAAGGGAGACAGTGGTTAAAAAGAAGCCTCTGGTAACTCGAAACAACGCAATTGGCAACTCTCCCCTTTTCCAGTGTTGCTCCCCCCCATTCCCATTCCGCTTGCTTCTCAGAGTTCGTCACTCATGTTTGGGGCATGACAGCCGAAGAGACTCCTGAACCACACAAGCGTCGAGTGCGTTACAAGGGCAAGAATCCGCGGCACTTTGAGGACAAATACAAGGAGCTCAATCCCGAGCGCTACGCGGACACCGTCGCCCATGTGCTAGCCGGTGGCAAAACTCCCGCTGGACAACATGTGCCGATTATGGTGGGCGAGATCATGCAGGCTCTATCCATCCAGCCGGGTCAGCGGGCGGTCGACTGCACGCTCGGTTATGGAGGTCACGCTGCTGAACTTTTAAAAGCTGTGCAACCAGGCGGCTGCTTGCTCGGAGTAGATCAAGACCCCATCGAGCTACCAAAAACGGAGACGCGTTTACGCACGGCTGGCTTTCCAGCAGAATCCCTGCAGTGCGAACGCACCAACTTTGTCGCCCTGCGCGCCGTGCTGGGTAAAATAGGCTGGAACGATGGTGCCGATGCCATTCTCGCCGACCTTGGAGTCTCATCGATGCAGATCGACAATCCAGCACGCGGGTTCAGCTTTAAACACCAAGGCCCTCTCGATATGCGCATGAATCCTAACAAGGGGGTGTCAGCCAGCGCTTTGATCAAAAAGTTGGACAAACAGGAACTGGCCACTCTGTTGAGAGAAAATGCCGATGAACCCAACGCCGAAATCCTCGCCACTGCCTTGGCCCAACAGAAATTTGAGACCACGGGAGAACTCGCTCGCGCCATTACTCAGGCCCTCCCCAAACATTTTGACGAAGATCGGATCAAACAGAGTCAGCGTCTAGTTTTTCAAGCACTCCGTATTGCCGTAAACGATGAATTCAAAGTCCTCGACGGCTGGCTGCGCGGGCTACCTAACTGCCTAAGATCGGGCGGACGCGTCGCGGTCTTAACCTTCCACAGTGGCGAAGATCGCCGGGTGAAAACCGCCTTTAAATCAGGACTCGCAGATGGACTCTACAATGCTATCAGCGAGAACGTCATCCGCGCCTCCCACAGCGAGAAATACGACAACCCTCGGGCAAGCTCTGCAAAACTGCGTTGGGCAGTAAGGGCGTAAATCGGTCGTTAGGGGCAAGCAAATCACGTTAAACGGATCCATCAACCACTGGGTATATTACCGCCTGGCCATCGGAAAACGTAAGGTCATGGACCAAGCCTCCCAATGTTTCTGGAAAGCCTTCATATCTTTCACGCCCGTGACCTTCTGAAAGCTCTTGAGCGCGCTTGGGCATAGTAGATTCCTGATTTTTCCCCGTAGAATTCATTCTCAGTTGTGGCCATTATCGTAGTCAACGGCTCAGTAATTTTAGCCTTGATCGCCTTCTGGAGCCCAGCCAATCGCCAATTGGTGTAGCCATGGATCTGCTGCTTCTCTTCCCCGCTTTGTTCATAGAGTGTACCCAATCCTTCGTTGAACCAGGCCGGACAATCAGAAAAATTCGCCTGCACGAACGGATGCACGATTTCATGCGCCAACGTTCCACCGCCAGTGGCTATGTTCATCACCAGCACTTTGTGAGTGCGCGAGTAATAACCGTAAGGGGTATCCGGTTCTTCGCCCCAGAGAGCTTTGCAGTATTTGCGGTAGCTGACCGCGTCTTTGAACAACCAAATGGTCAGAATCTCCTCGGGGGGTTTGGTGAAAACCGACTGCTTCAAATGCCGCACCGCCCAGCACACTGTGCCTTGCGCAAAATCCCTCACCCGGCTGGGCGTGTCATTGCCGATGGCCACAAACGGCTCCGAAACCACCGCGTTGAATCCCTCCTTCAGCCAGCCTTTGGTTTTCAGCTGATACAGGTGCTCCATGTAGTCGGCGCGACTGAATCCCTTAATTGCCACGGGAATGGCCTTAGTATTCAACTTACCATTCGAGACAGCAAGGGGCAGGCGCACCAGCCCCATTGCGAGGGCTTGTATTTTAGCGACCATAGGACCTCTAGCTCGGCATATTTCATGCGCCGGTATGCGCCGTTTTCCCCAGTGGCAGGTTCGTGGTACAACAATTCCTCCTTTTCGGCATCCCAACCGGTCACCAGCCTGAAGTGAAGTGGCCCCACAAAACGGAGCCAAAGGTTTGTTGATGAATTCGCTGGTCTGACTCGGGCAATTAATCCGAAATAAGACCAATGAAACGAAAAAGAAGACACCTGACCGCCGAATTTAAAGCCGGTGTTGCCACGGAAGCCATCAAATATGAAAAGCTGAGGCTTTGGAGCTACGTCACCATCAGAGAGCTGCGTGGGCTCGTCACCGACTGGATGGAGTTCTACAACCACCGGAGCAAACACCAAGCCCTCGATTACGCCACTCCGTGGTCGCTTTATTCACCCCCCAAACAGATGGCCGCCTAGGAGGCGGGCGGCGTCCGTAGCTGAAGAACAAATCAACAACCAAGCCCTAGGGCAGATCAGCAAAGCATCAACAAAACTAACTTTTTACTGGCTACAAAGAGGAGGCCACTTCAGTGATACTGACGAACACATAGTGACCAGCCAAGGGTAAAAACAAAAATGATGGCCAGAAAGATGACCCCTCTAATTTACGCCTTCGGTTTTATCTTCCAGGTAAAAGCAAGAAGCACCATCGCCATAAAGCTACAGGCAAGAATTGCATACAGGACCTTAGTCCAGGCCGTCTGGATGTCATACACCTCCTGGTAGTGTGTCAGCATCGATCCAAAGCCCTTGGCCTGAACCGCGCGGCCGATATAGCCAAAGAGACCGATGAAACCAGCTGCGGTACCAATGGCCTTTTTAGAGGTCATATCGAGGGCGATAATCACGATGAAATTGATCACCGGGTAGATAAAACAACCAATCACAGCCAGCATGAACATATCCAGCCAAAGATACCCTGCAGGAGTCAGCAGGATCGCAGTGAACGCGAGCAGAATCGGCAGCATACAAAGAACGGAAACCATCCCTCGTCGCCCTCCGAGCTTGTCAGACAACCATCCTAACAAAATGGTGGACGGAATTCCGCCGAATTCAATGGCGAGAATAGCGATGCCGCCGCCGGCCAAGGTAGCGCCCTTCACTTCGCGCAAATACGTCGGGCCCCAGTCCAGCATGCTGTAGCGGGCAACGTAGGCAAAGAAATTAGCAAAAGCGAGGAGCCAAATCCACTTATTGGTCAGCACATGACCAACAAACAGCTCCTTGAAGCTGAGTTCCTTTTCGTGTAGTCCATGCTCGAGCTCGTCTTCCGTAAAATCATCGTTGTATTCCTCAATTGGAGGAAGCCCGACCGATTGAGGAGTGTCCCGAAGCCGCCAGAACAAATACACCGAGCCGAAAAGGGCGATGACACCGGGCAGAATGAAGGCCGCCCTCCACCCTCCGTATTCCATCACAGCCCAGGCAGCCAGTACACCGGCCACTCCCCCGCCAACGTTATGAGAGGTGTTCCAAATGCTAAACATCAAACCGCGCTCACGTCCACTGAACCAGTGCCCCATACTCCGTCCACACGGAGGCCAACCCATCCCTTGAATGAAACCGTTCATGGACCAGAGCAGAAGGTGAAGATTAAAATTGTCGACCCAGCCAAACATGAAATTACAAATGGCAGTCAGCAGAAGGCCAAGCGCCATAAACTTCCGTGTATCACTTCGGTCTGAAACGGAGCCCATCACGAACTTTCCGATCCCATAGGAAATGGCTGTAATGGCAAGAATACTGCCAATCATGGAGTGGGTGTAACCGAGGCCAGCCTCTAACTCCTTCGAGACCACCGCCAGATTGTTACGCACCAAGTAAAACATGGCATAACCCAGGAAGGTGGACTCCATAATCCGCCGACGGTACTGGGGATAGAGGCGCTTCACGTCAGCATCGGGAAGACGCTCCACATGTTCTGCGGCGGCAAAGTAATTTCGAATTTTTTTTATCACAGGCTTTGTCCTCTTTCTATTTACTGCTTAGGCAATGACGGCTTGGTCTCTCACGAAAAATCGCCTTCCGGTCCCCTTGCTCTAGACAGCAGCCTCCCGAGTTCCTCCACATGCTCAACAACCACATCGGCTTGTTCATCTGCTTCGCCGAGTTGATCTAACTGGGTCTCACCGCTCAAGACCAACACCCCTAACATCCCTGCATGATTCGCCATCGCCACGTCGGTATAGAGACGGTCCCCCACCATCGCAATTTGAGCGCTATCCAATCCAAAGCGCTGTCTGAGACCATTTAACATGGCCGGGTTAGGTTTCCCGAGAATGGCATCGGGCGTTCGGCCGGTTGCGGCTTCAAGAAGCTTGCAGATAGCGCCGCAATCCGGCAGTACTAGCGCCTGATCTGTCGGGCAGATTAAATCCGGATGCGTCGCAATATACGGCTTCCCTTGGTCAATCCAATAAGCCGCCTGAGCCAGGCGATCGTAGACGAGATCCGTATCGAAACCCACAACGACCATCTCCGGATCCTCATCACAAACAACGAACCCAGCTTCCGACATCTGGTCCTTCTGGCCCTGTGTGCCTAAAACAAACAACCGTCGGAAGTTATTCGGATCCCCTCGTAGAAAATCAATCGTGGCATGAGTCGAACTGTAAATCTGGTCCCGTTGGGCATCGATCCCCATCTCCTTCAACTTCGTGACATACTGATGATCACTTTTCGAAGAATTATTGGTGAAAAAGGTATACCCGATCTCCATATCCCGCAGCAACTGCAGAAAAGGGGCCGTGTACTCAAACAGGGTTGAGCCAAGATACAGGGTGCCATCCATATCCAGTGCCAGATGGCGGATTCCCCGAAGTCGCTCCATTAAATCGCGTTCATCAAGCCGCTCTTTATATTCTGTCATCAAGCATCTCTCCTCTCAGAGAAGTGACGCCTCACACCTAGTATTAATGCCGCACAGGCAACCACAATAGCCACGACTAGCCAGATTTTTTTATCTGACCAGCCTTCACTTACTTTCCCAGCGTTTTGTTACCGCGGGGGATGGAAACATTTCGTACGTAGGAATCGTTCGGGTTATTCTTGGCGTAGTCTTGGTGATATTTCTCCGCTTTCCAGAACTTCTTCAGCGGCACAATCTTAGTGGCCACTTTCTTTCCTAACTGCTTAGCATGCGCTTTCTTGGATTGCTCCATTGTCTTCTGCTCTTCGGCAGTGCTGTAATAGAGCTCTGAGCGGTACTGCTTTCCAAAGTCTGGAGCCACACCATTGGGAACCGTAGCATCATGGCTTTTCCAGAAATAGCTTAATAGCTTTTTCAGATCGGTCTTTTTATCATCGTAAGTAATTTCCACGGCCTCGGAATGACCTGTTCTTCCGGCACTCACTTGTTCGTAAGTGGGGTTCTTTTCTGGGCCTCCCGCGTAACCTGAGACGACATCGCTGACGCCGTCTAGCTGCTCGTAAATTTCTTCCATGCACCAGAAACATCCGGCGGCGAAAACGACTTTCTTTTCTTTAGCAAAAAGGGCGGCAGGCAGCATCATGGCTGCGATTAAGAGAGGTGTGAGTATTTTCATGATTCTTTGGTTTTAAATGTTTTGGCGAGGTCGCTGAACCCTTCTTTATCAAAATTCCCCACCGAAATAAAGCGTATAGCATCCGAGTTCATACAATATCGCAGTCCCGATGGCTCTAGGCCGACTTTGAATACGTGTCCCATTAGGTTTGGTGAATAAGAGTAACACACCTCACCGCCTATTCCATCGATTTAAGGCAACAAAATAACAGACAAGAATGGCACTTATATTGTTCGATGTCCGCCCAGAATGCTGCTCAGTTTGGCCGTTTCATCTAAGATTGGCCACAAAAGGCACAAAGATCACATAGGTTTCATAACTTTCTTATTCTGTGGATTTTGTGCCTTTTGTGGCCAAAGTAAAAATACCTTCTGTGGGTATCCCTCGAAATACACCTTAACTACATTCATGACCGTCCCCTTTTCCGCCCTCTTTTCTAAAATCTCTTTTCTGCTTGCTAGATTTAGCCGCAATAGGCGCGAGCTGGAGTGTTTGTTCTTGAATGTGGCGCACATGGATCTCAATCTACGCCATATTTATGACGAATAACGACATCCTACGCCGACTCCGCTACGCATTTGACTTCAACAATGTTCGGGTGGCTAAAGTCATGGCTCACATCAAAGCGGGAGTGGAGCCGCCCCAGGTGGGTCGCTGGATCCAGCCAGATGATTTTGATCCGCTTTCAGATGCCGGACTTTGCCAATTTCTCGACGGACTCATCATTGAAAAACGCGGTCCCCGCCCCGACGGTTCGACCCCTGAGCCCATGGAAAGCATCTCCAACAACGAGATTCTCAAGAAGCTCAGAATCGCCCTTTCCCTGCGCGAAGAGGGAATGATGGCCGTGTTCAAGGAAGCTGATTTTGTTGTCACCAAAGCCGAACTCGGATCTTTCTTCCGCAAAAAAGGACAGCGCAACTACGCCGACTGCCCAGAACAGGTGTTGCGTAAGTTCATCCATGGTCTTGGTCAAGAAACGGGTCAAGAAACAGGCCAAGAAACCAGCTAATAACGGCCCCTTTCCTAGCTTTTTATCTTGATTGCAATTCTACCCATATGAGGAAGACTATACTCATGAAACAATGCGTTTTAATTCTGAGTTTTCTAACCTTACCGAGTTCCTTTGCCACCGCTGAGCCTCCTGAACCTGAGAAGGTGGTGACCGGGCATGTCTTCGCCTGGCCCTTTACCAAAACTGCCGAAATGCAACCTCGCGGCGGCACAACCAAGGGAACTGAGGTTGTTTTAGCCAAAGAGCCATCAACCCAGTGGAAAGCGCTCCAAGAAAAGTCGCTTTCGAGCTTGGAAAAAGACCGTCGTGCCATTCTGGCAATGGCAGGAAGTTACCGCGTCAGTTTTGATTTCATCGAGACCATGGGATTTGCAGAAGGATATCAGCCACCCAAACCATATTTTTCCTGGGGCACCGAACACGTGCATGTTCTGAAAGCAGAAAAAAAATCAATCAGTCTCCAGCATACCTTGGTCATGTATTTTAAGGGCAAGGACGGAGAAGAGTTAGGCCCGATGGTGATGAAGCATTGGCGACAAGACTGGGCCTATGAAGATACAAACCTTCATGTCTATCGCGGCAAATCGACATGGGCTCAGGTGACCAAGCCGGCGGAAAAGACACGTGGACAATGGACCCAGGCTGTTTTTCAAGTCGATGATTCACCACGCTACGAGGTCGTGGGGAAATGGTCTCATCAAGGAGGCATGTCCACCTGGCTGAGTGATTCATGTTGGCGACCTCTACCGCGCCGTGAATTTTCTGCCAGGAAAGACTATGATGTTCTGCAAGGGACGCATGAGATAACGATAACGCCCAATGGTTGGGTGCATCAGCAACGCAATCAGAAAGTGTCTTTGGCTGATACCAAACAACCTCAGGTGATTGCGCAAGAACTCGGAGTGAATCGTTATCAGCGGATTGAGACCCCTTCTCTGAAACAAGCGGAAGCAACCTGGGCGAAGACAGGGAAGTACTGGGATGAAGTCAGAAAAGCATGGGAGACCATTTATGCTGACCACAAGAAATTTTCGCTCAAAGCCAAAGTCGATGGTAAGAAGCTCTACCAATATCACTTTGAATACGCTTCCCAATTAGAAAAAGAGAAAGGCCCAGTCGACATCGCAAAAGCAACATCCCACGCACGAGAAACAATTGACAAGTTCCTCGTCAAAGATGGCGACAAGGGTGGGAGTAAGTATTAGTGACTCACTATCAATGGTAGGTGAAGATTCAGCGCTTTGGCAGGAACCGACAGTATCTCAATGAGTCAGCATAGTCATTCCACGCTACCCGTGCTTATCGTTGGAGCCGGACTTAGCGGTCTCACTTGCGCTCTGCGTCTTCATGAGTCCGGTATTCCCGTGCACCTGATTGAAGCCAGTGATGGAGTAGGTGGCCGTGTTCGCACAGATCGTGTGGACGGATTTCTCTTGGATCGTGGTTTCCAAGTCTATCTTAGCGCCTACCCACGAGCTGGTGAGCTACTAGATAAAGAGGATCTTCAGCTAATGGCCTTTGAGCCCGGCGCCTTGGTTTTTGATGGCACCAATCTTAATCGTGTGATGGATGTCTTTAGAAGGCCCAAATATCTGATGGGTAGTGCTCTCTCATCGATAGGCAATATTGCCGATAAGATCCGAGTCGCTCTACTAAGGTTCCAGACATTGGGGAGTTCAGAAAAGGAAATCCGTGGCCATGATGATCTTTCCACAGAGACTTTCCTAAGGGACTTTGGCTTCAGCGAGAAAATGATCGATGGGTTTTTCAGATGTTTTTACGGCGGTATTTTTCTGGAAAAATCGCTCCGCACATCAAGTCAAATGTTTGAGTTCACCTTCAAAATGTTTAGTAAAGGTAGTGCTACCCTACCCGCGCGTGGCATGGGTAGCATCCCGCTACAGCTTGCCCGCAAATTGCCAACAGAGACGATACGGGTCAACTCCCCTGCCACATCGGTGACAAGTTCATCGGTCACTCTTTCAGATGCCAGTGTCCTCCGTGGCAGCCACGTTGTGATCGCCACCCAAGCCTCACAGACGAGTCGTTTAGTCCCTAGCTTCAGCACCCGTGCTCCAGAGTGGCGATCTGTCACAAACGTGTATTACTCTGCTGACAAGTCCCCGCTCAATGAGGCCATCATCACGCTCAATGGTAGCAAAAAAGGCCTGGTGAATAATGTCTGTGTCCCCTCTGACGTCAGTCCTCTCTACGCCCCCTCGGGCAAATCACTCATTTCTGTGTCTTTGCTCGGTATCCACCGAGACGAGGACATCCCAGTTCAGGCTAAAACCGAACTCGCAGAATGGTTCGGCAATGAGACTCATGACTGGGCGCATCTCAGAACGGACATCATCACGCACGCTCTGCCTGAACAACTCCCACAAAACGACACCGAAACTCCCAAGGGATTCCTCGAAATAGATGGCATGATGATCTGTGGCGACCACACGACAAGTGCCTCGATCGAGGGCGCAATCATTTCTGGCAATCTGACAGCAGCCGCGCTGCTAAAATCAATGAAGGTAAAAAAAATTCAGCAAGAGCAGCAATAAATTATTTGCGAAATCTCGTATCTTGATACCTTTGTGCGTGATCATTCATGCAAACGATGTAGCCAATATGAAAAAGCTTGAGAGGGTTCAGTTCGCGACGACTTTACCTGGCCCCAAGCCGATCTGCCTTGTTGGCACGCGCTCAGCGGCGGGTATTGCCAACCTTGCTCCGTTCTCCAGCATCACGCACCTCGGGTCAAATCCGCTTCTCATCGGTATGGTTACTAGGCCTGACGTAGTTGAACGTAACACCCTGAAGAATATCATCGATACCAAGTCCTGGACGCTAAACCACGTCACATCTGAGACGGTGCAACAAGCCCACCAATGCTCCGCGCGCTACCCGGCTGATGTTTCAGAATTTGATGCCACAGGTCTTACCGAGCTTATTCATGCGGATATCATCGCACCCTTTGTTAAGGAATGCCCGATCCGATATGCGCTCACCTTAGCAGACATCATCGATATCCCCGCCAATGGAACGAAGCTCATCATCGGGGAATTCCAGCTCGCGTATATCCCGGAACAGTCATACTCCGCCGATGGCACCATTTCGATCAGCGAGAATGATTCACTCGCATCGACGGCTCTCGATACTTACTTCACCATTACCGAGCATGTGCGCCTTCCGTATGCAAAAGCCACGGATTCTAAATTATCATGAATCATCCCACAGACGAACAACGTCTCGCCGAGAGGCAGCAGCCAAGTTCTGCGGTGGTGATGAAGCAGGACTGGTCTCACCTGCTCTTTCTCCATTGGGAAATAGATCCCGCTGTGATTCAGGCAACACTGCCGCCTGGGCTCAACGTCGATACCTATGACGGCAAAGCCTACCTGGGCATCGTGCCATTTTTTATGGAAAAAATTCGCCCTTCCTACTGCCCCGCGGTTCCCGGTCTTTCATGGTTCCAGGAGCTGAATTTCAGAACCTATGTGCATGATGAACAAGGTCGCCCGGGCGTTTGGTTTTATGCGCTTGATTGTAATCAGTGGCTTGCGGTGAAGATCGCTCGGGGGCTTTTTCATCTCCCTTATCAGCACGCTCAGATGAAATCCTCTCAGCAAGGCAGCAGACTCAACTATACCTCAAGACGCAAAGGTTGCGACCAGGCCCAGACCTTTAATTACCCGGCGGAACTGAATCACTCTGAGACAGCCAAGTTAGGCACACTGGAGTTCTTCCTGCTCGAACGTTACCGTCTGTTCAGCACAGACAGAAATAGCGTTATCCACAGCGGGCTCGTGCACCACACGCCCTATCAGTTTCAAGATATCGATATCACCGACTACTCCACGAGACTATTCTCACTCTGTGGGTTTGAAGAGCCTGACACCCCTCCGGTTTCATCACTGATTGCCGAAACGGTTTCCGTGGACATTCACCCTCTCAAAAAACACTAACAATGTCCCGCTCAGTTACCCCAGCCTATCATGGATCTCTTATCGCAGACGCTCTCTCCATGCCTGTGCACTGGTATTACAACCGTGAAGCGCTCGACATGGATTACCCGGATCTGAGTCGGTTTTGTTCACCTCTGAAGCTCCACCCTGATAGTATTTTATGGAGGTCAGAATACACGGCCCACAATGCAAAGGGCAATATCCTCCACGATCAAGCTGCGTTCTGGGGACAACGCAACGTTCACTATCACCAGAATCTCACTGCTGGGGAAAACACAGCCAACTTCAAACTGGCTAAACTTCTCTACGATCAAGTCACTAAAGCCGGCAGCTACTGTGAAAAAGCATGGCTCGATCTTTATATCGAAAAAATGCTCACTCCCGGCTGGCACCGTGACACTTACCTCGAGGAATATCATCGTGGTTTTTTCACCCTTTACGCGCAGGGGAAAGATCCCCGCAAATGCAGTATTAAGGACGAACACATCGGGGGACTCGCGACGGTGCCAGCACTCATCGCAGCCCTAATGGACGCGGGACAAGCTCAGAGTCTTGGTAGAGAGGAAATCAGGCAGACAGTAAAGAACCACGTCACACTGACCCACTGCCATAGCCATGTTTTGCGTGCTGCTGATTGCCTAACAAATCTACTGATAGATCTGTCCGATGAGGTCCCTCTGCGTGAAGCAATTATGCATTCAGCAGGAGATTGGTTTTCCACTAAAAGAGCCACCACATGGGCTCACCAAGACGACCGAGCCATCGTCGGCAGAAAACTTAGCACCGCTTGCTACATCGACCAGGCATTTCCCGCCGCGCTCTATCTAGCGTGGAAGTATTGCGATGATTTCGATGCCGCCATCACTGCCAACGCAAAAGTCGGCGGCGACAACTGTCACCGGGGAGCTGTCGTAGGATCCCTGGTTGGAATTTCTCAGCCAGAGAGCCTCGCAAAGTGGACAGTCCAACTGCACGAGGCGTAAGGTTTCTTCCTCCGTGTGCTACCACTTCAGCTATTCATTCAGAGAATGTTTCATAGAGTCGTTTGTAATATCAGTGATTATAGGTTATAGCTACAACTATGGAAATTATGAGAGAAGTTCTTCAAGTGATCGTTGCCCTCGGCCTACTGAATGTCTGGCTGGTCCGCGCCCATAAATCGACTCCCTACCGAGGTGGTGATGCTAAGACGATACGTGATGAGTTTGCTGCCTATGGCTTACCAGCGTTCATGATGTATGTGGTCGGCGGACTCAAGGTGATCATCGCTCTCATGATGCTTGCGGGTATTTGGCTACAGGTTTTCGTTTTGCCAGCGGCAGCTGTTCTGATCTTGCTTATGATCGGAGCATTTATCATGCACCTAAAGGTAAAAGACCCATTGATCAAAGCAGTCCCTTCTCTGCTCATGCTCTCCATGGCTATCGCTATCGCTATTGTTGCGCTTTCCTCACTTTCTTAGCTCTCCCGAGTTCGAGGTTGCTTAGTAGGCAGCGAATGCCAAGTAGGCATTAAGCACCATGTATGCAAATGCGGGCAGAGTTTGTATTACTGTGTCCTTGATCTTGATCCTTACAACGACACCACAGAGCATCAACAGTGCAAGACCGCCTGCTGAGAACTGACCTATCCAAGGCGTATACAAACCAACGATTAGCCCGATCGCACCTAGTATCTGCAAGGCGCCCATCAAGCCCTGGAATCTCTTCAGACCGTAGCGCTCATATTCCTTGCCCATGGCAAGCGAAACGAAGCACCCCCCTCCAAATAGGAAGAAGGAAATCGAAGAAATCCAGATAAGTGTGATGTCGATTTACCAGTTTCGCACCTTTCAACCCGATAACAACCTATATTATATTTTGGGTCCTAAAATACCCCTCCTTGTTTCGGCTCGATGCGTGCTTTCGCTGAGACGCCTATTTGAGGTGGACCCCGAAATTCAGGCCAGGAGCTAAGTTATAAATGTGGTGGACAGGAGCGGTAAAATAACCGAACCCAAATCACAAACAATGAAAGCAAAACGAAGAAGACACGAACCCGAATTTAAGGCCCGCGTTGGCTT
>JASJLI010000104.1:0-39604 GCA_037620805.1 Akkermansiaceae bacterium
CGGGCGTAGAAGTCATTAACCAAGTAGGATGCACCTAAGTTCACCTGCGTGGACATGGTGGACATGAAGGCTGCGATCAATGATGCTGCTACTAACCCAAGTAAGCCAGGGGGAAGGAGTTTAAGCATCGTGGGGTAGCCGAGATCCTGCCCTAGTTTATCGATAGCAATATCGTTCACTAAGTACATATGGACCAGAGTTTCCTTAGCGACGGGGTCGGCTTGTTTGGTAGCCTCTTTATAGGCATTAGCATCTTCATCGAAAGAGCTTTTTTGCCAGAGGTAAGCGAGGCCTTTGATTTCGATTGAATCAGGATTCTCATTGACCAATGTGGATAGACGGTGAGCATCCTTGATTTGGGCTGCATTGTTCTCGGCGTCTTCTCCCAGCTTGGCGATGGATGCTGCGAGTGCGGTTTTCATGCTCTCGTAGGCATCGGGACGAAGTTCGTTGTTGATGCGTTCAACCGTTTTTTCGTGAGGTTGTAGATGGCCCTTGGTGTAATCACTGTCGATTTTTATCGGCACCATGATGAGAGACGCAAGCGCGATCAGGATCCAAGGCCAGGGGCGTAGTGCATAGTGCGCGATGTTGAAAAACAAGGTCGCGCCAATCGCGTTTTTCTCGTCTTTGGCTGACAGCATGCGCTGAACAATGTATCCGCCACCGCCAGGTTCCGCACCTGGGTAGTAAGTCGCCCACCAGGTAACGGCGAGTGGTACTAGAATGAGGGGGATCCAACTACTGGCGTCTGTAAAGTCAGGGAACAAATTAGCTTTGTCTCCAATGCTGGGGTGAGCAAGTATTGCTTGAACCCCACCGACAGCTTCCAAATCGAGTATAAAGAACATGGCCCAAACGGAACCAATCATAGCGAGGATGAACTGCACAAAGTCAGTCCAGATCACGCCCTTGAGTCCACCCAGTGATGAATAAACTAAGGTGACGGCACCAGCCACGAGTAGGGTAACCCAGCCATCGACTCCCATGACAACTTCACCGAATTTTACAACGGCGAGACTGACAGCTCCCATGATAAGAACGTTGAAAACTAATCCGAGATAGAGTGAGCGGAAGCCGCGTAAGAATGCCGCGGATTTTCCGCTGAAACGAAGTTCGTAGAACTCGACGTCGGTGAGCACTTCAGAGCGGCGCCAAAGCTTGGCAAAAACAAACACGGTAAGCATACCGGAGAGTAGAAACGCCCACCAGCCCCAGTTGCCTGCTACTCCTTTGTTTCTAACGAGATCAGCGACAAGGTTCGGAGTGTCTGTGGAAAAGGTCGTGGCGACCATGGAGACACCTAAGAGCCACCACGGCATGCTTCGTCCACCGAGGAAGAATTCAGAGGAGCTTTTCCCTGCTGATTTCGATGCCCAAAGTCCGATGCCGAGTGAGACAATAAAAAAAGCACCGATGATTGCCCAGTCGATGCCTCCAAGTTTCATTTCTGCTATTGTGTTATACATTGATATATCTTGTGGGTTGATTTTTTGAAAGTAGAGAGGGTTAACAAGCAAGACAATGGGAATCGTTTGTATGAGGGGGGTGTTTTTCCTTAGCGGGGTTTTTAAATTAACCCTCTGTCAAGGTCTTGCCGAGTTCGAGTCCGTTGACGATGCAGTCGCCTACAGAAATTCCGCCCCGGTAGTTTCCTGCAAGATGAAGTCCGGGATGCGCTTGCTCGCACGAGTTCATAGCATCGATTTTTTTCTGATAATCGAGACCATACTGGGGAATGGCATGCGACCACGATGTCTTGTGGCGGAATGTAGGGGCGCCTTTCACTCCGAGAAGTTTATCTAGTTCGTCGAGGACGACTTGCTCATCATTATCTGCAAATTCGGGATGGATTGAACCGCCCATCATACAAGTGAGCATGACGTGGCCATCCGGACTTCGGTGATCGAACATACTGGATGAAAACAGCACTCCGAGTAGGGGACTATTTTCAGACTGCTTGATCAGCATACCAAAACCATCCAGAGGGTGATCGATGTGTTCGCGCTTGAATCCGAGCGCGAGGCTGGTCACGGGTGGCGCTTCCAAATCCACCACTGGACCGAGTTCCTTGAGGACTGAGCTGGGGAGGGGGAGGGAGGGAAGCCGGTGGTGAGGGACGGTGATGACGAGATTCTTGTAGTGGCCGGTATGAGTTTCTCCCGTGTTGTTCGTCCAGCTCAGTGTCCAGCCTTCGCTGGTTTTCTCGATGTTTTGCAACTGGCACTGAAGTTTAACTGAGCTCTCTGGCAGGCTTTCTGCGATGGCCTTGGGCATAGCGTGCATACCGGAGCGGAACGAGATCATCTGTGAGGGGTCCAGTCGGTTGGGGTTATTGCCTCCTCCAAACTGATGGGCCAGAGCTCCAAGGATAAAGGAACGGTAGTTATTCTCGAGGTTCCACAGACGTGGGAATGCGTGCCGGACTGAGAGCTTTTCCGGATTGCCTGCATAAATACCGCTGACAAAAGGTCCTGCAGCGCTGGCCAGCATATCAGAGCCAAGGCGGCGGCGTACGAAATCAGCAAAACTTTCCTCGCCTCGGCCTTGCTCTCTCCCTTTGTATTTACCAATGAAGGGTTCGAGGCCGAATCGTAGTTTGCCTGCAAAAGAGAAAAGCGGCGTGCGTAGCATGCCTAGCGGAGAACTGGGCATGGCATGGGGAACTCCGTCCTGAACGATGTAGCGTTTGTGGGCCTCCTCACGGGCAGGTAGTTTCTCGTTGCTTTCCTGATGTTCTTTTAAACCAATCTGATCGAGCATCTGGGCAACGCGCTTGTCTTTAATTAGAATGCTATTGGGCCCGTGCTCGGCGAGATAGCCATTCGAGCAGGTGGTCTGAATAGCTCCACCTACGGAATCGGATGCCTCTAGAAGATGGAACGAGTCAGGGCCCATTGTGGTCCCTTGTTTAGTTGTTGCTATCCCTGATGAAGCGTGTAGCGAATGTGCCACACACAGCCCTGTAATACCCGCGCCGATAATGGCGGTTTGTGCTGTATTTTCCACATCGGTAGCGAACCAAAACGACCTGCATTTGGCGATCCTTTTCTTGATTCATAAGAATTTGGGAACTTTTTTGTGAATTAGGAGGTGTTTCCAACTGAAAGTCTAAAAATAAACGCGTTGCTATACCATTTCACACCCAATTGTTAAAAATTTAACTCCGTGAGCGGCTGTTTTTTTAGAAGCCCAGAATAGCGATGTTCCTAAAACTTTTCCTGAAGCCGAGGCTCCTGTGAAAATCGAAGCTCAAGTTGCTAATGAGACCAATGTTCCCGAGTTGGCCACGGCTGATGAGTTAGAAGTAGCTAGGATGAACTCGGATCAGAAAACTAGCAGTGCCTTCTTTAAAAGTTACGATGCTACACATGAACACACACATGAGACTGCATCCGATATTAAATCAGGTGCTCCAGCTGTTCATCCGCCAAGCCCGATCGCTAAAGCCGCGTCCACTTTGGAGTCAGTGCCTACACCAGTAGCAGAGCCAGAGGCTGCCCCTCAAAAGGAATTTACGGTTGAGCAGAATGAGGCTTCACTCGTCAATCACGTGTCGGACACACTTGCATCAATGGATGAAACAAGTGACGATGTAGAGGTTCAGGATGATAGTCACCTAATGAAAGAGAGCCTGTCCTTAATGTTGATGAGTTAGATCTCAGTGGCATCGAAGAAAGTTCTAGCAATGAAGCAGTATCTCCCCGCATCGAATCAGCTCCTGTTTCCATTCCTGCGAATGTAGTAGCCCCCGAGTCAACCCCCGAACCAATAGTCGCGAAGCGCGAGCCAAAACCCATTACACAGTTGGTAAGTCAAGTGGCAAAGCCCGCGTCAAATGGACTCAGCGTTCCTAAGGAGTTAGACGGACGCACTCAGCTTGTATCGCTTGCTCCTGAGGACGGAACAGCATTTTTTAATGAGTTGAGATCTAGATACAGCACAGTGCAGAGGACCGATCTTCCACGTCCAGCCGTACTAGCTCGTGATATTGGCCAATCTTGACTACGTGATGCTTATCAACAAAGCCTGTGATAAAGATGTCGATGCGTTTTCCAAGCTGCTAGGTCTTCACCGTGTAATGCATAACGCGGGCTGCGGAGAATAGGTGGCGGATATGAATTTACTTCGCAAGGGATACGGTGATGACGTTCTCGCGACAGTTGTTTCCAAATACAGCGTGACCGAATGCCGTGAAATACTTAACAGCGTTTACACCACGCCCTCGAGACAAGTTGCGGCGGTATAAGTTGCCGCCAAATGATTACCGATTACTCAATTTGATAATCGCTTCCAAAGCGTCCAGGTAGCTATTAAATGCTGTTTGGCCGATTTTTGATATCGAGTAGTGGCTTTGAGGCCGACCTTTCCCCGTGGTTTTTTTTGACATGATATAGTCATATTTTTCAAGGGTTCTCAGGTGGGTGATCAGGTTGCCGTCACTGAGTCCGAGCTCTGCCTTCAGGTGCTGAAACGCCCAAGGCTGGGCACGTGATGCGAGTAGCGACATGATAGCAAGTCGCCCTTTCTCGTGGATAGTTTTATCCAGTTGGGAGAGATCGATCATGCTTCGGTTTCCGTTTCAGGTATTCCGTCTTTCTTTCCTGAAATAACAAGATAGAGCCCGTAAATGATATGGAAGGCTCCAAAGCCTACACCCATCAGAATATTGGCTATCGTGTAATGAGCGCTACTGATGTCACACGCACAGGCGGTTTCCCTACAGGCAGGACAGTTAAAGTTTAAAAAGTTAATAAGTCCTAGGGCCAGAATGAGTGAACCTAGGATACTCAGCGATTTGGGTGAAAATGATGTGGTGGATAACAAGGCTAACCCATAAAAAGTGAGCCAGAGTGAAGTGGTATTGACGACTTGAGCAGGATCGTTGAGTAGGAGAGTGATACCGATCATTCCACCTGCTAACATGGGTGGTAATGTGGCACGGAGAGCATGACGCAATCCTGAGGATAAAAACGCTTGAGATTCGTTGCGGCACTTGCGCAAAATTAACACAGCATTAAAAACTACCACGGCTAACAGGGCGCAGAGCCAGCATGCCAGCCAAGCACTGGAACTTAATGCCGTCGTTGAAGCGTGACCTAGTCGCAAGGTCAGTAACAGAGATAGAATAATCGCTAAACAACCTCCAAACAACGCTGTTGGCGCGGAAATAGCTCGATACACGGTGGCTCGCTCCATCAGAGAGCGTATGGTTTTTAAGTGCTCGGTAGCCTCATCGGGAGATCTCATGATAGTCACCTTGCGCAGCAATGCGGAAATTTGCAAGAACCCTCGTCAGGCTACTTTTTGCAACGTGTATATCGAACAAGACACCGACCATCATCCATGGGCTCAAAATGACTTAGCTCATAGAGGGATGACTCGGACAGGAAATTATCTGAGCTTCCGAGTAGCGTAGGGGAGTCAGCACCACCAATCAATTTGTTACCATCGATGATTATTTCAATAACCTCAAGATACTCGACTCCGCTAATAGAGCTAAAGCATTTTCCATCAGCGCTTATAGTAATGTGAGAAGATTCAGGTTGCAAAGCTGTGGTATTATGGTTTTTTCTATCGAGATAACAAGCACCTACCATGAATAATAAACAAATCGAAATCCTCTGCTATGTAAAAACCTTTTGCGGCTGGAGCGAGGGCGTCCGTGCCATCATGCGCAAGTATGACCTTGAATTCGAAGAAAAGGACATCATCAAGAACCCTGCCTTCAGGTGGGAAATGGAACAAAAGAGCGGCCAGCCACTCAGTCCCTGTGTCTCCGTCAATGGTCACATGCTTGCGGATGTCTCAGGAGACGAGGTCGAGCAGTATCTTGTGGAGAACAATCTAGTCGCAGCAAACGAGGCTGATGCAGATGCCCCTACGGACAGTAGTTGCGCTGATCACTAAGTGAACGGGAGGAAGTCAGTAGGTTAATAAGTGAGCAGTAGTTACGTAATTACAGAATCACTTACCCACTTTAATGGGAGCCTCAATGATACCTTCAGCCGTCTCTTTTTTCAGTCTGAGCTGACCACAGGCGGCGGCGATGTCGCCGCCTTTTTCGAGTCGGAGCGTGGTGTTGATTCCAGCATCAGCCACGACGTCACGGAATGCGTAGCAGGTCTCTTCGTCTGGCCTTTCCCAATCGAGTCCCTCGACGGTGTTGTAGGGTATTAGGTTAACTTTGGCGTTGATGCCCTTGGCTCGTTTTGAGAGGATTGATGCTTGATCTAGATCATCGTTCACCCCTTTGATCAGGATGTATTCGAGAGAGATTTTCTGTTTTTTATGAGACTTCCAGAAATGCAGGGATTCGAAGAGATCCTTGATCGGATACTTACTGTTAATCGGCATGATCAGGTCGCGGACATCGTCGGTAGCGCCGTGTAGGGAAATGGCTAATCGGATGGGAACTGGGAACTCGGCTAGCGTCCTGATTTGAGGTGCCAGTCCGGAGGTTGAGACCGTCACGCTACGTGCTCCGATATTGAGTCCCCAATGGCCGGTGATGATTTCAAGAGCCTTGATCAGGTGTTTGATGTTGGCGAGTGGCTCGCCCATACCCATAAAGACGATATTGTTGATGGTTTCTCCGGTTTCTTTTTCCACGGCAAGCATCTGACCGACGATTTCGGCGGCAGTCAGGTTGCGGGTGAAGCCGGCGAGACCCGACGCGCAGAATTTGCAGCCATAGGCACATCCGACCTGGGAGGAAACGCAGATGGTTTTTCTGTCTGATTGTCGACCATTGAGCCCTTTTGAGGCGGGGATAAAAACGGTTTCCACGTAACGACCGTCACAGAGACGAAAGAGAAACTTGCGGGTAGTGTCCTCGGATCCTTTGGTTTCGACGTGTTGCAGGTCGTTGATGTGAAACTCATCAGCAAGTTTTTCACGGATTGGGGCGGGCAGGTTGGTCATCTCATCGATGCTATTCACCCTTTGTTGGTAGACCCATTCTAGGATTTGTTTTGCACGATAGGATTTGCCGCCCGAGGCGATGACATACTCCTCGATATCTTCTTTGCTAAGGCCGAGGAGGGATCTAGTAGCTGGTGTGGCTGTATTTTCGGAGGAGGACACGGTTTGGTATTAATGTGAATGAGCTAAACAATGCAATACTATACGTGGGAGGTATTCGAAGGGACTATAAGAAAGGGCGCTTATTTTGCGTCTGATTTCTTTTTAGCGGGTGCGATAAACGCAGCTTGTTTGAGATCTTTTTTGATTTTAAGAAAGATGCGGTGGCCGTTAGCTGAATGAGTAGGGAAGCCGCAGGCGAAGGAGAAATCGCCGGCTTCATCCGGGGTGAACTCGAATTTCTCGAGCTTGCTCGTGGTGCCGAGGGTGTTCGGCTTGGGTGTGTTAGCTCCGTCAAAGTAAGGTGTATCACCAAGGTTGATCTTACGCTCGGCGATGTCTGCCTCTACGACCATGACGCTGTGAGGTACGTCACTATTATTGCAGAAGGTGACCTTGACCTTCCAACCAAGTGGGATTTCGTAGCCACCTTCACTTTTGAAAATTCCGTTGAAGTTCATTCCGTAGTTTGACTTGTCAAAAGTCGCGATGATAAACACTTCGACTTCTTTTTTTTCGGTATTCTGCTTCAGAAATACTGGGTTCTTGATCTCGCTCTTGGGTAAGACCGTGCAGCAGCGGCTGACTTTTTTTTCATCCTTCTCCTTCTTAGTGGGGGAGTCAGCAAACGCGCCAGAGAACGGCACCAGTGTGAGTAGGATAATTGCGGGGATGTGAGCTTTCATATTCGGTGTGGTAAATGAGATAGGGGTAGAAAAAGAATCACGCACCCCGTCATGGACGGAGTGCGTGATGTCAGTGTGAAGTGAAATTACTTTTTATCAAGAGGGATTGTTTCGGCACCCTTGGGCACTTTGTCAGCTTCCACCAACATCCAGAGTGCTCCACGTGCGTTATCGGCAGGTTTGACGGGGCCACCGTAGTTCGCGTGGGCGGTAGTCATGTAGATGGTGCCGTCTTCATCTGCTCCGGAGCCAGTGGGCATCAGAGTGGTGTTCAGGAGCTCTTCCATGGCCCACTTTCCACCAGCTGTGTGCTGCATGCCCCAGATTTTGCCGGAACCCCAGTCGCCGACAAAGTAGGTGCCGTCAAGCGATGGATACTTGCTGCCGCGATAGACTCCGAGCCCGGTCACGCAGATGCCCTCGCCAGCATGGGTGTATTCCCCGATGGGAAGCACTCCTACCTGAGCAGCGTTTTTGCGGCTCAATGGGAAGGGATGAGTGCCACACATGAATTTCCAACCATAGTTTTCGCCGCCCTTGGAGCTTGCAGGCTGAAAATTAATTTCCTCCCAGTGGTTTTGACCGACGTCTGCGATGTAGAGATCACCCGTTTTTTTATCGAAGTGCATTTTCCATGGGTTACGAATGCCGTATGCCCAGATTTCCGGACGAGCGTTGGGGTGAATTTTTGCGAAGGCTTCTTCGGTGACACCGAAGAGAACCATCTGGCTTTTGGGCGTGACCAGTGGGTTGTCCTTGGGGATGCCGTAAGCACGGTCCGGTGTGGAGGTGTTCACATCGATACGCAGCACTTTCGCGAGCAGGGTGGTGAGGTCTTGTCCGGCACCTAGCACGTCGCCCTCCCAGCCGCCGTCACCGGAGCCGATGTAGAGGTATCCGTCAGGACCGAAGGCGAGTTCGCCGCCGTTGTGGTTCGCGTATGGTTGCTCGATCTGCATGATGACGCGTGAGCTCTTGAGGTTGGCTTTGTCCGGGTTGTCTTTGCTGGCGGTGTATTCTACAATGAATGAATCACCATTGAACCACATGTCTGAGTAGTGGACGTAAAACTTGCCGTTTTCCTTATACTTGGGATGGAACTCGATGTCGTATAGACCCTGCTCGAGGAAAGAGCTTACTGTGGTGTCGGAGATATCGAGAAATGGACGTTTGAGAATCTTTCCGTCCTTGAGGATACGGACAACTCCCTGGCGCTCGCAGATGAACATGCGGCCGGTGCCGTCATTAGCCGAGGTGACGTTGATTGGGTCGATCAGATCTCCTGCCACCTTGACCATTGCAATTTTTATGGGCTTGGGCAACTTGGTTTTCCCCGGTTGTGCGACGTCTTCCTTTTTGATGGGCACCTTGGTGTCTTGTGCCGTGACCGGAGCGATGCTCAAGGCAACGCCCATGGCCGCCGCGCTGGCGTACTGGATGGTAGTTTTTTTCATGGTAATTTTTTTCATGGTTTATCTATTTGTTAGGGTTAGAGGTGATGTTTTGAATGCACCGGTTTGATCATCATGTTGGCGAAGAATCCGATGACTAACAATCCAGCCATAGTATACATTGTGGTGTTGTAGAGACTGGGCGTCGGGTCGATGGTTCCCTCCGGTGCGATCTCCATGAGTTTCTGCACGGTGACTGTTTTTGCCGCGACGAGTTCATCGATTTTTTCCAAAGGAGCGCCAAATTTTTCCGCGAATTTATCTTTGTCCATCTTGGATGCGAGGTTGGAAATAGCATCGGAAATGGACGCCTCACGCAACTTGGCAATAGCGACGGGTCCCAGCACTCCAGCTATACTCCATGCGGTGAGCAGCCTGCCATGGATGGCTCCGACGTATTTGGATCCAAACATATCTGCTAGATACGCAGGAACTGTGGCGAAACCACCGCCATACATCGTGAAAATAATCATCGTGGCGGCGTAGAACGTGATGAACGAGGTTGACATGGTACTCGCGCCTGCATGAGCAGCTGCCCAAGGGATGGATAGGTAGAGACCGCAGCCGAGAATAAAGAAGATGGTGTATGTCGGTTTGCGACCGATCCAGTCTGAGATGCTTGCCCAGAAGAATCTGCCGACCATGTTGAAAACAGAGATCATCAGTACGTAATTGGCAAAAAAGAAGCCCTGCTTTGCTTCCGTAGATAATTGAGAGCCGAAAATCTCCCCAATCATTGTTTTGGCCACTCCAATCACGCCGATACCCGCGGTGACGTTCATACAGAGAACAATCCAGAGCAGCACGAATTGCGGGGTTTTCATTGCGGCGGAAATACCGACATCGTTTTGGCTAATCATGCTCTTTTTGGAATTACCCTCTGGTGGTGACCAGCCTTTGGGCTTCCAGTCCTCCGCAGGTACTCGGTAGGCGAAGGCGGCGATAAGCATGACTACAAGGTAGAGCAGTCCAAGTACTAGGAACGTTGTGGCAGCTCCCGTGTTGCCCGTGCCTACGGCATAGACACCGGCACTCATACTGTCACCAAATTGGGAAATATCCGCGGCCGAAGCGACAATCACTTCCTGCTTGCCAGCAGCTGTCTGCACGTAGCGTACGCCGTTTTCCGTCACCATATTCAGGGTGTCAGCTTCTCCGAGAAACTCAGGTGCTTTGTCAAATTTTTGCAGCAACCAGCGTTTCAGTGGTGCCCCGATCATGGCGCCTCCACCGAATCCCATAATAGCTAATCCTGTGGCAAGCCCTCGTCGATCCGGAAACCAGCGGATCAGGGTGCTCACCGGGGAAACATATCCCAGTCCTAGACCACAGCCACCGAGAACCCCGTAGCCGAGGTAAAGCAGAGGAAGGTTGTGCATCTTAATCCCGAGAAATCCAACCAGAAACCCACCGCCCCACAGAAGTGCCGCGGTGACACCCACGCAGCGTGGCCCCACTTTTTCCAACCACCTGCCAGCGATCGCTGCAGAAAGGCCGAGAAAAACAATCGCGATACTGAAAATCCAGACAATATGCTCGAACTGCCAATCGCCGGCTGCTTGTCCTACGACTCCTATCTCCTTTGAGAGCGGGGTATTAAAAACACTCCAAGCATAAACGGATCCAATGCAGAGGTGAATGGCGATCGAGGCAGGCGGCACTAACCAGCGGTTGAAACCTGGTTTTGCAACGATGGACTCCTTAAGTAATATTTTTGGGATGGGCATGATGTTGACCGATTCAGCAAAGTCTTGCTAGAACAGGCAGATTGACAAATTTTAGAAAGGATACAAGGAGTTTGTTTTATCTGCGCAGTTACATAAACGAGTAAACGAGATCTACCTTAGCTCCCAGTGCTAAGGAACCCGATCAGCAGATGACAAAAGTTGCAATTAAAGATGCTTGATTACAATCAGCATTAGGTAAGGCTGTGCGGCAGCATTTCATTATAAATTACCAATTACTAATCATCCAATATTTCACCATGAGTAAGATCGCAAACAACCTCGTAGAGACCGTCGGAAACACTCCTCTCGTTAAGCTGAACCACGTCACCAAGGGGCTTGATGCCGAGATTCTCGTCAAGTGTGAGTTTTTTAACCCGCTCTTTAGCGTCAAGGACCGCATTGGTCGTTCCATGGTAGAAGCTGCAGAAAAAGATGGCTCACTTAAGCCTGGCGGAACGATTATCGAGCCTACATCAGGTAACACGGGTATCGCATTGGCCTTCGTTGCCCGCGCCAAAGGATACCGCTGCATACTCACCATGCCCGAGACCATGTCACTAGAGCGACGTGTGCTTCTGCGCATGCTCGGTGCTGAGATTGTTCTTACCCCTGGACCAAAGGGAATGGGTGGAGCTATCGCCAAAGCAATACAACTTGTCGAAGAGTTCGGTGAGGGCGCATTTGGCCCCGGCCAGTTTGATAACCCTGCCAACCCTGAGGCGCACCGTCAGACGACGGCTGAGGAGATCTGGGATGCTACAGATGGCAAGATCGACGCCTTTATCGCGGGTGTTGGAACAGGTGGCACCATCACCGGTGTTTCTGAAGTTCTGAAGTCACGCTGTGACATGCTCGCCATCGCGGTTGAGCCTGCCGCCAGCCCTGTGATTGCCGGAGGCCAGCCAGGACCTCACAAGATCCAAGGCATCGGTGCCGGATTTATCCCAGGCAATCTCAACGTCGATATCCTCGACGAAACGATTGCTGTTTCTAATGAAGACGCCTTTGAAACTGCTCAGGCTGTAGCTCAAAACGAAGGGCTTCCTGTAGGTATCTCCAGCGGGGCTAACATCTGGGCAGCGATACAGGTCGCCAAGCGTCCTGAGTTTGCAGGTAAGCGTATCGTTACCGTGGCTTGTAGCTCAACAGAACGCTATCTCAGTACACCGCTCGCCGAGAAAATCAAAGACGAGGTGAGCCAACTCGAGGTTTCAGACATTTAGTAGCGTCTAGACAACAGGTCCGATGGATAATTTAGAGATCAAGGAAATCATCCTCGGGATGGGGGCTAAGGCACGTGCTTCCGCCCATGCTCTAGCCGTGCTGGATGCTGATAAGAAAAATGCCATTCTGCGCGCCATGGCTAACGGCCTGCGACAGAATGAGCAGAAAATTCTGACAGCTAACGCTCAAGACATTGCCGCTGGTGAAGCGAATGCTCTGACCTCAGCTATGCTCGACCGGCTACGCCTTGATTCTTCAAGGCTTGAGGCGATTGCGGCAGGTGTCGAAGAAGTGGCTGATCTACCTGATCCAGTGGGTGAGGTGTTGACCGAATGGACACGACCTAACAATATCCACTTTGAACAAATCCGAGTCCCCATCGGAGTGATTGGAATTATCTACGAAAGTCGACCCAATGTCACCAGTGACGCAGCCGTGTTATGTTTGAAGTCAGGAAATGCCACTATCCTACGTGGTGGATCCGAGGCCATTCATTCGAATAAAGCCATCGCTGCAGCTTTACAACTGGGTGGTGAATCCGCAGGGCTTCCTGCCAATGCCATTCAGCTCATCCCATTTACAGATCGTGAGAGTGTTCGTGTGATGGCCGGAATGGATCAATGGCTCGACGTCATCATACCACGTGGCGGAAAAGGCCTTATCGAAACCGTCGTATCGCTTGCCCGTATGCCCGTGATTAAGCATTACGATGGCATCTGCCACACCTACGTTGACAATGCTGCTGACATCGAAATGGCGGTGGCCATTGCCGATGACGCCAAGACCCACAAGCCTGGTGTTTGTAATGCTTTGGAGACGTTGTTAGTGCACCGTGATGTTGCTCAAGATTTCCTTCCTAAAATGGCGGCTGCGTATGCTGCCAAAGGAGTCGAGATGCGTGGTGACGCTACGACTTTGGGCATCCTTGGTGACAAGGCGATAGCCGCTACACCAGAAGATTGGGATACCGAATACCTTGATCTCATCATCGCTATTAAAGTAGTGGATTCATTAGCAGCAGCCGTGGAGCACATCAATACCCACAGTTCTCGCCACAGCGATTGTATCGTGACTGCGGACAAAGATCGAGCCCAACAGTTCATGACTCAGATCGATAGTGCCTGTGTTTTCCACAACGCCTCCACCCGCTTCAGCGACGGTGGGGAGTTTGGCTTTGGGGCCGAAATTGGGATATCAACCGATAAGCTCCACGCACGCGGCCCGATGGCACTACGTGAGCTAACCTCTTATCAATACCGCATCCGTGGTGAGGGGCAGACCCGCACGGAAAACGCCACGACTTGATTGTTTAGTCAGGGAAAACAATTGCCCGGTTTTCATGGATAATTGTCCGGTCGTTGACGTGGTAGCGGATACCTCGGGCGATGGCATCGCGCTCACTGTCACGTCCTAGACGCATGAGGTCTTGGGCTGTGTGGAAGTGCTGCACACGCTTGACTTCTTGCTCAATGATCGGGCCAGCGTCGAGATCGGCAGTGACGTAGTGGCAGGTGGCGCCAATAAATTTAACGCCGCGCTCGTAGGCTTGGCGGTAGGGGTTCGCGCCGATGAATGCCGGCAAGAAGGAGTGGTGGATGTTGATGATCTTTCCGCTGAATTCCTTACAGAACCAATCTGGTAGAATCTGCATGAATCGTGCCAGTACGGTGAGCTCGACTTTCTGTTCTACGAGGAGTTCACGGATTTGCTTAAAACCAGTATCCTTTTTGTCGCCGTCCATCTCTATGTGATGGAAGGGGATGCCTGCTTTTTCTGCGATAGATTGGCAAACGTCACGATTGCCGATGATCGATGTAATCTCGATGGGCATTTCGCCGAGCTTGGTGCGCCAGAGGATTTCGTTCAGACAGTGATCGGTTTTCGTAACCAATACTGCCGTGCGCATTTTGTACGGCTGGTGGCGGAAGTGCCAAGTAGCCTGGAGAGATTTGCCAAGTGTTTCAAAGCCCTTGATGAAATCCGTAACATCAACACTGAGTTTCGTTGTATCGATTTCCACACGGGCAAAAAACTTGTCGTTTGCTGAATCGGTAAATTGAGAAAATTCCACGAGATTTCCCAAATAGTCGGCGACGTAGGATGAAATTTTTGCAACGATTCCGTGCTGATCCGGACAGTCTACTTTAAGAATGATGCCTTGCATTTGAATGGTGAATAGTGAGTTTGGAAGAGCGAATTGCGCATTCGATTAGTTGGGTTCCTATGCGTCTTCAACCGCTTATGCAAGGCTTTCAGTGCCATTCTCGAGGTTTACTGTGTCAGTATATACATGTCGCCCATGCAGGGGGGACTTACGTTTTCGAGTAAGCTAGCTTGTAAGGAAATGAACAATCTATCGGGCTAAGGCGAGATTGTGCAATTGTGGATTTAATGGTGTTAGTAAATAGCGATGTGTTTTAAGAAGAAATGATTGATTAGCTGCTGGTTTTATTACAGACCTTTTATAGACTCACATGCCCATGAGTAAAGTTCTTCCCGCCGACTACCACAGCCATACACCTCTCTGTCTTCATGCGGAGGGGGAACCTGAGGAATATATTGATCGTGCGATCGAACTTGGGCTAGCGGAGTATGGTATTTCGGATCATGCTCCCCAGCTCCCTGAGCCTTTCGACGACTGGAGAATGCTTGAGGAAAACCTACCTGAATACTTTGAATGGATTGAGCGTGCTCGGCAACATGCAGGAGACCGCATCACGGTGCGAGCCGGCCTGGAGTGCGACTGGGTTTGCAATAACCGAGCTTGGAATGAGGAACTTGCTACCAGATATGACTGGGACTATCTGATCGGTTCCATTCACTACCTCGGCGGCACTAGCACTGGTACTGGCGAGGAGTGGGATTTTGATAATCCAAAATGGCTTGGTAAATGGTCTGAAATAGACGTCGAGCGTACTTGGGAGATGTATTGGAAAGAATACGGTCGTATGGCAAAGTCCGGGCTGTTTGATTTTCTGGGTCATCCGGATTTGATTAAAAAATTTGCTTATCGTCCCTCTGGAGATCTTAGACGGTTCTATGAACCTGCGATTGAGGCAATAGCTGACGTAGGTGTGGCGATTGAGCTGAATATGGCCGGACTGTATAAACCTTGTGAGGAGGCTTACCCCTCATTGGAGTTTCTTACCTTGGCAGCTAGTGCTAAAATCCCGATTACGCTGTCCTCGGATGCGCATGCACCTTCTGAAGTGGGTAGGGGTTTTGAACAGGGTATCGCTATGCTGTGTGAGGCTGGATATGATTCGACCTGTCTGTTTGAAAAACGCACCCGAAAGCAAAGGTCGTTTAACTAACAGATGTATTGAGGGAGAAGATGCCGATTTCTGAGTAGATACGGTTGGTATTACAACTTTGTTGATATAACAATGTTGTTACACAAGTAGATAAACTGCTTACGCTTAATTATATGATGCTAATGCCATACCTCTCCAGTAACCGACTCAAATTATCGGTAATCATTATTACTCTCACGGTTACAGTTTATCCTACTGTATCGATCGCTGAACCTCAGCCGCTTAGTGAAGCTGATCGAATTGCTTTGGAGGAGCAGTTGGGAAAAATTCAGCAGCAATCGAAAGACCGAGTTGGTGGGCTTTTCCGAAGGGCTATTCAGGATTATCGATCTGCAATTAAATCAGATGATGCCACCATGGAACTTTATCTGAAGTGTATTGAGAAGGTCCGCTTTACCGATGAGAAGCGCAAAGCGAGTGAGTTTCGAGACTGGAAAAGGAAAAACAAAGAGCGCCTTAGTTCATCTTCCATGCGTATGGCTCTACGCCATCAATTGGCGTGGCTGCTACTGAGTATCGAAGCCGCTCGCAGGGATGGAGACATTAGTGAGTTAGGAATGCGTGCAATTGATCATCTAGACCAGATTATGAAAAATGCTGAGGTTCTCAAAGATCACCGAGCTGTGCTAAGTCAGAACGCCTTAGGTTCTGTTTTTGCTAGAGCTTACGATTTAAACATCAAAGTGGAGGGTTGGCCAAGATCCACTATGGATATCGCCCAGATATACGATAAGGTAGTGATGCCTCCATTGCGTAAGGTCACTAAAATTGATTCTCTACGATCAGCTTGGAAAAAACGGATTCTTCATGAGGGACTGGTTGTCGAGAAATGGAATGTACGGGAGGGGTCAACTATCGGCAAAAAAGATGCCATGCGTCCTCCTGAATTTGAAAAATTTCTCAGTGAAACCAGACCTCAGCTACTGTGGAAAATGGAAGTGGATTGTTTCAAAGTAGGGGACGAAAAAGTATCAGCGGTGAAGATGTTGACTCATCTGGAAACATACCTAACGCACAAGGATGCTCCGCAGTGGATCAAGGATTTTCAAGGAATGATTAATCCTCCCGATACTACTGCCGCTGAGGCCACAAATGGCTAAACACAACAATGCCCCTGACCGAGGTCAGAGGCATATTGAAATACTCCGTTAAGACTATGGCAATTGGGTTGAGCCCATCAGGAATCGATCGCACTCACGTGCGGCTCCTCGACCTTCGTTGATGGCCCAGACGACGAGCGACTGACCACGGCGCATGTCACCGGCGGCGAACACTCCTTCGACGTTGGTGGTGTAAACTTCGTGCGCAGCCTTGACGTTACTGCGGACATCAGTCTCGAGTTTGAACTGATCGATGATCTTCTGCTCAGGACCCATGAAGCCCATAGCGAGGAGGACGAGCTGGGCGTTGATAGTGCGTTCGCTGCCTTCAGTTTCCTTCGGAGTGAACTGGCCCTTGGCATTCTTTTCCCAGTTGATATCAACGACTTTGAGTCCAGTGACATTGCCGTTTTCGTCTTCGATAAGCTCTTTGGTCATCACCAGATAGCTGCGTGGATCGGCACCTTGCGTCGCCTCGGCTTCTTGTTGGCCGTAGTCCATCTTGTAAACCTTGGGCCATTCAGGCCAAGGGTTGTTAGCGGCGCGCTCCATCGGAGGCATCGGCATGATTTCAAGCTGAATGACATTCTTGCAGCCTTGTCGGATGCTTGTGCCAACACAGTCGGTTCCGGTATCACCACCACCGATAACAACGACGTCCTTATCGGTCGCATTGAGTTCAGGGTTGGTTCCATTAAAGTTGTTATCAAGCTGATACTTGGTGTTGTCAGTAAGGAACTCCATCGCCTGGTGGACGCCCTTCGCGTCGCGTCCATCGATTTCGAGGTCACGTGCTTCAGTGGCACCACAGCAGAGGATCACGGAGTCGAATTCTTTACGGAGTCGGCTTGGTGTCCAATCGTTGTTTGCTGAGATAAAGACATTCATCTCGAAGTTGACGCCTTCGGCCTTCATGAGGTCTACTCGGCGGTCGACGACTTCAGCCTTATCGAGTTTCATGTTCGGAATACCGTACATGAGTAATCCACCTGCGCGATCGGCACGTTCGAAAACGGTGACGGTGTGACCTGCTTGGTTAAGCTGGTCAGCAGCGGCAAGTCCTGCAGGGCCCGAGCCAACGACGGCGACAGTTTTTCCTGTGCGCTCTGCTGGTGGGTTGGGAGTCATGAGTCCGTCTTGCCAACCACGGTCGATGATAGAGCACTCGACGTTTTTAATGGCGACTGGTGGCTCGTTGTATCCAAGGACACATGATCCCTCACAAGGGGCAGGGCAGACACGACCGGTAAACTCGGGGAAGTTGTTGGTCTTGCGTAAACGGGCAAGGGCTTCATCCCAGCGACCACGGTAAATGAGGTCATTCCATTCGGGGATGAGGTTATTGATTGGGCAGCCACTTGCCATGCCGCCGATATCAACGCCGGTGTGGCAGTAAGGCACGCCGCAGTCCATACAACGCGATGCTTGCTCTACTAGCTTGCCTTCAGGGCTGATGTCATGAATTTCCTTCCAGTCCTTAATCCGCTCAAGAGGTGCGCGGTTAGGAATGGTGGAACGTGTAAATTCTAAAAATCCAGTTGGTTTTCCCATGGTTTTAAAGTGTTAAGTTTTGAGTGTTGAATGATTAGTTGCCGACTTTGGCATTTTCTTCGAAGGCTGCGAGGATAGCGGCGTCTCCTTCGAGACCGCTTTCCTCGGCTTTTTTAACGGCATTGAGGACGCGCTCGTAGTCGGCGGGCATGACCTTGAGGAACTTGCCTGCGGCATCGTCCCAGTTATCGAGCAGTGTGCTTCCTTTAACACTGCCGGTGTAATCGACGTGTTTCTGGATGCGTGCTTTGACTTCTTCTATCTCGCTGTCTTCACATTCGACGAGTGGGTAGAGGTTAACCATATCACGATTGAGGCGGGTTTCGAAGTCGCCGTGCTCGTTGTAGATGTAGGCAACTCCTCCACTCATACCGGCGCCGAAGTTACGTCCGGTTCCGCCGAGACAGGTGACTGATCCACCGGTCATGTATTCGCAAGCGTGGTCGCCCACGCCTTCAATAACGGCGTGAACACCGGAGTTACGAACGCAGAAGCGTTCTCCTGCAACACCAGCCATATAGGCCTCGCCAGCAGTGGCACCATAGAAGGCGACGTTACCGATGATGATGTTTTGGTCCGCAATCAGTTCAGGTGGTGAACACTTCGGTGGGTAGACGATGATCTTGGCTCCACAGACACCTTTTCCAATGTAGTCATTGGCATCACCTTCTAGTTCGAAGGTCATTCCCTTAGGACAGAAAGCACCTAGGCTTTGTCCGGCGCTACCGTTGAACTTGAGATGGATGGTATCGGCAGGGAGTCCAGCGGCACCGTGGTGACGACTGATCTCGGCTCCGGTAATGGTTCCGACAACGCGGTTGACGTTTTCGATCGGCATCTCGGCATGAACTTTTTCGTAGCTCTCGATTGCTGGTTGGCAGAGTTCGAGTAGCGTGGTGTTATCAAGAGCCTGGTCGAGCAGGTGATCCTGTTGCTGGGTAGCGTAGGTTCCTACTTCAGGGCCGACTTTCGGACGATAGAGGATCTTGGAGTAATCGAGGCCTTTGGCTTTCCAATGATCCACGGCATCGCGCATTTCGAGGCGGTCGCAGTGACCGACCATTTCGTTGATGGTGCGATATCCGAGTTTGGCCATCAGTTCGCGGATTTCCACGGCGACGAAATTCATGTAGTTAACGACATTCTCCACTGCGCCATCGAATTTCTTACGGAGGTCGACGTTTTGGGTTGCGATACCTACTGGGCAGGTGTTTTTGTGGCAAACGCGCATCATGATGCATCCGAGTGTGACCAGAGGAGCTGTGGCAAAGCCAAATTCCTCGGCACCGAGTAGGGCTCCTATAACGACGTCGCGACCTGTTTTAAGCTGACCATCTGTTTCAAGGATGACACGGCTACGTAGGTTGTTAAGAAGTAGAGTCTGGTTGGTTTCAGCAAGACCAAGCTCCCATGGGGAACCAGCGTGCTGGATGGATGAACGAGGGCTGGCACCGGTGCCACCATCGTGACCTGCAATGAGAATGACATCGGCTTTCGCCTTGGCCACGCCAGCTGCAATGGTTCCAACACCAACTTCCGAAACAAGCTTCACATTGATACGAGCATCAGTGTTAGCATTCTTAAGGTCGTGGATGAGTTCAGCCATGTCCTCAATCGAATAAATATCGTGGTGAGGAGGAGGGGAAATAAGACCCACTCCTGGAGTGGTTCCGCGCACCTTGGCAATTTCAGGTAAAACCTTGTGGCCTGGAAGTTCTCCACCTTCGCCGGGCTTGGCTCCTTGGGAAATCTTGATTTGGATTTCGCGGGCGTTGACGAGATAGTTCGATGTAACACCGAAACGTCCACTGGCTACCTGCTTGATGGCACTCTTTTTCGAGTCGCCCTTTTCATTGGTCCAACGGAAACGATAAGGATCTTCACCTCCTTCACCGGTGTTAGACTTGCCGCCGAGACGGTTCATCGCGACAGCGAGGGCTTCGTGGGCTTCCTTGGAAATTGATCCGTAGGACATCGCGCCTGTCTTGAAACGTTTTACGATTTCACTAACGGACTCGACTTCTTCGAGTGGGACTTCCTTGGCGGGGTCAAACTTGAAGTCCATCAGGCCACGCAGGGTGCAGAGGTCCTTTGATTGGTTGTTGATTAGTTCAGAATACTGACTGAATACCTTCATGTCGCCGAGCTTGGTCGACTGCTGAAGCAGATGAATTGCCTGAGGGCTGAATAGGTGACGTTCGCCGTCGGAGCGCCATTGGTAGACCCCACCGGAGTCGAGGGCATCGTTTTCAGTTTCGCGTTCTTTAAACGCATCGTCGTGACGCATTTTCACTTCACGAGAAATGGTATCGAGGCCGATGCCTTTAACTCGAGAAGTTGTGCGGGTGAAGTACTGATCGATTACCTCGCGGTTGAGACCGATACATTCGAAAATCTGTGCACCACGGTAACTGGCAACGGTAGAAATACCCATCTTCGACATGGTCTTGATCACACCCTTGATGGATGCCTTGAGGTATTGTTTAACGGCAGTTTCGTGATCCATATCGAGCTCGCCGTCTTCGGTCATTTGGGCGAGTGTATCGATGGCAAGATAGGGGTTAATGACGTCAACACCATATCCTAACAGGACGGCAAAGTGGTGAACCTCACGTGGTTCGCCAGACTCGAGAACGATGGAAACCTTGGTGCGAGTTCCACTGCGGATCAGATGATGGTGGAGGCCTGCAACAGCGAGAAGAGCGGGGATCGGGGATTTCTTAGCGTTCATTCCACGATCCGAGAGGATTAGGATGTTGTCACCGTGACGGATGGCGGTGTCTGCGGCTTTGAAAATTTTATCAAGAGCTACCTTCAGAGTATCGCCCGATACCTGAGCTAGCTCCTCAGCATCGTCAGTAACGTTAGGTTCGTCGGCATGTCCTGGAAGCTGGCCAGCGGCCAACCCTGCATCGAGGGTTTCCGGACGATAGAGAATAGGAATTGTCTCAGACTGGAACCCCTCGAGCTCAACGTCCCGCAGATTAGCGAGTTCATCGTTGTCGATGAGGGGGCTTTCCAGGCGGATCATCCGGCAATTTTCCGGTCCAGGGTTGAGGATGTCGTTTTCTGATCCTACAAAGGTGACACTGGATGTAATCAGTTCTTCCCGGATAGGGTCGATGGCTGGGTTAGTAACCTGGGCAAAGAGCTGACGGAAGTAGTTGTAGAGCAACTGGGGTCTGTCAGAGAGCACAGCGATCGGGGTATCGTTACCCATGGCTCCGAGTGGCTGGTTGCCAGTCTGTGCCGATGGGGCGAGAATGAGGCGCTTGTCCTCGAAGGTATATCCGAAGGCGCGGTTGCGTTGGATCAGATCGTGACCTGTGATAGTTGCTTTGGATTCCCCTTTTGCGAGGTCGGCAAAAAAGACGCGGTTGCTTTGAAGCCACTCAGCGTAGGGCTCTTTCTGGGCGATCTCTTCTTTGATTTCGGAGTCATCGATGATGCGTCCCTTTTCTGTATCAACAAGGAACATGCGACCTGGCTCGAGGCGACCTTTCTTGATCACGGTAGCGGGGTCCACTTTTAGGACACCAACTTCTGAGGCCATGATGACCATGTCGTCGTTGGTGACGTAGTATCGCGATGGGCGGAGGCCGTTACGGTCGAGGATGGCGCCGATTGAAACTCCATCACAGAAGGCGATCGATGCAGGGCCGTCCCATGGCTCCATGAGGGTGGCATTGTATTCGTAGAATGCCTTTTTGGTATCGCTCATGTGCTGGTGCTTTTCCCATGGCTCGGGGATCATCATCATGATGGCCTGAGGTAGGGGGCGACCAGAGAGTACGAGGAACTCGAGGCAGTTATCGAACATGGCAGAGTCTGATCCGTCATCACGGATAATAGGCAGAAGCTTATCGAGATCTTTTCCTAGGACACCGCTGGCCAGAAGCTTTTGGCGGGCTTGCATCCAGTTGGAATTACCGCGCATGGTGTTAATTTCGCCGTTGTGTGACATGTAGCGGAATGGCTGGGCACGGGGCCAACTTGGGAAGGTGTTGGTGCTGAAACGGGAGTGAACCAGCGCCATTGCGGATACCATTTTCTCGTTCTGGAGATCGGGGAAATAATCCTTAAGCTGCCACGTGGTCAACATACCTTTATAGATAATCGTACGGGCAGACAGTGAGACGGTGTAGAAATACTCAGCGCCACTGGTGGAGGTGTAGCGGATCGACTGGGATGCGCGGCGGCGGATCACGTAGAGTTTACGTTCGAAATCTTGAGCGGTTGCGATCTCTGGAGACCGAGCCACAAAAACTTGCTTCATCTGCGGTTCGCAATCGCGAGCTGCTTTGCCGAGGATGTCGCTCTTTACGGGGACATCACGCCATCCAAGAACGGACTGACCTTCTTTTCTGACAGCCTTCTCGAAAGAAGCCACCGCCGTAGCCGCTTCCTCGGGATCAGGCGATAGGTGAACGAATCCAACAGCATACTGGCCTTCCTCAGGCAGTTCGATACCCAGCTCTGGAGTTACAGATTTGAAAAATTGATGAGGTAATTGGATAAACAGACCGGCGCCGTCACCGGTAGCTTCATCACAACCACAGCCACCACGGTGCTCCATGCAGACGTTCATATCGAGAGCTCCCGAGATGATGTCATGTGATTTTTTGCCCTTGAGATGACAGAGGAACCCAACTCCGCAGGAGTCGTGCTCGTTTTCGGGATCGTAAAGTCCCTGTGCTGGGGGGAATCCCAATAGCTTTTTGGTGGGCTGCTTCATCGTATTATTCTTCTCCGACATAAAATGGTTGATTTGTGCTTATATACGCGAGTTTTAGCGCGGATAGTGACTGATTTAGGTGATTATTGAGATTTATTGGGCTGTTTTGGCAACCCGAGGTCTCCTTGTGGGCATAGAATACGCATTTTTGGAAGTTTTTTTGCGCTGCCCGCTGGATTTTGGCTGAAAATATCCAATTAGTATAGATTAAATATGGGTATGACACGCGAAGTCTTATCTAGACGAGAGCAAAACGATGGCCGAAAACGCTATAGTAATCAAATAAATCACGAGCATTAGCAGAATCATGATGGCCATCTGACGCCAGAATGCTCTCTGGTGGGCGATAGCTTGTTCGAGATCTTCGAGCCGATTGCTGATTTCCAGTCGAGTGATGGCTTTTTCATATCTCGACAGCCAAAGCGACGGAATGATGAAAAGAATGGCCAAAACCAGATAAAAGCCACCCAGTAGGATCATATACTGGATTGAAAACCGGCCCAGCATCCCGCGCAGGGTGAGAATCGCAATCAGGATGAGGAATCCCGAGGTGATATATCCTGCCAGACTGCAAAATTTAACCCATGGCCTGGTTCGATGAAGATGTTCTACCACGACTGGAGGGGGTGGAGTATGATCCTCACAGTCTGGATCCGGATCGACTGCTGGAGGTTGGTAAGGATCGCTGGTCATTGCGGGGTTAGTTTGAGGTATTCAGTGTGAAGTTTGAAGATAAATTATGAGAACGTTTTGTGGAAATGATTTTGGTATTTCCATATCGGTAAATTTGACGATAGTTCGGCGCGACGTCATTGGTGTAGAATTTAGCACAGCGATGCCGTTTGAGATGTGTATCCGTGACATCGGACCCGGAAGAAACATGAGCAACGATTATCAGAGTGAAGGGGGGAATCCTGATTTATCTACACCGGACACCGAACCGTTGGAGCTTGGTGGGAAGTTGGCTGGTATGTCCTTGTCACGACAGGTCATGGCATTGGCGCTGTGGCCGTTTTTACAAAACCTGCTAGGTGTGGGTGTTGGCTTTGCCGATATGATGATTGCGGGGCGGATGGAAAAAGGGGAAGCCGCAGAGGCGATTATGGATATGATGGGGGCTTCCATGTATCTGATGTGGTTATTGATGATTCTTCAAGGTGCGATGGCCACGGGGGCGATGGCTTTGGTATCGCGCTCGACTGGAGCTAGGGACATGAAAGCAGCCAATCTGGCGCTAGGTCAGTCGTTGTTGCTCGGTATCGCGTCAGGGGCGGTGAGTGGGGTGATGATCTGGATGGCTGTGCCGTTTATGGCCGATTTTTTCAATCTCAGTGACTTAGCAACGACTTACGTGATGGATTACATGCGTGTGGCCGCTTTACTGGCACCGTTTAGTGGCGTCCTATTTGTCGCAAGTAGCTGTTTGCGGGGATATGGCGATACGATGAAACCATTCCTTGCGATGTTCATCGTGAATGTTGTTAACGTCTGCCTGAGTATTTGGTTCGTTTACCAGCTTGGCTGGGGCGTGAAGGGGCTTGCCGGAGGAACTGTTATCGGCTGGGCAGCAGGGGCTGGGTTTATCCTATGGTTTTTGCGACCTCAGGGTAAGGCCAGTCAAGAGGCCAGCGAGGGAGGGGAGCCGCTTGTGCTCCACATGCAAAACTTACGCTACGACATGCCGATGCTACGTCGGATCTGGCGGGTGAGCTGGCCGTCGATGATAGAAATCATCGGTATGTGGTCGGTTCACGCCGTGGGTGTGTATTTTATCGGACATCTCAAAGCTGGAACGTTAGGGGCTCATGCCATGGTTGTCCGACTCGAATCGGTAAGTTTTATGCCTGGCTTTGCCATTGGTATGGCGGCGAGCACACTGACTGGGCAGTATCTTGGTGCCGGTGATAAGGTGATGGCGAAAAAGGCAGTGCGCTTCTGCTGGGTCGTGGCCGTGCTGTCGATGGGGAGCGCAGGGCTTCTGATCTCGTTTTTTAATACCGAGTTTCTCTCGATGTTTGGAATGTCAGGCACAGCCCAATCCGATGTTGCTGCGCCGGTGATCCGTTTTGTTGGCCTGTTTCAGGCACTAACTGCTACTATGATGGTGATGAAGATGTCGATGCGTGGTGCTGGGGCTACGAGACTCGTTACCGTTTATTCCTTTGCCTCGATGTGGCTGATTCGTGTAGGTGGTCTTTGGGTTGCGATGAAGTACTTCGACATAGGCCTGCTCGGAATCTGGAAGGTGATGATGGTTGATGTATTAATTCAAGCGATCATCTTTGTCTGGCTTCACCTGAAGGGCGACTGGTTGAACACCGAGGTGTAAACGTATGTAGACGCAGTGTGTTTCTCGTATTTTGGCCAGTGCCTTGAGTTCTTCTTCAGTTGTGTTTTCATTGAGAACTATTATTTGAGACAGTTTCAGAGAGATAGAGCAAAAAGCTGACGGAGTTCATTCTTGCCCGGCAGTGGTATTCTAGTTGATCTTTCGCCCATGCAATTTTCCAATGTCACAGCTGAAGCAAAAGCCAATATCTACTTCGACGGCAAAGTCGCTTCCCACGGTATTACCCTTGAGGATGGAACTACTAAAACTTTTGGTCTGATCTATCCAGGAAGTTATCACTTTGGTACAGAGAAAGCCGAGCGGATGGAAATTACCGATGGCGCTTGTCTGGTGACGCTCGATGGTATTGATGGCAGCGATGGCTTTACTTCGGGCGAGCATTTTGACGTTCCTGCTAACTCAGGATTCACGATCGAGGTGGATGCGGGGATTTGCCAATACGTCTGTTCCTATATCGGAGCCTAACCGATGCCGAGAACCCACGCGTATTCCTTGGCGATCTGATCCTCGATGGGGATCTGTAGATCACTAGGAAGCACGCCCCACGTGTAGGTTTCGATTTCAAAGTGGGTGCAGAAGTCGGGATTGTTTTTGAAGTAATCTAGCGCGGCTACTGCATGATCTTGTGTCGATCCCAACGGCGGCTCAGGCTCTGCGTAAAGGGGGATGTGGAAATGTATTCGGCCTTCAGTCGACGCTTCAAAATTCAATGAAGATTGAAGGAACTCGGGGAGATCTTTGAAACGGGTGAGTTTTCCGTCGTTGTCTTGGACGATTACCTGATGAAGGTAAGTGGGTTCGTCGAAGGCTTGTATGGAGTTTAGGGCCGATTCTGATGATGGATCAAACTTAAGAGCTGAGGAAAGGTGGACTTTGGAAATTCTTAATCCTGCCGCACGCAGCGCGTCGAGGGATGCGTGGCAGTTGTCGAATTCGAGTGCGAAGTGGCAGGTGTCGTAGTTGATGCCGATGCGGCGCTTGACCAGATCTGGATCCGCTACGGCGGCTAGAAAACGATCAAAAAATGCGAGTGTTTCCTCGGTGTTTTCGAAGTGTCCGAGCGGTTCAGGTTCGAGGCCTAGATGGAGGTCTCGATCGAATAGATGAGACAAGGTTTCTATCGACTTCGCGCAGGCCTCAAGGTTTTTGAAAATGTCAGCTTCGTCAGCATGGAACTCTTTAAAGGACCCAGGGAGTGTAGAGACTGACCCGTCAATTCCTTCCGGAACGAGTTGGGCGATGATGATGAACAGATTGTTGGTATATTCGAGGCGCTCGGAAGAACTCCAGTCCGGTTGATAGACTTTTTCTTTTACTCGTGTGCCATGAAATGAACCGTATGGGAATCCATTGATAGTGAAAACATAGCAGTTTTCTTCAGACAACCATTGTTGGAATTGTGTGAGGTTGTCGTCCTGAAGAAGTTCTTCTGCAGCCACGGCAGACAATCGAAGCCCAATTGCATAAGGCTCATTAGGTTGCACCACTTGATCTCTTACGGCGAGCGTGTGTTTTTTAAGAACACTCAAAGTTTCCTCCCATGTCTCAGCAGGATGAATATTAGTACAGTAGGCGAGATGAGAGGCAGCGAATTTCAAAATTTGGTATTTGGAGTTTAAAACTTACAAAGCCTCTACGTTCCGGATATCGAGAATCTTTACAATATTGGCAAACGGGTCTTTAAAAAAGAGAATGACCTGCCGGTCAATTAGCTTAACCTCAAGCATGCGTCCACGCGGGTCAGGCTGACGATAGTCGCCTACAGTTTCAGGATTGGACTCCAGCTTGTTGATAAATTGGACCACATTCTTTTTGCTGCCCATTCCATTGAGATGATCAGCGGCAAGGCTGTGGATGTAGACAAGAGTGTTAGTCATTCGAGTGTTAGTCATTCTTGAGTGAGTCCTTGGTTTTCTCCCACGATTGCCAGTTGTCGGCATCGGCATCTTCGATACGTTGATGCAATGTGGGCATGACGAGCTTATTTCGCTTCAGCCGTTCCATAAACAGAAAACTGGCTAGGTGGTCCTGTTCTTCTTGGGGAAGCTGGCGTAAGGTGGCTTTGAATGATTCAATTTGATCGATGTCCATGCTTAGATCTTAAAGTTCTTTGATTGGCTCAGGAATTTTACGGGATTGTCATACACAACCTTGCTGATGAGCTCTTCAGTATGTTGCCGTTTTTTCATCTCGATCACACATTTGGCCACAGCGAGAGGATCGGAGATGCCCCAGTCGCAGGCGGAGTTCATCCAGATGTTTTCTGTTCCAAAATTTTCGAGGATGTCGACCGCACGTGGCAGGCTACATTTTGATTCTGGGTAAAGTGTCATGCCTGCCCAAAATCCAGCATCGAGAACTAGCCCGGCGGTGTGCTCTTCAACATGATCGATGATAACTTTGCCTGGATCGACGTTGGCATTTTTTAGGGCATCTATAATCAATCGGGTGCCTTTAAGTTTATCCTCAAGGTGGGGAGTATGGATCAGGATAGGGAGATCATATTTCAGGGCAATGGCTACGTGTTCTTCGAAAATCGCTAACTCGCTAACCGTATTCTTGTTAAGGCCAATTTCACCAATGCCAAGCACGTTGCTCTTATCGATAAACTCAGGAATGATCGCCATGACTTCACGGGCAAATCCAGCATCCTCGGCTTCCTTTGGGTTGATGCATAGCCAGCTGTAGTGCTTGATACCAAATTTGGCAGCTCGCTTCGGCTCATAGTCAGTGAGTTGACAATAATAGTCGTAAAATCCTTGGGCCGAGGTGCGGTCAAATCCCGCCCAGAAAGCAGGTTCGCAGATGATTTCGCAGCCAGCCATCGCCATGGCTTGGTAGTCGTCGGTAGTCCGACTCACCATGTGGGCATGTGGTTCTATATATTTCATAATTCGGGTGTCGGGTGATTAGTTACCTTTGTTTACTGCTCCAAAGGCGCCTTGAATCGTCGCTTTAGGAATTGGCTCGGTGGTGTGATCAGAGAGCACTTCAAGCACGGCCTGTGCTCGTGGGACGTCTCCAGGGGATTGCATGGCTTTGAGGGCATCGTGGAATCCTTCGAGCCTGTAGTCGGGTTCGCCGTCATGGCGATCGATCCGATCGAGGAAGGCGGCGAGATCAATCAGCTTGTGTCTCGCATCCATAAAGTAGAGGTCGAGTATGTCTTTCTTGCTGGGCATGCCGTGAAGATAAACCCCAAAATTAAAATTCCAAACTCCAATTTCAGTTTCCAAATTGAAAATTTAGGATAGAAACAAGCCATGAGTGAAACAGAACGCGATCTTGGCACCCAACCTCTCGACCGAATGATGGATGAGTGGGGCATGGGAAACCACGATATGGTGGAGGTATCGACTGAGCAACTTACGCACAAGCAGGTTCAAAAAGCTCGTAAGGGACGTCGGTTGACTTTGAAAATGATGCAGAAGGTGACCCGTGCTTTTAACGTAACAATTTGGCACCGTCTCAATGACGAACAGAAGGAGGCTTATTACGAATACATGCACCGTGATCTTTTTGCTTATGCCAAAGGATACGATGCCGACTGGGTGGATCCAAATAAAGAAATCCAGGCAGAGTTACGGATTGCTGAGTAGGGCAAATCAGGTGTTTTCATGATAGCTGAAATACGCTATCAGTTTCCCTAGATGAAAGTTGATTTTCTGATCATTGGTCAAGGTATTGCCGGCAGCACTCTGGCACTGGAGTTGCTGAAGCGCGAAAAAACTGTATTGGTCGTGGACCGACAGGATGCAGGCTCTTCGACAAGAGTCGCGGCTGGGTTAGTGACGCCGCTGACGGGAAAGGGCATGAATGCGGCTTGGCGACAGGAGCAATATTTACCAAAGGCAGTGGCGTATTATCACGCATTGGAAAAAGAGACTGGCAGGAAATTCTATCGAAAAACTCCTGTGGTGCGTTTGTTTGCTACCGAGAAGGAACGTCAAAAATGGGAAGGTAAGGATCTCGATCATGATCAGTGGGCATTTGATATGGGGCGATTAGATGGTCCATTTAAACACGATCTAGGAGGTATTGAAATGTCAGAGGGAGCCTGGCTTGATACGGTTACTTTTCTGCAAGTCGTCAAAGACAAGCTCATGGATGCCGGCGCTTGGAGAGAGGGCGATTTTCGAGAAGAGGACGTGACCTTTGAGGATGGGTTAGTCCGATGGCAGGATGTGTTTGCTGGGAAAATCATTCTTTGCCAAGGCGCCTATGGACTATCGGGCATCAAAGGCTACGATGGCTGGTTTAGCAATATTCCACACCGGAGTGCCAAGGGTGAGATTTTGAGCCTTTGGATAGATGGACTCGATGAATCGAAACGATATCATTGCAATGGTTGGCTAGCGCCGCGTGAAGGCGGAATGTGGAAGGCTGGGGCAAGCTACGATTGGAAAAATCTGGATTCAGAACCGACGGAAGCAGGAAAAGAGGATGTTCTAACAAAACTTCGCACGTGGCTTGTTGAGGGAGATGTTCCGATCGAGGTGATTGAACACGAGGCCGGAGTAAGGCCAATTATACGGAACAGTAGGCCTCTTGTAGGCTTTCATTCCGAGATGCCGCAGGTGGGATTTTTTAATGGCCTAGGATCAAAGGGCACCTTGATGGCACCCGCTGTGGCCGAGCACTTTGCCTCACACTTATGTGGTGAATGCGAGCTCGATGAGGACCTGTCTCTGGAGTGTTTCGAAAAACCTGCCTGGGCCTAGTAACTAGAATGATTTCCGAATATTCTATTGAGGGAAGTCTCATCGCTAAAGCCCATGATTGTATCGTTGCGGCGGTAAAGCCGGGGGAAACCGTCGTTGATGCAACCTTGGGTAACGGTCACGACACCTTGTTTTTGGTCAATTGTGTGGGTGAAGGCGGAAAAGTGATCGGCTTTGATGTTCAGCAAGATGCGATAAAATCGACCGCTGAGAGGTTAACCGGAGCTGGTATTGACGAGCGGTCCTATGAGCTACATTTGCAAAGCCATGCTGAGATTTTACGATTTGCTCAGAATGGTCTCAGTGCTGTGATGTTTAATCTCGGCTATTTACCAGGTGGGGATAAAGAAAAAATCACCAAGGTGGACTCCACTCTCAAGGCTCTAGCCGACTCATTGGAGCTACTAAAGTCTGGAGGCGTTCTTACTGTGATGTGTTACCCAGGGCATTCAGGAGGGGACGATGAGGCAGAGGCGGTAAAACTGTATCTGGCTGGTAGACATGGAACGAGTTTCTCCGTGTCACGTTTTCATCGTAAGGGTGCCACTGAGACTACACCGTTTCTTTTGGTAGTTAGAAAGTAGGACGCTCTTGGTTTGCAACCTGTCGGCAAAATATAAAACTAGCCTTACTTCACCCCATACACCTTCATTATTTCATCGATGAGTGCATGGTGTTTCTTAGGGGCGTCTTTTTTCCACTTCGTAAAATACTCCTTCAGAGTAAGGCCCTTTTTGGCAGCTGTGATGTTAATGTATCGAACCGCCTCCCAGTGTTCAGGATTTTTTTCAAACACAGGCAATAATGCCGCTGCCATGGCTCCGTTGAGCTGGCGTAGTGTCGAGTCCTTGCGGAGTTTTTTCTCATGTTTCTTGTAAAAAGCAGCCAACCCTTTGTTGTCCACTTTCTCATACTTCGCCATCGTGGTGTCGGCATACTTTTTTAAGCTAGGCGCGTAACTCTTCCAGTTAGGGTAAGGTGGCTTAGCTGCCCAATCGACAGCCATAGCCCTCATGCAGTAGAGAGATGCCATCTCACAGAGCGTTTCCTCGAACCATTTGTTGTCCCTGCCATCAGGACGGTATCCACATAACACGTGACACAGTTCATGTGTCCACTGATAAGCGTATTGGCTCCAGAATGTATTTTTAGTATCAAGTTTGATAATAATCTCACCCTTGTTGTTTCGTTTGAAAAGTGTGATCGGACCACCGTTTCCCTTTTGCACGACAATGGGTTCGATCTTGTAGTCAGCAAATTGTTTCCAAAGTGGGTGGCCTGCGTAATCGAGCACTTTCTTGATATCCGCCTGACTAGCATTGAACCCCTTAGTATCCACTCTTACCTGGAGTGGTTTGTCTGCCGTGTTGTCAGCACTAGCAAGGCGTATTACAGCACAAGTGACTGCAGAAAATACAATGATAGTAAGGATGGGGCGGAGTGATCTGAACGTCATTTTAAGCATAAATTAGATACACGATTACCCTCGCAAACATTTCTCGGCTGGGTTGCCCAGTTATGGAGATTTAGGTGTGTGTTATTCGGCAGCACACCACAAACTCCATGGTGCGTCAAGAAGGCAACATTGTGTAGGAAGTCAGGGGTTGTCGTCTCATTCGCCTTAGTGATGGATCATATCGAGCAAAAGTGTTGATGTTATAACAAAAAGAGTCGCAACATTATCTAGTATTACTAGTTCCACATTCTATCCTTCACAGAGGCAGCGTATCAATTTCATGAAAATCAACTCCACACTCACACATGTCCTCACGGCCTTTAGTTTAGGGTCTTTGGCATTCGCAGCTCCCAGTAAACCCAATATCATCTACATCATGGTTGATGATGCAGGAATTGGTGATTTCACCAATTATGGAGGTAAACACATCAAGACTCCAGTAATGGATAAGATGTCGAAGGATGGAATGCAGTTTAACCGGGCCTACAGTGGTAACGCCGTTTGTGGACCGACCCGCTGTGTTTTGATGACAGGCATGCACCCGGGCCACGCATTACGCCGAGCCAATAAATCGCTACATGGATTATTGCCAACTGCCAAGGGAACCCCAACGGTAGCCTCCATACTTAAAAAGGCAGGTTATGCCACTGGGGGATTCGGAAAGTGGGGCATTGGAAATGTGGGGACCGAGGGGGTTCCTGAGAAACATGGTTTCGACCTCTGGTATGGTTATTACGATCAAGGCCACGCCCACGATTACTACCCAACGTTTCTGGTCAGAAATAGTAAGAATATTAAGCTTCCCAAAAACGAGGACGGCAAAAAGGGATCCTACACCCACTACCTTATCGAAGAGCAAACGATCAAATTTATTGAGGACAACAAAGATGGTCCATTCTTCTGTTACGCAGCTTGGACTCCTCCTCACGGGAAGTATGTGATTCCAGCCAATGACCCCGCTCTGAAACACTATGCTGATAAATCATGGAACCAGACGGTCAAAAACTATGCGGCCATGGTAACACTTCTTGATGCAGGTGTGGGCAGAATTATCGCCAAGTGTAAGGAACTTGGCATCGCCGATAACACTCTCATCATCTACACCTCGGATAACGGAGCCAATGGGCTATTCATCAAAGCTGTTCAAAGTTCTGGTGGCTTGCGTGGTGCTAAACGATCTCTCTACGAAGGCGGTATACGCGCCCCGATGGTTGCCTATTGGCCAGGGAAAGTAGCCGCTGGTTCCAAAACAGACTTGCTCACATCACAAGTCGACCTCATGGCCACAGCCGCAGAAATTGCTGGTGTGAAAGCACCCGGTAAAACCGATGGCATCTCAATCCTTCCTACACTCCTCGGCAAGAAGCAGAAAACCGCCCACGATTTCCTCTACTTCGAGATCTACGAAGGTAAATTTCAGCAATGTGTCCGCATGGGCAAATGGAAAGGCTACCGCAAGGGAACCAAGGACAAGGTTGAACTGTATGACCTTTCCAAAGATCCTGCTGAGAAAAACAACGTAGCAGAGAATCATCCTGACGTAGCCAAACAGATTGATGCCGTCATGACGCGCGAGCATACTCCCTCAACGCATTACTTTACTCCAGAACACGCAAAGGACAAAAATCCCAACAAGCCGGCAAAGAAGGGTAATAAGAAAAAGAAAAAATAGGTTATGATCAAACAATCACTTTTAACGCTCCTCGCTCTCAGTTCTTTCTCCCTAGCTGCTGAACGCCTACCTAACGTAATCGTATTCCTTGTCGATGACCTCGGTTGGGGTGACATGGGCTGCTATGGTAGCAAACTGCATGAAACTCCCAACGTTGATTTGCTTGCCAAAGAGGGGATGCGCTTCACCAACGGCTACGCTGCCTGCACCGTGTGTAGTCCAAGCCGTGCTGCTATTATGACCGGTCAATATCCTGCTCGATTGCATCTGACCGATTGGATAGCCGGCCACAAAAAACCGAAAGCTAAACTCAAGGTGCCCGACTGGAAAATGCACATGGATCACAGTCTGACTACACTGCCGGAGGCGTTAAAGAGCAAGGGTTACGCCACAGGGTTTTTCGGGAAGTGGCATCTAATGCCACATCAGAACAAAGATATCGTGAACGATCACGTTCCTGAAAAACATGGCTTCGATCATAATATTGGCGGCCGCGAGTGGGGGCAGCCCAAAGGCACAGGGAAATATTTCTACCCTTGGGATATGCCAGGAATCAAAGAGGGAAAGAAAGGTGGCTTTCTAACCGATCGACTCACCACCGAAGCGAACAAGTGGATGGAGAGCGTGAAGGGTAAACCCTTCCTGCTCTACATGTCCTACTACGCCGTCCATGGACCCATTATGACTAAACCTGAACTCAAAAAGAAGTATCAGGATAAAATCGGAGGTGGTGCATTCAAACAAAAAAACGCCGCCTATGCGGGTATGATTCAAAGTGTCGATGAAAGCGTGGGCCGTATTATAGAGAACCTCAAAACACACGGGCTCGATAAAAATACGCTGATCATTTTTACAGGCGATAATGGAGGCGTCGCCGAAAGCAGCAGTGGGGGACTTCGCAAAGGAAAAGGCTACTCATACGAAGGCGGAACGCGTGAGCCGTTTATCATTCAATGGGCTGGAAAAGTAGAACCAGGCAGCACGAGTAACACTCCAGTCATAGGTATGGATATTTATCCAACTATCCTCTCCGCTGCCGGAGTCAGTCAACCCAAGGGGCAAGTCTGTGATGGCGTGAACCTCGTGCCTCACATTCAAAAGGGTGACTCAATCGATCGTGACTCACTCTACTGGCACTACCCTCACTATCATAAAACCAAACCCTACAGCGCAATCCGCAAGGGCAACTGGAAACTTATCCGTTTTCACGAAGAGGGGAAACTTGAACTCTATCACTTGAAAAAAGATCCATCCGAATCAAGTGATGTGTCTGGTCAATTCAACGAGAAGACTGAAACACTCGCCGCTCAATTAGATGCCTGGCTGAAGTCAGTGGGCGCCCAGCACATGACACCCAATCCTGCCTACGACCCAACTTCAAAAAAGAAACCGAAGCGAAAGAAGAAGTAGTATAATATGGAGTGCAGACTATAAGCCAACACTTCTTAGAGCTCAACAATCTAGCGCCCCCTAGGAGTTCTGCGGCGACTGTTTCCACGGCTCGAACCACCTCCTGCCCCACCGGATTTTTTACCGGCCGATGGATTGTATGTGTTGTCAGAGTTTCCTCCACCTTGCTTACCTTTTTTCTTGGCTGGTTGATTACGACCTTGTCGTGGTCCACGAGCTTGGCGAGCTGCCGTTTTACGGGCTGCCGCGGCTTTTTGAACTTCACTTGCAGTCGGTGGGCGAGTAGGCCAAAGCTGAGGAGTGAATCCTTCAATGTCTGTGAGTTTGATTTTCTGAGCAATGAGTTTTTCGATGCCCGTAAAGAATGGGCGTTCATCATTGCTCACTAAAGAGATTGCATCACCTTCTTCTCCAGCCCGACCAGTCCGTCCGATACGGTGCACATAGTCCTCAGGGATGTTAGGCAATTCAAAGTTGATCACATGCGGGAGCTGGGCGATATCCAAACCACGTGCTGCGATGTCAGTTGCAACAAGGACACGAATCTTACCATCTTTAAACCCTTGTAAGGCTTTGGTGCGAGCGCCTTGAGTTTTGTTGCCGTGAATGGCACTTGATTGAATGCCTGATTCATCAAGCTTTTTACTCAGTCTGTTAGCACCATGCTTGGTACGGGTGAAAATAAGCACCTGTTCCCATTTACCGTCTTTGATCAGTTTAACCGTGAGGTCGGATTTGGCTCCTGCATCACAACGGTAGGCCGTTTGTCTTACCTTTTCAGCCGTCGTCGTTTCAGGGCTGATCTCGATCTTAATCGGATCCATGCACAACTCACGGGTCATCGAGCGGATTTCCTTGGAAAAGGTCGCAGAGAACAAAAGGTTCTGTCGTTTCTTCGGTAGCATCTTGATCACCTTACGGATGTCGTTGATGAATCCCATGTCTAGCATGCGATCAGCTTCATCGAGTACAAACATGTTTACCTGATCGAGTTTACAAGCTCTCTGCTGGCAGAGGTCGAGGAGTCGACCAGGTGTCGCTACAAGGATATCCACACCATCACGAAGTTGGCGGATCTGCGGGTTGATTTTTACACCACCGAACACCACCGCACTTTTAAGGTTGGTGTGTACGCCATAGGTCTTGATGCTTTCATTGACCTGAGCTGCGAGCTCGCGAGTAGGTGTGAGCACGAGGCCTCTAATAGGACGACCGCGTGAGGGTTTGAGACTACCTGTTTCATCCAGAATCTGAATCATGGGCAGGGTGAAGCCGGCGGTTTTACCAGTGCCCGTCTGAGCAGCGGCAATAACATCCTTGCGCTTCAAGACGGCGGGAATCGCTTGAGCCTGAATAGGAGAGGGGGTGGTGTAGCCTTTATCGGTAACAGCACGGAGAAGTTCATCGGATAGACCGAGATCTGAGAAATTTTTCATAATTTGGAGTAGAGTTGTGGGAAATAGATGCAAGCCAGTCCTTCATATTGAGGACAGTGTGTCGTGACTCAAGATTGCCAGTGCTTGGATGCACTGGTCAGTTCGGTATGCTTTTCTTACGTCGAGATCGCAAATACCGAGCGACAAGGGCGGCTAAAATGCCTAGAAAACCCAAAAGAGCAACCACCAATGCTATAAATCCGGCGTTTCGGACGCCCTTGGATCGCATTTCCCCTGTAGTAAGATCGAACTCATAGACCTCTGAATAGCCAATTTCAAAGCCCCAGATTTTCCGATCCGACGTGGGGACTATCGCTAGGTTCACGATGAGTTCCATTTTTCTACACCATGAGTGGTTTTAAATGATACTTGAAAAAACCATTGTTATCTCGATGTAAGCGTCAGTATCCTACGTTCACGTGCAAGTTGCCACACTTATGAATCCCATTCGACGTTAGCTCACATATTGATCAATTATGAAAATACCCAAACAAATACTTACCAGCCTTATTACCAGCCTATCATTACTTAGCTCTACGCATGCAGTGATGGCAGATACTAAAAAGCCTAATGTGGTTGTCTTCCTCGTTGATGATCTTGGTTACATGGACGTAGGTGCAAACAATCCTAAATGTTTCTACGAAACTCCTAACGTCGATGCTCTTGCCAAGTCCGGTATGCGTTTCACCGATGGCTATGCAGCAAACCCAGTATGCTCACCAACGCGTTATGCCTTGATGACAGGGAAGTATCCAACGCGTGTCATGGCGACTAATTTTTTCTCCGGCAGGCGCGGTGGGAAGTTCGCATCAGCCCCTTTGAACGATAACATGCCGCTCGACGAGATCACCATTGCCGACACCTTAAAAAAACAAGGCTACTCAACTTTCTTTGCCGGCAAATGGCACCTTGGAAAGACCGAGGAATACTATCCGCAGAACCGTGGCTTCGATGTTAATATTGGAGGGCATCATGGTGGAGGTCCCTATTCGGGAAAGAAATACTTCGCTCCGTTCAAGAACCCGCAAATGAAAGACCTGCCCGATGATCATCATCTACCAGATCGCCTTGCGAATGAAACGGTCACTTTCATCAAAGCAAACAAGGATAAACCATTCCTAGCTTACTTGTCTTTTTACTCCGTGCACACTCCACTGATGGGGCGTCCGGATTTGGTCGAAAAATACAAAACCAAAGCCATGGCGATCCAAGGTGAAGAATTTGATCAAGAAGAACAAATCTTTGGCGATAGAGCTCGTAAAGTACGTGTTCTGCAAAAACACGCTGTCTACGCCGCCATGGTTGAAGCGATGGATGAGGCAGTGGGCAAGGTTCTGAAACAACTTGAAGATTCCGGTGTAGCCGACAATACCATCGTGATATTCACCTCCGACAACGGAGGTCTCTCTACCAGCGAAGGCTCGCCAACGAGTAACCTGCCGTTACGCGGTGGTAAGGGCTGGACTTACGAAGGTGGCATCCGCGAACCGTGGATCGTCCGCTACCCGGGAGTGACCAAAGCAGGTGCTGAAAGTAGTGAACTAATTTGCTCCATCGATTTGTTCCCGACCCTCGCAGCGGCAGCCGGCGCTAAAGTTGACCACGTCATCGATGGTGTCAACATCGTGCCCGCCCTGAAAGGTGAGTCACTGAAGCCTCGTTCACTCTACTGGCATTACCCGCATTACAGTAATCAAGGTGGCATCCCTAGTGGTGCGATCCGTGAAGGTGATTTTAAACTCGTCGAACGTTACGAAGACGGTCGCGTGCATCTTTACAACCTGAAAACCGACATCGGTGAGCAAAAGGACCTAGCCGCGAAATTTCCCGAACGTGTCGCAAAAATGCGCGCGCGCTTGCACACTTGGTATAAAACGGTGGATGCCAAGTTCCTAGGGCAAAAAGGCGATGGACCTAAGCCATGGCGGCCATAGCGAAAGTTGATAGAGTCCCGGAAAGCTCGACACGCTCAAGGGTGACAGGGCGGCAAACTCTCGAATAAAGAAAATCGTCTATTGGATCGAAACAGCGAGACAGAAGGGCCAAGACCCCGGCGACGTAATCAAGGCGGCTCATGCTATCAACAAGCAATCAGGATTCAGAGCCGATGAACAAAAGGCAAGTATCATTCGCAATCGTAGAATCCTTGAGAAGCTCGGATGCCTAACTGACAATAATATGGCGAAGCTAAGGCGAAGCTAAGGCGAAGCTAAGGCGAGGATATGCTCCGACGATAACGCTCGGACGCTATGCAGGGGAGATAGCAGAGGTTGACCATATAATTCCCTACGCGGTGTGTCCCGAGTTGGATTGCAAACTCTATAACCTGGAGTTGATGCCTAAGACTCTAAACCGAAAAAAATCTGACAAGGTGGGTGACAGGCAGAGGCAACTTGCTAGGAAGTGGCACGGCTCTGGTTTATTAAGCAAAGCGGGATTGTCGCGAGTCATACAACGGAGGTGATCCGCCATCGCTCAGAATAGCCATTTCTGCGAGAGGGTGGAGCCGTAGACGAAACAAGCGAATACAAATATTGCAAAGGTATTGCAGCAGACTTGCGCGGCACGTTAGAGGAGGATTTCCCCGCCTTGGTTTGATTCCACAGATTACAGCAAAGTAATTGACTTCGAAAAACAAATAGTTAGTTTTAGTCGTTATGAAAACTAAAATTACGCTCTGTATTGCCGCCCTATTAGCTTCGATTTCTCTGGCTCAAGCGGCGGTGGAATATAAGACTATTCGACATGGAGATGATTCATTAGTTGTCGATCCAACTGATCTCGTGGAGATTACAGCTCACGGTATCTACGGGTCCTTTCGTGCTGTGTTTTCGCAAACTATTGATGATTTTATATCGGTGAGCTTAGAACGCAATGATAGCACTGCCTTTGCTAATTTCCTCAAAAAAGGTTATATAATCACAGGAGCCACCTCTATTTATGTCTATATGGATGCCCCAATTCTACAGCCGATCAACTCATGGGTAACAGTAAAAATCACTTCCAAAGACGATCCAGCCGTTCCAACTCAAGCGGGTAATGTCGCAGTTATTCCCGAAGATGAAAACGGACAATACCAAGTTATCCTGGAATCTTCCACAGATCTTATCACTTGGACAGTTACCAATGCTGGCACGTATGGCGGAACAACTACCAAGCGTTTCTTTAGAACGCGCATAGTTAAGAAAGCAACACCTTAACAAATCACAGTTTCTTTGTGCCGCTAGCGGGTTATCCGTTGGCGGCTTTTTGTTACCATCTTGACAGTTTAACCGCATTTGTTTAATGGGTTAGACGTTATGAAAACAATAATAATACAATCATTAGTCTGGTGTATGTGCGCGTCTAGCATATGGGCGCAGAAAGCCGAAGAGGTGTTCCATGTATCCAAAGTTGGTAAGGATAAGAAAGAATTACACAAAGCATTCAGCCTTATACAGAAAATGGAAAAAACAGAGAAATACGGACGGCCAATATCATTTGAGGTTCTACAGAAGCTGGACGACAAGGGTTTCCTGTCCTACAAAACCAGAACTGTATCTCGGGTCATTGGTTCGGGGTTGAGTTCTGTTGGAGGTGGAGGCGGGTCTTACGTAACAAGTTCTGAGGTAACGGATCGCTCTAAAATATATTATTTGGTAACACTTAAACCAAAGAATATTGCTGATGGTGACAAGCTTGAAAGTAT
>JASJLI010000105.1:0-5619 GCA_037620805.1 Akkermansiaceae bacterium
CCCCAACAGCGAAGCTAATCCAGCCAACAAGGACGCACTCATCCGCTACTACCTCATTACCAGCCCGGCAAAAACACCTCAGCAAAAAGAAATCCAGACACTCGCGGCACAAAAACCAAAAGCATCCGAAGAATACCACGCTATCCTCACTACCATTTCTGCCAAACCCCGCGTCGTCCGCCTCCTCCCACGTGGAGACTGGACCAACCAGACCGGTCCCATCGTCCAGCCAGCGCCACCAGCATTCCTCACCAAAGGTAAAAAAATAGGCAGCTCCCGACTCGACCTCGCCCAATGGATTGCCTCACCAGAAAATCCACTCACCGCCCGCGTATTTGTCAATCGCGTCTGGAGCCAGCTCTTCGGCTCAGGACTCAGTAACAGCATGGGAGACTTCGGATTCCAAGGCGAATACCCCAGCAACCCAGAACTCCTCGACTGGCTCGCCGTAGAATTCACTAACAACAACTGGAGCGTCAAACAACTCATCCGCACCATCGTCCTCTCCAAGACCTACCAGCAAACCAGCACTCCGGGTGGTGACTTTATTAAGCGAGACCCACAGAATCGCCTGCTCGCCAGACAAACTCAGCTCCGCCTCCCGGCCGAGCTCATCCGCGACAACGCCCTCTCAGTCTCCGGACTCCTCAACCCCGAAATTGGTGGCAAAAGCGTCCATCCCTACCAGCCCGCGGGCTACTACCGCCACCTCAACTTCCCAAGACGCACCTACAAAGCAAGCGCTGGGAACCAGCAATACCGCCGAGGTATCTACACCCACTGGCAGCGCACCTTCCTGCACCCGATGCTCAAAAACTTCGGCGCTCCTAACCGCGAGGAATGTGCCACGGACAGAGCCAGGGCCAACACACCACTGCAAGCGCTGGCGCTACTGAATGACCCCACATTCACCGAAGCCGCCAGAGTCCTAGCGACCAAGCTGCTCAAGGAAAGTAAAGAAAACCTCATCCAGCGCTCCATGATGGCCTGCCTCAGCAGAAATGCCACCGAGGAGGAACATACCGCGCTCGACGGGCTCTATCGGAAGGAACTCAAGCGCTTCAAGGCTGATCCAGAGGCCGCCGAAAAATTCATCTCCGTGGGACTCACCCCCAAACCCACGGATATGCCCGCACCCGAGCTAGCCGCCGCTGCCTCACTGACGCGCACCATCCTTAACCTGCACGAGACCATCACCCGTTACTAACAGCCATGAATTCTGTCACCCGCCGCACCTTCCTCAACCATGGCCTCGCCGGCCTCGGTTCGGTCGCCCTATCCCGCCTCTTTGCCGCTGATAGCTCGCTGGCAATCCCGCACTATCAACCCAAAATCAAGCGCGTCATCCACCTCTGCATGGCGGGTGGACCGTCCCACCTCGAAAGCTTCGATTACAAACCTGAGCTTGCCAAACTTGACCGTCAGGCGATGCCTGAATCATTTACCAAAGGCCAACAACTTGCCCAGCTCCAAGGAAGTGCGCTCACCTGCCTAGGGCCCCAGTGGAAATTTGAGAAACACGGCCAGAGCCAGATGGAGATCTCGGAAATCTTTCCGCACATTGCTAAACACGCCGACGACATCGCCGTCATCCGCTCGATGCATACCGAGCAAATCAACCACGACCCCGCCCACACCTTCATGAACACCGGGTCCATCATCCCGGGTCGCCCGTCGATGGGATCTTGGGTGCTCTACGGTCTCGGCAGTGATAGTCAGAACCTTCCCGGCTACGTCGTGCTCACCAGTGCCGGCGGTGGTCAGGGTCAGCCGATTTCCTCCCGCCAGTGGAGTAATGGCTTCCTTCCCGGTCACCTCCAGGGCGTCGAGTTCCAGTCTGCCGGATCCCCAGTGCATTATGTGCAAAACCCTCCCGGCATCAGTAACGCCTCGCAGAAAGAGGTGATCGATACCATCAACCGCATGAATGGCATCACCTCCGGACGCACCGAGCACCCCGATATTTCCACTCGCATTGAGCAATACGAGCTCGCCTTCCGGATGCAAACCGCCGTGCCAGAACTCATGGACACCAAGGGTGAGACAGAAAAAACTCTCGATCTCTACGGCTGTGAACCAGGCGACGGCAGCTTCGCCTCGAACTGCCTGCTTGCACGACGTCTCGCCGAACGTGGAGTCCGATTCATCCAGCTCTACCACCGAGGATGGGATCATCATGGAGCTGTTAAAAAAGGCACAGAAAAAACCGCTAAACTCGTTGATCAAGGCACCGCCGCACTCATCACAGACCTCAAACAACGTGGCATGCTCGATGAAACGCTCATTATCTGGGGCGGTGAATTCGGCAGAACCCCGATGAAGCAGGGGGGCGCTGGTGACAAATCAGGCAGAGACCACCACATCAAGGCGTTCTCAGTCTTCCTTGCTGGCGGCGGCATCAAAGGAGGCACCACCTATGGCGAGACAGACGATCTCGGCTACGGAGTCGTCAAGGACCCGGTCTCGGTGCACGATCTCCACGCCACCATGCTCCACCTCCTCGGTATGCAGCACGATGCTCTCACACACAAAGCTCAAGGCCTGGACTTTAAACTCACCGGCGTAGAGCCCTGTAAAATAATCAAAGGCATCCTTGCCTAGTAACTACTTTTTAAACCTACTCATTTTCATCCTATCCTAACAATGATGTACAAAAGATTATTCTTCGCCCTGAATCTCGCAAGATATCTAGCATTCTCAATAGCTCTCATAGGCGTTGCTAACGCCTATGAGGTGAAACCCTTGAGCAAAGAAGTCACTGACGAGTATAAGTTAGATCCTGAATTTTTCAAAAAGGGGACGATGGTGCAGGAGATTCTCATCGCCACTTCCGTGAAGGTGACCGACTACACACATTTAGAGGCTGCTTATCTTTTCGACAAGATGATGACGGATCTGAAACCCGAAATCGCCCAGCGCATACGCGACAAGAAAGTGCTGTGTATTCTTGTTGCCCATGACGAGCTGACCTCGGATGTGCCTCAGTTCAAGAGTAAGAAAACGGGTAAGGAACTCGATTTCTACAACTGGCGTCAGCGGGGGTTTCTAACCAAGGTTGATAAACGTTATGTCGTGTTCTTCGCTGAGGAGGACGTGATGGAATATAAGGGTGGCATGCAGATCGAAAGTATCCTTATCCACGAGTTTGGCCACGTGATTCATGGTGCTGGCTTTGATGAAAAACTTAAGAAACGCTGGACCGAGACATTTGAGAATGCCAAGGCCAAGGGGCTTTGGAAGGATGGCTATGCGGCCCAACGTTTCCGTCGTGTCGAGGGCGATCAACCGGTCGTCTTGCTTGATGCCTTGGTAAAAGCATTCCCCGATCAATCGCCTGACCTGCTCCGCAAGTGCCTCGACGGGGGAGATATTCTTGTGAACGGAAAACCCACAAATTCGAAGGTGAAAGTGACCGGGGAAGACAAGGTGCGCATCGTTTTCGGCGGAGAAAAAGACTGTTACGCTTCGAAGAATCGGGGCGAGTATTTTGCCGAAGGAGTGCAGGCCTGGTATAATACGAACCGGACCATGGATCACGATCACAATCACATCGAAACCCGTGCACAACTCAAGAAATACGATCCGATGCTTGCGAAGCTCTGCAAAGATCTTCTAGGTGATGGTCAATGGCGCTTCGTCTCTCCGCGTGAGCGTGCTGGCAAGGGGCATCTCAAAGGATACGATCCAACGAAATCACCGGTGGTAAAAGACCTGGAACACATCAAGATTGCAGGCCTGGATTATTACGACAAATATTGGTCGGAATATTGGGGCCGTCTGGAGAAAAAATATCCCTCAAAGTGAAGGCCACGGTCGGTTGGTGAAAGCTCCTTACAGCCCTGCATAAGAGACCAAACTTACGCTTACGAAGTCGGTGGTCCAAGCGTTCTGCCGGGGACAAAACTGGATTTGACCAAGTTTTGACGCGTGTCTTCTTTATTGAGGGAGACGTTTTTCATCCAGTTTCTGAGTCGGCGCGAGATAGGGGACCAGTCCCAGTGGATGTATGAGATCGGGTTTTCACACCAGATGAATGAGTCGATGAATTCATGGCACATCAGCGAGACGTCTCCCGGCACCTTAATCCCTCGCTCCAACAGAAACTGGAGCGTGGCAATAAAGTGCACCTTGTCATTGATGATGATGACAGTGGGGGGCGTGAGCTTGAACAGGGAGTCGAGCATGGTGTGAAGACCTTGCTCATCTTCATCATCCCAGTCCGGCAGGTTATAGGAACCGGTTGAGATACCCTCTGCCTCAAGGCTATCGAGAAAAGCACGCACGGCTCGGTTAGGCTCGGGGAGGCGGGTATAGTTAGGGGTCAGCATGACGATGCGCTGGTGGCCGAGAGCTACCAATTGCTGCACCGTGTCGATGTAGCCACTTGTCGAGTCAGGACCCGCACCGGCAATCGGCAGTTGGCTCATGAATCCAAACATGGCGAATGCTGGAAACGATTGTTGGGAGAACCACTCGAGCACATTGCGAGTGCCGGCGTAGACGATCCAGGCATCCGCATCGATGGATTTTACATGGCGCTTGATACGCCCTAGGTCGAACTTGAGATCGGTCAGGGTCTTCGGATGAGTGACAATGGTGTAGGGCGCTTGCTCGAGGTCTTTTGTCAGCCTTGGATCCCTCGGATCTGAATCACAATCCAGCAGCGCCACCCGGATCTTCTTCGACGGAACATGATTCTTACTTAAGACGATCTTGCGCGCCCGGCCCGGTCCCTGCGCGACAAGTAAACCTTCTTGCTCGAGGTGGTTTAATGCCTGTCCTGCTGTTTTGGGATCGATGCCCAGTTCCTTGGCCAGCCCTGGAGTTCCCGGCATCGTCCCGATCCAGCGCCCATTGAACAGTTCGCCGCGCAAGTACTCTGCAACCTGCTCAGAGGGACTGACAATCGTTAATTTGGACATAAGGGGAGTGTGGGATTTTAGAGGAGGGTGGCTGAAAGGAGATGGTTCCTCGCTGCGCGGCGTTTCTGGACGGGATTTATACCTATCCGATCATGGAGAGGCAACTTAATAAAAGAATCTAGACGATACCCGACGAACCTATTATTTACGTCATGAGTCTCAGTTCACACGGAGTTTTTAATGACATCCTACCCTGCGATCACAGGAGTGAAACGGAGATCAAGAACTACATAACCGACTAAACAACTACACATCACATCATGAAAACAAAACAAACCAAGACATCCACCGCCAAGCGCCTGAGCGCCTACTCGACTCTCGCCGCAGCTACCGCCGTTGCCGGCGGCACTGCAAACGCCGCCGCAGTCATCCACGACATCACGGACATCACGATCGTTGCTGGGGCCGGCAATACCGTATTCAACTTGAAGACCGGTGGTACCGGCGGGAGCGTGAGCAGCGCCAACGGAGTTGGCGTGCGGGCATTCGTCCTTGGGGACGACCGGGGTGTGATCTCAGCGGGGTCTAATTCCTCAGCTGGCTTTGTGGGTCAGAACTCCGTGTTTGCGGGTTCCTACCCAGGCGTTGACGCGCTGGCAGGCGGGTCAGTCTCTGCCGGTCAGAGTTTCGCGACCCCCTATTCCACAAGTAGCAATTTTGCTGCACTCGGTCAAGGCGCTCAAGTTGGTTGGGGCTT
>JASJLI010000106.1:0-38219 GCA_037620805.1 Akkermansiaceae bacterium
AGCCATACCAGCCTGACGTTGCACGCTTTCGTAAGTGCGTGATCCCACGTGTGGAGTGATGAGGCAGTTTTTAGCCGTTCTGAGCGGATGATCGGGAGCGGGTGGTTCTTCATCAAGAACATCAGCACCGTATCCAGCTAGTGTTTCGTTTTCCAAAGCTGCCACAACATCGGAGGTATTGATGAGTTCACCACGACCGCAGTTAATGAGAAGTGCGCTGTCTTTCATAAGAGCGATCGACTCCGTGTTTATCATCTCATGAGTCTCTTCGGTGAGATTGGTGTGAAGGGAAACGATATCGCTGACCTTCAAAACATCGTTTACGCTGTCGGCCCGTTCGACCTTGTATTTTGCACAAAATTCATCATCCCAGTAGAGGTCATAACCGATGGATTTCATACCAAAAGCATTGGCACGAATAGCCACTTCTTTACCGATCCGACCAAGTCCGATGATACCGATGGTTTTGCCCATGATCTCATGACCGGTCATCCGTTTCCAACCGCCGGCTGCCACCGTGTTCGCTTGTTCCATGAGTTGTTTATTCATGGCCAGCATTAACATAAATACGTGCTCGGATACGGTGGTGTGATTGACGCCTGGGGTAAAAGCCACAGGGATACCTTTTTGTGTAGCGTAGGCTACATCGATTTTATCCACACCAATTCCATACTTCGCAATGACCTTGAGTGTCGGTAGTGCTCTATCAATGACAGCCTGAGTGATCTCATCATCGCCGCAGAGGAAGGCATCGATATCGTTAGGAAGTGCGAGCATTTGCTCTTCGGAGAGTGGGCCACGTTCGCAGATAATTTCAGCACCCGTGCTTTGAAGCAGAGCATGATGATCGCCGGGGCAATCTTGATAGGATGTGGTTGTGAGTAGTATCTTCATAGCGTTATATATAGATTGTGTTTGTTTGTTAAATTTAGACTCCAGGAAATTGGAAATAGTTTTGTGCGTTTTTGTAGCAAATGTCTTTGATGAGCTGATCGAGCAGATCTTTATCATCGGGAATCAATCCGGCCTCTACATCCTGACCGATGACGCCGCAGAGGAGTCGGCGGAAATACTCATGACGTGGGAAGCTAAGGAAGCTTCTGGAATCGGTCAGCATACCGACAAATTTTGAGAGTAAGCCAACACTGGAAAGCACATCAATCTGGGTGCGCATGCCGTCGAGGGTATCGACGTGCCACCAGCCCGAGCCGAGCTGCATTTTCCCCGCTGTAACGCCGTCCTGATAACTACCCATGAGAGTAGCCAGCGGATAGAGCATGGCTGGGTTGATGTGGTAGAAAATACACTTAGGTAAAGCGTCGTCAACGGCTAGACTGTCGAGATAGGCTGCCATTTTCCTGATGATAGGCTCATCGAGCATTGAGTCGTAGCCGGTATCAGGACCGAGTTGATTGAACATCTTGGTATTATTGTTTCTGATCGGCCCTAGGTGAAGCTGCATGGTCCAGCCGCGTGCGGCATTCCATCGACCAACATACTGCATAATGTAGGTCATCCATTGTTCCGCTTCATCCGCGCTTAACGCTTGTTCCGCGCGGAGCTTTTTGAAGATGGCTTCTGCATCCTCGTCCGAGCATGGGATGTATGGGCAAGCCTCCAAGCCGTGATCCGAGAGGCGACAACCATTTTCATGGAAGAAATCGTGCCTAGACTTGAGGCTTGATAGAAAATCAGCCGCGGTATCGAGTGGGTTTCCGGAGACTGTAGCCAGTTGATCCACCCAAGCGTTCCATGCCTTCACATCCGTGGTGATCATACCCTTATCGGGTCGGAATGTTGGGTACATCTTGGTGATGTGACCACTTGCATTAAATGCGATGTGATGCTCGAGGTTATCAATCGGATCGTCCGTAGTCCCAACAGCCCTAACATCAAACTCTTTGCAGATCCCTTGCGGGGTAAAACCCTCTTCCGCGATCTTGGCGTTCGCTATTTCCCAAATCGCATCAGCCGTCTTAGGACTGAGCACGAGGTCGGTCTTAAAATAGCGCTTCAACTCAAGATGCGTCCAGTGGTGCAGTGGGTTGCGAACTGTCTGAGGCACCGTCCGTGCCCAAGCATCAAATTTTTCTTTGGGGTCCGTATCTTTCCCTGTAATCAATTCCTCGGGCTCCCCTGCTGCGCGCATGGCCCGCCATTTGTAGTGGTCACCACCGAGCCAAATATCGGAGAGATTGGAAAAACCCATGTTATTTGCGATCTCGGATGGCACGAGGTGGCAGTGGTAATCCATGATGGGCTGACTCGCAGCCACTTCATGATACAAGCGCTCGGCTGCTTTGTTAGGAAGCAGGAAATTTTCGTGAAGGTAGCTCATTACAAATAGATTAGATAGTCATGGATGCGTAACCTCCATCAACAACGATTTCAGTACCATTCATAAAACTGCTGGCATCACTTGCCAAGAGGAGGGTGGCACCGACCAGCTCATGGGCTTCGCCAAATCGGTTTGCGGGAGTGTGCCCCATAATACTGGCAACCCTCTCCGGGTTTAGCACTTTCTTATTTTGCTCCGCTGGAAAGAAGCCCGGTACGATGGTGTTGACCCTAACCCCTTTCTCAGCCCATTCACGGGCGAGGTTTTTAGATAAGTTATGCACGGCCGCTTTTGTTGCAGAATAAGTGAACACACGGGACAGCGGGATAATGCCACTCATCGAACCAATGTTGATGATGCTTCCACCTTCCTCGCGATCAACCATGTATTTTCCAAAGACCTGCGAGGCAAAAAGCACCGCCTTCAGGTTAGTATTGAGAATACTATCGAACTCGTCCTCCTCGATATCAAAAATCGGAGTCGGTGAGTTGATGCCTGCTCCGTTGATAAGAATGTCCACCTTACCGGACTTGGCGAGAACGTTGTCGAGAAGCTCTTGGATGGAAGCCTTGGAGTTGACGTCCACTTTTTCAAAGTAGGCTTTACCACCAGCGGCTTCGATATCAGCTAGGCGTGCCATGGCTTTTTCCTCGCTACGTCCCACCAGCACAGTTTCGGCACCGGCCGCGGCCAAGGCCTCGGCCATCGCTCCGCAGAGCACACCCGTGCCGCCAATGACTACGGCGACTTTGTTTTCAAGACTAAAGACTGAGGATAGATATTCTGATGGCATAACGATCAAGGTTATACCAAAACCTGATTCTTAAGAAAATGGATTGCATCATCATCTATTTGCACTATTTCATCATTTCATCAAAGATTCCCAATCCAACATCCCCACAGGCTATGATGGCGTCCAATTAGTGGATCGCCCATGGTTCCCCTATCTCTGCACAGAGGTTGAGCACTGGCGCTGGGAAACAAGGGACGAGCCTCACTATAACTTCTGGGTCGCACTCTCCGGAAAAGGATATCTGAGCTGTGATGAGGAAACTTATCCGGTCGAACCAGGGAGCTTTTTTGTCTTTTCTCCCCGACAGAAAATCTCCGCTGCCCATTATTCGGGGCCACGAATCACGCGTTTTTCCGCCCACTTCCTCCCCACACTCAAGGGCGACCTCCTAGACTCGGTGGCTAGCTTTCCTGTTCTCGGGGGAAAAGTCGACTCCCTGCAACTACTCCAGCGCCAAATTGATGTCGTCATGCGCACCGCGATTAGTCGTGAGGACGACACCAAACTCGCCGGACTCATCTATCAGCTGATCCAGCAATCGTGCGGCCAAACAGGTGTTACTGCCGGTGTGTCACTCGACCCCCGGGTGGCCGAGGCGATTCGAATTTTCCGTGAAGATCCGGCATCGGTACACTCGATGGATGAAATCGCTCGGACGCTGGGAATCTCGCGCTCCCACTTCGACAGGGCGTTTTCGAAACAGGTAGGCCAGCCACCTCAGAAGTTTCTGTTGAACTGTAAAATGATCCATGCGCGACGCCTCCTAGAAAGCAGCAACCTAAGAGTGGGTGAAATCGCTGAAGCGCTTGGCTACAAAGACATCTACTTTTTCAGCCGACAGTTCAAGTCGAGCTGTGGACTATCACCGATGAACTATCGGAACTCCTTCTTGCAGGATTAAATGCTGCATTAACAGCATTTTAAATTTGACCATCGCCGTCCTTTATGCTGTTTTTCAAGCACTATGAGATTACTTCCCCGTCTAAGTCTGATATCCGCCTGTCTATGCACTGTTTCCTGTAGCAGCTATTTATCGTCACCGAGTCCTGTTTCTGCGCCCTCATACAAAGCGGCGTCTGCTTCATCCCGAGAATCACGGGTGTTGATCAAAACCGGTACCATGCGTATTCAGGTAAGTGATGTGAAACGGACAACTAATCAGGCAAGGGCCCTGATCAATAAGCACAAGGGTTACATCGAGAGTATTGACAGCAGCGACGATACAGATGCCTACGCCAATCTTGAATTACGTATTCCGAAACAAGATCTGCTTCCTGTGATGGATGGGTTGGCGATGCTGGGTAAAGTCACCACGCGTCATGTGCAGATTAAAGATGTCACTGAGCAATGGATCGACCTCCAAGCAAAAATCAAAAACATGCGCGCGTTGCGAGATCGACTCCGGAAACTTCTGCAGCAGGCTAAAAACGTCAAGGAAACGCTCGTGGTTGAAAAGGAGCTCACCCGTGTTCAGACTGAGCTTGATGCTTTGGAAGGGAAAATCAAAGCGATGCAACAACACGTCGCCTACAGCAAGCTTACAGTCAGAATCCGTCAAAAAAGCATCCCCGGACCTATCGGAGCTGTTGGCAAAGGTGCCTGGTGGAGTGTTAAAAAGCTCTTTATCCTGAAATAATACAACAGGGCCATTCAGCTAGGAGAAAACCTCATAGAGAAATCGGTAATTCTGCCACTGATTACGCTGATTTTATACTGATTTCATTTCCTCCGCATTCAGAATGATGAACACCCAACCTAAGCTCAGTTTAAAATCTGCGTAATCTGCGGTTCTGATCATGTAGATACGATAGTTTTCCCCTAGCTCGACAACCCTGAATAATACAGCCAAAGCTGATGCTCGACATAGGCGGTGATCCTTCTAGAATCGCCGCTCATGAGTAGTGATTTCCTCGTTATTGGCAGCGGCATTGCCGGCCTATCTTTCGCCATCCGTGCTGCAGAGCACGGCACGGTCACGGTGATCACCAAGGGGAAACCTCTGGAGTCAAACACCGCATGGGCCCAAGGCGGGATCGCCAGTGTGCTGCCTGAGGGACTGAGGGAAAAAGGTGACAATGTGGAAAGCCATGTGGCCGATACCCTAGACGCAGGTGCCGGGCTTTGTGATGAGAATGCGGTGCGCACGATTCTCTCTGAAGCGGGCCAGACGATTGAGGAATTAATCAACTGCGGTGTCGACTTTGACAAAGAGGGCAAGGACTTCTCACTGGGCAAGGAGGGCGGACATAGCTACCGCCGTATTCTTCACGCCAAGGACACCACCGGCCGAGAGATCGCAGAGTCACTTCTTGAGACGGCTCGCAAGAACCCTAACATTACCATTCTCGAAGAGCACTTTGCGATTGATTTCATCACCACGGGCAAGCTCGGCATGGTATCGGAAGATCGCGTGTTAGGAGTTTATGTACTCAACGAACAATCCGGCAAGGTTCACCGTTTCCGGTCAGATCGCGTCGTCCTCGCCACTGGAGGCTGCGGCAAGGTCTATCTCTATACCACCAACCCCGATAGCTCAACGGGTGATGGCGTTGCGATGGCCTGGCGGGCAGGAGCTACCATTTCTAACATGGAGTTTGTCCAGTTTCACCCAACCTGCTTTTTCAACCCTGCCGCTACTGGAGCCGAGGCTCGCTCGTTCTTGGTCTCCGAAGCTGTGCGCGGTGAAGGCGGTATTCTACGCGATGCAGATGGTGTCGAGTTCATGGAGAAATACGACAAACGTAAATCGCTCGCCCCCCGCGACATCGTCGCCCGCGCCATCGACCATGAGCTCAAAAAAACCGGCGCCCAGTGCGTCTACCTCGACGTAACCCACAAACCTAAGGGCTACATGAAGGATCGCTTTCCTCATATTTACAATACCTTGTTAGGATTCGGACTCGATTGTGAACAAATTCCTATCCCTGTCGTTCCCGCAGCGCACTACCAGTGTGGTGGCGTGGTTACAGACATCGATGGGAGAACGGATATTCGAGGACTGTTTGCAATCGGTGAAGTCGCCTGCACAGGTCTTCACGGAGCCAACCGCCTTGCATCAAACTCCCTACTTGAGGGGCACGTTCTCGCACGTAGAGCGATGGAAAAAATCCTGAGCCTACACCCACTTTCCAAACCCTCCCCCGCCGCACCTGATATCCCAGCCTGGGAATATGGTGATACCGCACCACCCGATGAGCAGGTTGTCATCTATCATAACTGGGACGAAATCCGTCGCTTGATGTGGGACTACGTTTCCATCGTCCGCACCACCAACCGACTCGACCGCGCAGCCAATCGGCTGAGTAACCTACGCCGTGAGGTCAGAAGTTTTTACTGGGGGCATCATGTCACCTCTGATATTCTGGAATTACGGAATCTTGTAGCCACAGCCTCTCTGGTTGTGGATTGTGCTCTCAGACGCCACGAGTCCCGCGGCATCCACTACACCCTCGATTTCCCCGACAAAGACGAACGTCAGAACGTGCCCAGCACCCTCAGACGATTTTAGTTTTCTTTTAGTTATATTACAGACTCGAACAATGACGCACTCGATTCATCTCCTTTCTATTCTATTGCTCTTTAGTTTCTCGCTGCCTGTTTTCAGCCAGCGCAGAGGAACAGTGGCCCCGCGGGTTACCACTCCCACAGCTCCGAGAAATCCGTACACAACTATCCGCTACCCATGGAAACAGAACATCACGGCTACCGTTTTCTGGATCGGTGAAAAACCAACTCCTAACAACCCAACTCCTAACAATGCCAGCTCCTGGGACACGCGATGGCAGGTCAACTATGGAGGTTATGACAACCCAGACAAGACCGCCCGAATGCAATATCGGCCCAAGTCATTTACCCCTAAGTTAAATCCATTTTACATCGCCCTTCCTTATAACGACTGCTTGAGTCACAACAAAACCCGACCCGAGGCAAGTCGCGTGATTCCCTGGTGGAATCGCCGAGCCGATAAGCGCCCGGGAAAAACAGCCTGCAAGGGTCGATGGATCCAGATCGTCTATGGCAAAAAAGTTTGTTACGCCCAGTGGGAAGATTGCGGACCATTTACGACCAACGACTGGGAATACGTTTTTGGCAACAAACGACCAAAAAACTCCAAGAACAAGGATGCAGGGCTCGATGTCTCACCAGCTGTACGCGATTACCTGGGCATGGCCTCCAACGGAAAGGTCCACTGGCGATTTATTGACTTTGCCCGGATTCCCCGTGGTCCGTGGGCGTATTACGGGAAAAACAACCCGTTTGTGGACCCCAAACTCGACCCTGATTTGAAGGCTCGGCAGGACTATATGGTCTATCTACGCAAACTGCGCGATGAGGCGTACGCACGTAAAAACAATCGGCGTTAGTCGGAAATCGTGGTTGGTTTAGCCCGACAGATCATTTTTTCTGCATTTTTGTTAAAACTTGGCTTGCCTTTTACCCTGCTGGGCACTAATTCCTCCCGCACCACGTTTATACGTTTGGCACCTTGCTCGGGTGGCGGAATTGGTAGACGCGCTAGACTAAGGATCTAGTGGCCGTTAAGGCCGTGGGGGTTCGATTCCCCCCTCGAGCACCATTTAAAAGCTCCCCTTCCCTCAAACGGATCGGGAGCTTTTTTGTGTCCATGCTCTGACGACCTCGAGGGGGGATGAGAACCCCTCCGGTAGGCCTGGGTTTGAGCGCACGATGCTCGTGCATCACGAGCCTACTCTCTCCAGAAATCCGGAGGAGGATTTCTGCACATCAGCACAGCCTGAGCGGGCGAAGGCATTCCCCCCTCGAGCACCATTTAAAAGCTCCCCTTCCCTCAAACGGATCGGGAGCTTTTTTGTGTCCTCATCTCGCCTACTCCATGGCTACTTGCTGATGGACTGAATGTATTTGCGGACGGCTTCGAATTGCTTGTAAGAATCACCATCGAGAATGTCGGAGCGAAGGCCGGTGCCATCGTCGGGATTGGTGTAGCGCGGCATTTTTGTGTCGGGTACTAGCCGAGCGGGATTAAACATCCACTGGTGATAGTAGCCGGGGCGGAGACGATTGTGAGTAAACCCAAAGTTGATTCCTTGAACCTCGAAGGCGGCGAGGGCGGGCTTGTCATTGATGGCGTGGCAGGCAACGCAGGCGTAGCCGGTCATGCCAACGAGTTGCCCTCCGATTTTGACCTGGTCTTCCGCTGGCTTTTCCTTCGATGGCTCGGAGGCAGATAGACCATGGTGTTGGCCTAGGCCGTGGGCCATGTGTTTCGCATGGAGCGGAAAGGCGGGCATACGCATATCGAGCCAGGGCCGTGGGCGGGGATCGACTTTACTAAGGAGCATGCTCTCGATGTAATTGGTGTGGAGCATGGAGCCCATGTGGGTGAGTGGCGGACGAGATTGGATGAGTCGCTCATCAACTTCGGTGATGTGGGCGAGCAAAGGTTTCGTCTCGGCGTGTGTTTTTGAGAGGAGGGAGGGCTGGCCGTTGTAGTTGTGGCAGGAGGCGCAACGAAGGGAGCCGATCTGGCGGTCGGTGTAGGATTCGACCGTGTCGTGTTTCAAGGAAGAGACGACGGCAGGAGTGATGGTCTTTTTTTCTTCGGTGGTGAGATTGAGGCGCGGGGCATTGCCTCGTTTTTCGTCCGGGCCGAGGCAGCCTTTGGTGGACCAATCTTTCAAGTCGAAGATGTTAGGAGCTTTAGCGGTTGATGACTCCAAGCCTTGGTGACAGGCAGCGCAGTTGAGAGAGTGAACAAGAGATTTCCCACGAGGTGCATCGCCGGGAGGGAATTCAGACGGGTCCGGGGTGTGCTCGCCAGTCGATGTTTTGGTGAGATAAGCGGCAAGGGAGGCAGCTTCTTCATCCGAGAAACGGAAGTTGGGCATCTTGATCGCTTCGTGATACTCTTGGGGATTCTTGAGAAAGGCGATCAAAGCCCCGCCCTTAAACTTGGTGGCGACGTTGTTGAGTGGAACGCGGTTGTTTTTGAAGTCGGGTTCATCGGCATTGGGTTTGGAGTGACAAGCAATGCAGCCAAGCTTGTGGAAATGTTCACCGCCTTTTTGTGCGAGAGAAAGGTCCGGGGCCTTCGTGGCGGGTTTCCCCGACGTCAGGGTTGCGAGATAGGCCCCGATATCGGCGGCGGCTTGAGCTCCTTCCGGCTTGGTGTGATCGACCATGGAGGGCATGGTGGTGGTAGGCTTAAGTTTTTCAGGCTGGGCAATCCAGCGGGCAATCCAGACTTCGTTGGTGCGGTCGCCAATGCCGGTTAGATTAGGGCCTGAGTATTTCAGCTCAGGCATGGCGGATTTGCCAAGGTCAGAGGTGTGGCATTGGATGCAGTTGTGGCTGGCGAAAAGGTGAGCTGGATCGAGGGACACCTTTTCGGGTGAGGCGTCTTCGGGTGAGGTAAAGGCCGTGACGGGCACGGGTTCACGGGCGAATTCACGACGTTCTTCCCAGAAAAGACGAAAGTAGCCAGAGCCGTCCTCGGAAGAGGTAAAAGTGATTTCGATAGGAGATTCGCCAGGATTGAGGCGAAGACGTTCTGATTTTCCATCGGTGAAGGTGACCTCTTCGTCGTTGATCTTGAGGGCGACGGTGCCTTTCGTTTCGATGGAAAAGTAAACGCGATAACGCTTGGGGATGGAGAGGGAGCCTTTGTAATTGGCTGTAAACGGACCGGGGGCGAGGCCAGCGACCGGAGATTCGCCCACAGTGACCTGAAGCGCAGGGAGAGCTAGATTTTTGGTAACGGATTTTCCACCAGACTTGAAAGTGGCGGTGAGAGTGGCCTGGGCTGATGCGATCAGGCAGCAATGGCCGAAGAGGGCGATGAGTAGAGTGATTCTCATTGGGAGGAAAGTAGCTTTGGATGAGTAGACGGGTAAAGAAAAATGGGAGATTTTGCGGGGGCTTAAATGAGGATGACAAAAAAACGCCTCCGAGTTTGGACTCGAAGGCGTTTTGGGCTTTTGCAGAGTTACTTTAAAAAAAATAATGTGGCGGTTTACTTCTCAGGCACCTTGTGGATGGTGCTGTAGATCGTTCCGATAAGTTCGTCGCCGTCGGTGGACTCAAGGTCGTATTCGAGCTTGAACTGTTGGCTGGGTTTGTGGCCTTTAACGGTCAAGAGGACTGACTTCTTGTCGGCACCCAATTTGGCGGCGGTGATCGTCACGGTGTCGGGTTTGCGATGCTTCTTCGACTCCTTCTTGATGGCATTCTTTTCAGCCTCCACGTCCGGGTTGTCGACGGAGAACTGACCTGAGCCATACTGCGGGCCGCGAACGTATTTCCAGCGCTGGGCGGTAAAGGATGTTGGGTCGCTCGCGAGTTCGTCATCGAGTTCGACGTTGAAGGTGAGTTTAATTCCTTCCTTGGTGACCTCCATGGCGGAAGGAAGTGGGTTGGCTTCTTTCTCATTACGACGGATGCGCTGGAGGCCGGCTGCGGTCGCGGCATTGGTCTGCCAGCCGCGGAATCCGACGACATACATGGAGCCATCGGGGTGGAAAACGGCACGTTGTGCGGAGGAGGAGAGCTTCACAGGAAGTTTGACGACGCCACCTTGATAGAAGCCATCGGCGACTTTCTGTCGGAGCACGTGGTAGACGGCTGATTTACCGTAGGAAAGATGAATTAATTCACCTTCTGCGATACCGATCTTGGCACCTTTTTCGACCCAGATCTGGCTACCACCGGAGTTGTCGACAGACATTGGGAGGTAGCAGAGAGGTTCGGTGAACTTGGCCTTGTTGCCTTGACGAGTGTCTTCGACACCGAAGAAGGGAGTTCCGTGTTTGGGCTCATAATAGTTGATCTTGCAGCGTGGCTGCCAAGTTCCCTCGTTCTCGCCGGAGGTGATTTCACCGTTCGGTCCGATGCCGATGCCACCGGGGGCGCGAAGGCCGGTTCCAATGGTGTAGAGACGCTCACCGTCTGAGCTGATTTTCACAAAAGCTCCGTTGTGTGGGAGGATCTTGTCAAAGCCGCGACCGCCGGGACGAACTGGGGAAGCTTTGGCAAAGTAGAAGTTCCCCTCTTTGTCAGTTTCGAGGCCAAACTGAAATTCGTGGAAGTTATTGGATAGATAGACATCGTTGTTGAAGACTTCAAACTTATCGGCTTCACCATCGTTGTTGAGGTCGTAGGTCTTGTAGATGCCATCGCGACCCGCAATGTGTGGGACGTCGTTGACGATCTTGAGGCCGAGGGGCTCGAAGAAACCAGTGGCGTAGCGTTTCCAAGTGAGCTTCTTAAAATCTTTGAGGCCGCTCAAATGCCAGATGTCGCCGTCCCAAGTAGAGAGCAGGGCGCTGTCGCCATCTGAGAAGAAGTCGAGGTCAGACATACGGACTTTGACTTTGTAAGGAGACTTGTCCATGGAGGGAGGAAGAGGGACCTGATCGACGAGCCAAGGAGCGTCGCCGGCGGAGACCTTGGCTTCGACGACGAAGGTTTCGGGTGAGATACCAGCGCCACCTTTAGTCATTGGAGTGAGGGCAATAGGAGCGGGCACTTTTTCAGCGGGATTGCCAGTGTAGAGAAGCGCAACCTTGGTGGTTTTGGTCGAGGGCTCAAGGTGAAGGATGTGAGTCCCGTCCTTGTTAGTGATCTTGATGCCACCATCGACGACGGAGGTCTTCAGGGTGAAGGTCTTCTCGCTAGAAGAATCGAGCAGACGCACGGTGAGCTTCTTATCATGAGGAGCGACTTCGAAGTAGCGGACCAGTCCGTTATTGTGATCACTAACGGTATCGAGGATACGAGTTCCATTGACAGAGTAATCAAGGATGACTTGGTTACCGTTGCGAAAGTATCCGTTGAACTCAAGGTGGGAGAAATTCCCGTAGCCTTTGAGAGAACGTTTGTCTTCGAAAGATCCCGAATCGTCGGCCCAGACGGAACCTTCGGCTGCTGTGAAGAGGTAGGAATCCTTGTTATTGAATTGGTTGACCCGTCCGTGGCCACCGCCCCAAGGGGTGTTGATCAAGTTGAGGCCCTTGTCTGTGGCGGATACCAGCGAGAGGGTTTCAGTATTGAAAAGGGCGACCCGATTAGGGAGGGCAGAGTAGGATAGAGCGATGCCTTTGATGGCGGATTCACGTCGTTCCTTGCCTTTGAACCAATCACCGTAGGTCTGGAAGAAAGCTGGGCCATGGTCGGCAAGGTGATACCACTTCTGTTTTGCAGCGCCTTTGAGGCGTGAGGCAGCAGCAGTGTATTCGGTTAGAGTGGATCGAGGGATTTCCAACTCACTCATGGCTGAAAGAAGGGAGTCTGAAGAGAGTTCGTGAACCTTGATGTTGCGGAATTGAACGGGAGATCCGTCATCGTGGTTCTGAAGACCAAAGTATCCACTGACGTCGCCACGACCTGCTGCGCATTTGAAGACGTTGACCAGTTTGTCATTAAGAATGATGGCGATTTGATCACCCGCAGTGATAATTTTATAGGTATTCCATTCGCCGACCTTCATGTCGGGATGGATTCCAGTCTGGATGTTAAAAATGGAACCCGTTTTGTTTTTGTGAGCCTCGTTACCGCAGATTTGGATCTCGTAACCTTGTTTCACGGCGACCCAGGGATCATTGCCGGGGTCAGGGAAACGAACGAAGACGCCGGAGTTATCGGCATCTTCGGGGGCGTTAAACTCGATTTCGAAGCAGGCATTTTTAAATTCCTTCTTACCATACCACCAGAGACCCATGCCGCCTTTTGCGGTTGAGATGCCATTAGTAAGGCTGAACGAACCGGGACCGGCTTGCTTCCAGTCGGAAGCTGCTTGCGGGAGGACATTGTGGGTCTCCTTGGCGTGGAGTCCGCCAATGAGGAGGGGAAGTAGGGCGAGTCTTTTCATGGTTAAGTTAAGAAAAATATGAGTGATTACTAGGAATTTGCTTTTTGCGAGGCGTCCTTGATTACGTTGTTGAGGAGATTTTATTACAAAATATCCGGAGGCTTTTCTGTTGAACTCTATTGTGACTTAATTTAGTGGATTATTGCAAGTTTCGTGTTTGCGTATAGTGGCATAATTGGGGATAGAATAAGGAGATTTTTGTGAATATAATCCCGACCGGCCATCGTAGGATAAACTCAACCTCGACGAAACCAATCACCCCCCCCGAACTCTCATGAAACTAAGTAACACCCTCTGCGGTCTCTCCGCACTCCTGATCCTCGCGGCTCTGCCCACCACTGCCGCTACCACCGCCGCCAAAAAGAACGAGGTCTGGAAAGATCCTGTGACGGCCCTCAAGAAAGCCCCCTGTTTCGCCTTCCAGGGAGAATACGGCAGCACCAAAGCAGGGGCTCCCGTGGGTGTTCAAGTCCTGTCCCTGGGTGGTGGCAACTACGACGCCTATATTCTCCAGGACGGCCTCCCAGGCTTGGGATGGACCCGTGAGAAAACTCGCACAGCCCTCAAGGGATCCACCGACGGGGAGAAGATCACCTTCTTCTCAGCCGACAAAAAAATCTCCGCCACCATCAGCGGGGGCCAGTTCCTCTTGACCCGCGCAGGCGAAAAGGGGGTCACTCTTCCACGCGTCGAACGCACCAGCCCCACCCTAGGAGCGAAGCCACCCAAAGGGGCGGTGATCCTCTTTGATGGCAGCTCGGCCGACCAATGGAAGAAGGGCAAAGTTGAGAATAAACTTCTGCTCGCAACCGGATGCACCAGCAAACAACTCTTCGAAAACTACAGCGCCCATCTCGAGTTTCGAATCCCCTACAAGCCACACGCCCGTGGTCAGGGTCGTGGCAACAGTGGCATCTATTGGGGCGGCCGCTGGGAAACGCAAATCCTCGATTCCTTTGGACTCGAAGGGAAAGACAACCAGTGTGGCGGGATCTACTCGATCTCAAAGCCAATTCTCAACATGTGCCTGCCTCCGCTCGTCTGGCAAACCTACGACATCGATTTCACGGCCGCCACATTCGATACAGCCGGCAAGCGGACCGCCTGGCCTCGGATCACGGTTAAACTCAATGGTGTCGTCGTCCACGACAACTTAGAACTAGCCAAGGACCTCACCACCTCAGCCCCGCTAAAAGGCCCGCTCAAAACCCCTGCAGGACCGATCCATCTCCAGAACCACGGCAATCCAATCGTCTTCCGCAATATCTGGGTCGTGCCCGGAAAGTGATTCACTCACCCATTAGTTTTGCCCTATGCACATGATCTCTTCTTGATCCGACGGCATTGCCAGAGTTGAAAAAAGACTCCTAACAGGGCAAGCAAGGCACCAAAGAATTCGCGGGTGAGCTCGACACGTGGGTCTTTGGCCGACATCGAGGTCTGAGCCATATTGAAGGACTCTTCGCTGAATATGTTAGCCCAAAGGCCTGGACCGCTCATGGCCATTTCAAAGAAGCAGGCGATGATGGCAACCACGAAATACCACTTTGGAAGTTTTCGAAACGAAACCACGATGAAACCAATCGCGATGATCAGGTAAAATATCAACCAGAGGGCAGAATCGACGGTTGGGTTATCGAAGGAAGGCTTGCTATAGATGCTGGGATCGATGTCGTTACGTTGGAACCAAGCAAAGACGCCGAAGAGGGCAGCGAGGAAGAAGTTAACTACTAGGAATTTACTTTTTGAGTTGGGGCGAGATTTCATGACATTTGCTTTTTGGGTGAGATATTCGCAGGTGAGGTCATGGGGAAGTTAGGGAAAAGTTGAATATCCGGCTAGAGTTTCTTAACAAAATTCAGTTGAGTTTCAGCCGGTAGGCTTCGGCGGCATTTTTCCAAAAATAGCGTTCGCAGGCATCTTGTCCTTTGCCGGAAAAGTATTCATTCACCAGCTTTACGTAGCTTGTGTAGTCGCCGCTGTTTTTGGTGCACGGCCAATTGCTACCAAAGATGAGGCGCTTCGTACCGAGGTTCGTCCAGAGCACATCGAGCACGCCACTATAATGTTCAAGCGTATGCGGTGCGGGCTGTTTGATGCTGCGCTGGTAGAGGCCGGAAATCTTGCCCCAGACGTTCTTGTTTTTGCCAAGCTTCTCGACGGCAGAGACCCATTGGGGATTGACTTCCTTGCCGTCGAAATTGTAACCGAGAACATGGTCGATCACGATGCGCAGTTCCGGAATACTCCGTGCCAGTTGATCGACTTGCTTGACCGCTTCAACCCCTCCACCATTGCAAAGGATATCGACGCTGAGGTTACTCTTTGCGAGTTCACGCATACTGGCTAGAAACTTCGGGTTCGCGTAATCGATTTTCTTCTTCTCACTTCCGTTGCGCGCTCGAATGCCGACAAAGCGCGGGTCCTTTTTCAGTTTTTTCAACTGCTCCGAGAAATCCTCTGCATAGGGATCGATGTTGCCAACGAGTCCGATAAAGTAGTTGTCGCCCTTAACGAGATTGAGCACCCATCGGTTGTCCACAAGGCGATCGCTGGCCTCAACAATGATAACTCCTGTAAGACCCGTGCCTTTCGAGACCTCTTTAAATTCAGCTGGAAGGTGCGGTTTGTAAAGCACCTCGTCCCCTTTTGGTGGCCAAGGAATACCGTCTTCACGGGTCGGGTCGTAAAGGTGGATGTGGGTATCGATCATGTGCTTCACCTTGGGAAGCGGACGTTCGTCAGCTACGGCAATTGTGATCAGAAGTAAAAAGGATAATAAGAATTTCATGGCAACGCTGACAACCCTAGAATGCAAGGGTGATAGCACCAGAAAATTCCACCACCACATATTAAAAGAAGTGAGCTGTTATAGATTTCAGCTAGAAATTTGATCATCATGCGGAATTGCGCTGCTATTCACAAAACCCGTCTCTGTTTCATCTCACTTTTTTTTGCAAACGCTAAAACAACAAGGGCCGTAGCGAATAACGCTACGGCCCTTATATTGTCTTAAAACCCGAGGGTTTCCAAGATACCGCCAGCCGGAATCGAACCGGCACGAATGTTACCATTCAACGGATTTTAAATCCGTCGCGTCTACCAATTCCGCCATGGCGGCATGAATGGATTACTCGGGTGAACCGAGGACGGCGTGCACACTATAAACGCTTTTTGATTTCGTCAATGGCTGCTTGCAGAGAATTTTGTTTTTGTTCATCCATCTCAGGCATCTCAAGCATCGCCTCCTCAAGAAAGGTGACACAAACCTTGGTTCCTGTTTTCCCGAGAATATCTGAAGCAGCAACAACATGAGCGACATCCATCTCTTTAATTTGAGGTAGAAGTATCACCTCAGCCCCTGCTCCGAGCTGGAGCATTACGTCCGCCCAAAACACAGGTGCCTTGTTCCACAGGTCAAAGAGGATGACTTCACAGCCATCAACTTGATGTGTGATAAGGAATTCCATCGCCGTTTTGGATACTCTTCCTTCTAGATGAATTTGTCGCACCGCATCGAGCACAGCAGGACCAGCACCGGACTCGGGCAAAGCCCAAGTTTTAAGGGCATTGATGATTTCGAGTTGCAGGTCGACTTTGCTCGTTGGCAGCATCGTGATGAGTTGCTGGGTGATATCGTCTCTTAGTGCCCTAGGTTTGGCTCCAGCGAGGCGTTTCACGGCATTCATTTGCTGTTTCTGATCGAAACTCTTAAGAGCCTTCAGATTCTGCGCTTCAAAATCGAGGCTCTCGGGATCGAGCACCTTGTATTTATCCAACGTATCCATCTTGGAGCTTTCCACGGCGACATCGATCAAGCGCAGTTTTTTGTCGATTTTTTCAATTCGCCCAAACTTCGAACATAATGCGGCAATTTCATCGATACTCCTTTTTTGTTTCACGAGTAAAATGAGGCCATCACCTCCTGAGTCACCACGCTTGTAGATCGTCTCCCGGCTTATTTTGTCGGTGGCATTATAAAGGTAAGATGCAATTTTCCCACGAATAGTCTCAGGGGCATTTCTCAAATAAATAGCAACCACTGTTTCTGCGGGGTAAGTGGCTAGGGCATCATTAATTGGCTCGTAGCCAATCTTAAAGAGATAGTCGTCTAATTTCCGTTCACTATCCTTTGGCGTTCCCGTCGCATCCGCACCATCTACCAGTACAATAGGAACTTTGGATGAACTGGTCGGGTTGCCAGGAAACATAACCGGTATCCCCAATAGGATCACAGTAAATACGAGTGCCAGAAGAATGCCCAGTTTCCTATTATGAGCAGTGCCGTAGATCACGAGCACACTTCCGACCAAAGCAGAAAATCCGCACAGTATGAAGCGGTTCATTGTTACCATGTCTCGCATCGTACCTTCCTTACCTCCTGCTAGAAGGAAAACGATCACGATCAACGACATCAGGGCTATGCCCACAATCATCGCTACGGTTCTGCGTGGGCGTGGAGGACCTACCACAGCTGGGTTTACATCAGCCTGATAGTGAGCTTGGGTAAATCCTACCGGAGCAGCGCCCTCTGAGGAATTCCGCCCAAACATATCAAGATTGGAATCCCGTTTCTCACCAGGATAGAACTTCGTTTTCTCGGCCACGCAGACCTCCATGGTCACTTTAAACCTTCCGTCGCAAGAGCCACACTCCACGGTTTTACCGAGAAAATCATCGGTCACATCAAATCTTTGGCTGCATTCTGGGCACTGAATCCTCATAGTTATATATAATTTCGTTTAACGTCTCACCCCTTTGAGTATGTAAATAGCCTATCCGTTCACCTTTATTTTGGCCACCAATAAAAAAGCAATTATGCAGTCACCTGCGCTTGCCCATCTCACTAGGCTCGGGTAGAAGCATCCCATGCTTGATGAAATTGAGTCCCTGCTGGTCCTTCAGGACCGCGACCAACGTATCCTCGCGTTAGAGGAAGACATGAAACGCATCCCTGCCGACAAGGAGAATGCCAAAGAACGACTCGCTAACGACCTCGAGTCCGTAGCCAATGCCAAAAAATCCGTTCAGGAGAACGAAATGGCTATCAAAAATGTTGAACTCGACATCGGAACCCGTAAAAACACCCTGGAACGACTCAAGGTTCAACAGTACGAAACGAAGAAAAACGACGAATTCACAGCCTTGGCAAATGAGATCGTGCGCTATGACGAAGAGGTCGATCAGTTCGAAACCAACGAGCTTGAGCTCATGGAAAAAGCCGACGGCCTACGTGAAGATCAGCGAGTCATAGAAAAAGCACTCGTCCTGACCCAGAGTATGGTCGATGAAGAAATCACCCAACTCGACCAACGTGGCACAGAAGTTGCCAAGCGCTTTGACGAAGTTACCGCCGAACGATCAACTCTGGCATCAGCGATCGATGAGGAGCTCCTCTCTCTCTACGAGCGCTTAATGACATCCAAAGGCGGCGACGCCATCGTTTCTGCAGAGAACAGGCAATGTCACGGATGCCATATGAAACTCGTCCCCGCTACGATGATCAAGGTGCAGGCTGAAAAAGAAGTCGCCCAGTGCGAAAACTGCGGCCGCATTATCCATCTGTGAGCCCCTAGGCTCAAACTCCAAGTTTTAAACTCCAAATACCAAATCCAGCACGACGCATTCAGGCTCCGGATGGAGTTAACCTTATTCCATCACCTATAGCACTCCTCCTACCATTCCCATATCCATCGTATTGGTATTTGGAGCTTGGTATTTGCAACTTAAAGCAACATGACCCCCGACTCTATTCTCGAACTACTCAAACAGGTCCCCTACCCGGGATTCTCTCGTGACATCGTATCCTTTGGCCTCGTCAAGGATGTGAAAATCGATAACGGAGTGGTTACAGTCAATATCACGATTGAGACCAACGACCCTACTGTTCCCGAGCAGATTTTCAAAAATTGTCATGCGATTCTTGATCTAATCCCTGAAGTCAAACACGCCAAAATTGAGCTCGATGTTCAAGCGCCGGCAGCTCAGCCGGGTGCACCCAGTGGAGCTGCTGCCACGAATACCATTCCGGGAGTCAAAAACGTCATCGCCGTTGCGTCTGGTAAAGGAGGCGTCGGAAAATCTACCGTCGCATCCAACCTCGCTGTCGCCTTATCAAAGGCTGGGCACAAGGTGGGGCTCTGTGATTGCGATCTCTACGGTCCATCCATCGCGCACATGTTTGGTAGTAAGGAAAGACCCCTAGCAACCGAAGACAACCAGATCATCCCCATCCCCGCTCACGGCATCAAATTGATGTCTATGGGCTTCCTGCTAGAAGACGCATCCCCCGTCATTGTCCGTGGCCCGTTAGCAACTCGCTACACCCAACAATTCCTCCAAAACGTCGAATGGGGTGAGCTCGATTATCTTATCCTCGACCTCCCACCTGGCACAGGCGATATCCAGCTCACCATCGTGCAGACTGTCACACTCAAAGGAGCCCTCATTGTCACGACACCTCAAGAGGTAGCACTGATCGATGCCCGCAAGGCAATCTCGATGTTTGATAAAGTCAACGTGCCCATTCTCGGACTTGTCGAGAACATGGCCTGGTTTGAATGCGACCACGGAACACGCTACCCAATCTTCGGAGAAGGTGGCGGAGCTAGAGAAGCAGAGAAACTCAAGATCCCCCTCATGGCTCAAATCCCGATTAATATCCCCACGCGTGAGCAGGGAGATTCAGGGAACCCAGTAGCCCTCATCGACCCCACCGAGAACCCATCCAGCGCAGCCTTTGCTGATTTGGCTACGGCGATTGCCCTATCGGTAGTTCCTGAGTAAATTAGTTCATGCCCTGATAAAAAATCAGGGCGGATCACTCCGGACTCTGAAGATTTGTGGATAGCTGACTAACGCAAGCCCTCGGTTTTTCACCGATCCATCTCCGATTTCATAAGGTAATATTTCTACCTACTTGCCTGTGGCAATCTTGTATTGCTCAACAGCATACCTTCGCAACGCAGATGAATTAATTTGAAAATCAAAGCTTTCGGCCATCTGTGACGTTCTAAATAGGAGGCTAACTCTCACGCGACACCTATTGACAAACCAAGCCCCAAACAACATCCTTTCGACATCAGCTCACCCTGATCCCCGATCCCCGACCCCTGAAAAATGACTCCCGACTCCATCGATGAAATAATGCGCCGAGTGCATCTCCTTGAAATCAAGGCGAGGCGGCTTGCTCGGGAAACATTCAGTGGCGAATACCAGTCGTCTTTTAAAGGCAGTGGGCTCGATTTTGAAGACTACCGGGAATACCAGCATGGTGACGAAACCCGTTTTATCGATTGGAACGTCACCGCCCGCAAGGATCACCCCTACATCCGCACCTTTCGTGAGGAACGTGAACTCTCGGTAATCCTCGCCGTCGATGTCTCCGGCTCCAGCCTCTACGGCAGCAAACAGCTCAGTAAACGAGAACTTGCCGCTGAACTCGCTGCCGTCATTGCCTTTAGCGCCAATTTTAACGGAGACAAAACAGGCCTGCTGCTCTTTGCCAACGACCCCCTACTCTACCTACCCCCGGCCAAAGGTAGCAAACACATCCTGCGCATGATCCGGGAAATCCTCGCCGTCGATCCCGAGGATCCCCGCACATCAATCCCCTCCGCCTGCAATTTCCTCCTGCACACCGTCAAACGCAAGGCCCTCGTCTTCATGATCTCGGATTTCATGGCCCACGATCTCAAACGGCCCCTCGGAGCTCTCGCCAGCAAACACGATACCATCGCCCTACGCGTGGTCGACCCCATGGAGGAAAAACTACCCAAGGTAGGCACCGTTACCCTCACCGATCCAGAAACCGGCTGGCAGACGACCGTCAACACCAACAACAGCAACCTCCGCATGGGATTCAGCAAGCTTACCAGAAGGCACAACGAAGGCCTCACCAAGCTATTCCAACAACAAGGAATCGATCACCTCAAATTAACAACCACAGGCGATTACCTCCCCCATCTTCACAAACTGTTCAAAGCCCGCACACGCAGGCGCAATGGCTGATTACTGACTTCCCGACTTCCCGACTTCAAGACTCCCAAACTTCTAAACTTCTAAACTTCTAAACTTCCATGAAATCCATCATCCATGACATCACCGACCCGGGGGAATTCCTCCCCGAGCCGCTGCCCCTATGGCAGACGTGGTGGTTCTTGTTAGCCGTCGGCATAGGCATTATCCTGCTCGTCGTAATTATCTATTTTATCTTTAGAAAAAAATCAGAAACCAAACGTCGGAAAACATTGTTAGATAAGGCGCGGGAGCGATTGGAACAACTCAAAAGTGAAGCCGAGGGTGAGCAACCTCAAACCATCGCCATTCGCATTTCACTGATCATCCGCCAGTATCTTGAAGCCGCTTTTAACGATCCTGCATTGTTTGAAACCAACGAGGAATTCACCCTGCGTCCCCATGCGCTGGAGAAGCTTCACCCAGACTCACGTGTAGCAGTCACAACTCACCTCGCAGAGCTATCACAGTTAAAGTATGCTCCTGACGCGAGCAATGATCACATTTCCGGACTCATCGATCAAGCTGGTGAAATCCTCGCCAATATTGAGTTCAATGTTACCCCCTCAGATTCAATCGCACTGAAAGCATGATCGATTTCGTCCAGCAATTCACCTTCGCACACCCGTGGTGGCTTCTCGGCCTACCACTGCTGGTGCCTTTGCTATTCCTCAGAGGCAAATCGGGGACTCCATCCGCCATTACCTACTCGTCTCTATCCATTCTTGTTAGTCTAGGAGAAAAACCCAACCGTTTTCCCGGCGCGTTTTCCTTTGCGCTCATCATTCTCGCCCTCGCATCTGCATTCATCGCTCTGGCACGACCCCAGATTCGCAATGAACAAACTCAGCGAAAGGCCAGTGGTGTGGATATCATCCTCGCCCTCGACATTTCTTACTCAATGCAAATTGTCGATTTCCAACTCAACAACCGGAGAGCACAGCGTATTACCGTGGCCAAGGCCACCTCTGAGGCATTTATTAAACAGAGGCCTAACGACCGCATCGGCCTGGTCGCATTTTCGGGTCGACCCTACGTTACCAGCCCGATCACCCTAGAACACGATTGGTTAATCGACCAACTTCGTGAACTCCGCCCAGGACTCGTCAAAGAGCAAGGAACCGCCATTGGCTCAGCCATCGCAGCCTCCGCCACACGACTCCACGATCGGAAATCAAAAAGCAAGGTCGTGGTGCTTGTCACCGATGGCTCAAACAACTCTGGCCGCATCGCCCCCATCGAGGCGGCCAAACGAGCCGCCGATCTTGGTGTCAAAATCTACGCCATCGCTATCGGCACCGAGGGCGGCCGCCTCACCAATGGCATGCAAAGTCACCCACAACAGGAATTCGACACCAAAACCCTCCAAGAAATTGCCAGCCTCACCGGAGGGGAATATTTCCGCGTTCGAGACACCGCAAAGCTCCGCGATACCTTTGAATCGATCGATCAACTTGAAAAAACTGAAATCAAGCAGCATATTACTACCACCACCGAGGAATTCTTCGTCTGGTTCGCCGCCGCAAGTCTCGTCCTCACCATCATCGCCCTCACGACCCAATCGCTAAATCCACCGTCCGCGCCCTAACCACCGTAGCGGGCTTAAACTCCAAGCTACAAACTCCAAATACCAAATAATTCAATCACACCAAACGACTCTCCATCCCAACTTGGTTTTTGGAGTTTTGTTTTTGAAACTTAAAAAGACATGTCTTTCCTCTATCCAGGCTGGCTTCTGCTTCTGCTGATCCTCCCCTTTGTTCTCCTCGGTGCCATCCTTGCGCAGCGCGGACGCACGAAGGCGTGGAAAAGTATGGTAGCACCCCGTTTGCGAAAACAGCTGGTTAAAGAAGCTTCTACTACCCGCCGCTGGATATCACTCGCTTTAGGATTAATTGGTTGTGCGCTAATCATCGTGACCATTGCCCGGCCGTACAAAGGGGAAACAACCACCACCGAGCAAATCCGCACCCGCAATATCCTGATCGCCATCGATACATCTCGCTCCATGCTCGTCCAGGATGCTTCCCCCGATCGCATGGGTAATGCCAAGGCCATGGCTCTGGAACTCGTTCATGCTTTCCCTAACGATCGTATTGGCATCATTGCTTTCTCTGGAGTTCCCGTTCTCATGGCCCCTCTAACCATCGACCACAGTGCTGTGCATGAAACCATCAGTCAGCTCGATACCAACGTGATTCCATCGGGAGGATCGGACCTCGCTGCATCGGTCCAACTTGCGATCAAGACGTTTAAAAAATCAGGGCATAAAGCGAGTGCCTTAATCGTCATCAGTGACGGCGAAGACCATTCTCAGCAAATTGCCCTCGCAGGAAATGAAATCCGCGAAGCCGGGATCGCAGTTTGCACGATTGGGGTGGGTAAAAAAGAAGGGGGGGTCATCCCCGATCCTCGGCGTAACGATGGTAAATACCACGACGCCAATGGCTACACCGTCCACAGCAAGTTAAACTCCGAGGCATTGGATCAATTGGCGCGGGCAGGTCGCGGATCATACGTCCCAGCTTCCTCAGGTGCCGACTCGGCGATCAGGTCAGCTCTCTCGTTTTTAGAAAGCGATCAACAGGAGGGCCGAAAAATAAGTATCCCCACCGAAAGCTTCCAATGGTTTTTGTTTCCAGCCATCATCTTACTCGCCCTCTCCCTGCTCGTAAAATCGAATATGTTTACCTCAAAACTCCACAGCCCAGCTCTCACAGCTGTATTTCTCATCATCACCATCCTATCATCCAGCCCACAACTGGAGGCAGCCTCGAACGTTGAAAGAGCGGAGGCAGCCTATGAGCGCAAAGACTACGAGTCGGCACTCGATTTCTTCAGTAAGGCATTAGCCACAACTCAAGGCGAAGATCGACGTGCCATTCAGTTTTCGCAGGGAAGCTCTGCCTATCGACTCAACCAGTGGGACCACGCCACCCGATATTTCTCACGCGCACTACTTACTGAAAGCAACGACCTCCAGGAGCAATCGCATTACAACCTCGGTAACACCCTGTTTCAATCAGGCTGGACCACCCTCAACCCACCGGAAGCGCCCAAAACAGTTAACCCCTTCATTGAGCAAATGCGCCTCCTCCTTTCGAAACAACAAGTTCAGGAGAAACAACCGGAACAACGTCAACTTAACAAAGAAGACGTTCAACGCATCATGACCAACTGGCAGGACGCCATCACTCATTACCAAGCATCACTCAGTATCAACCCCGAGAACAAAGATGCGGAATACAACCGCAAGGAAGTAGAAAAACTACTCAAACAACTTCAGGACGCACTCGACCAAGCCAAAAAGGAATCTGAAGACGGCGACAAGCCCAAGCAGGGTGAAGGGAAAAAGCCTGACAATAAAAGCGACGACAAAAGCGATAAAGGGGATGGTAACGATCCCAAAAAAGATCCTGACAACAAGGGCAAGGGTGAGGGAGACCCTAAAAACAAACCTGACAATCCCGAGTCCGGAGATCCGAAAAACGACGACTCAGGAGAAAAACCAAAAGAGACTCCCTCCAACGACGACAAACAACCCATGGAAAAACGCGATGGAGAAAGCAAGGAGGCCTTTGCTGCTCGTATCCTGAAAGATCTTTCCGATGCTGAAACACGCCCGGTCAATCGACGCCTCCTCCGCCTCCGCCGCCCCGCCAAAGACTGGTAACCGCACTTCGTGCGGAATTTTGAATAGTGAATTTTGAATAGTGAAATATCTCCTGACCATCACCTTTAGCCTATTTGCGCTGTTTCCTCTTTATGGGCAGCAGTCGAGTGCGCCGTATGCTGAGGCTAGCCTAACAAGCAGGCACCTCATCCCCGGTGAGCAGACGAATTTGATTGTCAGTTTGCGTGGGGCCCAGCCAGATCATCGACCTGCTGCTCCTGTTGTTGCCAATACAGCGATCAATTTTGTTCGTGCCATCACTCAGCTCGATACCCAGCGTCGCCTCACTCAGGTATTCCTGTATCGCTTGACCCCTGCCAAAGCTGGGAAGTACACGATCCCACCTGTCGTGATGACCACAGGCGGCAAACAATATCAAAGCCCCTCGGTTACCTTTGAGGTTCACGATACCAATCAACTAATCCCCCTGCCCACTGGTATCTCCGGTCACCAATTACTAGCAGGATGGTTCCCTTCCAAAACAACGCTCTATCAGGGAGAACAATGCCCCGTCACACTGAAGCTTTATGCTCCCGAGGTTCTTCGTCTCGTTAGTTGGGGCCTACCAGACCCTATCAAAGAGAACTGCCTCGCATGGCGTTTTTCTTTACCTGCACTCAATGAACTTGGAAGGGTAAGTATCAATGGCGTGTCCCATCTTTCGGCCAAATACGAAACCACTCTCAGTGGTATTAGCGCAGGCACCGCGATCTTTGGTCCATCCAAGCTCCGTATCATTGTTAGACAACAGGTGATCGACCCACGGTTCGGCCCACGCATCTCCGACACCCCTGTCGAGCTCACCCTTCCCGCATCAAACTTTGATATTCTTCCCTTTCCAGAAGCAGCCCCATCTGACTTCCTCGGGGCTGTTGGTGATTTTCAAATCAGAGCACAATGTTCCAAACTAACTCTCAACGACACCGATTCCACTGAGGTTACCCTTCAAGTAGGAGGCACAGGAAACCTTGAAAACATCAAGGCACCCGTCTTAACTGGCGATGCTTGGAAAATCATCGACACCTCCAAGATCACCCGTGGCAAAGAAAGACGATACGTCAGTGGCGTTGTCACATTTCGTCAGCTTATTCGACCCGCCAAGGGGACACCTGTTAGCATTCCGCCGTATTCGTTCAGCTACTTTGACCCCAACGACAAATCATTCCACACCCTGACAACGCCGGCAATCCCGGTCAGTGTGGTCGCGACATCAAAGGGCACAGCAGCAGCAGCAGCGGCGGCAGCAACTACCGGTATAGAAGAAAAGTCCGGCACTCCTCCAGATGGAATGAGAGACATCCTCGGATTTATCGATAAACCCGCTGTGCACCATTCACCATTCACTATTCACTATTCACTATTCTACCACCTCGTGCCTGCTAGTATTGCTCTGCTCATTATCGCAATCCCAATCGGACGAAAAATCAAATCGGCCCGAATCAAGTCACCCGATCACCAACGTAAGCAAGACGCATTGGCTAAACTCGCTACCAGCACCGATACCCGCATCTTTTACCGTCGGGCAGGCCGATTTATCGACCAATGGCTCACTCCGAATGATGAACTGAAAGCCATCCTCGCCGAGCGGGATGAGGTCTGCTTTTTACCAGACGACGTCGAAGTAGACAACGTGCCCGATGAGCGCAAAAAGGAAATCATCAACCTACTCAAGCGCTGCTCCAAGCTCGCCCTCATCCTACTACTTTTCTTCACTACCCAATTTCCAACCACCTTGAATGCTCAGGATAAGGATTCAACATTCACTATTCCACATTCACAATTCGATTCCCCCCGTGACGCATGGAAAGCGGGTCAGTATCAACAGGTGATTGATCTCTATCAGCAGGACTACCCAACGGTATTGGAAACACCTGCTGATGTTCTCTATAATATCGGCACCTGCCACCACCGGCTAGATCAGTTCGGCCACGCCGCCCTCGCATGGCGTCGCGCTCTTGCCGTGGCTCCCGATCACCATAAGGCACGACAAAACCTCCGTTATCTTGAAATTAAAGAAGGATCATATAGACCTAAATTCGACTCTTGGCAGAACTACCTTACGGTAACGACACCAAACGTTTACCGATCGATTTTCTACACCTCGTTATGGATTTTTCTAATTATATTACTGGTCCTCATATTCCTGAGGCCTAGACGCAAGGTTTTGCTGATTACCCCCCTATTCTTTTTGCCTATCGCCACAACGCTAGGTGGGCTGGGCGTTTATTATTTCCCAGACTCAGATTTCCACACGCCGTTTAGTGAACAAGCGGTTAGCCTAAAAAAAAGTTCCCTCTACAAGGAAGCGCATCGGTTGGAAAAGGATCCCGAACGTCTACCTGTGGCATCCTACATCCACATCATCGCTGAGCGAGGCCCATGGACCCACGTGGAAACATCCGACGGACTGTCTGGCTGGGTGCCCAGCGAGGACATTGGTATTGTTTTACCCAGTCGTTAAAATGGCCTGTTGTCGGTCCAAGCTCTCTGAAAATTCATACGTTCTAACCGTCATGTTGCAAGGGTCGCCGTAGAATTAAACTCCAAGTTTCAAACTCCAAAATTTGAATTAAAAAAGCCACGGAGCACATCGCTCCGTGGCTTTTCCCATGATCAGTTAGATACGTAAGATTCGTCGTTTTCTACTTCGCCTTTTCGGCTTCAGCCACCATTTCCATAATCGCCTTTTCCATGGCATCACCACGGAGTCCCTTGTGTTTGATCACACCGTTATGGTCAATCAGGTAGAGTGTGGGCCAGCCACGAACTCCCCAAACTGTGGAGATTTTCCCGTATTCTTGTTCATTGGTAAAGTTGCGCCAGATAGTCGTGCCATCGGCAACAAGTTCCTGGAGGCGTTCTTTTTTATCACTGTTGACTCCTACGATGGCGAAAGGACGTCCTTCCAGCTTCTTCACGAGCGACCGCTCGTGTGGAAGCATTGCCTTACAAGGGCCTCACCAAATCCCCCAGAAATCCAACAAGACAACTTGGCCTCTGTATTCGCTGAGCTTAAATTCTTTGCCTTCTTGGTCGGTGCCTACGATGTCAGGAGCGGTGCATCCGATGCCTAGCTTTTCAGCGATCATGATCTTGCCTTTGCCTTGGGCAACCAGCTTCGGATTGTCTTTATCCAAGCCAGGTGTAGCGATCAGCTTCTTCATCATTGTGAGACCTTCTTTTTTAGTCTCTGCATTTCCGATCAGTTTCTCTGCCAGATAGTAAGTTGCGCCTTGGCGGACTTTTTCATCTCCAGATTTTTCGATGATTTCCCGTAATCCAGCTTCACCGCCAGTTCTCGCGCGAGAATACATCTGGGCAAGTTTACCGATCGATTCGCTATCCTTGTAGTGAGTGAGCAGCAAGCCGCTGACTTCTTTCCGTTGGGCTGGCTTAGCACCTCTCATCAGCGACCACATCAAACCATTTTCGATCCCCTCAGCCTTAGGGGTTTCCTTGGCAAGTTTTAGGATCAGACTGATCGCTTCAGCCGCACTAGGACGTCCTGTCCTATACATTTCCATCGCCTTCTTGCGGTCTTTCTCAGCACGGAGCTTCTTCATGAACTCCTTATTCTGTTTGTCGTATGCCTTGGTGGCAGCCTCGATCTGTTCCTTGGCCGTTCCAGTAGTGCCCGCCGTGGCCGAGTCTACAGCTGCAAGTGCAGGATCAACTACAGGTTGAGCGGCATATGCGCCCATCACTGTAGATCCTGAGATCGCTATCAGTGCGGTAAATGTTTTTAGTTTCATATCGAGGGAAACCTAGGTGCTTCGCTAAGGATTTCCACCATTAAATTCAAACACGCCCAGAGCTCCTTCATTAGGAGAAAACATGGAAAACATAACTGCTGACTGCACTGATTTTAGACTGATGTGTGACCGCTTCCGCGCCCATGTGATGATCGTTTAAAAATAGGACATCCTTCGGACACTCAAACTAGGTGCAGAGGATGTGAAATCAGTTTAAAATCAGCGTAATCAGTGGCAAAAAATAAACATCCAAACGAATTAGCTCTCCCTAGTGTAGGAGCCCCGCCATCATCTAAGATTTTTAGCGTGGCAAGCTCTACTTCAACAGGGAGGTTTTCCAAAACTCGTGGACACAAAGAGATTTCCATCCATGGGGAATCGACCCTTAAACCTAACGTCATGCACCGACTGATCGTCACGTTAAAACACGACCAAATGAGCTTGTATCTCAACGGTAAGCTTGTAGGAAAGAAACTCATTCAGCAACTACAGTAATAATCTATGTATGGCATTGTCATCAGCGCGGGAGTTCTCTGGTTCCTTATTAGCTATTTTACCCGAGGAACGGAGGGAGGTTCCAAAAAGGCGTTCGCCATTAGCTTGATCGTGATGCTGTGTAATTTTGTATTGAATTTCACACTCACCCCCATCATCGGAGGATTCAGCGCCCTCATTAGCGTTGCCGTCTTGTATTTTTCGGTTGAATGGATTTGTGACACCTCCCGAAGAAACACACTGTGGATTACAGGTTGCTACTTTGTCATCATGATCATCATCGGAATTGTATCCGTGATACTAAGCATGCCCGTCGACGCCTAAAGCCGCTCTAGTCCCAAGTAAGTCGCTCGGGAATCCATTGATACCCTGCTCCTTGTTTTCCTACATGCCCTAGCCCTGGAAATGGAAGGTGAAACCCGTAGGTTCTGGTTTGTTGTGCCGCAGCCTGAGCAAACACTTTTTTACGTGTCTCCACGGCAAGTTTCGGGATGTTATCCAAACCAATTGACCAATTTGGATCTTGGAACATCAGTAAATGATGATGCACCAGATCTACGATGTGCAGCAACTCATCGTCACCCGATTTGATACGGTAAAGAGCGTGTCCTGGGGTATGGCCGAAACCATTTTCAATCGTCACCGCCCCACCTAACAGCGATGATCCTACTTTGGTAAGTTGCTTATTAGGTGATAAAATTTCCAACGCCTCATGGGCTTGAGCCACCATTCCTGGAATGCCTTTTGGATTTCGTTTAGTCAGTGAAAAATCAGGGCTCTTCGCACGCCAGAAGTTAAACTCCTCTGGGGTGACATAGAGCGCCGCATTTTTAAATGCAGGTTTACCATCGGCAACAAAACCTTGGATATGATCAACATGACCGTGGCTGAGAAAAGTCGCTGTCACCTGCTCTAGTTTAATCCCGATTTTCTTAAGCCCGGCATGAAACCATCCTTTCCAGGAATTTTCTTTCCCTCCAAAGCCGGCATCAAAAACAGCCACTTCCTTGCCCCTTTTAATCACAAGAACGTTAATGTAGAGAGGTATGTAATCGAGTGGCTCCGACTGTTGTTTCAGCAACTCAGCCATCGCACCTCGCTCGGCCTCAGGATACATCAGCTTTAACCCCTGACGGAACTTCATGTGGCCATCACTGATCGACCAGGCATCGATGTCACCAATCTTAAAATGATAGATCCAAGGATTACGCAATCCCCTGGCTTTGTCATCCACAGCTTCAGCACCCACCAGATTCCCTGGCAGCAGCCCCAGACCCGCAGCACCAGCGGTGAGCCCAGTAGCAGTTAAAAATCGGCGACGTGAGTAATTCGGAAGATTAGGCATATCAAATGGGAATATAACTTCTATCGGCGCCCTAAATCAAGGGGCATATTTTTCGAGTGACTCATTTCTTCACAGGCTGGTAACTGGAAATCGCATGAACTACTGTGTCAATATCATCGGTGCATAGAAGTTGCTCGGCGTATTTGCGCCCTTCGGCAAGCTGACTAATGCAGTCGAACAGCATGGTATCTTCCTTGTATCGTTTTTCACCAAGAAAGATCATCGGACTGATCACATCAAAGGTGACGTAATGATTCTGGGTGGCATCCATAAAGATTTCCTGGGTGGTGCCTGCACTTCCAGGCGCAAAAATGACACCATAGGTCGCGATAGCTAACAGGCCGTCTTCACGAATGCTATTGGAAAAATACTTGGCAATGTGTTGTGAAAATAAATTCGTAGGTTCATGCCCATAAAACCATGTTGGCACCGCCAAGCTGGCACTACCATGGCGGTGCAGATCAAGCACCTCTTGGGCGTGTTGTATAAAACCATCATCGGTAAATACGGGCGACTGCCCGAGGATTGCCAACGCCTCGTCAAGCATCTCATCAGCCGCATTCGCCATCCATGCACCAAGGTTCGCAGCCTCCATGGTTCCTGGACCACCACCAGACGCGATAAAAAATCCTTTCCGAGCAAGATCACGGGTAATATGAGCCACTTTCTTATAATATGGATCTGTCCGAGGCGTGCCATGGCCACCCATCACGGCGACCACTTTCTTTTTCCCGTCACGCGAGGTTCGACCTTCTAACAAATCATAGAGCGCATCATCAATCGCGTGATCGTGTAACCTCTGCGCCATCGCTTCAACTACATCAGGACGATTTTTCCCTTTGTCGTGAAAATGCTGATAGATTTTTTTATCCACACTATTGTCCTCTTCAAGAGTCCAGCCCTGCATCAATTCTTCACGCGAATAAAGAGCATGGCGGTTAGGATGATAGGGAAGCCCCGGAATCCGAGGAAAGATCAACGCCCCCTTCTGACGAAGAGTTTCCAAGTCCAGATTCTCAGGAAATCGACAACCAAGAAACACAGCACCGCTACACTCAAGCGTCTCCCACTGAATGTCCCCATTCCTCAAATCCAGTCCTTGGATAACAGCATGGTTGAGCTTACCCTTCTGTCGGTAGAGTGCGGAAAAGGAGTCAATTTCGCGAATAGTGGCCATATTTCTTCTTGGTATTTGGAGTTTAAAACTTGGAGTTTAAATGGCTGATTCCTTGAGTATCCCAACAAAAGGCAAATTACGATAGCGCCCTTGGTAGTCGAGACCATATCCAACCACAAACTCGTCCCCGATCACAAACCCCGTGTAATCGGCCTCCAACATCAAATTTCTAGGGATATCCTTCGACAGTAATACGCAAGTTTTCACTTCAGCGGCACCGTGCTCTTTGAGCTTTTTCATCACGGCATCCAAGGTTCTCCCCGTATCGAGAATATCATCAAGCAGCAGAACACTCCGCCCTTTTACATCGGGCATTGATTTATCAAGAAAAGAAACCACACCACTACTCTCAGTGCCACCGTGGTAACTCGAAACATTGAGACACTCGATTTCCATCGGTAATGGCACTCGGCGTAATAGGTCGGCCATAAACAAAATGGCTCCTTTAAGCAAAGCCACCACAACCATCGGTTTTCCGTCGAAATCCGCTTTCACTTTTTCAGCCAAGACATCCAACCGCTTCATAATCACAGCCTCATCGATCAAAATCTTTTCAATATCCTGGTGCATGGGGGAATTCTAAACTCCAAACGTCAAATACCAAATACCAAATTTCCCGACTAGCTGGAATTTGCGCTACAAACCTGTTTTTGGAGTTTGGAGTTTGGTATTTGGAGTTTAAGGTCAAGTCATGCCTAGCCCAGTTGTCACGCTTCTCCAAACTCTGATACGTATTCCCAGCGTCAATCCCGACTGCGCTCCCGATGGAGACGGTGAAAAAGCAATGGCTGATTATGTTCAGAACTACCTTGAGGACATCGGATTTTCAGTCATCCAAGAAGAACCCCTTCCCGGACGACCCAACGTCATCGCACGATGTCCCGGACCAGAAGACCGACCCCGCATCTTCCTCGGCCCTCACCTCGATACGGTCAGCGTCGCCGGCATGGATATGGATTGCTTTGGTGTGATCACCGAAGATGGTCGCGTGCTTGGTCGCGGCGCATCAGATACCAAAGGCCCGATGGCCTCGATGCTCCAAGCACTCAAAAACTGTCAGGACATCTTGCCGACTCTTCCCGTCGCCATCGACTTCGTCGGCTTCATGGGGGAGGAAGCATCCCAGCACGGCTCAAAACACTTTGCCAAACATCACGCCTCCGAATACGAGTTCGCGATGGCAGGTGAGCCCACATCGCTCGACATCGTCCACGTTACCAAGGGATCACTCTGGGCGACGCTCAATGCCAGAGGAAAAGCCGCCCATGCATCCCAGCCTGAGAAAGGCGACAACGCCATCCTCAAACTTGCCAGCGCCCTTGATCGACTCGATAAAAAACTCACCAGCAAACTCGCTAAATACACCCACCCGATTCTTGGTCACTCGACACTCAACGTTGGAACCATCACCGGAGGCAAGCAGCCTAACATCGTTCCTGATTTTGCATCGGCCCAAATTGATATCCGAATGACCCCCTCCCTGACTCAGGATTCGGGGGCCTTGGCGTTGGTCGAAAAAGTCATCGCCAAACAAAACCTTCCCATCAAGGTGGTGAATCCACATGAAAACCCACCGATGGATGTGCCTTCTGACAATCCTTGGATCCAAAAAATGCAGGTGGCCAATCCAGAGTCAAAAGCCGTCGGAGCCCCATGGTTTTCTGACGCAGCCCATCTCAACGCAGCGGGTATTCCATCCATCTGCATCGGCCCAGGATCGATTGACCAAGCCCACACCAAGGATGAGTTCATCAAGATTACAGATCTGGAAGATGGGGTGATTTACTTTGAAAATCTGATCAGATCATTGGCTACCTAAAGTAGGGTAAGTTTGCGTTCGCCTGCTCACGCTATGCAAAGAAGCATCTCTCCTCCTCCGTCGAGATGATCAGAGATCGTGCGTTGCAACTTGCCGACAACCCTAGCTCATATCCTGCCGGCAAGTTGCAAACTTACCCTACTTTTTCTTCCTCTCGGGCATTCGGAAGTCAGAGAATGACTGAATACGCGGAGCACGCCGTTTTCCTTCGTCAAAGACAAACACAATACTGCGTGAACGTGGGTCGTGACGCCACTGGCTCTCGATCAGCGGGTGTGTGCGTTTGTCATTAGGGACACGGAAGTAGATTTCCACCGGGTAGCCACCACGTTGCCGAGCGGGTGCCTTGACCATAGCTGATTTTTTCGGCGGCAACTTGAGTGAGGATTTACCGATCTTGCCCACGAGGTACTTGGGTGTCAGGTTGAACCAGAGCATTTCGCCGCGTCCGATGCGGTCATAGTTCGCGTTGACCAATTGCATACGCAGCGGCAAAATTTTGTTCGTCGGGTCACGGGCGATGAGAAGATAGAAATCCAAGGCTGTGGCGGGAACGATTAACGATGGGGTTCCCTCAGGGATATTCTCGGGGTCATCCACGGGGGAAGTGAGAAGCCAGAGTTTAACTTTTCCTGGGCGGATTTTGTAAATGGGTGAGAGGCTCAGCCGGGGAAACTTGACTTTCTGAGATACCACTCCATCGAAAAGGTAGTAGTCACTCGCAGCTTGCTGTGGTCCATTAAGAAACAGTGTGCGGCAGGTGTGTTCACGTTCCTGAGCCGCTAGGACAGGTGTGAGAATGGGGGCGAGGACAAGCAGGATTAGGATGAATCTCATATTTTATTAGGCGTATTTCACCACGTGATCGATCTTCTAAAAACTACACTTCATCGGCATTCAACCAGCGGAATGAAATCACCTTGAAGCGTCTGCCGAAGGTCTCGTTCGCCGGTTCAGAAGGAAGCGTTGTGATATCTGATTCATCCGTGGGATCAAAGAAATCCCGCGTGCGCTGCACCGTCGCCTCACACCACGCTCGAGCACGCACGGTGCCGTCGGCCGCACGCGACTCGCCATAGGCGCGGATGGTAAAGGTGTCATCCCTAGCGGAGAGAATAGGAGCGAGCGGGCGGAGGACATCCGCCTGACGTGTCCAGCCAGGAAGACCATAGGTGTTGTGACCAACGGCTGCTTCAGGAAATACATAGTCGTGCTTCCCAGGAGGATTAGCAAGAGAGGGCTCGGACTCGTCCTGCATGGTCTCGAATGGATTCAGAGAAGCATTGGCAGTGAGTTCATTGAGGGCTGTCTGGATGGCACCGGCCAGGGCGAGATCTGTATCATCAGAAAGCTGCCGGTTCACAAACTCCGACAGAGAAAGAAACGGGCCGCGCAGCCGGACTTGCTCGACAATTTTTTCCGCTAGAAAATCTAACACTTCATCCGTAAATACCCGGTATCCTCCAAACTCGGTGGTGGCAAAATAGCCGTTGTCTTCAGTCGGCTCACCAGCTTCTTTGTCACCGGCTACGCTAAGGCGGCTGACGGCATAGTCTGTATCCTCGGACAGGGCTATACTCCCGTCCGCTTTGGTGTATGGAATTTTATGATTCCGGGCGTGACCTAGCAGCGCCCGCCAGGCTTTTACGGAGGTGGAATTTACGTTGAACATACCCTGCACCTCCAGACGGGAGGCGATGGTTTTCCAGGAGTCACTTGGTTGGACTTCATCCGTGTATATCTCACCTGCCTTGGTGGTATCGGTGACCTGATCCTCTTGGATAGAAAGATAAGACCGGTTGGTCAAGGGATCCTCACCCGTTAGAAAATCAATATAGTTCTGACGCAGATCGGTTCCACCATCAGGACCGAAGCCACTGGGATCCGGGGCAATGGAAGAGAAAAACCAGTCATCAAAGAGGATGTGGTTCGCACAATAGGAGTCATCCTGCTGCTCATTAATGCGGCTACCCGCTCGCCAATTACCCGATGAGTCCACCACTGAGTTTTTTGGTATCAGCGGGGTAGCATCCGAATTCGCTACAACATTGAAAGCGTAGGGAGGCGTTGGGTTCAGCCCCCTAACCTGCATGTGGGTGAGGTCTGCCAATGAGGACAAGGGACGGGTGGGAAGCTCCGAGCATACAATACGTGCCAACCCCTCAGCCTTGCGGACACCGGTAACGATGTAGCTGCTATTCGTGTCATTATCCGCATTGGGCAGCATATCATCCGCAGGGCCAGAGCCATGCTCGATGTAGCTAAAGTCCCAAGGGTGGTTGATGAGATTATCGCCACCCTGATGCTTTTCAGTAAATCTTTGATCAGCCGAAGAACCAAAGAAATCAACAACAGGATTCGCCTGAACCATTCCCTTGGTAGCTGTAGCCTTGTGATTTGAGATACGGGAGCCTAAAATCATGGACAGAAAAGGTTTCGGCGTGTCTGAGCATTCCGCAAGTGTAGCAGAAGCCAAACCTGTGACAGGTGGATAGATATCTTCCGCATCTGAATGCGTGTAAAACGCCTGCCACCAACCATGTGAGTTCCTGCCACCGTTGGTGCCGCCGATAAGCCACTGGAAACCGATGCCGCATGCGTATTGATTAGGCGCCGGCAAGCCTGTGACTGAAGATGGGACATCGAATATAGCATCTACTTCCATAGAGGTATCTCCAACTAAAGAAACCTTTTCCGGATCGGTAGGTTCTCCGGAATTGATTCCAGGTTGTAGCCTCCGGTCCAGCGCATAATAAACGCCTACACCAGTCCGGACTCCAGGGCTCATTGGGACGTAAGATTGCCTATTGTAGGTTGCTTCGCGAATGAAACCTTCGTCAGGGCTGTAGATACGAGTTTCACCTGGCTCCAAAATGATAGATTCTTGACCAAACCTGTACGATCCTCCCCATCCATAGCTTCCCGTATGGAAAGACTTGTGAGTAGATCCATGGTTACTCGTGCTGGCATAATAATCCTCAGAATCAGAAGCTACACCGAGCTTGTGACGCAGGGCGATCGGCAACTGGTAACCAAGGCTTGCATACATGCTTTGATCCAAAGTTATCCGGACATTGTGAGGGTTCCAAATTGTGAAAATCGGCGTTTGAAGCACGGCGGGGCGATACTTTCCCGGTGCAGCCCCCTCTGTGGTGGCATAATGTGAAACAACCATCTGAAAACGAGCAATTTGAGGTGTCAGCCGCACTTTGTGGAAAAACTGCCTCGCGTTGGTTGCATACTTTTTGATCCAACTCCGAAATTGTATGTCTGGTACACGCGAGGCACTTGAGGTCATGCCTTTGTAAAGCGTGGCATAGTCTTGCAAATACGCCCAGCTTGCGGCTGAACCTCGCTCGACAAAATATCCTTCAACATTGCTGTCCCGATAATCAGCCCAGTGATACATCATGCTGTTAGACGGTTTGTAATCAGTGCTGTTTGCTGGTCGGGTGTATTGAAGGCTCTCAGTCGGGCTGATTTTGAAAAACTCTAAGCCAGAAGTCGGCTGCGCATCCCATTTTTCGGTTAGCAGAGACAGATCTTTTCTCCAGCCACCGGTCGCGACGTTGGTGAGCAGTCCCGTCGAGATCGCGGATAGGTCATGGAAGCTTTCAGTGGGCGTGATAACATCAGCGGCACCGTTGGCAATGAGGTCTGCTGTTGAGCGGGTCACGGCTTTGTCAGCGAGCGCAGGATCAGCTATGACGGGATCTAGACCAAACGGTTCAGGATCAGCTACAGCATGGCTGCGATTCCGGTCTGACCAGTCGGCGGCGGTGGAATGACTTTCATCATAGGGCTGGGGAATGCGGGCTTTTTGGTTTTCACCGGAAATCCACCAAGCGAGCGCCCCGTCCGAGCCGACGTCTTGGGGGATGGCGTGGACCTGGCGAGTGTCTCCATCAGCGAGAGTCCCGGCAGCCAGCAGTGGCACGGTTCCAGTCGAAGCTGTTTTCTGAATCAGAGTGGAAACATCACCCGGCAAAGAGTTCGCATCGGCACCGGAAACCAGCCAAGCTACGAAACGCCCATCTTGGGAAACCGTTTTTGTCTTGGAGGAATAGTCGGGGGCCTTGGGACGACCTTTGAGATTACCCGATGCCTCATGGTCAGAGCCTTCCCAGCTGCGCCAGACTCCGAGAGCAGGAGGGTTAGACGAATCCAGAATATCCGCGGGTGCCGTGACCCTCATATCGGAGCCGGCGTGTTTCTGCAGTTCGCCGATGGCCAGCATCAGAGCCATGCGGGCATTGGCCTGGGCTTCCGCCATGGCCCGGCCATTCTGGCTCGAGCGCAGCTCGATGGTGCTCAGGCTCAGCATCGCTAGCGCGATCATCACCAGCAGCACCATCACCGAGATCGTTGCGATCAGGGCAAAACCAGATTCCACAGCAGACATCGCACCCCTTTGAAAACGACGAGGAGAGGGTTCGGTTGGCTTGAAGGATTTTTTTGACCGGATCATACCTCATTATTGTAGCTTTAATGTAACTACTCATATAGGGAAGCACGCAAAGGTCACAATCGTTACAAGTTTGTGTGGATTATCCGATTTTTAAACCGCCTCGTATTATCCCGCCCCCACCCCAGACGAATTTGTCGAATTTTTCCTTTTGAGTGAACTACAGGACACACCTTTTATTGCACCTTATCTCTTGTGGCTTCCTATTGGCCAAAGGCCAATTTGATACCAGCCTAGGCAAAGGGCTCTGCCCGCATGCCTAGGTCATCAACCGGAACAGGGTGTTCTCTGAAAGAGAACTTCATAAGCGGGCTGTCATACATGGAATCACGGTATTACCTCTCCGCTAGGTCTTACCAGTATGAGGTTCTCCTTTAGAGAACGGGTTGTTTTTCTCAAAAACCCAGGGAATTGATTTCATCCATTCCCTGGGCTGGTATTAATTTCGCCTTTGGCGAATAGAGCGTTGAACCGGGCTCGAACTTGCGAAGGAAAACAAAGG
>JASJLI010000107.1:0-2968 GCA_037620805.1 Akkermansiaceae bacterium
CCCCAACAGCGAAGCTAATCCAGCCAACAAGGACGCACTCATCCGCTACTACCTCATTACCAGCCCGGCAAAAACACCTCAGCAAAAAGAAATCCAGACACTCGCGGCACAAAAACCAAAAGCATCCGAAGAATACCACGCAATCCTTACCACCATTTCAGCCAAACCCCGCGTCGTCCGCCTCCTTCCACGTGGAGACTGGACCAACCAGACTGGTCCCATCGTCCAGCCCGCCCCACCAGCATTCCTCACCAAAGGTAAAAAAATAGGCACCTCCCGACTCGACCTTGCCAAATGGATTGCCTCACCAGAAAATCCACTCACCGCACGCGTATTTGTCAATCGCATCTGGAGCCAGCTCTTCGGCTCAGGACTCAGTAACAGTATGGGTGACTTCGGATTCCAAGGCGAATACCCCAGCAACCCAGAACTCCTCGACTGGCTCGCCGTAGAATTCACCAACAACAACTGGAGTGTCAAACAACTCATCCGCACCATCGTCCTTTCTAAAACCTACCAACAAACCAGCACCCCAGGCGGAGAATTCATCAAGCGTGACCCGCAGAACCGCCTACTCGCTAGACAAACCCAGCTTCGCCTGCCAGCCGAGCTGATCCGCGATAACGCCCTCGCTGTCTCCGGACTTCTTAACCCCGAAATTGGTGGCAAAAGCGTCTTTCCCTACCAACCAGCGGGCTACTACCGTCACCTCAACTTCCCAAGACGCACCTACAAAGCCAGCGCAGGGAACCAACAATACCGCCGCGGCATCTACACCCACTGGCAGCGCACTTTCCTCCACCCGATGCTGAAAAGTTTCGGCGCACCCAATCGTGAAGAGTGTGCCACGGACAGAGCCAAGGCAAACACACCGCTGCAGGCACTCACCCTACTCAACGACCCCACCTTTACCGAGGCGGCTCGAGTCCTTGCTGCCAAACTGCTCAAAGACAACAAGGAAAACCTTGTCCAGCGCGTCATGATGACCTGCTTGAGTCGCCACGCAACAGAGGAAGAGCATGCCGCACTTAGCGAACTCTATCAGAAGGAACTCAAACGATTTAAGGTTGACCCCGAGGCCGCTAAAAAATTCCTAACCGTAGGACTCGCTCCCCAATCCACAGACCTCCCCGCACCCGAGCTCGCTGCAGCTACCTCGCTGACCCGCGCTATTCTTAATCTGCACGAAACCATCACCCGTTACTAATAGACATGGACTCGATCTCACGCCGCACTTTTCTCAACCATGGCCTCGCGGGCATTGGTTCCGTCGCTCTGTCGCGCTTATTCGCCGCTGACAGCTCACTAGTAGTCCCGCATTATCAACCTAAAATCAAGCGTGTCATCCACCTCTGCATGGCAGGTGGGCCGTCGCATCTTGAGTGCTTCGATTACAAACCCGAACTCGCCAAACTTAACGGGCAGGCGATGCCAGAATCATTTACCAAAGGCCAGCAACTCGCCCAGCTCCAGGGCCGTGCCCTCAAATGCATGGGGCCTCAGTGGAAGTTCAATAAACACGGCGAGAGTCAGATGGAAATCTCGGAGATCTTCCCGCACATTGCCAAACACGCGGACGACATCGCCATCATTCGCTCCATGCACACCGAGCAAATCAACCACGATCCCGCACACACTTTTATGAACACCGGTTCGATCATTCCGGGCCGCCCGTCAATGGGTTCATGGGTGCTCTACGGTCTCGGCAGTGAGAGCCAAAACCTCCCCGGTTACGTCGTGCTCACCAGCGCTGGCGGTGGTCAAGGGCAGCCGATCTCTTCCCGACAGTGGAGCAACGGCTTCCTTCCCGGTCACCTGCAAGGCGTTGAATTCCAGTCCGCCGGTGCCCCAGTAAACTTTGTAGAGAACCCTCCTGGCATCAGCGATGCATCTCAAAATGATGTCATCAACACCATCAACCGAATGAACTCGATCAACTCCGGGCGTACGCAACACCCGGACATTGCCACCCGCATCGAGCAATACGAACTAGCATTCCGCATGCAAACCGCCGTGCCGGAACTCATGGACACCAAGGGCGAAACACAGAAAACTCTCGATCTTTACGGCTGTACGCCAGGTGACGGTAGCTTCGCTTCGAACTGCCTACTCGCGCGCCGCCTCGCCGAACGCGGAACCCGCTTCATCCAGCTCTACCACCGCGGCTGGGACCACCACGGTGCGGTCAAGAAGGGGACACAAAAAACGGCCGAACTCGTCGACCAAGGCACCTCGGCCCTTCTTACCGATCTCAAACAACGCGGCATGCTCGATGATACCCTCGTCATCTGGGGTGGTGAATTTGGCAGAACCCCCATGGCTCAGGGCTCAGGCAGAGACCACCACATCAAGGCGTTTTCAGTTTTCCTCGCTGGCGGCGGTATCAAAGGAGGCACCACCTATGGAGAGACAGACGATCTCGGCTATGGAGTCGCCAAGGACCCCGTCTCTGTTCATGATCTCCACGCCACCATGCTCCACCTCCTCGGCATGCATCACGATGCGCTCACACACAAAGCTCAAGGCCTCGACTTCAAACTCACCGGCGTAGAGCCCTGTAAGGTAATCAAGGGCATCCTTGCCTAGTAATTACTTTTAAAACCTATTTATTTTTACCCCTTCCTAACAATGACGTGCCGCAAATTATCCTTGGCCCTGAATCTCGCAAGATATCTAGCATTCTCAATAGCTCTCATAGGCGTTGCTAACGCCTATGAGGTAAACCCCTTGAGCAAAGAAATCACTGCCGAGTATAAGTTAGATCCTAAATTTTTCAAAAAGGGGACGATGGTGCAGGATATTCTCATCGCCACTTCCGTGAAGGTGACCGACTACACACATTTAGAGGCTGCTTATCTTTTCGACAAGATGATGACGGATCTGAAACCCGAAATCGCCCAGCGCATACGCGACAAGAAAGTGCTGTGTATTCTTGGTGCCCATGACGAGCTGACCTCGGATGTGCCTC
>JASJLI010000108.1:0-34532 GCA_037620805.1 Akkermansiaceae bacterium
GGTCGCCAGCGTTGAAAGAAAAGTTTGTTTTTTGCCACGATGGTTTCTCTAAGCTTGGCACCCCGTGCGCTCTGCAGCTGGCGTTCCGTGGGAGGGTTTAACCCGAGGGACTGAATGAACTTGGGTGCGATTGCACGATAACCTTCTCCGGTGAAATGCAGTCCGTTGTCGGTGAGCCCCTGGCTTCTTGTGCTCATTGCTGTGAAGAGGTTGGCAAAGGAAATTTTTCTCTTTTTGGCAAGCTCAGCAATCGCTGTTGAATACTGAGCTAGGCGATGATTGTGATCGGTCATGTCCGGTAATGGAGCTCCGAGGTTTTCGGCTGGAGGTGGTGAAACGAGAATGATCTCACGCGGTTTTGCCGTCTCCTGAATCATATCGAGCAGGCGTTCATATCCCGCGATGAATTCGGGCAGTCCTTTACCTCCCTCAAAAGCAGCCACCGCGCCGTAACAGACAATCACCACGTTTGGCTTGATCTCGTCGAGGTCGGCTTTGAGCCGACTGAACCCTTCCTTCGGAGGACCAAAATAACTACGTGCATGGCCAAAGACGGTGTCGCCGCTCCAGCCAAGATTCCTGAACTTCAGGTTCTTCTTTCCAGCCGCCAATGTAAGTGACGTTTCCAGATGGCCGTAATGGTGCGCTCGCTCGATCACGGTGTTTCCGACAAAAACCGTCATATCATTTTCCTCAAATGAAGTGGCCTCTACCCGTAGAATTAAAAATAAAGTGACGACGAAATAAAATGGTTTTATTGACATTAAAATGATGAGCTTGTTGATGCCAAAATGTGGCAAAGATGTTCTTAGATTATATTATTTTCCTCTGACTGTTAGCGACGATTGAGTGGGTTCAGGCGATGATCTCTTTCACAACCCGTGATGGCTCTACTCCCGTGAGCTTTTGATCCAGACCCTGGTGAGGGAAGTTTAAGCGTTCATGATCGAGCCCGAGGAGGTGGAGCATGGTAGCGTGGAGATCGCGGACATGCACTGGATCCTTGACGACGTTGTAACTGAAGTCATCTGTTTCGCCGAAGTGCATGCCTCCTTTAACGCCACCGCCGGCCATCCAACCGGAGAAGCAACGTGGGTGGTGGTCCCGGCCGTAGTTGTCGGAAGCAATCTTTCCCTGACCATAGACAGTCCGTCCAAACTCACCGGCGAAGACGACGAGGGTGTCTTCAAGTAGACCGCGCATTTTAAGGTCTTTAAGCAAGGCAGTGGTCGGTTGATCGACATCATTGCATTGGCCCTGCATGTTTTCAGGTAACCGTGTGTGGTGGTCCCAGCCACGGTGGAAGAGCTGCACAAAGCGGACGTCGCGCTCAGCCATGCGGCGTGCTAACAGGCAATTACTGGCGTAGGAACCGGGTTTGCTGACCTCTGGGCCATACATATCCAGTATCTCCTTCGGCTCATTGGAAATATCGGTTAGCTCGGGCACGGAACTCTGCATGCGGAATGCCATTTCTTGCTGACTGATCGTGGTCTGGATTTCGGGATCGCCTATTTCTGAGAAGTGCTTGCTATTGACCTCGTCCAAGGTGTCTAACATCCTGCGTCTCACTGAGGCATCGACGCCCTTGGGATTCGAAAGAAAGAGGACCGGGTCGCCGGTGCTCTGGAAGGAAGTTCCTTGGTGTTGCGAGGGAAGGAAACCGCTGCCCCAGAGTCGCGAATAGAGAGCCTGCACATTCACCTTTCCGCTCCAACGAGCTGAGGGCATTACCACGTAGTCTGGTAGGTTTTTGTTGAGTGAACCGAGACCGTAACTCAGCCATGAGCCCATGCTGGGTTTGCCGGGGATTTCTGAACCGGTGCAGAAGGACGTCTTGCCGGGATCGTGATTAATCGCGTTGGTATTGAAGGAGTGGATGAGGCAGAGGTCATCGGCAACGGTCGAGAGATGAGGCAGTAATTCGCTCATCCAGACGCCGCTCTTTCCTTGTTGGCTAAACTTGAATTTGGATGGGACGACAAGTTGCTTCTTGCCGAGAGTCATCGCTGTAACGCGTTGTCCCTGGCTGATCGACTTGGGTAGTTCCGTGTTAAAGAGTTTGTGCAGGTCGGGTTTGTGATCGAAGAGGTCAATCTGACTCGGAGCACCCGCCATAAAAAGGAAGATCACCCGTTTGGCCTTGGGTTTGTGATGACAGCCAGATTGCACAGCGGCAGTGCCAAGCTGTGGAACCAGCGACGCCAAAGCGGCTGAGCCCAGCCCCATGCCGGTGTTCAGGAGGAACTGGCGGCGCGACTGATGGATGGCGGGTTCTGAAAAGTTAAAATTCATGGCAGGGTTATTCTCGGGTTTTGGTGATATCCAAATTATAAAGTGTGTTAACGAGCACGGTCCATGAGGACAGCTTAGCCTTCGCTCCGGAGTCTGGAAGTTCGAGCCCCTCACAGAGCTTCTCGGCTAGGGCACCATTCGCTTGATAGGTGGCTTCGAGATCCTTCAATAGTTTCATCAATGCCTTACGCTCTAAATCGTCGGGAAGTTTAGAGGTGACGGTTTCGTAAATGAAGTCGAGCCTCTCCTGATCTGAGAGCTTCTTATTGGCAAGTGCCTGCGCGGCAAGCCTGCGTGCGGCCTTCATGTATTCGGTTTCATTCAGTAGCAAAAGTGCCTGCGTGGATGTATTGGTACGTTCACGGCGAGAGATACAGGAATCACGGATGGGGGAGTTGAGGATGGTCATCTGCGGTGGCGGTATCGCCCTTTTCCAGAAGGTATAAACACTACGGCGGTGGATGGAATCACCGGTATCGGGTTTGAAGGTCTCACCGATCATAGAAACGGCTCTCCAGAGTCCGTCGGGCTGCGGCGGTTTGACGCTTCTGCCATACATATCATTGGAGAGAAGGCCGCTGGTAACGAGAATTTGGTCGCGGATCATTTCAGCATCCATTCTGAAACGCGATCCGCGGGAGAGCAGTCGGTTTTCCTGATCTTTCTTGAATTGTTTAGGGGTGGCGACGGACGACTGCTGGTAAGTTTTCGACATCACGATTTGTTTAACCAGCGCTTTGACATCCCAGCCTGATTTGACAAAGGAAACGGCAAGGTGATCGAGCAGCTCTGGGTGGCTGGGGACTTCGCCTTGGGTGCCGAGATCCTCGGAAGTCTTGACGAGCCCAACTCCGAAGAATTGTTGCCAAAAGCGGTTTACGCCAACGCGCGCGGTCAGCGGGTGTTTGGGATCGACGAACCATTCGGCCAAGTCCAAGCGTGAGGCGACTTTCCCTGCCTTTTTAAGTGGAGGTAGAAAATCTGGAGTCCCACGCTGCACTTGCTTACCAGGAGCATCGTACTCGCCACGGTTCATGATGAAAGCAGGTTGGATTTTCTCCCGCTCTTTCGAGACCATCGCCTTAACAATCGTTCGATCCAAGTCGCTTCGCTGCTTGCGCACGCCGCCTAATTTAGCCTCAGCATCCTTGGTCTTTTTTGCCAATGCCGCTTTTTCCGCTGGCTCTTTTGTTTTTGCGGCGGCGGCTTTGGCAGCATTCACTTTCTTGGTTAGGGCGGCGATCTGTAGATCAAAATCTGCCAACTTCTGCTTCTCCTGTGGGCTTGCCATCACGATGAACGGAGCCTGAAGCCCATCCCTTTCCCTTCCTCTGGTTTCAGGGGGGACATCGATGTTATTGAAGAAGGCATACAGGGAATAAAAATCCTTTTGAGTGATTGGATCATACTTGTGATCGTGGCACTGAGCACACTGCACGGTCAGTCCCATGAACGCCGTTCCAACTGCGGTGACCCGGTCGAGCACGTTCTTGAAATGGCTTTCCTCTGGCAGGGCGGTGCCCTTGTCGATGATGAGATGCAGTCGGTTAAATCCCGAGGCCACCAGAGCATCATTTCCTCCGTTGGGAATCAGATCACCCGCTAGCTGATAACGTAGAAAGTCGTTGTAGCCGAGGTTGTTGTTGAAGGAGCGGATCACCCAGTCGCGATAGGCAAAGTTGTTTCGGTAGAAATCTTTGTGCATGCCATTGGTGTCGGCAAAACGCACCAGATCCAGCCAGTAACGGGTCATATGTTCGCCATACCCTGGCCGAGCCATCAGATCATCAACGAGTAACTCATAGGCGTTCGGGCGGGTGTCAGTGACGAATGCCTTGACCTGTTCAAGTGTTGGGGGCAGTCCGGTTAGGTCAAAGCTGAGGCGGCGAATCAAGGTCCGTTTGTCCGCTTCGGGTGATGGTTTGATGCCCGCTTTTTCCAGTCGGTGCAGAATATGAAAGTCAATCGTCTGGTCACTCCAGTCGCTTTTCTTTACCTCGGGAGTTTTTGGGGCTTCCGGAGACACAAACGCCCAGAATTTCTCGTATTTAGCCCCCTGAAGAATCCAACTCTTGATAATTTCCTGCTCACTTTGGGAAAGCACTTTTTTGTGTGAATCCGGCGGTGGCATCACTTCTTCCTCATCGGTGCTAATGATGCGCTGCCAAAGCGCGCTCTTTTCAAGTGATCCCGGCACGACGGCTGTAGAGCCCTTGTGTGTGCGGTAAGCGCCTTCTTTGCCATCGGACTGATCCAGCCGAAGATCACCTTCGCGTTTATTGGCATCGAAGCCGTGGCAGGCGAAACAGCGGTCAGAAAGGATGGGTCTGACATCGAGGTTAAAGGAAACCTCTTCTCCCGCTTCTGAGACCGCTAACCATAGAGGAAGCATGCCAAAGATCGCAATAAGGGAGGGAATTCTCTGGGGCTTATTCATGTCTGGTTGTTAATACGTAGGAATTGGCTGATTTTTCACAGTTTTTCTATTAGTTACAAAGCTTTAGCTATTCTCTGGTTGAACCGAATGGCACTTAATTAAGCCTATTCAGACTAGATACCATGGTTCTCCTGAAAGGAGGAGGTAATCCAGCCAATGGCTTTCAGCCATGGGAAGCTGGAGTATCCGATTTGTAGTGTTCTGAAAGGCCGCCGTAAAGTTTGGAATTACTTTGATCCAAGCGTCCTAGTGATCCCGCAAAAGGCCTGGCCCTTGGTGACCCTTTTACCACTGATTACGCTGATTTTAAACTGATTATATATCCTGAGCATCCATCAATCAATGATTCAGGCCGCGAAAGCGGCCAAAATCATTTTAAAATCAGCGTAATCAGTGGTAAGACACCCTCTTTGCTCTCGAGTATTGACAATCAACAATATCAAAATAAAAATGTGATCCTGTGTGGTTTCTGATAGGATGGGCTGTGTGAAAATGCCCTTACAAACGTCCGCCAGTAAGATGATTCTCGGGGTCGTTGTGCTCTGTGTTGCTGGATACTTCGCATCGAGGGCATACCATATTGAGAAGGGTGGGTTGGCGCAAAAGGAGATGGCGCAAGTTCCCGATCTTTTCCGTTTGGCAAGGTCAAGTAAAGTGGTGGACCGTAAACGTGCCATCCAGTTACAACAGGATTACGATGCTATTTTCGCCAAGGTTCTGGCACGGCATCCAGAGCTCGTGCCGGATTGGAAATCGATCCCTGACGAAGAGAATGGGTTTCTTCAGTGGTTGAATTTTTGTGATCAATTACGCAGTGAAAATTCAAGTGTACACCCCGCGCTTCCGTTGACAGATGAAATCAACAAGATGATTCGCGGCGTGGATGACTGGAACGGTAAGGTCATGGCTAGTTACCTAACGGAAAATTCCGAGATGCTAGAAGAGATCACGCGCATTGGTTTGATGCCAGAGCAATCGACCCATCAAATTTCAGTAGACCGCTGGTCCTTTATGTCTGCGAATGTGGCCAAGCAGTCAGCGGAGCTTCTTTTTGCCGCATCGCGTCTGGCCGCGGAATCAGGTGATGGCGATCGATCTCTCAAGTATGTGCAAGCGGCAATAGGTCTAGGTAGACACCATATTCAGGTGGAGACGCCAACTTTAACAGGGGCAACCATATCGATCCTTGTGCATCTCACCGCGCTAGATACAACCATGAAACATGTGTTACCCGCGTTAGAGCTTGATCAGCAAGATCTCGAAATATGGCACAACACCTTAAAGCCAACATTCGATCAAAGTTACGCGAGCACGATACGGGGTGAATTCTGGGCAAGTATTCGTGGTATGGTGATCCCGGCAATTGCCAATAACTCAGGCCTCTTTAAGGGAGAGCCCGTCAAAGATACCGATGCTCTCTACGATGTTATGGCCGAAGCCTATATCCAGGCCGCGGATCGTGCGGAAAGATCAAGCCAAGCGGAACTTTGGCTGCAGCAAGACAAGAGTCCATGGTTACCCAAGATTCAAGAGACTCTTTCCCCAGCAGCGCAAAACGTTTACGAATGTATGCTCATCGGTTTGGATATTTACGGGAAGGGCTGGGCGAGGGCTGAGGCAAGGGATAGGCAATACGCTGCTGCTTTTGCCATTATGGAAGGGCAAGATCCACCCGTTGATCTGATTATGGAAAAACCCTTTGTCTATGATGAAGTGACCCGCACGCTGTCCATGCCAGACGATCCTGCCTTGGAGGGGTTAGAGATCAAACCCATTAAGCTTCCCTGAGAAGAGGGAGAGTGGCCCGCTATATCCCCTTTACACGATGCTCTTGATCACCTACCCAAAAAGAAAATTCCTAGCAGCATTCGTGCTCTGCCAACGTGACCGAGCCTCTCTCAACGAAAACTTCGCACGCGAACTTCCCCTCGAATACCGTGCCGTGCTCAAAGATTACTACGAAAGATTAGCCAAATGATGACTTCCAAATACACCCAACTCAGCCGCAGCCTCTGCGGTCGCGGCATCGCGTTACTCACGGTAACCTGCCTGGCCACCACACCTCTGATGGCGCAGAAAGCAACCGGAGGTGGCGACGCACCGGAACTCACGGCCGCAGCATTGAAAGCGATCGATAAAGGCCTGAAATTCCTACTCACCACCCAGAAAAAAGACGGCTCATGGGACCTCGATGGCGGAATGCAAGTGCACTACGGTTTAGCTGGCGCCCGCCCGGAATTGCTCAGTTACACGGTAAATATCCCCAAGGCCGGCAATTACGAATTTACGGCACATGTATGCACCGTGACCATGGAACGAAAATTCCTGCTTCGCGTCAACAGGAGAACTCTTGTGGATGTTGACATTCCCTACACCAAAGCCGACTGGATGGATACCAAACCCGTTGAACTCGAATTGAAAGAGGGACGATACCCGGCGAGAAAGAAACAGAAAACGATGTTGGGGAAGATCCAGTACAAGTGGCTCTGTGATGGTCTCAAGAATTCGAAAAGTCGCTATAAGGTCCTTGTCTCCGGCACTCAATTTGGGAGGGCAAAGTCTGATGGCTGGGCCGGGAATTACTATCTGGGTGAGCGTGCGAAGCTTTTCTCGTTCATTTTTGAGAACAACATCAGCGGGGTAATCAGGATTTCGGGCGACGTTCACCGTAGCGATATCTATAAACTGCCGATGGGGAAAGACCGACACTTCTATGACTTCACATCGGGGTCTCTCTCCAGGTTACATCGGACACCGCCAAATCCGTTACCCCAAGCAATGATTCATTCCTATGGAAAGACAGGTGATAACAACATGTATGGAGAAATAGAATTTCGTCCTGCATCCGACAAGAATGTGGCTATCATATTCCGGTCTCTCTCAGCGGAGAACGGATTGGTTTACGAGCATAAGTTGACACCCGATGATCTGGCACTTGAAGAGTAAAAACATGCCTAACAAAACGTTTCACCGCCACGCGGACAAGCCGCGCCCGTGAACGCTAATCGATCTCCGAAAAATGTTCAATTATCTACCCCATATCACGATTAAACGTCATCATACATATTGTTTCTTTCTAACTTCGTTCCTTGTTATCGGAGGTTGTGAGAAAGTGCCTGAGCAAGTCAAAGATAAGGAGAAAACGACGATTCTCATCTGCGAACAGGCATCGGGCCGTATCATGCTGATGGATAGTGAGATTGACTGGGCATCACCGGATGCGGTTGTCTGGTCATGGTCTGCCAAAAATGACCCGACCTTGAACGATGAACAACGGTCGTGGTTCCGAAACCTCGACGAAGCTAAACCGGTGCTCAATGGTCGGCAGATTGTCGTAACGGCAAGTGGAGGTGGTGCTGCTCTGATAGATTTTGAGAGCGCCCGGGCAATCGCCAAAATCAATATCGGAGGTAGCCCGCATTCCGCTGATAGGCTTCCGGATGGCAGAATCGTTGTGGCATCCAGCAGCGGAGACAAGCTTTCGTTATGGGATCCCGAAAGTGGCCAAATTCTACAAACGGTTGAGTTGGTTGATGCGCATGGTGTTGAATGGGACCAGAGCCGTCAGTGCTTGTGGGCTCTGAGTGGGAAACAACTCACACGCTATGAGTATCAAGCGGATTCAAAAAATTCCCGTCTTGAGCGAAAGCTGGTTCTGGATCTTCCGGTGACCGAGGCATCGAAACATCATGCCCGTCATGGCGGCCATGATCTCACTCGAATCCCAGGCGAAGATGCCTATTTTGTATCGGACATGGATCATCTCTGGAGGTTTGATTGCAAAAGTGAATCGTTTACCCCACTCGGCAAACGACATGAGATGGCGAAGGTAAAGAGCATTAGCCAACTGAAAAAAGATGGCCCGATCCTTGTGCTGAAAGCTGATGAACAATGGCACTCCACGGGGCCCAGAACGATCGACGAATCCGTGATATGGAAATTGCCCAAAGCTCGCATATACAAAGCACGCTGGTGGCTTCCGTGAAAATCAACCGCCTATATTTCCCATTTTCCCCGCCCTCCCGTCTTCGCTGCGCTTCGCCGGGGCAAGCCGATCCGCCCCAACGACTGCCTCAGGGGCCTCCCGCAAAAAGCAAATTCCTAGCAATCAATCAATGTATCCATTGTAGTCATGATTAACAAAAAAATAATAAGTGTTGGCGTTTTGGTTTTTACCTCAGCGGTTAGTTTATTGGCCGATGTCAAACTTCCGGCTGTGATGTCGGATCACATGGTGCTGCAGCAACAGAGCGATGCCAGGCTCTGGGGCTGGGCGGATCCCGGTGAAGAGGTGAGCGTCAAGGGGGCGTGGGCCAAGACATTCTCCAAACCTATCAAGGCCGGCAAAGATGGAAAGTGGGAGCAAAAACTAACAACACCTAAAGCCGGCGGTCCCTATACGATTACGGTCAAAGGCAACAACACCGTCACCCTGAAGAATATTCTAATCGGTGAAGTATGGGTGTGTTCCGGCCAGTCGAATATGGAAATGGGTATGGCATCGATAGAAAACGCCCAACAGGAAATCGCCGAGGCGCATCACCCGAACATCCGGATTTTTAATGTGCAAAACACGCAGTCACTGTTTCCGCTCGATGACGTGACCGGGCAATGGTACGAATGTAGCCCAGAATCCGTGCTGAAATGCGGTGAGTACGGAGGGTTTTCCGCCGCCGCCTATTATTTTGCCAGAAAACTTCAGAAAGAACTCAACGTTCCGATCGGTTTGATCAACACCGACTGGGGCGGCACACCCGCAGAGTCGTGGACGTCAAATGAAATGCTTTCCACCATGCCCGACTTCGCTGGGAAAATCGCTAACCTTTCAGACAAAGACACAAACAAAGCCATGTCTCAGTATAAGATCGACATGGCGAAGTGGCAGGAAGCGATGAAAAAAGCAGACCCCGGGACAACCGAAAAATGGGAGAACCCGCAACTGGATGTGTCGTCGTGGAAAAAGATCGAAGTTCCGTCAACGTTTGAAAATAGCGAGGTCGGTAAGATCGATGGCGTCGTCTGGTATCGTAAAACGATTGAGGTGCCCGCCGGATTGGCCGGTAAAAAAATGGCTCTATCACTTGGCGCGATCGATGATGAGGACATCACGTATTTCAACGGAACAAAGATCGGTGAGGTGAAAGTCTGGGATCATGCCAGGAATTACAAGGTGAACGGATCGCTGGTAAAGGCGGGCGAAAACGTCCTCGCTGTCCGCGTTCTGGACATACGGAAAGACGGTGGGTTTTTCGCCAAACCCGAGGAGATGTTTGTGAAGTTAGGCGATCAGAAAATCGCCATTGCCGGCCAATGGCAATACAAGGTCAGTCTTGATACGGCTTCAGTGCCCCGTGCTCCACGCCCGCCGCGTAGAATGAACAATCAGTCGCCAACATCACTGTATAACGGCATGATTAACCCTATCGTGCCATTCACCATCAAGGGAGCGATCTGGTATCAAGGTGAGTCAAATTCCCTAAAGCCGACACAGTATCAAACCTTGTTTCCTAACATGATCCAGGACTGGCGCAACGCATGGAAAATCGGTGATTTTCCATTCTACTACGTGCAGATCGCACCTTACAATTATGGAAAGAGAAACAGCGCATTGCTCAGGGAAGCCCAGATGATGACGCTTTCGATGAAAAACGTGGGTATGGTGGTAACGATGGATATCGGTAACGTCACGGACATTCATCCGAAAAATAAAAAGGACGTCGGCTTGCGCCTCGCACGTTGGGCCTTGGCCAAAGACTACGGGCAAAAGGACCTCGTGTATTCCGGCCCGATCTATAAGAGCATGAAAATCGAAGCCGCAAAAATCCGGCTTTCGTTTGACCACCCCGGATCAGGACTAGTCGCCAAAGACGGCGCCCTGGCCAACTTCACTATCGCAGGTGCCGATAAGAAATTTGTCCCTGCGAATGCAACGATCAAAAATAACACGATCGTCGTTTCTAGCGACAAAGTGACAAAACCGGTCGCGGTTAGATATGCATTTGATAACGCCGGCGTGCCAAGCCTGTTTAACAAAGAAGGTCTACCGGCGTCATCATTTAGAACTGATACCTGGCAACCATAATGAACAACGACCTTTTTCCCCCATACACGTTGTTCTTGACCACTTCACCCCAAGAAGTAAATTGCTAACAGTATGATTGAAAATCGAAGAAACAAGACAATGCGCGTATTCGCTTTGGCCTTGGCGGCGATCGTGTTCTGTATTGCGAGTCACTGGACAACGGCATCCGCCGCGGAGGCGGGCGAGGAGTTGGTCGAGCGATACACCGGCATGCTCGACAAACTGCGTGCCGAACTGACGGCTAAGGTGCCCAAGGTCGACCTGGAGAAAGCCAAGACACCCGGGAGCCCGGAAGCACAACAGCTGAAGACGTTCCTGGCCAGCGACAAGCTGGACGCAAAGCTTGCGAAATATGTTGTCCTGCTCGATGCCACACCGAAAGGACTTGCGGAGTTCGCACAGCAGGGCAAGGCGCAGGCGGCGCTGCTCAAGCGGTTGTTGGCTGACGACGAGCTCATGAAGCAGATGCTGGTGGCGGATGGTGCGAAAGGCGGGAAGTATGGACCCGCGATCAAGATCTACACCGATATCCAGAAGGCGAGCAAGAAGGCGAAGGACGGCGTGCTGCAGCGACTGGCACTCGGGACCAGTCTTGAACACGCCGTGCCGATTAAACTGGGAAAACATGGGCCTGCCGACCGCCCCAATGTAGATCCGGTGAAGCGCTACCTGCAATTCGAGAAGGCTTACCTGGGCGGCGAACTGGATCCGGCGTTCGAGCACCTGACGGCATGGGACCTTCGTTATATTGTTAACGGGGACGAGTCTGACGAGATCCTGGTCTGGGGTCGCGAGATGCTCCGGAGTTTTCGGCCCGACCACATCTACAATAGGAATTACGTGGGCATCGTGAAATCCAATATTTTCTACGGGTCGGCAGGCGGTGCGTACGACAGGCCCGAGTTGGATTTCTATCAGAACATCCTCATGAACTACGGGATCTGCGGCCGGCAAGCGTTCTTCGGGCGCTTCACGATGCGTTGCTTCGGAATTCCCACCATGCCTCGCGGTCAGCGCGGCCATGCAGCCCTGATACACTGGACCCCTAAGGGCTGGACGCCCAAACTTGGTGGAGGCTGGGGGGCCGGCCACGGGGGAAGAGATCTCGACATACGTGATATGACACAGGGGCGAGCCACAGGCAGACTCTATATGCAAGTCGTACGGGCACGGTCGATAGGCGATGTTCTTGGCGAGAAACGGGCGCTGGGATTCAAGTCAGGCGTTAAGGGTATTTGGAATGGCATCGCGCTCAGGACACAGCAGGAGATCATCGAGAAGGCCAAGGCCGTGCCGCTTGAAGCCATCGGCGAACCCGGCAAACCCACGTTAGCAATGAAGGTCATGGCCTCTCCGGTTACACCCAAGGACAAGAAGGTCAGCTATGGCAAAGACGGCATCATATCGATACCGGCGGCCGCATACAGCAAGCCGTCCGACAAGAAGGTAAAGATCACTGAGATGAAGAGCTTTGCCGGTGGTCTGCAGATATATCTCCCGGGCTTCGGCCGCACCGGCGTAACGATACTGCGGGGCGGCGCCTGGAGAATCGACTCCTACCTCTGCAAGTCTGGGATGCGCCTGCCAAGTAGCAGCTTCGGCAGATACAACAACTGGGGATTGCGGGCGGCCATGACGCATTCCGGCGGTCCGACACCGAAAGAACTGACGCTCGACCTGGGTGACGGCTTGACGATGGAGATGGTCTATATCAGGCCCGGCAAATTTGTGATGGGCGGGGAAATCGAGAAGGGCGGCAAGTGGACATGCGTTGAGGTGCCCAAACACGAGGTCACGATCACCAAGGGCTTCTATCTGGGCAAGTACGAGGTCACGCAAGCGCAGTTCAAGGCCATGACCGGAGCGAACCCCAGCAGTGCCAGCAAGGATCCAAACTGCCCGGCTGACAACATCGACGAGCGCGGCGCGTGGACGTTCTGTAAGAGCGTTGCACTGAAGACTGGACAGGACGTAAGACTTCCCACCGAGGCCGAATGGGAATTTGCCTGCCGTGCGGGCAGCAAGACGCTGTGGTTCTTCGGCGACGACGACTCGAAGCTCGGTGACTATGCCTGGTACAAAAAGAACGATGGCGGCAAGTCGCATCCTGTCGGACAGAAGAAACCCAATCCCTGGGGCCTCTACGACATTTGCGGCAACGTCTGCGAGCGAGTGTCGGACTCTTACGCCCCGGACTACTATGCAAAGAGCCCGAAGGAGGACCCGACCGGACCGAAACAGGCGGGCAAGTCCCGTCTCGAATACAACATCACCGTCCCGAAAGCGGGCAAGTATGCGTTGGTTGCGCGGGTCGTAACGGCCAATTATTATAATCAGCTTTGCGTCTCTGCCAATGGCGACAAATCCGAGACCACGATGATGATGCCCTATACGCTTGGGATGTGGCAGGACAGCAAGCCGGTCACGCTCGCCCTCAAAAAGGGCGAGAACACGCTGCAGTTCGTGCGCCGCGATCCGCCTCAGTGGCCGATGGTCATCAAGTCGTTCACGTTGGAGCCGCAATCCGCAACGGCCAAGTGAAAGATATTGGAGAAAGAAATGAATAAAAAACGAGTAATGAAAACAATGCGCGTATTCACTGGGGTCTTGGTGGCGATGGTGTTCTGTATGGCGGGCCACTTGACAGTGGCATCTGCCGCGGAGCCGTCCGAAGCACAGGTCGCGCAATATACCAAGGTGCTCGACAAACTGCGTGCCGAACTGACGGCTAAGGTGGCCAAGGTCGACCTGGAGAAAGCAAAGACACCCGGCAGCTCGGAACATCAAAAGCTGAAGAAGTTCTTAGCCAGCGACAAGCTGGATGCAAAACTCGTGAAATACGTTGTTCTGCACGACGCTACGCCGAAAGGTTTGGCAGAATTCGAGGCGCAGGGGAAAGAGCAGGCGTCGCTGATCAAACGCCTGCTGGCTGACGACGAGTTGATGATGCAGATGGTGATGGCGGGCGGCGCCAGTTCCACGGGAAGAGGTACGCCGGCACAGTATGGCTCGGCGATGCGTATTTACACAGACATTCAGAAGGCGAGCAAGAAGGCGAAAGACGGCGTGTTGCAGCGGCTGGCGCTGGCTGGCAGTCTGCAGTATGCGGGGTCGGTTGCGAATAAGATCGCGGAAGCAAAGCCCAATGCATCGGTAACGGAAGATGCGCTGAAACAATATCTGGCCTTCGAAAAAGCTTACCTGGGCGGCGAACTGGATCCGGCGTTCGGGACGTTCACGGTCTGGGAACTTAAATTCTTGTTTGGCCATGGCGATCCGGACGGGCACCTGGAATGGGGGCGCGAAATGCTGCGGAACCTCCGGCCGGACCACATCTACGACGCGCCCGACGCGGTGCGTTACTCGGTGATCGTCAATACCTGCGTCAAGTATGGTTCGGGGCATGTCGTGTTAGACAGGGGCGAGCAGTATGCCGGTCAGAACATCATCATGAACGGCGGGGTCTGCGGCCGTCGCGCGGGCATGGGCCGTTACGCTGTACGCAGCTTTGGTATCCCGGCCACGCACCGTCCCAGCCCCAGGCATGGCGCCCTAGTCCGCTGGTCGCCGAACGGCTGGTGGCCCAATCTGGGCCCGGGCTGGGGTAGCGGTTACGTGTGGGGAAGTAAGGACCTCTGGTTCCGCGAGTATACGCAGGCTCGCGAGGACAGTGAGGCTTTCATGCAGGTCAAGCGCGCCCACTGGTTCGCCAACGTCCAGGGAGAGAAGGGAAATTGGAAAACCTACCAGAAAGAACCTCCCGAGGGCTGGTATGGCGCCGCACTCCGTCGCGTGCGTGCGATCGTCGAAGCAAACAAAGACGCGCCGCGCAAAAAGAAACAGGGCTTCGGAGACATTGACGCCGCCATAGGCCTCACGTTAGCGCAGAAGGTCGCGGCAAGGGAGATCACGCCCGCGGACAAGCAAATCAACTACGGCGAGGACGGCACCATATCGATACCGGCGGCCGCATGCACCCCGCGCAACGCCACACCATGCGTCCTTGCGATGAAGAGCTTCGGCGGAGGTCTGCAGATCTTTCTCGGGCGTTTTGCCACACCAAGTGGCGGCGGCAAAACGATCGTGCGTGGTGGCGCATACGGGCAGGATGCCAAATTCTGCAAGTCCGGGTGGCGCATGAAAGACGGCAACAAGAACCACGTCCACCACTCCTACGCTAACTGGGGTCTGCGTGCGGCGATGACGCCCCAAGCCGACCAAACCTCGCCCGAACTCACGCTCGAACTTGGCGATGGCGTGAAGCTGGAGATGGTTTACATCAAGCCGGGCAAGTTTGTGATGGGCGGTGAAAACACGTGGGATAACAGGTTTGGGTGCGTTGAGTTGCCGAAACACGAGGTTACCATCACCAAGGGCTTCTATCTTGGTAAGTACGAAGTGACGCAAGAGCAGTACGATGCGATGATGGGGACCAAACTCGGCGAATCACCCAGGGAGCCGAACTACCCGGCAACTACCCCCAACGGCATCACCGCGGGTAAGGCCAGGAAGTTCTGTGAGAAGGTCTGTGATGCTACCGGGCGGGATGTACGACTTCCGACCGAGGCCGAATGGGAATACGCCTGCCGTGCGGGCAGCACAACGGCGTGGTTCTTCGGCGACGACCCCGCGAAGCTCGGCGACTATGCCTGGTACAAGGACAACGATGGCGGAAAGGCGCATCCGGTGGGGCAGAAGAAGCCGAATCCGTGGGGCCTCTACGACATGTGCGGCAACGTCTTTGAGCGAGTAGCGGACGTGTACAGCAAAGATTACTATGCGAATAGCCCGAAGGAGGACCCGACGGGACCGGCACAGTTCGAAGGGGGGGGGAGCCGTTTCAAATACCGCATCACCGTCCCGGAAGCGGGGAAATACTCATTGTCTGCGCGGATGGTAACGGTCAATTATAATCAGAATCTCCATGTCTCCGTCGATGGCGGGGGATCCGAGGCCCTGGTGAAGGGACCCTACACGGCCGGGAAGTGGATGGACACCGACCCAGTCACGCTCACCCTCAAGAAGGGGACGAACACGTTGTTCTTCAAGCGCAGCAATCCGGATTCGCCGCAGCCGGTTGACGGCAAGGATACGTTGCACTTCCCGCGTGGTATTTCGATCAAGTCGTTCACGTTGAAACCTCTACCGACAAAGTCTGAGTAAAAGGAGATCCATGATGAAAACAATCGAAAAAGGCACGAAAAAGGGGTCACACATGGTGCCACCCTACAAGCTACATCGACTCTCGGTTTGAAATTGATAATGTGTTAGGTGATTGCTTTATTGATGAATAGCGACCCCTTTTTCAACGTTCAGCCTTGAGCGGAACTCCCCCGTACGGGGGATAGGCGGAAACGCTAACGCGATGTTACTTTGCACCCATACGCTGCTCTGCCCGCTCCTCTATAAACGTGGCGTCCGCTTCAACCGCCTATATCCAGCTGACTCATAAAAAAATCAGCACCCTATATCCCCAAATCAGCACCCTATATCCCCTCTACACGATGCTCTTGATCACCTACCCAAAAAGAAAATTCCTAGCAGCATTCGTGCTCTGCCTCGTATTTCCGGTCGCTGGGCAGTGTCGCACGTTGATCGTCGCCCCGAATGGAATGGATGGTGCTACGGGCACTGCCGAGAGTCCCTTCCGTACGATTTCGAGTGCCGCAGAGGTGGCGATGCCGGGGGATACCGTCCTCGTGCGTTCTGGAGTTTATCGTGAACGAGTTACGCCGCCACGCGGTGGAACGCCGGGAAAGCCGATCACCTATCGTGGTGAAAAACCTGGGACTGTCTTTATTCGCGGATCTGTTGAATGGAAACCCAGTTGGCTCAAACACAGGGACGGAATCTTTTCCGCAGTTCCCGACGGCGAGCTCTTCGATGATGATGTTTACCTCGACAGTCACAATCCCTTTCTTGTTGAGCTCGCCTCTACGCCTCACAAACGTGAAGGCAAACCAGAGGTGGAGCGCACTGGGGAAGGCAATGCAAATCTGATCTATACCTGTGGGCAGGTCATCGTGAACAATAAACCCTGGCTGCAGCGCCCCTTGCTCGAGGAGGTCGAGGAACATGCGGGAAGCTGGACCTTTATGCGTGACAAGGATGGGAAAGGCAGGGGACGTATCTTTATCAATTTTGGTGCACTCGATCCAGCCAAGCAGCAGATCGAAATCACCACACGTCGGAGGATTTTTGCGCCACACATTCAAGGCCTTGGGCACATCATTGTTGAAGGATTCGTGATGGAACACTGTGGAAACCAGTATCCCACGAACTTCTGGAGCACGCCGAAGTGGGCTCAGGCCGGTGCACTCGGGTTACGCGGTGGTCATCACTGGATCGTGCGTCGCAACATCATCCGCTACGCAAACACGGTTGCGCTGGATATGGGTTCGGGTGGTGGAGACAACGAGCGTAATCCTTCTTCCGTTAGCAAAGAGCTCTCTGGTAGTGACAACAGAATTGAGATGAACTACTTCGTCGACAACGGAGCTGCGGGCATCATTGGGCTTGGGTCGGATCGAGCGATTATTCGAGGTAATGTCATACTGCGAAACAACACCTTGGGCTTCACGGGTCGAAAGCGTTACGAGCATGCAGGGATCAAAGGGCATTTTATTAGGGACGCTTTGATTGAAGGTAACTATGTTGCTGACAATCCGCTTAGCTCGGGTATCTGGCTCGATAATCGGTTTTCCGGCACGCGTGTGACGCGTAATGTTGTCGTCAACAACGGTGGGCGGGGGATCTTTCTTGAGATGAGCGACTACAAATTTGATAAGGTGTTGATCGATCATAATATCGCAGTGGGAAATCAATCAATTCAGTTCTATGTGCATGATGCTTCGGGCTCATCCGTGATGCACAATCTATTTGCTAATAGTCCCAAAAATTCCGGGTATGGGCAGGGGGCCTACATTTTTCAAACCTCAGCCCGAACTAAAACAGGCTACCATTCGTTCTATAACAATATTTTCGTCAATCATAAGGTCATGTTAGATGTTGATTACCCATCCCATCGCGGTGGTCCTCAGCGCTTCGATCACAATGTCTATGATGCCGCAACGAGTTCGCGAACCTTTATCATCAATAGTGCCTCAGACAAACCCTCGCCATGGAAGCCAAAGGCGTTCTTTGCGCTGGTTCGTTCTGATGTTGGCAAGGAGGGCCCCCGGGCTTTGAGAGGTGGCGCGAAAGTGGCTCTTACACTCAATGAGTGGCGGAAGTTCTGGTTAACTCACGGGCAGAAAAATGACCAGAACAGCATCACGCAAAAAGGAATGACTGTTTCCTATGATGCAAAATCTCAGGAGTTAATGCTGAAGCTGCCCTTCGACCCAGGCACAGTAGGATCCACTAACCATCAAGGAATGGATACTGATTTCTTGGGTCGACCCGTCCCACAGAATGGCCGTGCTCTTCCTGGTCCCTCCCAGTCCTTGCGTAAGGGCGTCAATAAATTCAAGGTATGGAGCGGTCTGCCCTTGCTAGAAGAAGGTGAACTGCCTGGAAACTGAACTTTAGGGGTATAATATGTCTCACACGGAGTTAGAGTTAGAGCGAGCGAAAATCCAATCCCAGGGCGATCAAGCTAGGGAGAGTTTTTAGAGCAATCCGATGATTGGACCACTGATTACGCTGATTTTAAACTGATTTTTATCGCTTTCGCGACCTGAAAGATGGGTTCATGAACGCAGAGGATACGAAATCAGTTTAAAATCAGCGTAATCAGTGGTTAGAAATCCACATTTTTCCCTAGCTTGATCGCCCTGTCCAATCCGCATCTTCTTCCCTTGCATGCCGACTTCTCCCTGATAAGTTTTTTAAAGTGTCCTTCCATTAAAGTTAACGAGGTTTTAAAAACCAAAATCCAAAGAATTCACGTCCGTAGAGGGATCGACGATCCAGCCCAAAAAATGCACCATGTATGCTCGGTGCAATTTCCAAACACCATTTATCCTTACCCCATCCCATGTCAGGAAATCTATTTTTGAGATCAAGTTATTACAGGATTCTTCTGTATTTACTGGGGTTCCTGTTTCACATGGTGGGTTTGGCGGATAGCTTGGCGCAGTCTCCGAAAAGCGATGAACTCACACGGATCAGGGATTTGTGCGTGATGCCGCAGTCGGAAATTGAGACCTTGCCGCCATTTCGGGTCAAGGGAGTGATCACCTCGATCGCCGGTCATAGGAGTGACCGGCGGAGATTCGCGGTGTTCACCATTCATGATGGGTCGGCTGGCATTTACGTGCGGGCGATACCCAGCTCCAAGAAGGTTGAGTGGCAAGGCAATAACAAGGTAATCGCTACCCTGGCTCCGGGAACCGAAATCGAGTTAGAGGGAATTCTTGAGCAGGGGTCCTTCAAACCCAACATTATGGCAAGCAACATCAGGGTGTTGAAACAAAACCGGCTACCGCCTGCGAAAGTAGTGTCGGTGGAGCGTCTGCTGTCCGGCGCGGAAGTCACGGAACGGGTGGAAACCAGCGGCGTAGTCCAGTCATGCGTCCCGTTCATCCACGATACTTGGCTTATGCGCATCGACAGCCACGCAGGCTATTTCATGGCCCGCATCAGGCGCGAAGACATGGATGCACGTCGCTTGATCGATGCCGAAGTGACCGTTCGAGGCCTAGTCGGCACCGCGACCAACGGTCGTTCGGAATTCTTGCGGCCCAATATCTGGATCGACAGGCCTGAGGACTTGATCGTCTTGAAACCCGCCCCGGATGATGCGTTCGCTGTTCCTAAGTTAGCTCTCGCCGGTCTTGATGGTTTTTCAATCACCGGTCGCACACTGCACCGTCGCCGGGTCGAGGGTACAGTGACCTATTGCGAACCTGGCGTTTTCGTCTACATTCAGCAGGGCACTCGGGCGATCAAAGTCGAGTTGGCGTCGAAAGAGGAGCTACATCCCTGGGATCGGATCGAAGTCTCCGGTTTTTTGGATGTCTCCAGCTCGGTCGCCGGATTGCGCGGTGCTGTGGCACGCAAGCTGGGCACTCACGAAGCGATTCCGCCGCTGCCCACCTCGCTCACTGAAATTAGAGATGCTTTCGAGCCCTTGGTGCACGGGCTTCCCTCAAACCCACATGATTTCGACGGCTTGCTCGTCGAGTTTACCGGCCGACTTTTGAACGTTCAACTATTTAGCGAGCAAGGCAAGGTGCATCTAACCGTTGGTAACGGGGAACAGATGACCACTGCAGATCTCGACGTCTCCTCCCTTGACCGCTTCGGAGAACTGCGTGTCGGCTCGCTGATCAAGATCGTCGGCGTGGCTGAAGTCGAATACGCCGCCTCTCGGCAGGTTCAGGAACTGAGCCAACCGGTGGGGCTGAACCTGTTGCTGCGTGATGCCAGTGACATCACGGTGCTCGATGAGGCTTCATGGTGGACTCCCCAGCGCGTCAGCTGGTCGGCGATCACACTCGGAGCGGTGCTGATCGTGGTGATGGGATGGAGTATTACCTTGCGACGATTGCTGGTGAAGCGGACCTCCCGGTTGGAGGATGTGATGCTGGCCCATCGCGATCAGGAATTGGAATTCCGGGGTGCCCGGCACGAGCGCCAGCGCTTGGCGGCGGACATGCACGATGGAGTTCAGCAGCTGATCGCGGGCGCGGCTTTTCGTCTTGAAGCCGCAGTGAATCACCTTCCGGAAATCCCCCCCATCGTCGATGCCCAGTTGACTGCCGCACGGAGCACCCTTCTGCGTGCTCAGAATGGCTTGCGCGATTGCCTAAACGGTATGCTCTATGTTGATGAAGGGCCAACTGAGTTTCCGGCACTTCTGCAGTATGCCGCAGCAGCGATGGATCACTGGCCTCAAGGTTTGGTCGATGTGCGCGTGGAAGGCGGACGTCCCTATTCGCTCTCCCGCCACGTCAAGGGCAACTTGCTACTGCTCATGCAAGAGGCGGTGGGAAATGCCCTGAAACACGGAGCCGCACACCATGTCCAGATCACCCTCAGCTACCATGATGAGGAATTCGAGATGACTCTTGAAGACGACGGCAGCGGCTTTGACCTCCTGCAGGCGCCGGATCAGGAAGTCGGCCACTATGGCCTGGAGTCCATGCGCCACCGCATGAGCTGGCTTGACGGCTCCGTGGAAATTTTGACCGCTCCCGGTGGCGGCGTCCGCGTCAGGACTCGTATTCCGCGGGGCAAAGCGGAAGCATCCAAACCGGTTGAAAAACCTCAACTCCCGAACGAAGTAAGTGCACCATGAATCCCCCTGAACCCAATTTTGAAAACACCGGATCCGAAGACGGCATCCGGCTCCTGATCATCGATGATCATCTGGTGGTCCGCGAGGGCTTGGATGCGATGCTTTCCACCGCTCCCACCATCAGCAAGATCGCCACCTCGGGCACTGCGCTGGACGCATTGGAGGTTTGCGGGAGCTTCGCGCCCGATGTCGTACTGCTTGATGTGCGCATGCCGGGAAACGATGGCTATCATGTCCTCGATGAAATCCACCGCCGCTGGCCGGAGATGCGGGTGCTCATGTTTTCCTCCAGTGCCACTCCTGCGGAGGTCCATCTCGCCCGCCAGCACGGTGCCTCCGGTTACCTCTCCAAATCGGTAGATCGGAATACCCTTCTTCTCGCCATTGTGCAGGTCTCTGCCGGCAGCACCTGTTTTCAGTCGGATCCCGCCGGAGCCGTTGAGGTGAACCTGAGCCCACGGGAGTTAGACGTTCTGCGCCATCTCGGCCGAGGTCTTGGAAATGAAGAACTCGGCCTCGCTCTCGGAGTCGGCGGAGAGACCATCAAGAGCCACCTCAAGTCGATCTTCCAAAAGCTCGGCGTCTCCGGCCGCGCCGAAGCCGTCTCCCGTGGCTACGAACTTGGCTTGCTCAACGTTCAGCCCTGAGCAGAAATCCCCCCGCACGGGGGATAGACGGAAACGCTAACGTGACGCTACTTTGTATCAGTGTGCTGATCTGCCCGCTCCTTCACATGATCAGATAGACACCCATATCTAGTTGATTCATGAAAAAATCCGAATTTCATCAAAAAATCCGCCACCACGGGTTCACAATCACCGAACTCCTCGTGGTCATCGCGATTATCGCCGTGTTGGCGGCACTAACTTTCGCGGTCGTCTCACGAGCGAGAAAGTCGGCAGACACCGTGACCTGTGTCTCCAACCAACGACAAATCATGCTCGGAATGATCGAGTGGTTAGGTGACAACAATGACAGAATGCCTCAATTCGTTTACCCTGTTCAGAGCGGCGGCGGCTACTTCTGGTATGCACAAATTTCCCGACGCTCTAACGTTCGCGGCGGTGACACCCTTCCCTACGCGCCTCACAAACCACTGCGGCCTGGTGAAAGTAAAAATATCTGGGTCTGCCCGGCAAACGATCCATACAAAGAGTCGGCCACCCGTCGGGACATTTCCTACGCGATCAATCGCAATTGTCTTTACTCGGAGCAAACCAAGAGCCTCATGCGGATGAGTGACCCTACACGCACCATCTCCATCTGCTGTGGTAACCTCTTGGGGCCGCACAACTACGTAATCAAATCTGACGAGGACATCGGTACTTCCCACGGCGGCGGCACCGTTGCCGCATTTTGGGATGGCCATGTCGAGGTGCTCAAAAAGGCTCCGGAATTCAGTTCCCGGTCTTTTCAGTTCTATGATGACGAATGAAAAAAATCCGTGAACCGTGCGCCCCCCGGCCTGGCGTTTAGCGGCATCTCCCGCATCCCCGTCATTGACCTTCACTCCACCGCCGCAGCCCGCCTCGCCGAGCTGCAACTTCCCAAAAATGTCCATTTTACCGCTCTCGGCTACGAGGTTCTTGGCCAACGGGTCGCTACCGCGATCCTACCCCTGCTCAAATAGGCAGAATCTCCTGCCCGCTGAAATATCCCCCGCGCGGGGGATAGCCAACACCACGGATCACGGACAATATCAAGATCTCTCATACGAGACATCCACGTTTCCTCTCAATCAACAATGAAACCCATGAAACCCATGAAACCAATGAAACCAATGAAACCAATGAAAAACACAGCCCTAACCCTCGTCACTACCGCCACCATACTTGGCAGCGTAGTCCATAGTTCCGCCGCCATCGCTATTTATGACTGGTCCACAGCCACCGCTTCGGGTGGGGCAGGAACCGCCCTCAACTCGACTACGAATGGAAACATCAGCGGCGCCAACGACGGCTGGTACAACAATTCCACTATTGACGATGTTTTTGCTGTAAACGACAACCAGCCAGCAGGCTTTTCAGGGAACTACGCTACAACCTCTTCTGGCCAAGGGGTTCGAGACAACGATGGCAACTTCGGCTACAGCATTTCCTCCACGGCAACCTCAGTAACGCTATCATCGGTGCTCAATATTAGTAGTCTTACCAGTTTAGCCTGGATGGGGCTGGCTGATAGCACAGGAGGCGAACAAGATTTCCGGATCGGCTTCTTCAGCGGCAACTGGGTGTATCGCGATAATGATGCTACCATCGTCTCGATGGCGGATACCGGTGTCTCCGCAGTCGGAGCCGTGGCCAAGTCGTACCGCGTCACTGCGGTGTTCGATCTGGTGGGCGACACATACGGTTACACGGTCGAAAATTTGAGCGACGGCGGCTCTATTGCACTCGCCACTGGTGTAGCGGTCGACTCCAGCGTAGCGGGGCTAGATTGGTCTAATTATGACGGTCTGCGCATCCGTGGGGACGACGTAAGCTTCGACACTTTCACCGTCGCTTCCGTGCCAGAACCATCCAGCACTGCCCTTCTCGGTCTCGGCGGACTCGCACTGATTTTGCGCCGCCGCCGTTAGGACAATCTACTCAGCAACCTCAGATGTTACTTTCAAGAAGCCCGGCGCCTTCGCGGCACCGGGTTTCTTTTGGCTTCAAGGCGAAGGGGATACTGGCAAATTGCATGCGCAAGCCACCTATTTTGCCCACTTCAATAAGATCCTGAGTTTACTGCAGGCGCACTTCCAGCAGGACGCCCCAGCTCATTTCGCTGTGGCAGTGGACACGCGTGCCGCTGAGCGAGTGATTTGTGGCACTTGACCGGCACCGAAAAGAAACGGCTGGGACAGGAAATGACCCTAGCTTTCATACAGAAATTCTACCCAAAAACCGAATGAAAACATCTACAACGAAGACAATCCTCGCGCCTCTACTGGCCGCCACGCTGCTGCTTGGCATGTCCAGCACGTACGCAGCGACTTACGACTGGTCCACAGCCACCGCTTCGGCAGGGGCAGGCACCCCCCTCAACTCGACTACGAATGGAGACATCAGCGGCGCGAACGACGGCTGGTACAACAATTCCACTATTGACGATGTATTTGCTGTAAACGACAGCCAGCCAGCAGGCTTTTCAGGGAACTACGCTACAATCGGTTCCTCTTCTGGCCAAGGGGTTCGAGACAACGATGGCAACTTCGGCTACAGTATTTCCTCCACGGCAACCGAGGTAACACTCTCATCGGTGCTCAATGTGAGTAGTGATACCGGTTTAGCCTGGATGGGGCTGGCTGATAGCACAGGAGGCGAACAAGATTTCCGGATCGGCTTCTTCGGCGGCAACTGGGTGTATCGCGATAATGACGGTACCATCGTCTCGATGGCGGATACCGGTGTCTCCGCAGTCGGAGCCGTGGCCAAGTCGTACCGCGTCACTGCGGTGTTCGATCTGGTGGCCAACACCTACGATTACACGGTCGAAAACTTGACCGACGGCGGCTCTATTGTGCTCGCCGATGATGTAGCGGTCGACTCCAGCGTACAGAATCTGGATTGGTCTGTTTACGACGGCCTGCGCATACGTGGCGACGACGCAAGCTTCGACAGTTTCTCCGTCAGCTTCATCCCACCTGAAGCATTTACCACGACCTACGATTTTTCCACAGCCACCGGTTCGGCATCGCCAGGAACCGCCCTCGCCACCAACGGCGCGAACGACAACTGGAGCGGCACCGGCTCTGTCAATTTTAACGTCATCAGCAACAACCAGCCAGCGGGCTTTTCGGGAAATTATGTTTCCGTTGGTGGTACTGATTATAATACGAGTCGACTAAACGATAGCGCCTTCAGCTACAGCATTGCCTCCGATGAGACCGAGGTGACACTCTCGGCAGTGATGCATTTTGATGGTACTTCGGGGTCGTGGGGGTGGGCAGGACTAAAGGACATCTCCAACGGAAGCGGCAACGCTCAATTCCGGATCGGCTACTTCGGCGGCAACTGGGTGTATCGCGATAATGCTAGTACCATCGTCAGCCATACGCCTACTGGCGACGCCGTGGTTGCAGGCGCATCCCAGTCGTTTCGCGTCACTGCGGTATTCGATTTGGTGGGCGACACATACAGCTACACGGTCGAAAACTTGAGCCTTGGCACGCCTGGTGTTGTGCTCGCCAGTGGCGCAGCGGTCACCACCGACGTAGCGAATCTAGACTGGTCTACTTATGATGGCCTATATATGCGTGGAAGAAATGTAAGCTTCGACACTTTCACAGTCACTTCCATCCCGGAACCATCGGAGCCTCGCTTGATCAATGTGTTCTTCGCCGGCGGGCAGTCGAATGCAACAGCGGCTTGGGCCGATGCGATCACTGCGGAATTAGTGGCCGATCCGGCCTACGACAATGTGGTGATGGTTCACAGCTATCACCCGGGGAATTGGCTGCAAACTTGGTACACTACGGGCGTTCAAGCCAACTACGAGACGGATTTCTTCAACGCCAGTCAGACTGGAGTCTTGGAGGCCCAGTTGGCCGCGATCACCGCGGCGGGAGATACCTACGTGATCTCCGGCTTCTTCTGGTTTCAAGGCGAAGGCGACACGGGTTCGACCGAAGCAGCGGATCTCTACGAGAGTCGTTTCATGGCGATGCTCAATCAGATCAAAACCGACGCGGGCTTGGATTACGATATTCCCTTTACACTGGCGGTGATTGACGCGAATCCCGACGATCCCCCTGCTGGCCGAACTTGGGAGCAAATCAATTACCTGCGAAACATCCAACAGAACGAACTGGCCGTCGCCGCCAACAACGGAACCTCTGTCGATACGCGTGGATACGCCCGGACCGATGCGTGGCATCTGACCACAGAGGCCAAGCAATCGCTAGGCGCCGTGATGGCTCAGCAGCATATTGCGACCTTCAACCCACCAACAGATGTCTTCTTCATGGGCGGACAATCCAATGCGGATATTGAGGTCGCGCTAGGCATCGAAGACATACTCAGAAAATCCGGGCACTTCAATAATCCGACGGTTGTTTGGAATAATCACCCGGGCAATCCGGTCATTGATTGGCATGATGGCAGCGTCGCCACTAAGTTTTTTGACGAAGATCTATATGATCTTGATGGAATTCATGATGTAGACGGAAGCCAAGTGGGCTTACTTGAACAGGTCATGACTACTGGAACCCCCAAAAGGTTTCGAGCCTTCTTCTGGTGGCAAGGGGAGTCTGACTCGTCTGCCGCACTGTATCCGCTCTATGAAGCGAAGTTTATGGGGTTGCTTGGCGAGCTGGAGACGCGTCTCGGTCAATCGATTGGCACTGGTGAAGATGACTGGAGCTTTCACTTCGCGCTGCCCGACATTCGCACCTTTGCTTACGATGATATCCGAGACGTCCAAATTGGGATCGTCAATGACAATAGCGCGACCGCAACTTACACGGATACGAGATGGCTCGACCGGCTTTGGGGCTTCTCAAACCCTCATGGTGCTGAACCCTCGGGCTACTTCATTGGGGTCGAAATGGCAAACGACTTCTTGATCCTCAAAGGATTGCCCGCAGTCGATCTATCCGCCGCTGCTGGTGAAACACTGATCATGCCCGACGAGAATGGGCTGACCGCATTATCTGGCCGCCTGAATATTGATAAATACCCGAGCATTGACGGTTTTTTAAACCGGGCGAGCACCTGGCCATCCCATGTCTTACCACAGGCGAGCACGATTCTTAGATTTGATAATACGCTCTCTTCACCAAAAGCGTACGCGGTGGGTGGAGCCTCCTACAACTTTGCCAACAGTCCAGCAGGTCAGGAAGGCGTGTTTCCGATCGACGGAATTGAATATGCATCACCTCATCAAGTGACCATTCAGCCGGTGACAAGATACTACAATAGCATGTCCTTCGGTGCCTCTGGTGTGGATGCCAGCGCCGCGACATCCACCCTCGTCATCAATTGCGACGTCGAAACACGCGAGCCTCAGGTTTGGGTGACAGCAACTGGCCAGGATATTCTCTTTGATGGCCCCCGTCCTGGTACTATCGTAGATCTTGATCAAAGCCCAATCGGGAGCGTACCAGATGGCGAACTGCAAGCACGCAGGTATGCGAAAGTCGATTTGAAAAATGCAACACTCACTGGCGGCGGCGCCTTCGAAATGCGCCATGGCACATTTGATTTGGGCAGTCAGGCCAACACCGCTGAGATTATCTTTGGTTTCTCCGATATCACCTTTGCCGACGCAAAGGATGGCGGCATCGCTTCTCCATTCGGAACGGCGACCGATCTTCGTAATACGGCTACCGATATTCGTAATGGATGGGAACGACATAGCTCTTTTACCTACAATGGAGCCAATAATGCCTCATGGAACCGTAACATCTACATCTACTTCGACCCCGACCTCGACACCGTTTCAGTGGAACGCAACGTGACCTTCGCCGTATCCCAAGCGGGAGTCACCTTCAGCTCGACAGGTTCTTTCGGGCCGAAAGACACCACGGATACGGATACACTCAACCTGACGCTTGGCGGGGCGGGCAATTTATCCATCTCCGGCGCCGGCGGCGTGCTGGGTAATGGGAGCGCCCTCTGCAATCTGGAGAAAACGGGCTCCGGCACGCTGACACTTTCCAGCTCCGGCAATACCTTCAACGGCGCTCTTGAAATCACTTCAGGAAAACTGCTCGTCAATGCATCCTCCAGCGTGAACAGCTGCTCGGACATCACGGTCGGCTCCGGCTCGACAACCGCCATTTTCGAGTATGCAAGCACCGCAGGCTTGAACCGTGCGGTGACCGTGCATCCGGGCAGCACCTTCATCTACTCGAGCCTGGCACCTTGCACTGGAGCGCTCACCGTTTTACCCGGTGCGGTCGTCATTGTGGATGGCGCGCTGGATATCACCAATCTCAATATCCCCACCGGTGCTCGCTTGGTTTTGCGCGGCAACGCTTCGCTGTCGGCTGGCATGTCGCTAACGGTCGACGGCACTCTCGACACCATCACGTGGCTCGGTACCTTGCCTGGAAGTTTCGTCAACAACGGACTGCTGCTCGATCACTCGACTCTGAAGCTCGACAGCAGCACATTCACCGTCAGTAACGCCGCCCTCACGATCCATGGCTACCCAGGGCACGGCTATCAGCTTCAGACATCGACGACCCTTTTACCCGACTCCTGGAGCTTCATTGGCAATTCCGAGGATGGAACAGATGCGCTCATCACATTCGATGGTCCCATTGAACCAGAGGATCCCGGCACATTTTACCGGATACTCGTGAATCCGTAACACACGTCACTAAGGGACCACACGTCACTAAGGGACAGACTAATAACGCCCACTGAGATCCCCGGTGGCCACAATATCCCCCGCTCGGGGGGTAGACGGACCGGGACCATATGGCGGAGTATTAGATTGAAACGGATGCAACCCCCTTTCTCCACCTCTCCAGTCTTCGCCAACCGCCGTCGCTCGGAGAGCTTTGGCGGTCAAGAGGCTTCGACCGGCACGCCGATCTCCTCAACAACGTCCTCAGGGACACCCCGAAATAATGCAAATTCCTAACAGTAAGAACTACAGACCGTTTGTCGGCATGAAAAAGCGATTCCACATATTGGTCATCGTGATGTTGGGCAGTGTTTGCTTAAGCGCTGCCGACGACTACAAAAACGAACCCAGTAGCAAGGAGCAGCTTGATGCCGGAGTGAAAAAGGGCGTCACGGGTATAGTTTCCGGTGACATGTCAGCCGAGCAGAGGCAGTGGGAGACCGTCCTGAAAGAGAATCTGGGCAGCTTCTATTATCCCCGCTACCTCGAAGCTAAGAAGGCCGGGCGGACGACGGCTTGGGATTATGTGAAGGACGATCCGAAATTGCCACGCGTGTTGATCATCGGCGATTCCGTGTCGCGCGGTTATACCCTCGCCGTGCGAGAGTTCCTGGCGGGCAAGGCTAACGTACATCGCGCACCGGCCAATTGTGGGCCGACTAAGACGGGCATCGACAAACTCAAGGTCTGGCTTGGTGATGGACGCTGGGACGTGATCACGTTCAATTTTGGCATCCATGACCGGCGCACGTCTGAGAAGGACTACAAGACGCGGTTGACCCAAATCACAACGCGACTTAAGGCGACCGGCGCCAAGTTGCTCTGGGTCAACACCACACCGGTTCCACCCGGTGCCAACGAATACGTCAAAGGCGCTTCCGAACAGAAAAACCGCACTGCTGCCACACTGATGCAATCGCGCGAGATACCAATTGTCGATCTCTACTCGGCGGTGTTGCCGATGCTTGCAAAGTATCAGATTCCGAAGAATTGCCATTTCAAGCATTCAGGGTATGACTTTCTGGGCGGCATTGTCGGCAAAGGAATTCTTGCGCGGCTTAAGGCGGGGAACGCGCAAAAGGATGTCACGCGGGTATTCTTTGCCGGAGGTCAGTCCAATGCCAAAGGGCAGTGGGCTGAGGCGATTCAAAAGGAATTGAAAAAGGCCTATGGTCAGCGCGCCGTTCTTGTGCACAGCTATCATCCCGGCGCGTGGTTGAACGGTTGGTATAATGGTGGTGCCGTTCAGAAGAACTATCGTGTGGATTTCCACAATGCTGAGGGTGCCGGCGCGCTGCAGAAGACGATCAAGAAACTCGAGACCCAGGGCAAGTCCTGGCAGCTGAGCGGCATCTTCTGGATGCAGGGCGAAGGAGACTCCGGGTCCGACAAGGCGATCGCGCAATATGCTGCGTCCTTCAACGCTATGTTGGCTCAGGTAAACAAAGACCTCGGCATTGATTATGATTGTACGCGAGTGATTGCCGTCATTGATGGTAATCATGAGAAGAAATATGATGACCCCAAGAACCTTGGCGGTCGAAGCCGTGCGGCGGTGGATAAAATGCGAGCCGTATTGATCGCGCTCGGCTCTGCTGACGGTTGTGGCTACGTCGACACACGCCGCATGCCACGTAGCGATGCATGGCATTTGAAGCCCGACGCACTCAAAACGCTTGGCACGGCCATGGGCAAGAAGTGCGTCTCATTGTTGGAGACGGCTCCATGAGGTCCGCGTCACTGAACCCAAGAGACACGTGTTGGATGAGACCATTAAGAGTCACCTCAAGGCCGTGTTTTTGAAGTTGGAGGTTTCCGGTCGGGCGGTGGCGCGGGGATACGAGCTTGGTCTGATCTCGGCAGCAAGCCAGCCGTGATGGCCTGGTGATAAGGCGGCCAAAATATCCCCCGCGCGGGGGATAGGCAACACCACGGATCACGGACAATATCAAGATCTCTCATACGAGACATCCCCGCTTCCTACATTGGGAGCGGGTTTCTCTTTGGCTAATTGATAGCCACTCTATGAACCTTTTTTATCAGCACAGCATTCAAAAAGGCTGAGTTTAGACCCGCATCCACCTCCTATCGACCCATGAAAACCAAATTCCTATTTCTAACCGCCATCGCCTGCCTCGCCGTCTTGCCGGCCACCGCCGAACCCAAAAAGGACGCTGAGGGTTTCACCCCGCTCTTTGACGGCAAAACTCTGAATGGCTGGAAAAACCCCTACACCTGGGGTGAAGCCAAAGTCATCAACGGTGAAATCCAGCTCAGCGCCGAGAAGAAGTTCTTCCTCATCACCACTCAGGACTTCAGTGACTTCGTCTTCGAGGCCGAAGTGAAGCTACCCGAAGGAAAGGCCAACAGCGGCTTCATTTTCCGCGGCAAGGTGGAACCTAACAAAGTCTATGGCTACCAAGCCGAGGTCGATGGCGACGTGAAGCGTATGTGGTCCGGTGGTCTCTACGACGAAGGCCGCCGCCAGTGGTTCATCAGCCCTAAACGTGGCGACAAAAAGAGCGAAGCAGCTTTCACAAAACGCTCGAAGGGTGCCTTCAAGCGCCACGGCTGGAACAAGTATCGCATCACCTGCAACGGCAACAAGATCTGCATTGAAGTCAACGGCGTGATCATCACCGACATCGAGGATGACATGGACGCCACCGGCCCGATCGGCATCCAGCACCACGGTGAGAAGGGCGCGATTTACAAATTCCGCAACCTGCGCGTGAAGAAGCTTCCCTAATCACGGTATTGATAAACCGTTTGAGCCCTCTCACCGCTTTTGACGAGCAAACCCATTTCAACTCCGGTTTTCAAATCCCTGCTAGAGGTAGCACTGGAAATGGTTTTAAAGTGATTGATATAATTTTTCCGTGAAAATTGAGATTCCTTGAAGTGGAGCTTTGCTTCTTCAAGCCGATCCTTGGCTGTTAGTGAACGAGGTTGGATCGCATCCATAAAATCAGCCAATGCCTGATAGACCATCGATAACATGAATTCAATAAACCGAGTTGAATCACCTGCCTTGTCCGAATGTTCCAGAGCTGCGTAGTATTCATCCTGATGGTCTTTTATGAGAGACTCCACCGGAATGAATTCAAACACTCGATGATAGTGAAGTAGCAAGAGGCTATGCCAAAATCGCCCTATACGTCCATTCCCGTCTTCAAAGGGATGAATAAATTCCAATTCATAATGGAATACACAACTTTTAATCAGAGGATGGGTACCATCTTTTTTCAAAAACTCAAAAAGATCTTTCATGAGATGAGCTACTCGGTCTGCGGGAGGAGCGATATGAGAAACAGCCGAACCCTTCATAATACCCACATTGGATCGCCTCCATGAGCCAGCTGTTGAAACCAGATCCGACATCATCATGCCATGCGCATGGAGCAACGCTTTTACCGACAAGGAATCAAAGCCTTCCATCTGATCGTAGACACTGATGGCATTCATCACCTCCTTGATTTCCTCCTTTTTACCAATGACGATTTTTCCCTCCATAAGGGCGGTCACTTGATCGAGGTTCAGCGTGTTCCCCTCAATAGCCAAACTGCCTTGCACAGTACGGACACGGTTCGATTTTCGCAAATAGGGCTGAGGTTTAGGTTGATGCAGGCTTTCAATACGGCCAATCAAACGCTCAATCTTAGCGATGTCATTAAGAACTGAAGCAGTGATTTTAAACGGCGGAACCATGCAGTGATAGTATCATATGATACTATCACTGCAATCTATTTCAGGGGTCAAGGGATGTGCCATTCGGGTCGTTACTAAGGGGCAGACTAATAACGCCCGATTCGCCGAGTTCTACGAGGGGTCTATGATTACCCGCGAATCAGCACCCTGCTCAATGAGCCGATGGGTCCCGATTTGGATGAACTCGCAAGTGCCTTAGCACGCAAATCGAGCTGGCGCATCCAGCCCTCGGAAAACACGGCTCTCAATCAATTGGGGCTTTCAACTCAGGTTCCGAGAGTTAGGCAAAAGGTCTGGTTCTTAGTGACAAGGTTCTTAGTGACACCATTTAACGGTGAGATCGGGCCATGTTTTCCGAAATTTTGTCACAAAAAGACACTTTGAATTGTGACAAAGATAGGTTAATATAAACACATGCAATCGATTGATAATAAGCTTGTTTCGAGGATATACGGACACCAGAGGGGTTGGGTGTTTTCCAAGAACGACTTCTTGGACCTCGGTAGCGATGCTGCGATTCGGAAAGCATTATCGCGATTGGAAATAAAAGGAACCATTCGTCGAGTCCTGCGAGGGGTCTATGATTACCCGCGCATCAGCACCCTGCTCAATGAGCCGATGGGTCCCGATTTGGATGAACTCGCAAGTGCCTTAGCACGCAAATCGAGCTGGCGCATCCAGCCCTCGGAAAACACGGCTCTCAATCAATTGGGGCTTTCAACTCAGGTTCCCGTGCAGAGCGTCTATCTCTCGGATGGCCCAAGCAAATCTTATGAGATTGGTAAGCGGCAGCTGACCTTTAAAAAAAGGAGCCTTAAGGAGTCTGGGTTTAAACTTCGGGAAAGTGAACTCGTTGTGCAGGCATTGAAGGCGCTGGGACAAGAACGGATCGATGCCCATGTATGTAAGAAGTTATCGAAAAAATGGTCGCCCGACTTATGGCAAAAAATCCTGCGTGACACCAAAACTGCCCCTGCTTGGGTCAGTGACATTATCCTCAACATTTCAAAACGGTTTGATTCATGAACCGTGTAGCGAAATTATCCGAGAAGGAGCGAAACGAACTTTTCACGCTGACGGCAGAACAGCGCGGCATGGGTACGATGGCCGTAGTGGAAAAAGACTTCTGGGTCTGCTGGACGCTGAAGCAGCTGTTTGAACATCCTGAACTATCCAAGCAACTCATTTTCAAGGGAGGCACAAGCTTATCGAAAGTCTACGGGCTGATCGACCGATTCTCGGAGGACATCGACCTGGTGTTAGACTGGAGAGTGGTGAATGAGGCTCAAGACCCGATGGCGGAACGCACGAAGACGAAACAGCGTCAGGTCAACGAAGTGCTGAACGAAAAGGCTTGCGCTTATATCGCGGAAAAGATGGTGCCATGCTTGGAGGACGCGCTTGGTTCGCACTGCGAGCTAGAGATCAAAACTGACGAAAAAGACCAAGGGCATGTTGTTAGAGTAAAATACCCAAAAACATCGAACACGCAATCTCTGCTACCCTACATCCAGCTGGAGATCGGTCCTTTGGCCTCCTGGCTGCCGCACTCGGAACACACCATCACACCTTACGCAGCGGAAAATTTTCCCAATCAATTTGATGTGCCGCAGTGTTCTGTTCGTGCGATTGATGCGGAACGCACCTTTTGGGAGAAGGCCACGATCTTGCATCATGAAGCGCATCGACCCAAAGATTCAGTCATTCCCGAGCGTTATTCGCGGCACTATTATGACCTCTGCCTGATGGCCGCCGATGAAACGCTGAAAGCGTCTGCATTGGGAAAGCTGGAATTGCTGAATGATGTCGTCCTATTTAAGCAGAAATTCTATCCTCGCGGCTGGGCGAATTATGATGCGGCAAAGCCGGGTACACTTAAACTCATCCCGCCAGACCGTATCATCAATGCTATGCAAAAGGACTACGCAGCCATGCAAGAAATGATATTTGGACGTTGCCCGTCTTTTGAACAGATCCTAACTTCGCTAGGCGTGTTAGAAAGAGAGGTCAACCAGTTATGAAATTTACCGAGGCCCAATTCGAAGCTGCGATCATCGAACTCCTCGGAGCCTAAGGCCAGCCCGCAACCGCCTGTCAAAAGCAAAATATGGCCTGTTACTAAGGGCCAGACCAATAACGAGAGGATTGCATATACCTGCAAAGGATGGTGGCTCGAATCGCGGGTTTGACTCCCGCAGAGGTTCTAAAATGACCACATGCTAGATCATCAATGTTAAATGTTTCAACCTTTTCCAAACTCCGCTGCGATCTTCTTAGCAGAAGCGACCGTATTCCTATGAAGCTTCGCAGTAAGTCCTGAGTGGCGGTTATAGCCGCCTCCGTAGAGGATGGCGATTGGGATGCGGTTCTTGATGAAGGCGCGGATGATGGTGTCGTCCCGGCGTTGCATATCGGCGACGCTGAGCATC
>JASJLI010000109.1:0-12963 GCA_037620805.1 Akkermansiaceae bacterium
GACGATAGGGGTTAGTTTTTTATGAGTGTTAAGTTTCATTATTTTTCATTTGGTTTTTTGGGGGATCATAACACCATTTTGATTTGAAAATGGTGAAATAAATTGCGACTTATGCTCATCCTGCCCCCCCCCATAGGGCAATTTCTTTTTGCATTGACGCTACCCTCTAATGGGTAGCTTTTTCGTATGGCTTCCTTTACCATTTTCTCCCCCTCCGAGCAGGTGGCGGCGCACTTGCGCGGGGAGCTTGTGCAGGGGCGCTGGAGCGGCACGATGCCCGGGGTGCCTGCGTTGGCGGCTGAACTAGAAATCGATCGCAAGACGGCGGCCCTTGCGCTGGCTCACCTTGAGGACGAGGGGCTGCTAGTGGGGCAGGGGCCGGGACGGAGGCGTAAGATTGAGATGCCTGAAGAACTGATCAAGCAATCTGGATTGCGGGTGGCTATTTTACTCTATGAAGAAAGTGACCAATCTCTGGATTACCTCATCGACTGCAAAAACAAACTAGAGGCGGCCGGGCACACCGCATTCTATGCGCCGAGCTACTTAACTGAAATCAAGATGGACGTGCGGCGGCTCGCCCGCATGGTGGAGAAGACCGAGGCGGGCGCCTGGGTGGTGGCTGGCGGCACCAGTGAGATATTGCAGTGGTTCATGCAACAAAAGATTCCGGCCTTTGCGCTCTACGGTCGACGGCGCAAATTGAAAATTGCAGGAATCGGGCCGGATAATATACCAGCCTTCGTTGAAGCCACGCGTCGGCTGATCGAGCTCGGCCACCAACGGATTGTCTTTCTGGACAGTCTTTATAAAGTCTCAGACCCGGGGGTTGCTGGCACAGCCTTTCTTGATGCATTGTCGGCTGGCGGTATCACTGTGGGCTCCTACAACCTGCCGGGTTGGGAGGGAGGGCTGGAGGGCTTGTATGCATTCCTTGACTCGTCGTTCCAACGCACTCCACCCACCGCGATCATCGCCGGCTCCGGTGCCAACTATTTCGCAACGCAAAGTTTTCTGGTTAACTGGGGCATCCGGGTGCCGCAGGATCTTTCCTTGATCTGCGTCGACAACGACCCGCATTTCAGCCAGTGCCAGCCATCGGTCTCGCATATCCGCTGGAGCTCCCAGCCGATAGTGAACCGCATCGTGAGCTGGGTCCGGAATATCAGCGAGGGAAAAGAAGACACCCGCCAGACGATGATCAAAGCGGAGTTTGTTGAGGGCGGGACGATGGGGCCGGTGGGTGGAAATTGACTGGGGGAATTGATTGATGATTTTTGATTTACGATTGATGATTTTTGAAGTGAAGAGCTGGCGCAGCGGCGGCAGTCTACTTCAAAAATCAAAATTCAACAATCATCACTCGTCAATCACTCCTTCCTCCCCCAGAGTGAATCTACATCCCTCTCTGGAATGAATTTCTCGCCGAGGTACCGCCCCCGACTGGTTCCATCGGAGCAAAATCATCGAGCTTGGTATATTCACATTGACATTTAGATTATTTGTATTAATTTATTCATCTACATGAAAAACGCGTTGGATCTGCCGATTTTGCTAAAAGAAATGGCTCCCGAGATGGGCTATGTCTTTAGCAAAGGGGATCTTGCGCACTTATTTGGCAATCGGGACAATACCACACTGGATGCACGCATGCGAAAGATGATACGCAGCGGTTATCTGAAGCGGGCGATGCGCGGATATTTTTATAGTGAAGGTGCGGCGCTGGAAGATCTGGCCTTGAAAATATACCCTGAAGGGTACCTGAGTTTGGGCACAGCCCTCTGCTACCACCAAATGATTGGAACTTCCCCGAGATGGTTATGTCACATGATGACGACCCGTCCGAAGGGCAAGGTCATCAAAACCGACATAGGAACTATTTCCATGAGCTGTCATCAAGCTGAACAGCATTTTGGCATCATCAACGTGAACGGCAGAAGATACGCCAATAAGGAGAAGGCATTGATTGATACATGCTATTTTTACCTCCGTGGGAAGAAATTTCCATTTAACATCAACAGCGACATCGATATTTCGTCACTGGATCAGGAACGCTTGGAAGAGTATCTATCATGCTATAAAAACTCAAAATTCATCAGCTTCGTTAGAGGGCTGATCAAAAATTATGGACGATCAACTTGAAAAATCCTTACTGGAAGTCATTACAAAAATAGCCAAACACTTTGGCCCTATGGCAGTGCTAAAAGGCGGCATGTCTCTGCGTCTCCAGGGAATTGACCGTTCAACCATTGATGCCGACTTCAGCTTCCAGCCGTCCCAAAGTAAAAAAGATTTCAGCGACAGCCTCATCGATTTGATGAATGAGATTTGTGATGCGCCGGTCCGGCACTCCATGGATTCAAAAAAACTGAAAATCGATGCCATCTACAATCAGTCGAATATCATTATTGAAGCCAACCCCTATGAAGCTTTCGAGCCGATTGCAATCAGCACGGCGAAACTCGCTAAAAAACACGAACTTCAACCCTGCATTATTTCGGTAGTCCCCCACCCAATGGCCTTTGCCAACAAATTGGGTGCATGGCTGGACAGAAGACTGGCGAGAGACCTCTATGATATCTATATTTACAACGAGGTGTTCCGAACTAAACCTGATCCTGATATTCTTGAAAAAAGGATCAGCAAACCCTCTTATACCCGGCAGGTGAAAACAAAACCCAAACTCAACACCATTGCGGATTTTACCACTTTTCTAAAAACCCAATGTGATCAATTGTCCGCTGAAGAGATTGAACTCGAGTTACAGGCCATCATCGCCCCCCAAGAACTGCAGGGCCTCGGGGATGAAATTCAAAGATCGATCAGAAAGCTGCGCAGCCTTGAGTAGGTAAATCAACTTACTATTGCTAGGAATTTGATTTTGGGGACGAGTGACGGTTTAGGACGAGGGGTTGGACTGCTGAGGCTTGACTCAGCTTTGCGGCAGGCGAAGCTGGACGATTGCGGTGCGGAGCCTAGCGGATGGCTTCCTCCTTCGTTGAAACTACGGCGGACAGGTGGGATGCGCTGTGTCGGGTGGGTGACGTTCTAGGGCGAGGGTTTGCACGGGAAATGGCCGGCGACGTGATAGATTACCAAAGCTGAGTCCAGCCCTGCCCCTTACCCACAAATCCCCTCCATCGCATAGCTCTCCTATTATCCCGTCTCGTTCGCCAAAGGCGAAACTCATACCAGCCTATGGAACGGATATCATCCGTTCCATAGGTTCCCGCCACACACAGATCAGTTCTCTGTAGGAGAACATCATGCTCGGAAACCTCCCCCACGACTCTATCCTTTCCTGATGTTATGAGGGACGTTAGTTTACCGCATGCCCCAGTCTCTCTCGCAAACCATTATACACCTGATATTCTCGACCAAGGATCGTGAGCCTTTTCTCGATGAGGCAATCAAGGAATCCATGCATGCCTACCTGGCCACTATGGCCCGTGACCGTGGTTGGGAGTGTTATCGTGTAGGTGGCGTGGCCGATCACGTCCACCTCGCATTGCGCCAGCCAAGGACGGATACTCAAAGCGATTTTATCGGTCACATCAAACGCAACTCAAGCAAGTGGATTCAACAGCAAGGGAAAGGCTACGCGTCCTTTGCATGGCAGCGCGGATACGGGGCGTTTTCTGTCGGGTATTCCCAGCTTCCTGCGCTCGTTGATTACATTAGGAAACAGGAAGAACATCATAGCTCGCGGACCTTTCAGGAGGAGTATCGTGATCTTCTTAAAAAGACCGGTATGGACTTCGATGAGAAGTATGTGTGGGATTGAGTCTAATCCGCATGAAGTTCTCCTTCAGAGAACGGACTGTGAAATACGCACACCTATGGAACGGATTTTCATCCGTTCCATAGGCTGATATGAATTTCGCCTGTGGCGAAGAATACCAGAAGCGCATAGGAGAACAACTCGATGAAAACTTGTGGGTAAAGGACAGGTGAAGCCTCAGCACTCCACAGAAAAAACCCCACCCCCCGGTGATGGGGAATGGGGTTTGAAGGATGGTTGGTTTTCCGAGGCCGGATTACTTGCGGCGACGGAGGATGAGGGCGAGTCCGCCGAGGCCGAGCAGGGCGGTGGTGGAGGGCTCTGGAACGATCGTTGGAGCGGCGCTTATATAGGTGTGTCCACCTGGAAGATTGGCTTGAAGGCCCCATTTCCAAGAGAGATAGCCTTCGATTAGCTCGCGGTCTGCGGTGCTTGGATTCTCGGCCAGATAGATCCACTCGGCGACGGAACCTGTCATGCCTGCGTGGCCATCACCGGAGTTCCGACCGTTGACGGTGAAGTCGCCTTCTAGATCGTAAGGTGTGAAGGTGCCGCTATTGGTCGCGATTTGAGTGCCGTTACGGCGGATTTCGCTGGAAGTGGATTCGAGAGTGAACTGGAGGATCTGCTGACCAGCCATATACGTGCCGGTTGTCGTACCACCGTTGCCGCCGTCGGCTCGGACCCTCACACCACCGTTGTTAACCTGGTGACGATGCTCGCTGCCAGTTTCAGGATGGGTCCGGGTGGTGTAGGAATTATGGATCCACTCTTCGTTGTCTTCGGATTGAGCATTGAGCACCACAAAGAGCGTGTATGCACTGCCGCTGATGTCACCAGCCGTTAGGTTTCGTCCAAGCGTGTCCTTTTGTGCACCGTAGCTGGCCAACTGAAGTTCCGGAAGAGACCCACCCCATCCTGTGGCGTTGTATGTCGGTCGCCTGTTGGAATTGCCTTGGGTTACGTGGTAGCCATTGCCGCTCTTGTCGTCCCACTGCGTGACTCTGTCGCTGCCATCAACAGCGATTGTGGAGATGTCGGCGGCGTCCAGCCACATTGCCGTGGTGATCTCCGAAGGCGTCCAGAGCGCTGCATTTGCTGTGGCTGCGAGGGCGAGGCATCCGATTGCAGTGGCGATGGAAGTTAGTTTTTTATGAGTGTTTAGTTTCATAGTTTTCTATTGGGTTATTGGGAGTTCGCAGCCCTCTTTGATAGGTTAGAATCTAGAAAAGTTGCGATTGATGTACAGCATGCCATCTAAATGTGGGGAGTGTCAAATTCAAATGATATTTGGGGGGGGCTCTCCCCCGACGTGAAGTGCGGGGTCTTCGACAAGTTTCAAATTCCAAAGACCAAGGGGGTAAACTCCAAGTTTTAAACTCCAAAAACCAAGTAAGACAGGCTTCGCCTGGTAGCCCTTCCGTGTATTCCGTGTTTTTCCGTGGTTCAAAATTGGATTAGCAACCCAAGCCGGAGAATAGTGAATGCGGAGTTTGACTAATCAGGATGTGAATTCACCATTCAAAATTCACTATTCTAAATTCAAGCGCAGCGCCCCTAGAGCAGCAGGTCCTTAATCACGTGTCCATGCACGTCGGTGAGGCGGAAATCCCGACCTTGGTAGCGGTAGGTTAATTTCTTGTGATCAATTCCCAACAGGTGAAGGATGGTCGCATTGAGGTCGTGGATGTGCATCGTGCCTGGAGTCCACTTATGTTTGTCCGGTTGCGGCTTCAGTGGGACGCCGTCGGCATCGGCGATATTGTAGCCGTAGTCATCGGTACGGCCGTAGGTGATTCCCGGTTTCACTCCGCCGCCGGCCATCCAGGTGGTGAAGCAGCGTGGGTGATGATCACGACCGTAGTTGGCATCGGTTAGTTTTCCTTGGCAGTAGGCGGTTCGTCCGAACTCGCCACCCCATACAACAAGTGTATCGTCCAGTAACCCGGTTCTTTTGAGGTCAGTGATGAGAGCGGCGCAGGCTTGGTCGATGTCCTTGCACTGAGATTCGTGTTCCTTGGGAAGGTTGTTATGGGCATCCCATCCACGGTGGAAAATCTGGACGTTTCGCACGCCTCGCTCGACTAGTCGACGGGCATTAAGGCAGCAGGCGGCGAAGGTGCCGGCTTTGCGGGCTTCTTCGCCATAGAGTTTGAAGGTCTCGTCCGGCTCACCTGAAAGGTCCATGAGTTCGGGGACCGAGGTCTGCATGCGGAAGGCCATTTCATGCTGCTTGATGCGGGAGAGGATTTCCGGGTCGGCGAGTTTGGCGTGTTGCTCGCGGTTGAGGGCCGCGAGGGCGTCTAACTGATTACGACGGTCCGAGCGTGAAACGCCATCGGGATTTCCCAAGTAGAGAACCGGGTCACCTTGGCTGCGGAGAAGCACACCCTGGTGTTCGGATGGCATAAAGCCACTGCCCCAGAGTCGACCGAACAGGCTCTGCTCCGCGAACGATGACTTGGCATGCATGACGACGTAGCCGGGCAGGTTCTCATTCATGTTGCCTAAGCCGTAGCTCAGCCAAGAGCCCATGCTGGGACGTCCGGGGATCTGGCTTCCGGTTTGCATGTAAGTGATTGCCGGATCGTGATTGATGGCCTCGGTAAAGGTCGAGTGTACGACGCACAGGTCTTTGACGATTTTTGACGTGTGAGGCAGAAGTTCACTCACCCAGACGCCGTCTTGATTGTTTTCGTGTTTGGAAAATTTGTATTTCGATGGGCACAATGGCAGGTTTTTCTGACCCGAGGTCATGCCTGTGATGCGTTGTCCGTCGCGGACCTCCTCGGGAAGATCTTGCCCAGACATCTCTTTCATCTTGGGTTTGTAGTCCCACATGTCGTGCTGACTCGGGCCACCGCTCATGAACAGGTAAATCACTCGCTTAGCCTTAGCTTTGTGATGAAGTCCGTCTGGGGTGGCAGCCTTTACGCTCGGCCCCATTAGTTGTGCGAGTGATGCGGTGCCCAGGCCGAGTGCGGCGCGGCCAAATAGCTGTCGGCGGGTCATCGCTAGCCCGTTTTGTTGAAAATGTTCCCAAGTTTTCATGATGTTAGTAAAGTAGAATGTTTGTATCGCTGGCAAGAATAACACCTGTTAGCTGGCTCCAGGCGGCGAGTTCAAGAGAGTCTTTGGTTTTGCCGACAAATGCTTCTGCGGCTGCCGTATCAGCCTTGTATTTGTTTCGTGCTTGTTGGAGAAGCTGCAGGCAGACCTGCTGTTCCTTCGCCGTAGCATCTCGGCATGACAACCACTGATAGAGGAGTTTGATCCGTTCCGTGTCGTCTTTTCCCTCCTTGACCAATCGCTGTGCCACACCCTTTGCCATGGCAACGCGTTGAGGTTCATTGAAGAGACCGAGAGATTGCAGAGGGGTGTTGCTTCTCGAGCGGCGCACACAGCTTGTTTCCCGGCTTGGAGCATCAAACAGACTCATCATCGGATGAGGGCTGGTTCGTTTCCAATAGACGTAAATACTGCGACGGAAAACCTTTTCGCCCTGATCCGGGACATACTTTTTGGTATTGCTACCGGGGTGGGCGAGGGCGGCCCACATGCCTTCGGGCTGATAGGGTTTTATGCCTTCGCCACCTGGGGTATCCTTGAGGAGGCCACTGGCCCAGAGTCCGACATCACGGATGACCTCAGCGTCTAACCGAAAACTAGGGCCGCGACCGAATAGCAGGTTTTGTGGGTCCTTGAGTTCAGTGCGACGTGTGGATTGCTGACGAAAGGTCCGGCTCATCACCATGCTTTTGATCAGCTCCTTACGATTCCATTTCTGATCCTGAAATTCCACGGCGAGCCAATCGAGCAACTCGGGATGGGTTGATTGCTGACCCTGCACGCCGAAATCTTCCGGACTACGCACCAGGCCTTCGCCAAAGACGGTTTGCCAGATGCGATTGACCAGAACCCGTGAGACCAGAGGGTTCTCCCGCGATGTCGCCCACTGCGCTAGGCCGAGTCGGTTCCGTGGTGCGCCCTCTGGAAAAGGATTGGCCATCTTCAATACGCCAGGCGTGAGAGGATCACCGAAGCCTTCCGAGTATTCGCCCCGCCTCAAGATCCGTGTCTCACGTTTCTTGCTGCTTTCTCCTGCGACCAGGGTGGTGGTGAAGCCTTTTTGCAAGGTCGCCGCCTCGGCCTGCAGTGCCTTGGCTTCCTTCACCAGTTTCTCGGAAAATTGGCCACCCTTTTTAGCCTTACTGAGCTGAGTGATTTTTTCCGCCAGTTTTAATTTTTTCCATTCAGCTGTCTGCTTTTTTTCCAGCTTTGCAACAAGAGCGTGGCGTTTGCTTTCCAGAGTCGCCCATTGTTTCCAGCCTTCTGATGAGGCCGGAGCTTTGATCGTTGGCTTATACTCATACTTGTTTCCGTCCATCGGGCTCTCACTTGTATTATTGAAGAAAGCCATGAGCTGATAGTATTCCTCGTGAAGGATGGGGTCATACTTGTGGGTGTGACAGCGGACACAGTTCATGGTCATGCCGAGGAAGACGGTGCCGAAGTTTTCGGTTCGATCGAAATTGTTTTTCGCCTGAAACTCTTCTTTGATCGCACCACCTTCAGCCGTCGATGGATTCATGCGCACGTATCCGGTTGCGACCAATTGCTCGAGGCTCGGGTCTTCTAACAAATCACCGGCTAGCTGCCAGGTGATGAATTGATCAAAGGGCAGGTTGTCATTAAACGCCTTCACTACCCAGTCGCGGTAAGGGTAGATACCGCGGCGGTTATCCAGGTGCAGGCCATGGGTGTCGCCGTAGCGAACCGCATCCAGCCAGTAACGTGCCTGGTGTTCTCCAAAGCGATCACTGGCGAGCAATTCGTCCACCAGCGCTTCGTAGTTGCCATCCTTGAGGAAACGTTTTAGTTGGGCACTTTCTGGAGGGAGTCCGGTGAGGATAAGTGCCGCGCGACGCGCTAGGACATTTCTTGAAGCTTCTTCAGCAAAACCGTGACCTTTTTTAGTGAGTTGTTTTTCGATCAGGTGATCGATGCTGCCGTTTGATACCTTCACAGGCTTTACGAAGGACCAGTGCTTTTCGTATTTTCCACCCGACTTCACCCAACGCGTTAGAATATCGCGCTCCTGAGGGGTGAGTTTCTTGTCGGCATCTTCGGGCGGCATGGGGTCATCCGTCTCATGGATGCGGAAGATCAATTCGCTTTTTTCCAGGTCATCTGGATCGATCGCTCGAACGCCACCGCCGAGTTTCTCGATTGCTCCTTCGTAGGAATCCAGTCGCACCTCGTCTTTATCAGCATCCGGTCCGTGGCAGACGAAACACTTATCGGAAAGAATAGGTAATACCTCTCGACCGAAGTCTGGTGCTGAGTCATCGGCAGCGGGTGCTGCTGCGATCACTGGCAGGACGGTTACGCACGCTAGTCCCGTATAAACAAAGGCAAGTCGAAGCAACCCTACGCGGGAGCTCATGGATATATTATGGTGGCTAGAAATTTGCTTATTGGGGTGAGGTGTTTGGTAGGTCCACGGGCCCACTAAGGGCGGAGTCGCTCTAGCAGTTTCTGAGTTGCTTTGACACCCTCGACAGGTGAGGTCTTCTCGCCTTCGTATTCGATCGCGATAATCTTTTTATACTCCACATCATTGATACTTCTGATGAGGCGGAAATAACTGAGGCTCTTCTCGTTGCCCTCTTCATCGAAAGCCCAGCTCTTGGCTGAAACCGACTCGGAGTAGGGCAGCATCGCCACCGTGCCGCAGTAAGGGTCAGATAGTTTACCAAAGTCCGGCATCAACCGGCAGGCCGGGTGTTCCATCGTCCTTGCGAGAGCTGCTAGGAAATGCCCGTTCCTCGCCCACGTCGATGCGCCGGGTTCAATTACAATGATAACTCCCTTTTGCTTTGCGTAATCGGCAAGTGGCGTCAGGGCTTCGATCGAGTTTGTGAGCGCCACCTTGCGCTTGCCTCCCTCGGGTGCCTTCAGGAAAACACGGACAAACTTCGAACCCAGGATTGCCGCGTGATCGACGTATCGTTTGAACTCATCGCCGCCCTTTTTTCGCTCCTCGGCGGTTTCCCCCGTAGCATTCACCGCGCCGGCCATCACTAGGAAAATGTTTGTTCCTGCAGCGTCCGAGCGCTTTTTCAGCTCTTTGTAAAATTCCAGATCGTTTCTCTTATCCTCTGGAAACCCACCGTCCCAGATATCGATCTCGGTGATACCAAAGGTTTTTTTTGCAAACGCCGGGTAGTCCAACGGCTTTAGACTGCCGTCCTTAAAAAGATTGCGCAGCGAATACATGGACAGGCCAATGGTGTAACTCTCCTGCTTCTTTTGTTTCTCTTCATGGGCCACCGCGGATGGAATCGCGATTCCGGTCAAAAAAGATCCTAACATAATGCCGGTCATTGTCTGTCGAATACGTGTAGTGTAGTTCATTGTCTAGTTTGGGGTTAACCCATTAAGTGGGCCAAACTTTGCAGCATGGGGCGCCACCTCGCAATGACATATTCCGATAAAATAAGCAGCTGCCTTCTGCATCAGGCTGATACTTTTTTACCTGTATCTTCACAGGGGCTATTGTAAACTCCAACCATGATGATCCGCACACTGACACTTTTGCTTCTGGCCTGCACCAGTCTATTAGCCAACCCGACACCTCTCAACATCATTTCCTACAACATCCGACAAGACACAGCAGGGGACAAAGACGCACGCGACTGGCAACAGAGAAAAAACAAACTTACCGACTATCTGAGCAACAACAAAACAAGCATCATCGGCCTGCAAGAGGTCAGGCATAACCAGCTACTCGATATCGACAAAGCACTGCCCGACCACAGCTATGTCGGTGTCGGTAGGGAAGATGGGAAAAAACGCGGAGAGTATTCACCGATTTTCTACGATCGAAAAATTTGGAAACTCGACCCGAAGGAGCACGGCACTTACTGGCTGTCCGATACCCCGGATGTCGCCAACAGCCGGACCTGGGGTAACGGCCACACCCGTATCTGCACCTGGGCGAGGTTGATCAAACTGGCTGGCCCCGAAAAGGGAAACGCCATCTACGTTTACAACACCCACTGGGATCACCGCAGTCAGCCGTCGCGGGTTAAATCCGGCGCACTGATGTTGAAGACCCTCAAGGCACGCACCCATCAGCAGGACCCGTTCATCCTCATGGGTGATCTGAATGCCACCACCGAAAACCCTGCTGTTAAACAACTGCTCGCCGCCGGTATCCTAACCGACTACGGCACCCAGAAAGTGCGTTCGTCCAGCCAATGGAAACCCGCGCTCGTTCCAGGATTACGCATCGACCACATTTTCACCTCGGCTTCGATCAAAGACGCGCAATTCAAGGTCGACATCAACCCCGGCGTAAAAGGTCATGCCGCGTCGGACCACCATCCTGTACTGCTCAGCGTGCCTTCTTTGCCGTAGGCAGTCAGTGTATGTTCGATACTTTAAAATAAGCCGAATCCATGGCCGGAATGGGCCGGATGAAAAACTAAACCCCAAGTTTTAAACTCCAAATACCAAATAAGGCAGGCTTCGCCTGATGCAAGAAGGGAGCGTGGGCGTCCCGCTCGCTATCAACCCAAGCCCCCAACCCAAGTCTTCCTTCCGTAATTTCCGTTCCTTTTGCCTAAGGGCTATCTACGCGTTGCTCCGGTTGTGGTTCAACATTGGATTAGCAACCTAGGAAAAATTCGCAAAATTCGCAAGATTAGCGGTCAAAAAATGAAGTATCAACCCAAGCTGGAGAATTGTGTGTCCTGTAGTTCTTCCTCCGTAAATCGAGGTAAGACGGAAGTGGTGTTTGATCAGAGTATTGATTTTGCGACGTGGACGGTTTCATTGCAGTAAGCCATCCTTGTAATGGGGATGGTCGGCAAGAGGCAAAATCTGGCAGGCATGCAGTCGTGGTGCATATTCACATCAACGAACATCCGCTTTCGAAATCACTCATCAGACATGAAAAATCTCATCACAACCATCATCCTTGCTGTGGCCACCGTCGCAGCCACAGCTGCCACCGCCGCCCCACTTAAAGTCTACCTCATGGCTGGGCAATCCAACATGCAAGGGCACTGCCGCGTCAAAACATTCGAACACATCGGCATGGATCCTCAAACAGCACCGATGCTCAAAAAAATGACCAACGCCGACGGCACCCCGAAGGTTATCGATCACGTCTGGATCAGCACCCTAGGCTGCGCCCGGGAAGAGAAATTCGGCCAACTCACCGCCGGCTTTGGCGCCGAACGCTCAGGTCCCAAAATAGGCCCCGAACTCACCTTCGGTATCTACATGCAGGAACACGTTAAAGAACCCATCCTGATCATCAAAACCGCCTGGGGAGGCAAAAGCCTCAGCATCGACTTCCGCCCACCCAGCGCCGGCACCCACCCAGCCCACGTCGCAAAAATCAAACAACTCAAAAAAGAGAACAAAGACACCACTGAGGCCGAAGCCGAATACGCCGAGCGCACCGGCCACTACCACCGGTTCATGATGGGCCACATTAAAACCGTGCTCGCCGACATCAAAAGAGTCTACCCAGCCTACGATGAAAAGCAGGGATACGAAGTCTCCGGATTCATGTGGTTTCAGGGATGCAACGACTTTGGCGACATGACATCCTACCCGAACGCGGGCAAACCCGGCGGATACGACGAATACACCCGACTACTTGGATGTATGATCCGCGGACTGCGCCAAGACCTCAAGGCCCCTAACATGAAGGCCGTCATCGGCGTGCTCGGCATCAACGGTGAGCTGGAAACCAAACGCGTCCGCATCATCGACCCCAAACACGTCACCTGGCTACGCGAATTCCGCAAAGCCATGGCCGCACCCACAAAAATACCTGAATTCAAAGGCAACGTCGCCGCCGTGCACACCGCAGACTTTTGGGAACCACAACTTGAAGAACTCCAAAGCCGCTGGCCCAAAGTAAAAGCCAAAAACGGAGAACTCAAAGCTTCCGGCATGAGCAAAGCCGAGCAAAAAGCCGCCATGGACAAATTTCTCGTCAGCGAAGTCTACACCCCAGAAGAATGGAAACTCATGCAAATAGGCGTCTCTAACGCCGCCTATCACTATATGGGCTCCGCCAAAATCATGGCCCGCATCGGCAAAGCCTTCGCCGAATCCATGGTAGGGATGGAACGGATTAAAAACTAAACTCCAAATACCAA
>JASJLI010000110.1:0-5441 GCA_037620805.1 Akkermansiaceae bacterium
GCCTAGGTTTTCAACCTGAACAGGGCGTTCTCTGAAAGAGAACTTCATGCGGATTAGAAATCAATCCCACAAATATTTTTCATCGAACGCCACACCGATCTTTTTAAGAAGATCACGATACTCCTCGCGAAACGTCTTCACCCTGTGGTGTTCTTCCTGTTTTCTGATATACTCAACGAGCGCAGGAAGTTGAGAATACTCGATAGAAAACGCACCGTATCCACGCTGCCATGCAAATGGCGCATATGCCTTCCCTTGCCGCTGAATCCATTTGGTTGAGTTGCGCTTGAGATGACCGATGAAATCGCTTTGGTTATCCGTCCTTGGCTGGCGTAGAGCGAGATGCACGTGATCCGCCACGCCTCCCACACGATAACACTCCCAATCACGCTCACGCGCAATCGTAGCTAGGTAGGCATGCATGGATTCCTTGATTGCCTCATCGAGAAATGGTTCTCGGTCTTTGGTCGAAAAAATGAGGTGGATGATTGTTTGGGAGAGGGATTAAGGCATGGGGTAAACTAACTGATCACAGAATGACAGGACAGTAAATATTTGGGAGAAGTTTCTGTGCATGAAGTTCTCTTTTAGAGAACAGTTTATCTGTGGCCATGACCTATGGAACGGATTGAATCCGTTCCATAGGCTGAAATTAATTTCGCCTTTGGCGAATAGAGCGTTGAACCGGGCTCGAACTTGCGAAGGAAAACAAAGGCGTAAACAACTTGTGGGTAAAGGACAGGTCAAGCCGTAAGCACTCCAAATCAGGTGGCTACGAATTGAATGTCGATTAGAGGTCAAAATCCCATTCCGAAAACGTCGCGGCTTGGCCGATCTTCACTCCTGATTCATCCGTGACATTCCAGACGGTCGCCTGGTGAATACGGAAGCGTCGACCGTCGGCGGTGATGCGGACGCCTGAATAATCGTCGATAAATCCCTTTTCTGTGACGCTGGTTAACAGCCTTTCCCGTTCGGCCCGGTTTGGTGCCTCAGCCGTAAGACGGGATGGAGTTTGGGTAAACTCTTCCCAGTTCATCGCAAAGAGTTCCAAGGCACATCGATTACCATAGTCCAATACTGGATCGGTCTCCAATCCATGCGATGCGACAAAAAACGGAGCTTCATCAACTCGCTTTGCCATCGTGGCTAGATCATCGGTTTGCTCTATGAGCTGCCTTCCTGTTAGCTCGTAATAACTCCGGACCAACGCGGCCACGTGAGATTGGAGGTAATGATTAGAAGGTGATGGTTCCATAAACCTGACTGATCACACAATCAACTGGAAGCCAATGGACGGCACTCATGTGTTAACCATGCGCACTCTTCCTCGTTGAGAAGAGGGAAAAGTTTCTCGATGATCTCGGCGTGGTAGTTGTTCAGCCAATCGATCTGATGAGCCGGTAGCATCGACGGTTCGATCATGTCTGTATTGATCGGACAGAATGTCAGATTCTCAAACTTGAAAAATCGGCCAAACTCGTTTTCCCGACTGAGCACGGTGTGCACCATGTTTTCAATCCTGATACCATGTTTACCGGGGCGGTAGCAGCCGGGTTCAATGGTGGTGATCATCCCGAGTTTTATGGGCTCAGTAGATCTTCCTGAAATGTTTTGTGGTCCTTCGTGAACCTCTAGGCCGAAGCCAACTCCGTGGCCGGTGCCGTGTTTGAAGTTACGACCATGTCGCCAGAGCGCCTGGCGGCAGATTCCATCGAGTTGTGCTCCGTTAGCGCCTTCGGAAAATTCTAACATGAGTAGATCAAGCATGCTGTGGAGCACGGCCGTGTAGTCTTCTTTTTGCAGTTGGGTCGGCTCACCCATCGGGATAGTACGGGTGGTGTCGGTGGTTCCGTGGACGAAATTCCCTCCGGAATCGATCAGGAAGATGTTTTCTAACGTAACGGGTTTATCGGTAGATTCATCCACTGAGTAGTGGTTTAGAGCGCCATCGGGGCCGTATCCCATGATGGATTCAAAGCTGACGTGACGGTATCCATCAACCTCGGCCCTGTATGCCTCTAGTTTACGACTCGCGGACAGCTCGGTGACCACTTCACCATTGTTCAGGCTACGATAGAGCCATGTGTAGAACTTCACCATCGCGGCACCATCATCAATCAAGGCTTGCTTGAGGTTTCCTACTTCGGTTGCGTTTTTGATTGCCTTTAGATCCGTCACGATAGGGCGATCTTCGACCAGCACACAATGCTCGGCAGCTTGGGCAAGACGATAGCTGATATGCCCTGGCACCATCAACAGTCGGCAAGATGAGTCGAGCCCTTTCAGGGTAGCCTCAATTTCCTCGTAGGCTTTGATTGTCACGCCTGCAGCTTCAAACTTAGCTTTCGCTTCATCGGTGAGTTTATCCGCGTCGACAAAAAACAGCACCTGCTCATGTGTGATTAGCGTGTAGCAGTATGGGGTCGGGTTGTTGACGATGTCGGTGCCTCGGAAATTAAGCAGCCAGCATGATTCATCAGTGCGTCCTAACAAATGAGCGGCGAGTTTTTGCTCAGTCATTTCCTTTCTGACGGTGGTGATTTTATCTTTAATACTCTGGCCTGCGTATTGATCGTCTACCAAAAATAATTCCCCTTTTGGCGGGGCAGGGCGATCGGTCCAGATGGGGTCGATCAGATCAAGGTCTGTCTCCACCTTGAGTCCAGCGAGTTTGAAGCTCTTATTCCACGCCTTCGCTTGGGTGAGGCCGGTATCGCTACCGTTAAAGGCAACCTTCTGCCCTTCATTCAAATTCTTTTTGAGCCAGGCCTCGATCGTGGGCACATCCATATCGCTCATGCGGACGAGTTCAATTTCAGTGCCTGCAAGCGCATCCTCGGCAATTTCATAGTAGCGGCTATCGGTCCATAATCCGCACCAATCTGCAGTTGCAACCACAGTTCCCATCGACCCCTTCATGTCCGATAGCCATTCCCGACAGCGCCAGTGTTCCGCGACGTATTCGTTGCTGTGAGGGTCAGCATTGGATATGATCAGAGCGTCGATGCTTTCGGCGGTCATGGCAGCCCGTAGGCTGGAGAGCTTGTCTTCAACTTGCATGACGGAAGTAATCACTGCTAGAGCTTCAGGCTCAAGCGAAATCCTCAAGATTCTTCGCCGCCATACTAAATTCGAAGAAATGGCTCAAGATTTTGAATAGATAACGTAGGTTTTATTAAATCTGTCGTTGATGGGATTCTTGGAGGTGAACCCTTGCTATTCTCGTCATCTGGGTAAATTCTGGACGCGGATGATGGATAAAAAAACGCTTACCGCCTATCACGAAGCAGGTCACGCTGTGATGGCTTTGCTGATGGGACGATCTGTTCAGAAGGTTAGTGTCATCCCGTCGCAGAACCGTCTGGGGGCCTGTACCCTGCAGAAAGGACGTGCCAAACAAGTGCAGGATAAACTCGAGGCCGAGATGCTGATTTTGCTCGCGGGCATGGCGGCTGAAGGACGAAAGTCAGGCCAATATAACGTGCAAGGTGCTGCTCAGGATCTCGCTGGAGTTGAGAAATTGGCAATGGCACGGGCAGGAAACGCAAGACAGGCTCAGAAGTTGATTCACAAGATGCTCGATAAGACCCAGCACCTACTTAGTGATAAAGCGACGTGGCAGGCTGTGAAAGTCATCGCGGCTGAGTTGCTCGAAAAGGAATCGATCAGTGGCAGAGCTGCAAAACATCATCTGACCATGGCGCAGAATGCGAAGTAAGGGTCGTGGAGATAAAAATGGTTGAGTATTTTTGGCTCGTTGCCCCGTCTTGGATGAGCTAGATTTCGTTATTCATGATGAAGTCGTTTTATTGTTATTTTTTCCTGCTGCTGGCACTGATTGGAATCTGTTATTTTTTGAGCCATAAAGACGAACCTGTCGTGGTAAATGACGATGTTGCCCTCCCTGTTGAGGAGAAGACAGTCCACGCCGAAGCTTTGCCTATGTCGCCACCGAAGGAGCCTATTAAGGAACCGGTCGAAGTGCCAGAGAAGGAAATAGTTAAACTACCCGCGAAGGAGCGGGTTAAAGTTCCAGTGAAGGAAACGAAAATAGAGCCTGTCGCCGATCCTTATTATAAATCAGTGGCAGGAGCCAGTGGAGACGAACTCAAGAATAGGCTTCACAAGATCATCCGAGGTCACCGTGCCCTTACTTATGGTGAACTATGGGAAGCACTGAGAGATCTTGACCGAGGGGATGAAGGCAGCGTGATCTTAATCTATGATCGGACTCAGCGCAGTCATTCAAAAAACGGTGGTGATCAGGGGGATTGGAACCGCGAGCACCTATGGCCTCGTGGCTATGGTGTGCGCCGGTCAAACTCGGCAAACACTGACCTTCATCACATTCGGGCATCCGACGTGAGGATCAATGGCAACAGAGGGCATCTGTATTTTGATGAAACCGAAGGCGATGACTTTGCTGGTAAAAAATACTCAGCCGACACCGATTCCTGGGAGCCACCCAATGTAGTGAAAGGCGACATCGCACGAGCCCTGTTTTACATGGCAGTCCGTTATGAGGGGAATGAGGAGGGGAATGAGGAGGGGTCGATCGATCTCGAATTATCGGACAGCCCCAGCATGGAAACAGGAGTTCACGGCAAGCTATCCGTTCTACTGAAATGGCACAAGAACGACCCCGTCAGCGATCTCGAAAAAGTGCGCAATAATAAGATTCACCGCAGCTACCAAGGAAACCGGAATCCGTTCATCGATCACCCAGAGTGGGCAGATGGAGTTTTTAAGTAGGGAAGTAGGGAAGTAGGGAAGTAGGGAAGTAGGGAAGTAGGGAAGTCAGGAAGTCAGGAAGTCAGCGGTTTCCGATGGGAACCCGCCAACGCTGCTTGACCAAAGCACATTACACGATAAATTTTTCAAGGCATCGATTTTAGCCACAAAAGGCACAAAAAAGAGCTTATTTTTCAACCTTGAGTGAACTTTTTTCTGTGCCTTTTGTGGCCAATTTGAATTTTTGTCGTGTAGTGTGTGACCAAATAGAAAATAAAAGGCAAACAACACCCGCGCCCCCGTAGTTTAACGGATAGAACAGCGCGGGCTCGGCAGCGAAGCGAACGCGCCGATTCAACAAGTCGCTCTCCGGAGGAGGAGAGCGGATTCTACGCACAGACGGAGAGGAACGAAGTCAACGGTTTCCTAGGAAACCCAGCAACACGCTTGACGTCCTCAATAAATAAAGGCAAACAACACCCGCGCCCCCGTAGTTCAACGGATAGAACAAGGGTTTCCTAAACCTTAGATGTGAGTTCGATTCTCGCCGGGGGTATTTCCTCTATAGCGCTGTTTTTGTTGTATCTGTAAGGGGTGTGGGCGTTTTTATTGGAAGGGGTTTCCAGTTTTCATGCGAGTGTATTCGGGCGTATTTGCCCTCGTTTGCATCGGGAAAGTGAGATAAATGTGAGACAGTTAGGTGCTTT
>JASJLI010000111.1:0-7901 GCA_037620805.1 Akkermansiaceae bacterium
ATGCGCCGTGAACTCGACGCGAGCTACGAACGTTTTGGTGCGGTCAAGACCCTTGCACCCAACCCTGACTACGATCCGAAAGCTAAGTGAGCTAAACTCCAAGTTTTAAACGCCAAATACCAAGTAAGACAGGCTTCGCCAGTAGAATGGTGAATAGTGAATTAGCAACCCAAGTTTTCCTTTCGCGTCTTTTCGCATATTTCGCGGTCAAAATGGAATCCATAACCCAAGCATGATTTGCCTGTGTGCTTGCCCTGATCGCGGTTGTATAATTCGTCATCGACCCCGCACTTCGCGTCGGGGTTAAATTCGTGGTTAAGAATAGCGGCTCTTACATCATTTTCACCTAACTAGGAATCCCTGGAATCTTGGACGATTTTTTTTCTAAGGATATCGGCAGTTTGGTGTCATAGTAGTCATATGAAACGACTTTCTGCGAAAACAACCACCTCCATCATGGCGCTCTTCGCCGCCTGCGTTCTTCTTCCAACTCCGCTGTCGGCAAGTGATGCGATCAGGCAATACACAAAATCCGGCAAGTCAGGTCAATTCAGCTACGCCATCTATAACAACCGATGGTTGTCGCATGATCTGAAGCCGGGTGATGAAAAGCAGCTCACGCGGGTGGCTATCCTCGGCGTATTGCCCGGAGCCAAGGGTAAGATTGTGATCCCATCATCCATCGAAGGGCACCAAGTTTACGGCATTGATGATAATGCATTGAAATCATGCATGGGGGTCACCGGTATCGTGATTCCCAAAACCGTTCGATTCTTGAAATCAGGCACGCTCAACCGCTGTCCGGGCCTTGAGAACATCGAGGTTGCCGCAGACCATCCCGATTTCGCCAGCGTCGACGGAGTGATGTTCGATAAACAGAAAACCAAACTGCTGGCCCTCGGTTCAGGTCGGAAGGGGAGCTACGTGGTTCCCGCAACCACCAAAGAGATCGGCCCTTACGCGTTATCGTTGTGCATCAACCTGAAAAGCATCGTTATCCCCAAGGGCCTCACCGACATCGGCGGGCGCACCGGCAGTGTTTTCCTAGGATGCAGCAACCTCGAGAGCATCGTTATCCCTGATTCGGTGACCAACATCGGCCAGAAATCTTTCCAAGATTGCAGCAGCCTAAAGCAGGTCACCATCCCGCCCAAAGTTACGGCGATTCCTTTTGGGCTTTTTTGGAGATGCAGCAACCTTACCGCCGTCACACTCCCGGACGGAATCACCAAGATTGGCAACTACGCATTCGCGGATAGCACTAAGGTAACACTCAAGAAATTTCCCAAGAGCCTGACTGCAATCGGTGCCTTTGCATTCAAAAACTGCAAAGCCCTCAAAGGTCTTAAACTGCCGAAAAGCGTAACCTCCGTCGGAAGGGGCGCCTTCAGTGGGTGCGAGCAATTACAGGGTATTGTATTACCTAATAACACCGCATAGCTTGAGCAAACTCCCCAAGTTAGATTAGCGGTCAAATAATGAAATATCCCCGACGCTAGGTGCGGGGTTTATAGCGGGGATTTCGACCTGTTTTGGAATGACTCTTTACCCAGAAAGATGAATTTTAAATCAGGTTATAAACTGCTTAATGGAGCCCATCTGATCGAGCTTTTTACGTGCCATTTCCAGGTCGAGATCGCCGTAGTGCTCGATCGGATTTCCGTGGGCGTTGAGCAGGGTGGTGTATAAGTTGCCAAGGGTCTTGTGACCTTCGGTTCCTAGGACCGGAAGGCGGATATAACGGCCTGCAATATCCAGATTGCAATTATTGCCAGACATAATGAGGAAAGGGGACTCCAAGCCAATACCATGGTGGGTTTCTCCATTTTCTGGGAAATACATGATCATCGTGTTATCAAACATGGTGCCATTTCCCTCGGGTGTTTTCTTGAGCTGTTCGACGATTGTATTGATCTGATTAACGTGACTGATGCGAATCTGCTCTCGGGTCTTCCAGGCAGGCACACCGCCAAAGGCTTCGTCATGTCCTAACGGGTGTATGCCGACACGGTCCGTTTCATTTCCAGGTAGACCCGTAACTGGTGTGCCCAGGTCATCAATCGTATAAGTAACCACGTTGGTTAGGCCGGCTTTTAGTGCCGAAATGAGCACGTCGGTCATGGCTGCCTGTTTTTCAGGTGTGCTCGCATTGGCACCGCCATTGGCATGCACGGGTGCAAGCTCAGGCAGATGTTTGGCGAGCGATCCGGAAAGCGTGATGAGTTTTTTATTGCGCTCACGAATCGCATTAATCGATTTGATCTGCACCTCCTGACGTCTCTTTTCATGACCCTTGATGCCGCTTGTTTTCAGGCCTTCTTTACCCTGTAAAAACGACAGCATGTCATTATCGGAATTAACGGCCTCTGGGTTGAGGACGGATTTGAAGAGTTCACCGCGTGCCGTATCTGGATCCGCGTAGCAGTAGTTTCGCGTTTGCGGTGACGGTGCGGAATAGCCTGATACAATGCCCGTGCGACCGCCAGCAAATGACAGCTCGACGTGTCCGAACGCGGAAGGGAATAGCTTGGCGAGTTCAAAATCGATGGTCGCACGTTTGATGGCACTGAGAGTGTTTCGGTTCGACTTAAAACAGCCCATGACCGATGAAAACGAGTAGTGGACGTTTTCGCTCATCTTGGCCGAGAGCCCTTGCAGGATGGTCATGTGCTCCTTGTGTGCGTCCAAACCTTGCAGCCACTTAGGTAGCTCATGCTTGTCCAGATCCACTTCGAGGGGTTGCTTTTTCTCGTCGAGAGCTTTGTCCTTGTTAGAGAAGTCGGGCAAGGCAATTTCAGAGGGACGGATACCACTCGATTTGCGGATAAAGATGAAACGTTTGGGCACCCCGCTACCTACAACACCTTGAGCGGCGAACAGCTGATTAAAGGATGGTGCTAGGGCGATTGCTCCAGCGCCTAGTGCTGACGTTTTTAAAAAATCTCTTCGGTTAGTCATGAGTCTGGGGCTGGGTTTAGTTCTCTATGGGTTTACGGTAAATGAATGAATCTGAAGTGAGCAGTGATACAATGACGGCATCGAAACTGCCACCACTCTGGGAATAAGCCAGTTCGGCATCGATGAGCGTTTTTGAATCGGAAAGGAACTCGTTGCGGCCCATGAAATATCGGAAGGCATGGCGGATGATAGATTGACGAACTCGGCGAGATTTACCCAGGCGTTCAGCGAGGTCAATCGCATCCTTCAGTTCTCCATCCAGTGAGTCGTCTCCGGTGCCCTTTAGGAATCCTTTTGAATCCACTGGGCTTGTCTTGTAGATGTCTCGCACATCTACCAGCAGCTTACCTCTATCGAGGGCGGGCCCCTTATCGGATGTTTTTGTAATGAGGTTATCGGGATACTCCAGAGATTCCTCAGTTCGGAACCGGCCAAAGTCATCATAACTTTCAAATACGTAGCCAAGTGGGTTCATGCCTTCGTGGCACTTCCAGCAGTACTTTGCTTCTGTCTTAACCGCCAGTCGGTCGCGCAGGGTTTTGGTGTGGTCTTCAGGGATGACGGCATCGACGGTGATGGGTATGTTAGGAATGGTGCCAGCAAGTAACTTTTCACGCACCCATTTACCGCGAAGAACGGGATCCGTCTCGGTGTTTTGTGCAAATGCGATCAACCAGGCAGGATGCGTGAGAAGGCCTTTGCGATTGGCGACTTTTGCCGGCTGGATCGTTTTGTAGTCCCAGTTGTCCATCGGTAAGTTGAAGAATTTTGAAACATTGTAGCCGCTCATGAAATCATTTCCATAACCGCGATAAAGGTCGTAGGGTGCCGCTTCTTTTTGTCCCTTGTCTAATCGAGCGGTGATGGTGGTCATGGACATCTTGAACAGCTTGATAGTGTCGCCTTGGCGATTTCTAGCATCCAGTTTGTCCGGATCAACACTGCGCATTTTTACCTTTTTTAGAAACTCCTTGTGATCGAGAAGGTCTTCTTTTTTGAAGTTTTTCCAGTCGGTGTCTTTGAAGTGTTCGTAGATGCTCTTGATCCTGTCCGAGGCGGCCTGCATGCGCTCGTTGTCTCCGTCGTGGTAAACGTAGAATTTTTCGGTGGTAAGCAATTCCTCAAAAACGTTGGTATCGTTTTCCAAAATATGCTCGACGAGTCGGTCCGCCTCGTTGAGCAGACGCGATGTCGCATTGCCGAGCCGGTCACCACCGAATCGTTTCTCATCCTTGAAAACGGTTAGTGCAGCTGGGTATCCGAAAAACTCGCGGAAAAATCGCAGCTTCCTGATGGTGGCATTGGTGCTGTTGTCCTGATAGTTTTTATCGGCGAGGATGGGATCGATGAGGTAATGCTGATCTCTTTTTTTCAACATGCGCAGGACTTCTCGTTGGTAATCTTCCCGCGTGTTCAGTTTGCCGCTTGTAGCGGCGCTTGCCAGTTCGGCATCGGGGCTTTGGTCTGTTAGTGCATAAGCGATAGCGTAGCTGGCATCGCGCGGCGAAAGCATCCGCCGGCCATGCTCGTCGGCTTCTCCAGCACCGAATTCCTGACGGTAGGAAAATTCGCTCGCTAAAATGAAAGTCTGAATGAGCTTTTGGATGGCCTTGAGCTTGCCAAGCTTGGAGACGTAAGATTTTGACAGGGTGAGATATTCATCCGCTTCCGTTGTAGTCGGAGGACGCTCCAGGATTTGCACACTTAGCTGACTAACAAGATCTGACAGGAGCTGATCTGACGGCGGCCCTGCGGCGATGCGGTCTTGCTCAAACCCTTGTTCCCAATCGGCCATGCACTTCTCGATGATTTCACCATAGTAATCGCCTTTGTTGCGATGCTTGCGGATCGCAGATTCAATTGCAACCATTTCAGAATCAGCGAGAGGCTTGTAGATAAGAGGTTTGATCTTGCGTCGGGCTTTTTCCACGTGCTCGCGGAACTCGCTGAGGTAATCACGGAGCAGCGTCATGCGACCCTGGATTTTCCGTTCGTGGTCACCGAAGTAAAACCAAGTGCGCTCACATAGATCACGGAATTCGGCATCGGATTTTTTCGATTGAAAGGGATCCATCAGGAGACGAAAAACCATGGTGTCGGCCTCCAGTCCCTTGAGCATATTTTGGGCGACGTGGATCGGGGCCTTTTTGTATTTCTCCCCCTTCTCAAGCTTCTTGACCTCCTTCAGCGTCACTGGTTTGTAGGTGGGTAGCAGTATGATGTTTTTGTCGCCGTAGATCTCGTCACTGAGTCGTGCGATGAAGTTTTCGAGGAATTCGCGACGACTGGCCAAAGTTGTATGATGCTGGTCATCGAGCGCCATGATTTGACTGACGGCAGGAAGATATTTGCCTTTTTTTCGCTCTACTAAATAGTTGGTGATGTATGCGGATGTTTTCTGGGCATTGGTTAACATGCTCGACAAGTGACCGCCGGTGAGGTCCTCGTTGGCGTAATACCTGACGCCAGATACGGTGGGTAGAAGAAAGGGGTTGGCCAGGTTTAGATTCTGAACCTTGCTGCCGCCCACGACGGGGAATCTTTTTTTGCCCCGTTTGATTTGGGTCGTGTTCTCCAGCATCCGTTGGAATTTAGCATTGAAGATGTATTCACTGATTAACCAGCGACGGTCATAGGTATACCCGGGTTCATCTTTGTATTCACCGGAGAAGAGTTTTTTATGGTCGACGTAGTTTCCAAACTCAGGCTTCTGCAGCGTTCCTTCCAAGGTGGAGGCTTGGTGCTTGCCTAGGTCGGTTGAAATAAATGCCAGCAGCGCTTTTCGATCAGCCTCACTGGGCTGCTTCTTCTTTTTCGGCGGCATGTGCTGAAAATAGAGCTGCTCCTGCATTCGATTGAAAAGATCTAATCGTTTAGGCGTTTCTAGATCGTTCAGGTTATCCAGTCTGATGTCGCCTTTCTGCTCATCTTCGTCGTGGCAATGGTAGCAGTAGCGATCCAATATCGCCTCAGCGTCCTGCGAGACCTGAAAGGTAGGGCGTGGAGTTGTTTTTTCCTCCGAGGCTACTACGCATTCGATGGTACAGTAATTCAGGAGAGCGGTGCATACCGTCGCGATCAATTGGGATCTTCTCATATTCAATGACTAGGGAGTTATTGGCGGCGTTGTTAGAGGTGTCTATCCACACCTTCCCCTTCCAATACAATATCCAAATGGCTATTTTTGAATAGTTATTTTTGAATGAAAGCGAAAACGCCTTTTTTATTGCCGATGACGATGTCGGGTTTGTTGTCGCCATTGAGATCGCCGGTGGCGACTTGGCATCCGACGCCGGAGTTGTTGTCGATCAGGTGCGGGATGAATTCGATGGATCCATCTTTATGGCGGGTGGTGCGGAACCAGTAGATCACGGCGGGGTCGTTCGCGCCTGGGTCTCGGCCGTTGTGGGCGTAGAATCGTTTACCGGTGATGATGTCCTTGATGCCGTCGCCATCGATATCGATGCAGGCCATGGCGTGGGGTTGGCTGAAGCAGACTCCGTAGGGGTTTCCCTCGGGTTTGTCGGTCATGATGCTGTGCTGTTTAAAACTGATTTTTCCATCCTGTTTGATTTGTTCATACCAAGCGAGTCCGTAGCCGTGAGCGTTGAGGGCGGTGATGAGATCGTTATCGCCATCGCCATCGATGTCATAGGCGAACATCTGGGCACCTCCTTTTTTGGCGGCGAAGGGGAAGGGGTGAAAGGTCCAGTGGGACTTCTTATCCCAGTTCGTGGGTTGTTGCCACCAGCCGTCTTTTTCTAGGATGTCGATGAGTTTGTCACCGTTGATATCGGCAGCGCCGAGGCCATGGGCGTATTTGTGGAAGCGTTTGTTTTTGGGGGAGAGCGGGAGTACTTGCCAAGATTGTTCAGGGTCGGGATTGGGGATGGAGAGGGTGATTTGGTTGTGGCTGTATGCGAGGAACTCGGGTTGGGCGTCACCGATGACGTTGAGGAACCGAGGGGATTCGTTGCAGAGATTGTCCTGGCACTTGCCGTGGGGGCAGCTTTCCGTGGTGTTGTTAGCGGGTAGTGGGTTTTTACCGGGGTTGACCACCCAGTCGGCTGGCTGTCCGGGCAGTCCTACTTTGAGGATGTCGGTCCATTTGTCCGGTGTGATGGGGTGGGTGAAGGTGATGAAGTTGTTGGAGTATCCGGTGGTTCCTGGACCTTTGATGGGGAAGAATTTGACGGGGGCGTAGGCGAAGGATTTTTTGAATTCAGGGCCTTGCCACCAGAGGGGACCGGCGACGATGTCCGGTTTGCCATCGCCATTGATATCGCCGATGGCAGCACCTTCGCAGACGAATTTGTCGAGCAACTGGATTTTCTGGAAGCTGACGGTGGTCTGAGGAGTTTTTTTAGCTTGGTCTGCATGGCCTGATAGCGGTGTAGCGAAGAGGCACAGGGGTAGGAGTAGTCGGACTGAGTGATTCATGATTGTTGAAGTAATTGATTATGAGCGTGATACGAAATCGATGACCCCCTCTAAGATGGGGGGGGAGTGTTTTTATAGAACGTTGATTACGGTTGGTTGGGTTTGTTTCTTACTTAAATAAAGGCGAGGGGAGCTGTCTACAAAGTGGACAGGTCTGGAGGGGGGTGTTGTGGGAGGGGCGGAGGAATGGATACATATAGCTCGAATAAGCCGCGCAGCTTCGGCAAATCCGGCTCGATTTTCTTTGACAGCGTGGATAGGCCAACCAGTATCTCCATCTAGCCTACTTTTTTCAACATCACACCTACACATCGATGAGCCTCCACGCCCAACTCTCACCTGAAGCCCAAGCCCGTCTGCAAGCCCAGCAAAGAAACTCGACCATTACGAGTATCATCATTTCATTACTGATGGTTGTTCTCATCGGTCTCGTGCTGCTTTACCTACTATTGCCACCGATCGATAACTTCACGCCGGAAATCGTTTCCTACCAGGCTGGCGCA
>JASJLI010000112.1:0-4918 GCA_037620805.1 Akkermansiaceae bacterium
TGCCGATGGTTTACCTCGGAGGCAGCCGTGCGCTCACTGCGCTGGAATTGCTCGTGCACCTGACCACCCCGACAAGTCGATCAAAACCATTCTGCCTCATGGAGGTAAAAATCCCCAAGCATCTCATCTCGGACTATCCAACCGAGATCCTTGCTGAGGACTGGAGAAATCACCCACCCGGTGAGCACACCCTAGAAATTGGCGACGACTGGTTAAAGGCTGGCGGTCAATTGGCGCTGCGGGTGCCCTCGATCATCATCCCCGAAGAAACCAACATTCTGCTGAATCCACTACACCCCAAGTTTTCCAAAATAGAGGTATCTACCACTCAAAACTTCAACTTCGATCCACGTCTATAGAAAGCATTTGCAATTGATTGCATCATTCTCAAACTTTTCATTCGCCATCACACAAAACCCCTCCTAAAATACCGCCATGTACGAAGCAACCGGAAAAATCAAAGTCATTTTCGATACTCAAACCTTCCCCAGCGGATTCACCAAACGTGAATTTGTGCTCACTGTGGGTGACGACAACTACCCTCAAGATCTCAAGTTTGAGATGATCAAAGACAAATGCACCTGGCTTGATAAATTTCAACAAGGCCAAGATGCTACTGTCAGTTTCGACATCCGAGGCAATGAGTTCAAAGATAAATATTACGTCAACTTGAACTGCTGGAAAATCCAAGGAGGCGAAGGCGGAAATAGCGGAGGCAATCAGGCACCTGCACAATCTTCAAGTCAGCCTGCCAGTTCCTCCAATTCCTCCGGCAGCACTAGCTCCGCGGTCGAGCCATCACCGGATGACTTGATCAATGATGACATTCCGTTCTAAGGAGCCGCTAAAAAGCGGATATCTTCACACAGCCATGCTGCGCATCATGCTCACCACAATCACCCTGCTGATTGCAGGTGTCACAGGAGCATGGGCGCAAGACAGTCAACCAGACACATTCCGCGTGCTTGTTTGGAACGTCTGGCATGGCACCAACGACGTCGGTAAAGGTCCGGAAAAAGCCCTGCAACTTATTAAGGATAGCAAGGCCGACATCTGCCTCCTGCAGGAAAGCTATGATATCAATGGCGATCGACCTAACTTCGGTCCATGGGCTGCCAAACAACTAGGCTGGAATGCTTGGCAGGGAAAGAGCCCCCACCTCTGTGTGATCTCACGCTATAAGGTAAAAAAACAATTCTTCCACGCCGCTTGGCACGCGCTGGGAGTTGAACTGGAGGATGACAAAGGGCGAGCCAGAAAATGCTTTAAAGTGGACAAAACAGCACATACTGAACGATGGCTCCAAGCCTAACTCAAAAAACAGTTTTTCAAACTCTGGCATCAACATGACCCGACAACGGCAAACCAATGGCTCAAGAATCACCCCGAGAATCAGGTGACCATTAAAGAAGATTCCATAGTCATCAAGGTGGAAATTCTCGCCACGGCTATAAACCAAGAGCAAACAAGCATTACGCTCCCACGTTAGCTCTTTTCAGCCTTAACCTGATAGACCAATCGTTTCAGACCCCAGCCTTCCCCTGCTTCATGATACCCCTCTGGTTCAGTCAAACGCCCTACAAACTCAGCCCCGCCTAGATGCTCTTGAAAAAGATCAGTTAGGAAACACTCATCAAGCTCCGGTGCGTTCAAACATGCGAGTACCTCCGCGCCATCTGGATTAAGAATCTCACCAAGGCGTCGCAACATCCGCGGGTAATCTTTGGCCGCAACAAAACTTCCTGGCTGGTGCGATGGTGGATCGAGCACGACAAGATCAAACGGCGCAAGACGTTTCAATCGCCCCCAAGACTTAAATAGATCGTGGGGTAAATAAGTCACCCGTCGGCACTTCTTCTGATCAAAATTCAAGCGATGGTTGTCGCGACCTACCGCGAGCGCCCGACTACTCAGATCAAGGTTCACCACACTCTCGGCACCACCAGCCATGGCAGCCACCGACAAGGCACAGGTATAGGAAAAGAGATTCAGCACGCGTTTACCCTCGGATCGCTCACGAAGCCACTGTCGCCCAGGTTGCATGTCGGGAAAAAATCCATGGTTCTGGTTTTTATCGAGTGATAACACAAATTGCAGATCTGCTTCATGAGCACGGTCGGGCAGATCGCCCCACAGCACCTCGACGGGTGACCCAACTAGATAACGTCGCTGAACGGCGAGGCATGTTACGCGATCGTCCTTCTTTGCCCAGGTATCGAGTTCGTTTATGAATTGCTCACTGGAAGCCTTTTCTTCGTACAGTGTTAGAAAAACTGCGGGCGCATACCAATCGACTGCGATGTGTTTCCAATCGGGAAGAATACCACCCCGCCCGTGAAAAAATCGACGGGCATCATTACACGAAGATGCCAGCGCCCGATGGATTGATTCCATCGGTTGCTGGCATGAAGATGATTCGGGCATACAGGTTTCTATCCCGCTGCGCCTTAGCGGTCAACCCGTGCGCCGCCGCCGCCGATGATTTTTTCAACCTCCTTGAGTGAAGCCATGGTGGTATCGCCTGGTGTGGTCATCGCGAGAGCGCCGTGCACGCAGCCGTAGTTGACGGCTTGTTGTGGGTCGCCTTTGGCGAGGAAACCGTAGATCAGGCCAGAAGCAAAACTGTCACCACCGCCGACACGGTCGAGGATTTCCAGAGCTGGAAATTTGATCGACTCGTAGAACTCACCGTCGTGCCATGCGATGGCGCTCCAGTCGTTAACAGTCGCGGTTTTCACAGCACGAAGCGTTGTTGCTGTTGCCTTGAAGTTAGGAAACTGAGACGTCGCCGTCTTAATCATGTTCTTGAATGCCTCCACGGGAATGTGGGAGATATTTTCGTCCACACCCTCAACCTCGAATCCGAGACAGGCGGTGAAGTCTTCTTCGTTTCCGATCATGACATCAACGTATTGAGCAATATCGCGGTTCACTTCTTGGCACTTTTCAAGTCCCCCAAAGTCTTTCCAGAGTGATGGACGATAGTTCAGGTCGTAACTAACAATCGTGCCATGTTTCTTGGCACACTTAACGGCTTCAAGAACCACATCAGGCGTCGTTGCACTGAGAGCGGCAAAAATACCACCGGTGTGGAACCACTGAACTCCACGCTTACCGAAGATTTCTTCCCAGTCGATATCACCGACTTTAAGCTGACTAGCAGCGGTGTTGCCACGGTCTGGGCAGCCCACGGCGCCACGGATACCAAATCCACGTTCGGTAAAATTGAGACCATTGCGGACGGTGCGGCCAATGCCATCGTAATCGACCCATTTGATCAGGTCGGTATCAACGCCACCTTGCATAATGAAGTCCTCCACGATGCGGCCTACTGGGTTATCAGCAAAGGCGGTGACGACGGCGGTTTTAAGACCGAAGCAGCGACGCAGCCCACGAGCTACGTTGTATTCTCCGCCGCCTTCCCAGGCTTGGAACTGACGAGTGGTGTGAATGCGTCCCTCACCGGGATCGAGACGGAGCATGACTTCGCCGAGCGAAACGCAGGCGTATTCACAGGAGTCGGATGATTTAATATCGATGGACATGGGTTGGTTGATTGGTTGACTAGTTAATTGGTTGATTGGTTTATTCGGTTTTGAAATCGTTGATGTCCCATGTGGGTAGTCCGCTTTCTTGGGCGATTTCGTTGAACGCTTCGATTTCAGCTGCAGAGAACAGAAGTCCCCCAGCCTGCTTAACGCGTTCCGCCCATTGGGCTTCGAGTTGGCCTGGAAGCAGGCAGTTTTCGTTACCGTGACCGAGGATGTCCTCGATGACAGCCTTGACGTTTTCAGTTTGATTGCGGCCTTTGGCAAAGGCACCTCCACTGATCGCATCAGGGTGAATTACCTGGAAGTAAAACGCGGGTGTGCGTTTTTCACCTTCAGGTATTTCGCGACTGCGTAGGGTGGGCAAACTACCGCCAATGAAACCGCCAACGATTTCATTGATCAAGCTGAGTCCGTATCCTTTGTGGGCACCAAATGGCACTAAAGCATTCACTTCGTTAGCATCGGTGGTTGGATTTCCATCCTTATCCACGGCGGCATTGGGAGGCAGTGCTACGCCTTCGCGTTGGAACTGCTGGACACGACCCATGGCAACTACTGACGTTGCCCAGTCGATCACGATCGGATAGCCAATAGCATCGGTGGTTGGAAACCCCCAGCTGTGAGGGTTGGTTCCGAGGGTAGGAAACTTGCCCATAAACGGCACAACTTCAGCAAGGGCTGCGGTGCAATTGGTGTAGGCTATGTAGCCACGCTTGGCAGCTTCCATGACATAACCACCGCCCCAGAGGTAGTGGAATGCGTTATCGACTGATACCTGGCCAATGCCGTATTGATCAGCAAGCTCGATCGCCTTATCGATCGCATCATAGGCCGTAGCCTGGCCGAGTTTTTTATTAGCATTCCAGATTTCGCTAGCAGCGAATCTAGATTCTACTTTTTCAATTTCCGCGCCGGGCTCGCAGCCATCAGCCGAGCTACCAAAAAGGTGATCGAGGTGCAGTGCCTTAATAGCATTGTGCGTACGGATACCGTGTTGCGCTGCTAGATCGGAAAATCGAGCCGCCTGCGCAGATTCCTCATGGGTATATCCACGGAATTGGTAGGCCTTGGCAACGAGTTCGTTATGCTGGGCAAATGGGACGATGTAGAATTGTTCGGACATGGGTTGGTTGACTGGTTAATTAGATGAGAGCTGCGGGAGGCTCGACGTCATTGACCTGAGCGAGAGCTTTTTCTCCCTGAAGGAGATTAACGAGATTTTGGGTAGCCATACCAGCCTGACGTTGCACGCTTTCGTAAGTGCGTGATCCCACGTGTGGAGTGATGAGGCAGTTTTTAGCCGTTCTGAGCGGATGATCGGGAGCGGGTGGTTCTTCATCAAGAACATCAGCACCGTATCCAGCTAG
>JASJLI010000113.1:0-9195 GCA_037620805.1 Akkermansiaceae bacterium
TACAACAGCACCAGCACCGGCTATAATTAACAGGGTGAGCACAAGAAGCGGAGGCACCTTCAGGCGGGCGAGGAATGAACTGGCCAGCGCGCCCAGCGCAAGGCAGATGAGCACAACGACAAGGATGGTGGCAAAGGTGTAGACTGAGTTTTCCAACACCTGGGAAAACATGCGCGTCCACAGCACCTCGAGGGCAAGCACGCCAAAGCCGGACAAGAAGCACAGCGTCAGGATCGATTTACGTCCTGCGGGTGATGCAGCATCCGGTGAGGATTCGGGCTCAGTGGCTTGCTCGTTCTTGGGGCGTTTCTGATCGCGTTTTTGCTGCCTTTCCAGAGTGCGCCGTTCCTGGCGTGTCATGGATCGGGGAGTTTCCTCGATGATTTCCGGTTCAGAATCGACCGGATCATCCAGCTCAATCGCTGGGGGCTGTGGGCCGAGTGATAGTCGGAAAGCGGCAATAGCGACAGCGAGTGACAATGCGATAGCCAGTCCGCAAGTCGCATTGAAACCGAGCCAGAGTGGCAGATAAAACCCAGCGAGGCCGGCTCCGGTGGCGGCTCCGAGTGTATTAACCCCATACATCAATGCGGATATTTTGCCGAAGTCCTTCCGCTTGCGCACCATGAACTGCCCCATCACTGGGATCGTCCCCCCCATGCAAAAGGCCGGTGGAAAAACGAGTAGTAACGAGAGTCCAAACTTAATCAATAGAAGCCAGCCGCCAGGGCCGACCGCCTGATAAATCGTCGGATAAACCATCTGGTAGATGCCGAGGATCACGAAGTAAAGTAAGGCAGTGACCGCGATGCCGCACTCGAGCCATGCGTAGGTGCGCATGGGATTTGGGCTGGTGGCGACGCGTCGACCAAGAAACCAGCTACCCATGGCCAGCCCAGCAAAGAACGAGGCAAGGGTCGCGCTCGCGGCGTGAGATGTATTGCCGAAGAGCAGACCTAGCTGTTTCATCCACAGCACCTGGTAGACCAAGGCTGCGAAACCGGATAGGAAAACAAGACCGAAGGCTAACCAGAAAAATCTGTTAGTAACGACGGTAGCCGCTTCCGCGCCCAGCAAATAACGACAGGCCCCTTTTTGAGTTAGCTCAGATGGCTGTGAAGATTTCGGATTCATTTACATCATGTTTCGTGTGGTATGATACGTGTTCAGGCGCGTCGCATTTCATCGGTTATTCTTCTAGATGCCGTTCTATTTTTTGCCGTCTGCTTTTTTGGTCGATCTAGCATGACGTGAAAAGACCAGTTTCACCTTAGTTCCCACTTTTGGGACACGTTCCTCGTTGATTTCCAGTCCCTGATGTTTGCCCTTGTAGGGGTCGCCACTTGCCAGGCCATACTGGATGACCGTGCTAGGGTTGGGCCAGATACCCACCAGAATACCACTGCTATTAGCGGCATAGAATTGCTTGCCTGTTTCCTTGTTCGTATGCAGAAACGAGCCAGCGAACACCCAAGCATCTTGCACCTGAGGTTCCTTGCTTTTCTTTTCTGATTCCGCTGCTCCAGCATCTACGATGAGATCCTGACGATTCCGGAGAAGAGATGTGAGGTTAACTCGTTTATAGACTCCTTTCTCTTCCCATTCCACCTCGATTTTGACTCGTGATTGCGCCTGTTTCACCGCCTTTTCACACCAGAGAGCGTGCATTCCACGGAGTTGAGGCGTGGGTTTTAATCCACACAGGAGAAGAGCCGCGTGTATTAACTCGGGCTTGGCGTTTGTGGTGAAGATGGACTCGTGCTCGAAGGTGTCGGGTCGACAGATGACGTATTCCAGAATACCCGACGTCAGGCAGACTTCAGCATCGATGCGGACCTCTTTCGTTGCCCGGTTAATCGTAACGCCCGGCATCTTAACCTCCGTTGGGGTGACTTCAAATCCCGGATTTTTTGCATCACCATCACTAGGAGCGGGAACAGCTGGTGCAGGCTCGCCGATCGCAACCATCATGGTCGCAGCCCAGAGGGTCAATCCAAACGAAATTTGTTTCCTGTGATGATTCATAATACGCTAACGAAGGCTCGCCCGCCGATTTCTAGTAATCCTCGCAATGAAATATTACTAGAAACTTTCTTTATTGTAGCACACTCTACCTTGTCATTATCGCTCGGCACGTCGATTCGCTGTTTATATATACTTATTCGCTCCCCTTCCCCACAAAAAACCCATGCCCAAACCTGTCCACTTTGTATGCAGCCCCCCCCCCCTATGGTTCCTCGCCGTTTCCCATCCCTACGAGATCACGTCGCACCCTATCCCCAATTAGGACAGGCACTAAGAATTATAAAATTTGACCCATTCTGGGGGTGGGTGGCAGGTTGTTATTCTAAATTTCCCGCTTGCTTGATCACGACTCAGTGGCCATATTTTGTAAATACTCCGCATGAAAATTTTAATTCACCGCCACAAGCTCTCTTCTCCCCGAAGAAATCCCGGCTTCGCCTTGATTGCTACCATTTCTGTCATGGTGTTGCTTGTTATGATCGCTCTGGCCATGTTGAGCCTGAGCACCATTGAGCTGCGGGCCAGCCAGAATGGTCGGGCGATGGCTGAGGCCCAAGGCAACGCCAGACTGGCGTTGATGCTCGCCATTGGTGAACTTCAGAAAGAGATGGGACCCGATATGCGGGTGAGTGCCGAGGCTGCTATTTTTGATCAAAACCCCAATACCGAGGCCATCGAGGGAGTCAGTACTCAGCATTGGCTTGCAAGTTACGAATCCTGGGGAAGCTGGCTGAACGCCTCTTATCAAAACCCCTCCAGCAGTGAGACTCTCAATATCCAGGATACCTACACGCCCAAGCGCGAAAAGATGTTCCGTAGATGGTTGCTATCCTTGCCGGATGGTATGAGCGAAAACATCAATGCCCCAGTAAATCTCAGCGGATGGGACGATAACAATTCCGTGGTTCTTGTCGGTGAGGGAAGCTTGGGTGATACCGCCCGAACTAATCCAGAACACATCACTCGCGCCTACCTAAACTCGATCGGTCAAACCGGTCGCAACGCATGGTGGATCGGACCGGAGAATCATAAGGCGAGAGTCAACATGGCCAAGCAACCCCGAGCGCTCAGTACCGACAGCTGGGAAACAGCCCAGGGCAACACCGCTGAAGTCGGAGTGGGTGCTCTGCCAGGTTTCAACACTCTTGATACGAATGAGAACATCAGCGACAAGCTAAGCACACACCAATCTCTCCGCCCCGCTGGCATCGACGCTGATCTTGTGCAGAAGCATTTTTTCGATCTAACCGGATCGAGCCAGGGTGTGTTGGCCAGTGTTCGCACCGGACATCTTAAAAAGGATTTGAGTCTGCTTTTCGAGAAAGACAAGTCTGCCCTGCCGGATACCTACCGCCTCGATGCCGGTGACATCCGAGAGCCCTCGATCCGCCCGATGAGCTCCGAGTTGGCGGCCGAAAACCCAAGGCTGCCCCAACGCCATTTTGCCTCGTGGACACGCATGCGGCATTTCTACCGAATGTATCGGCAGGACAGCGATGCGATTGCACCTGCGTGGAGTAGCCGCGGAACAGATGGCAGCCCCGGACTTGTATGGTCGGGCTCCAAGCCATCGACGGACCCCAATCTCAGTCTCTATTTCTCACCCTCACAGGGCAAGGATACATACACTCGGTTTCCGATCCTAACAAGCATCACATACATTCTCAGTCTAAAAACCGAACCCGACACCAGAACTGTGGGAAAGTATAACCTGCGTTATGTTGCCTCACCCATTTGCGTTTATTGGAATCCCTACAATGTGGAGATGCGTATTCCCAATGAGAAAATGGCAATGAGATCCTATCTGGCACAGGTGCATACGATGGACGGACAATTTCACCTAGGCAACTCTTTCAATAAGGAGGTCGCTCTAAGGTTCGATGACGATTATGCGAGAATGATGTCTGGCACCGGGGACGAGCTCGTCTTCAAACCTGGCGAGTTTAGAATCTTCTCTCCAACTGTGGATAGTCTTCAAGGCAAAAACATAAAATTGGACATGTTGCCTGGTTTTGACCCTCAGTCGTATGGCGGTTTATTGGACGGATTGGGTTCCTACACTCCAGCGCAACAACCCAAGTTCCAAATGCGTTTCAGTAACAAAATCAATCGCTGGAAGTTCAATTTCAGAGCTGGAAACACTCCAGCCTCTTTTGTAATGACTCAATATTGGTCCCCTATCGGCACGAACAACGGCGGAAACTATACCATCATGCCATTTAACCATCACGTCGACTGGTTAAAGACTGAACAACTCTACACCTCCATCACGGCTCCTAATAACCCGGATCCCTTTGTTTTTGACGGTAAACTTCTCCCAGTAGGATACTTCCAACTGGCGCTCAAAGGGATGCATGATCACGAATATCCGTCCATCGATTGGGAACAGGACTGGCGTTGCCGCAACTGGATCCAAGCCCCCCCCTTCTACCTTGGTAAAGGTCTGTATATGTCGGAAAATGAAACCATCGCAAACACGCAGAGAATCGACAGCCCCTACGAATTCCGATTTGGACCGCTACTCGGAGCCGGAAAAGATGTGGAGGATATCATTCAACATGTTGGGCGCAGCGCGATCATGGGTCTTGACGAACGAGTCACTGCCGTTCCCAGTCTTGAGCTTCCCACAGCCCCAATAGGTAGCCTCGCTGGTTTTGCCGCGATGAGATCCAACCCGGGCTGGGTCGACATCGCCCAGCTCAATACGGATTGGAAGAGAGGAACTGCCCCTGCACCCAACAATGACTCCTCTGGTAATTCTCTGTATCGTGCTGAATCAAAAGCTTGGGCATATCAAAGTGGCGTCACCGGCCCCGGAATCGGAAATTCATTTCTCCATCCCATGATTCCTCGCACGGAGGTCTACCAGTTCTTGAATAATTCCATCAGTATGGACATGAAAGATATTTACAATATCGGTGCCGGCTACACCCCCACAGACACCAAGGCCTACTGCGATTACTGGGATCACGTCCTGCTGCTCAACGATGCGCTTTGGGACGACTACTTTGTATCCTCGCTAGCCGACCAGACGCGTCCCGGGGCATCTGCAAGTAAAAGTCTAAATGCTAATTTACAGAAGCTCGTCGATGGTGAGGAGTTAGCCAACGCTCGCTACATCCCTCACCTGGCGGGTCGATCAGCCAATGATGTGAAGGCTGATCTGAACGCGACCGAGGGTTACCTCAAATCAGCAGCCCACCTGATGGTGGATGGCATGTTCAACGTCAACAGCACCTCGGTGGACGCATGGCACGCACTCTTTGCCGGCATCCGCGAGCGACAAGTCGTCTATCGTGATAGCAACGGCACCTTGAAGAAGGTTAATGTTCCATCAGGAAAGCGGATCGCGCTTTCACGTTTCAGTACCGCCACCACCAACAAGGAATCGACCGATCCCGAATTCGGTATTACCCGCGATGACGGTATGCAGGCCTGGTCCGGCGTGCGTTTTCTGGATGATGACCAACTGCGCAAGCTCGCCGAGGAATGTGTCAAACAGGTGAAGCAGCGCGGCCCATTCCTGAACTTTTCTGAATTCATCAACCGCCGCCTATCCAACGATGATCTGGGAACCATGGGCACCTTGCAATCGGCGATCGATTACGATGATTCAAACCCCGAGTCTGGCTCGATCAACTACAGTTTCAAAAGCCATCCTGACTTCATGCTCAAGGAAAGCGATCTCGGCACACACAGCTTCAAGACTCCTGAAGCCGCGGTGGGCTCCCGCTTCGCCGGTATTCCTGGATACGTCATCCAGTCCGACCTACTTAAACCCATTGCCAACACGCTTTCCGTGCGTGACGACACCTTCCGCATCCGCGCCTACGGTGAGACACTCGACAAAAGAGGCAAGGTCCTCGCCCGCGCATGGTGTGAGGCGATTGTGCAGCGTATACCCGAGTATTCAGATGGTAGTAATGCCCCGGAAGTCCCCGCACGTAATATCAGTTCCGGAGGGCAATTTTCCAGTATCGATAACAGTGCTCTCACGCCGATCAACCGTCGTTTCGGTAGAAAATTCAAAATCGAGAGTTTTCGCTGGTTGAATGGTTCTGAGATCTAACACTGAGATTTAACACTTAGATCTAACCAATCAATTTTCTGTTATCACTGTCATTATTATGAGAAAAACTCTTTGTTTTATTTGTCTTTTGTTATCTGGAATTCTGCCACTGGCAGCACAGTCCGATTCTGGCGGTGATAAAAAGCGGAAGCCCGGTCGCTCTGCTTGGTTTGCCTGCATATCCGCGTTACCAGCCGGAGTTGAAAACCCCGTCAAGGTGATGAGTGGAGAAAACCTCATTGAGCTCAAGCTGCCCAGATACATGACCAGTGAACCGGTGAAAATCCCTGACGATGGCATCATCCGTATCGTCCGTGTAGTGCCCGATCCCGAGGATCCGGAAAAAATCAAATACCTTGTTTTAGCCGAAGCTAAAATTTCGAATAATGTGCGCGAAGCTCTGATCATCCTGGCTCCCCTACCAAAGCCCAAGGGTGATCTCATTTTCAGAGCGCTCGTTCAGGACCTTGCGAGTTTCAAAGGCGGCGACCGTCTTTACATCAACCTAAGCAACGCTCACATCCGCGTCAAATTAGGCCAGACCCAGGTTCCAGTTGCCCCGAAAGAGGCGAAAATTTACGAAGCACCGGTCCGCACGAAAGCAACCAACGTGCCTATTATGTATGAGTTCTATCATCCCGTGCAGAAAAAATGGAGGATGCTGAGTGCCTCGACCGTTGTGATACGACCTACTCGCCGGGAAATTAACATATTCAATGATGGCTCCCGTATCGGGAACATCAAAAAGCACAAAATTATTTTTCCCGTGCAAAGGAAGAGTCCGTGATAGGCCCATCCTCTAAAATTGTTAGGTCAATCAAGAATTGGCAGGAACTTGGTAAAGTTCGCGCAGCCGCTGTAGTTCTTTTTTAAGTCGCTTAACCTCTGCCGCGTATTCCGGGTTACTGTATTCGCTTTTCATCTCGGAGGGATCTTTCTGAAGATCATAGAACTCCCATTCTTCTCCGTTGAGGACGTCTTTGCCGTAGAAACGGATGAGTTTGAATCGTTTCTCTGAAACACCTTCGTGGCGTTTGACGCTGTGCCAGAATGCTGGGTATTCGTAGTAGTGGTAGTAAATGGACTTTCGCCAATCGGCAGGTGTTTTCCCCTTCATCAGCGGGATGATGTTCTCGCCCTGCATTTCCTTGGGGGCATCGACGCCAGCCATGGCGAGGAAGGTTTCTGCGAAGTCGATATTCTGAACCATGTCGGTGTTGACCGAGCCTGGTTTGATCGTGTCTGGCCAGCGGACTAACAAGGGAGTTCTGAATGACTCCTCATACATAAAACGTTTATCAAACCATCCATGTTCACCCATGTAGAATCCTTGGTCGGAGCAATACATGACGATCGTGTTTTTATCGAGTCCGGATTCTTTGAGATAATCAAGGACCCTCCCGACACTTTCATCGACCGCCCAGATGCAGCGCAGGTAGTCCTTGAGGTAGAGTTGGTATTTCCAGCGGACGAGGTCCTTACCGGTCGGTTTGTGTTTTTGGTAATAGGCGTTGCGTTTGGCGTATTTCTGATTCTTCGTCCCCTTTTCCCAGACCTTGAGGTCGTTGAGTAGGCGCATGGTTTTCTCGATGCTCATGTCCTGGGTGTGGGCCGGACTGCCTCGCCCCTCGTAGTCGTCAAAGAGGTTTGCTGGCTCGGGGATGGTGACGTCTTCGTACTTACTCATATGGCGATCTGCTGGAGTCCAGTTCCGATGTGGTGCCTTGTGATGCATCATCAACATAAACGGTTTGTCCTTGCTGCGTTGCTCCTTGAGCCAGGTGAGAGATTTATCTGTGATCACATCGGTCACGTATCCGGTGTGTTTGGTTTTACCTTTTTCGGAAATAAAGACGGGATTGTTGTATTTCCCTTGGCCGGGTAAAACATCCCAGTAATTAAACCCCTGCATCTTTCCATCGAGGTGAATTTTACCAATCATCGCGGTTTCATAACCACTTTTTTGAAGAATCTTAGCGAAGTTCATCTGGTTATGATCGAAGCGGTCTTGGTTGGTGCTCATGCCATTGATGTGGCTGTGTTTCCCTGTCAGTAGGACAGCCCGGCTCGGAGCGCAGATCGAGTTGGTGACGTAGCAGCGGTCGAAGCGCATGCCCTCGTTGGCAAGGCGGTCAATGTTGGGGGTTGGATTGAGCTTTTTAAGCCGCCCCCCGTAAGCACCGATGGTTTGGAACGAGTGGTCGTCTGAAAAGATCCAGATGATATTGGGTTTGCTGCTGGCCGCGCTAGCTAGTTGGCAGCATACGGCAATGGCGAGGAGCCCGCAGATAATTAAAGAAGGTGGTTGGATTTTCATAAAATATAATTTGGGTTGGTTCACTCGTTCGTTATTGGCTACTGGAGGTGTTTGTAATTGTGCTGAGTCGATATACTTATCAATGCGTCAAAATTCAATATTTATCAATATGGTCAATTGACAAGGCTCCTACACTAGAGGGAAACATGGAGAATTTAACCACTGATTGCACTGATTTTAGACTTATGTGTGGCCGCTTGCGCGCCCATGTGGTGATCTTTTAAAAACATGAAATCCCTTGGACACTCAAACTAGGTGCAGAGGATGTGAAATCAGTCCCGTGCATGCGGGATCAGTGCAATCAGCGGCAAAATAAACATGTAAACGAATCAACTCTTCCTAGTGCAGGAGCCCTAGGTTAATTGACCTATTCAATCCGACTGCCTCGGCTCGATTACAGCTTTTTAAAAACTCAAAAATTATCATTCACCAATGATATCTGGAGAGCAACAGTATTCAAGGCGACCAAGCTAGGGATTTTTAACCGCGAATCACACTGCACGACATTTCTCATCACCGCAAATTTTAGCCACAAGAGGCACAAAACTGAGCTTGTTATATCAGTCCCGCAGCGGCGCATAGGCGGGATGGTTGGTTTTCTGTGTCTTTTGTGCATTCTGTGGCCAATTCGAGTTTTTGACTGAAAAACCTTTTATTGATCCTGCATTGACCTAAAATTTTAGCGCACCGAATAGTAATCCTCAGAAGCAGCAACCATCATGAATCGAAGAAATTTTCTCACCACCGCAAGCGGCACCCTTGCGGCCACTACCGCAGCAAGCAC
>JASJLI010000114.1:0-39242 GCA_037620805.1 Akkermansiaceae bacterium
CGTTTCTTCATGGGCCGCAACGAAACACTCTCCGACTCCAAAACCCTGATCGATGCCGAAAAAGCTTACCTTGAAAACCAGGGAAGCTTTGATGAGGTGATCGTTTCCCTGCTCACTTCCGACTCCTTCATCTACCGTAAAACCACCACCAAAAACTGATATGACTATCAATCGCCGAGAATTCTTCAAGAAAACCACGCTGGGGGCCACAGGTCTGGCGCTCACCCCGTCGTTCAGCAATCTGCTTGCCGCTCCAGCACAGGCAGCTCCGGTCAATTCGGCTGGCTTCCCGCATCGTTTTGTCTTTGTTCGTAAATCCAACGGCAACCTGGCCAATCAATTCGGGTTGAAATCCTTTTCATCGGAGCAGAAAAAGAAACACGATGAGAAGCAGGCCTTCGAGCTGGATCTCGACAAGCACGAACTGCCTGATTGGCTCAATGCGCTCGACGGACACAAGGAGAACATGACCATCCTGCACGGCATCTCAATGTCGATCTCAGGCGGCGGACATTACTCTTACTCCGGCTGCATGGGAGCCTACAAGGCGGGACGTAATATCCTCAGCAACATCAAGTGGGCCACCGTGGACTTCGAACTCGCGAAACTTTTCCCTTCGCCCTTCGGCCATGTGGAAATGTCGCTGGCCGTGCCTCACGGACGTGACCACCGCACGGGGATTGTGTCAGGCTATTCAGCGCCTGCTCCCAAGCAGCGCAACTACTGCTATGCCGATCCCATGACGGCCTACAACGAGCTGTTCAAGTCAGTCACCAACACCGATGAAGTGGCTTCCGACAACTCCCTGCTCAATTACCTCTACGATCAGGAGTCCCGCCGGCTCTCCGGACTCAACGGTGAAGAGCGGCTAAAGATCAGTGACCAGGTAGATTCACTTCAATCCATCCGTGACCGTAACACTAAAGTCGCCGCTCTGGGTGATGTCATCACCAAGCACTTGCCAGAAATCGATCCTATCCACGCCAACGGTGGTCCCGATGCAACCCTTCCGCAGAAGCAGTCCGCCTACACCGACATCATTGTCGCCGCACTCGCTTCGGGCCTGACCAACGTGGTGACCTACACGATTGATGACTTGGGCACGGACATCACCTCGCTTCCCGAAAATGAGGAGAAGACTAATATTCACGCTGTCGGACACGGACAGGGTGGTCGTTCGGCGTTTATGCGTAACGTCATCAAAACCCACCATATGAAGCAGGTGAACACCTTGGTCACCAAACTCAAGGCCATCCCCGAGGGCAACGGCACGATGTTCGACAACACCACCATCATCTACATGCCCGAGACAGGCGCTGGCCACCACTCCCCGGACACCGAGGCACCCATGGTCGTGCTGACGGGCAAGAACTCGAAGCTCGACATCGCCGGCCGTTACATCCGTCTACCATTCCACGGTACCGAAGGACACATGACCCAAAGCAATTGGTACACCACTCTGCTCAACGCCTACGGCAATCCAATCGAACACTACGGTGATCTCGATCTGACCATGCAGCGCAATCGCCTCAAACAAACCGGCGCGATCCAGCAGTTCATGGTCTAAATTAGTAAAATCACCCACGCGTATTATTCCAAGCGTACCATCATAGAAAAAATGATACACACTCCTCTGCAGTTCCAGTCAGCAGTTACCAGTCTAAAGATACTAATCAAGCGCTCCTGAAAGGAGCACGGTTTAACAGCCTAGGGATTCATCCCTAGGTAACTGCACCCGATTAACCCTGTGCTGAAGGCACAGCGGAGAAGACCTACATAAAGCTCAACCGCGTGATTCCAAAGACCAATGAAGTGTTAGAAACCGCCGAAGAACAACATGAAGCCGCAAGTATTCCGAAGACGAATGCGTAAACAAGAGCTTCTAAACCATTCAAACCAAAGCCCACTCGGAGTAATCCAAGTGGGCTTTTAATTTCAATTGAAAGTCACAGATAGATCACGAAGATAGCAATTTAATGGCTATACAAATTCTAAATTATAGGACTGACCCGAATGGCACGGAATTAAGGATACCTATCGGTGAAAATACTGTTAGAGAAAACCTGTCTATGGTTGTTTAATATGTGAACAAAAAAGAACCATTTCTGACAGACTTTTCCTCAGCCCTTTTTGGCAGTGCGAAGAGAACATGAGAAAAGCGAAAAGGGGTCAGAAAAGGGGTCAGAAAAGGGGTCAGAAAAGGGGTCAGAAAAGGGGTCAGAAAAGGGGTCAGAAAAGGGGTCAGGAAGAGATTCGGTGTATTTTCAGAAAAGGGGTCAGGAAGAGATTCGGTGTATTTTCTGCTTCTTGCTCGCTTAACCATCTCTTCTATCTTGTTCAAGCCGACTGCTCAAAACCTTTTTCCCCTGTGCTTTGGGACCCCGAAAATGTAGCCTTGCGTCAAATCTCTTCCTGACCCCTGTTTTCGGCAAGATCGTGGCCGAACTCTGTCCGGCCACCCCCCTGAAAACACCTGTGCGGGGATGCCTGAAATCAACCTCTTTCTTCATGGCTGAGGATTTTGACGCCTCCGAAACCGGCTTTGAGGATTTTTTCGAAGAACCCGACCACACGATGGTGGCGGAAGACAACAGCCGCTATGAAAAATAATGACCATTTGCTGGACACTAATGTCCTCCTGTTCTTTCTGGAGGACAGCCCCCGCCTGCCAGATCAGTTAGCCCAAATGATCGAGAATCCTGCCACACGCAGCTATATTTCTTTAGCCAGCCTCTGGGAAATCGCCATCAAAGCATCCCTTGGGAAACTGCAGGTCGATTACGCAAACCGGGAAGACCTGCCGGAACTCCTGCAGTCGATGGGATTCCACCTCATCAAACCCGACTGGGAATCCATGCGTAGAGCCGCCTATTTACCATTCCATCACCGCGACCCATTCGACCGACTACTCGTCGCCGAATGCCAAATCCGCAATTACCCCATCCTTTCCTGTAACGCCCAACTTGATGCTTACGGCATCAGTCGCGTGTGGTGATGTCGTCTTGCCACCAAGGAAGAAGACCGGGGGAGGTTTATTTCACAACGGGCGTGAGGGTGACAACGGTGTAATAGCAACCTTTTATAAGACCGACTAAATCGGCGTAATGATCACTTCAAAAGACGATAGCGAGTTGCTCGACCTGCTCCGAGGCGTTCGATAAATTTGTATTCTAGAAGACGTTTAACCGCAGCTTCAACCGTTCTTGCTGGCATATCGAAATTCTCAAGCGCATCTTTTCTGGAAAAATACAAATCGTCCCGTGCCCTGATCCAATCGAGAATGGACTGTTGGGATTCAGAAAGAAGAGATTCTCGATCATCCCGTAGCAAGAGCTCGAGAGCTAATTCCGACTGAGCATAAACGATTTTGAGAAAGAATGCCAACCATTCAATGATGGCCTCATTCTTTGTTTTCCATGTCCTCTGTGTTTTATTAAGCGCTAAATAATAATCAGCTTTGTTTTGCTCAACGAGCTTTTCGTGAGAAACCAGAGCTGTAAATTCGTATCCTTCCTTGAGCAGCATGAGGTTGGTCAACAACCGGCTTGTTCTCCCGTTCCCGTCTTGAAAAGGGTGAATCGCAAGATACTCGAAAATGAAATTTGCCAACAATATTAGAGGGTGCTTCCCACTTTCTACTTTTGCCCAATCATACCAAGCCACTAATTCATCCATTTCCTTCGCAACCAAATGAGGAGGCGTAGGGTCAAAAATTACACCGATAACCTTTCCGCTCTGGTCTTTCGCTTCCACGCGGTTCGAGCCAAATTTGTATCCCCCGCGATGCCGTGAATCCTTTTCACTGTATTGAAGCATCTGGCTGTGAAGCTGCAGGATCATGGACTCACTTATCGGTAACTCCCTGTGATGGGTAAAGACAAACTCCATCGACTGTAAATAGCCTCCCACTTCCTGTTCGTCGCGGGTTTTGAACTTCTGAATACGTAGATTACGATAGAGATTCTCCACTTCTTCATCACTGAGTTGGTTTCCCTCGATTCGGTTCGACGCACCTGTGGAGGTTATAATCACACTTTGTGTCAGTCTCTCGATAATTCGTGGTTGAAGGTCCCCCGTAATTGCCCAACTCTGCTTGACGGCATCAATTTTCGAGAGCAATGAAAAAACGTCCTCCAGCCTTTCTGCTGGTAGATTGAGACGTTTCGTTAGCCGATTAGATTTCCAATTCATCAATTCACAAGGGGTCTATGTGAGATTATGTGAGTTTATGTGAGATTGTCAAATCATGTTTCAAAAAATAATCCCTGCGCAGCTTCAATTTTGAAAGATTGTTTGTCCCTTGTTGGGCGCACGATCATCGAAGGTTCCAGTGTCTAGACTGTGGATACACATGGAGTATCGCAGTAATGTCTTCTAGCGATTTGGTGATTAACTCGGTGCCGTGCCATTAAGACGTCTCCCTTTATTGAGTCGCATAAATGGCACTACGCCCTTGGAGTTGATCGCCCACGGCTGCGATACTGATCGAGCAGCTTACGTAAATCGCGAACTTTTTCCGGGTGTTCCTTACTGAGGTTTCTTTCCTCTTTCGGATCGGCCTTCAAGTTATAGAGTTGGAATTCCCCGTCGGGTTTCAGTTGGAAGTAATCGAGTTCGGTCCATTTTCCGGTGGTGGGATCTCGTTCGGGGTTCCAAGTTTTGACGTCGATTTTGCCTTTGTCATTTTTGGGATAATCTCCGTTGAGACTGCCTTCGATGAGTTTCCAGTCGCCTTGTCGGATGGCGAACTGACCCGAGACCGAGTGGTGAACAGTCGCCTCGCGTAACGGACGGGTGTAGGGTTTTCCGAGAAGTAGCTTGGTCAAATCATAGCTGTCTTCACCAGAATTGTTAGGAACCGGTTGATGCAGAAGCTTGGCAAAGGTGAGAAAAAAATCTGTCAAACAAACGGTTTCATCCGAGACGGTTGCTTTTTTCACTTTACCCGGCCAGCGAACGATCAGGGGAATGCGGTGGCCGCCTTCGTGGATATGGCGCTTGGTGCCACGCCAGGGGCCGTTGCATGGGTGCTCATTAAAAGCTTTAAGATCTTTGAGTTTCCCGGGTGGCCTTGCGCCGTTGTCGCTGGTGACTACAACGATGGTATTGTCGCTAATGCCATTGCGTTCGAGGGCATCGACGACTTGCTTTACGGCCCAATCGAACTCCACAACAAACTCGCCATAGACCCCGGCTTTGGTGGCGCCCTTGAATCGACTGTTAGGAGTGAGTGGAAAGTGGATGTTCGTAGTGCTATAAAAGAGGAAAAAGGGTTTATCCTTGTTTCGATCAATAAACGCAACGGCCTCTTTGGACAAATCAATGGCGGTGTCTTCAAGCTTGCGCACGGTATCCTTCATCGCCTCCTCGCTATTGTATTTGAGACCGGGTTTGAGGTTGACGATCCGGCGGTCTCGCATGAACACCTGGCGTTTTTTACTGCTGTTGTGGCTGAAGGGCACTCCGAAAAAAGAATCAAACCCAACCTCTAACGGACCCGGTTTCGGTTTATCACTTAAGTCGGTGTTGAGTTCTGTCCCCCACCCCAGATGCCACTTACCAATGCATCCGGTGGTGTAGCCAGCTTGTTGGAAAAGTTCCCCCATGGTCAGGCGATCCGTATCGATGAGCAGCGGGTGGTTTTCCTGAAGCACCCAGTTCTTGAGCCAGCCACGCCAGCTGTAACGACCGGTTAGGATGGAGTAACGGGTGGGCGTGCAGACGGCCGAAGGCGAGTGGGCGTCGGTAAAACGCATGCCCTCATCAGCCAATCGGTCGCAGGCCGGGGTCTTGAAATGAGTAGCACCGTAACAACTCATATCACCGTAACCGAGGTCGTCCGCGAGGATAAAGATGACGTTGGGCTTTTTGTCCGGCGCAGCCGTGGCGACCTGGGGGAAGACCACCAGAGGCAACATCATGGAAAACAGGATAACGGATGATCGGCGCATTGATTGTTAGTTTTTACAACGGTGTCATAGGACAGACCATTTTTGATATGGCTGTTGGTTAATTCCAATTAGGATCCAGGAGCGATTAGTTCTTTAATCACAATCTCCTCCGTTTTCTCAAGCCCTTTAGAAAACGCCTTAATCCGAATTCCTGGTTCAATAGGCTTTTTGCTATTCGCCACTCGCTTCTTATGCCCAGACAAGGCCCTGGAATCTGATGCGATGATTGCAAGAGCCAAACCATTGAAGGTCTTTACATGCTTGCCTTGAAAGCTCTCGTGACTCAATGGATCACCGCTGCCAACTCCAATGATTCGCCCCGGTCCGTCAACGGAAAGATTCACCCACCGGTCTGCATTAGGCACAAAGTTTCCATCGGCATCTACGATACGGATGGTAACAAATGCCAACTTACGGCCACCCACATCCATTACCTGACGGTCGCTGCTCAACACCACTTTGGCGGGTGCTCCTGCGGTGTGACGCACTGAATTCGCCACCACTTTGCCATCGCGCTTCGCAACCACTTTCAATTCACCAGGTGTGTAGGGAACCATCCACTGCATGTGCATGTCGTTTTTCTTATCAAAGGTTTTTACACCGAGCGATTTGCCGTTGAGAAACAACTCAGCCTCATCGCAGTTAGTATAACACCACACTGGAATCTTGGCGCCCTCTTTTCCCGGCCATGTCCAATGCGGCAGCACGTGCGCCATCGGTTTCTTGGTCCACTGGCTCTGATAGAAATAGTAAGTATCTTTCGGGAAGTTGCAGAGATCGATGATTCCAAAATTCCCCAACACCCGTGGCCAACCACCGGACTCACCCAAGTAGTCAAAGCCGGTCCAACGAAACTCACCGGCAAAAAATTCTAGATTCTTGGTTAACCTCCATGAGTCGCGCGCAGATATTCTAACACCAGCATTGTCATAGGAGCTCTCATACCAACCGTCGGTTTCAGGGAAAACTTCCTTATCCGTCAGATGTGGTGGCTGATGTTCAGGCAAACGATAACGTGAGAGCGTGCGGTATTCACCACGGGTGTGCAGCGAGTGCGGCACTTCGGAGGCATACATCAAACGATTTGGGAACTTGGCTTTGTCGGCTTCATACTGGAAGCAGGAACCACCACCACCATTGTAACCAACCACATCCATAAACTCCGTGAAGCCCGAGCTGTTAGCCCCTTCGATAAAGTTGCAACCCACGGTCATCAAACGACTCGGATCATGTTGATGACACAAGTCACGCAACCACTTGAGTGTTTCCACTTCTCCATACTTCTGCGCCTCTGGAACTTCGTTGCCCACACTCCACATGATCACACAGGGGTGATTGCGGTCGCGACGGATGTGATCGATAAGATCACGTTCAGCCCACTCATCGAAGTACTTGTTGTAGCCATACTTGGCTTTCCCTTTTGGCTTCTTGCTCGAGACCAAAGTTCCATCCTCAAAACTCCATCCACGACGCCATTCATCGAAGGTCTCATCGATGACAATAAACCCAAGCCGGTTGCACATTTCCAATAATTCGACGGATGACGGATTGTGTGCGGTCCGAATCGAGTTACAGCCCATCTCTTTGAGTAGAACCAAGCGACGCTCCAATGCATCCTCCCACAAAGCTGCTCCAAGCGGTCCAAGGTCATGGTGGTTACACACGCCCTGCATGATCACACTCTTGCCATTTAAGATGAGACCTTTTTTAGGATCAAACACCACCGTGCGAAAGCCCAGCGGAGTCTCATATTGATCCGCCATGCGCTTACCAACGAGCACTTCGGTTTTGATGGAATACATGGACGGGCTATCAGGCGACCACAGAGCCGGTTTTGGAACAACGAGTCGCTGCGTCACCGTGTTTTCCGCACCTGCTTTAACCGCAACCGCTTGCACCACCGACGCAACTTCCTTGCCGGCTGAGTCAACAACCACTTGGCGAAGCGTCACCGCCGCGTCTTTATCAAAATCATTTTGCAAAGTCGTCTTGATCTCAACCGTTGCCTTCGCATCGGTTACTTCAGGCGTAGTAACCTGCGTCCCCCACTGGCCGACACGTATACGATCAACAACACTCAGCCAAACGTGACGATAAATTCCAGAGCCACTGTACCAGCGCGACGAGGGCTGTAGCGAATTATCAACACGCACCGCGATGACGTTCTCACCCTCAGCCTTGAGATGTTTGGTCAGGTCATATTGGACACCCAGGTAACCGTATGGACGTTTGCCCAAACGCTGACCATTGAGCCAAACTTCACCATTCATGTAAATCCCGTCAAAATCAACGAGCACCTTTTTGCCAACAATGGATGGCGGCGTGGTGAAGGATTTGCGGTACCAACCAATCCCGGTCGGCAAATAAGCCCCCTTAGCAGCACTCGGGTTATTTGAATCAAATGGACCCTCAATACTCCAATCATGCGGCACATCGAGAGTTCTCCACTTGGTATCATCAAACGCCACTTGCTCAGCACCGGCGACGTCGTCACGGATGAATGACCAATTGGCATCAAAGGATTCTTTAACGCGTGTGGCGCCCTCAACAGAAGACGCAGCTGCCTGTGCTTTAAGGCAACCGACACCCACAAATGCGATAGCGGCCTGGAATAATAAGGTGAATTTGAAGATCTGTTTCATAAGTTATAATGCTGGTTTGGTAGTGGCGTAGTGGATAAATCGTTATAGGAATGGTGTAAAGATTTGTCTGTAAAAGCTGCTGTCCCCTGGTCCCGCCGCCTACGGATTCTCATCCCGCTTGTTTTGCGATGCGTATAACGCAAATCACCCCAACTCTCAAATTGGAGAGCTGGGGTGAAATGGCAACCTGTACGGGATTCGAACCCGTATTGCCGCCGTGAAAGGGCGGAGTCCTAACCCTTAGACGAACAGGTCGCTTTCTTAGGGTGCGCTGGGCGCGGCGGGAAATTGCCAGAAGTTTCCAGTTTGACAAGTAAAAATGATGCAAAAAGTTATTTTCTTTTTAAAACCTTCCATTTCTACTAACTTTTGAACTTTAAGGATCGGCTACATTTGTTTAAAGCTACTTCCGTGAACCAAGTGAACCAAGTGAACCAAGTGAACTACGTGGACCGGGGCCGCCGAATTTTTGATATGGAGATCGAGGAACTTCAAAAAGTTTCCTCTTCATTAAGCGATTCTTTTGCGCAAGCCGTCGAATTACTCAAGGTAAGCCTCGAAAACAAAGGGAAAATCGTTGTTGTCGGTATCGGCAAGTCTGGAAACATCGGCCATAAAATTGCGGCTACCTTGAATTCAACAGGCTCAACGGCAGTTGTTTTAAACTCTCAAAATGCCCTCCATGGTGATTTAGGTCTGATTTCGGACGGAGATGCCATCGTGATTCTATCCTACTCAGGAGAAACAGCCGAACTACTCGACCTGCTTCCATTTATCAAACGCTTCGATGTCAGCCTTGTAGGAATCACCGGGAAAGCGGACTCTACGCTCGAGCAACAGAGCGATGCCACCCTACTCACCACAATCACTCGGGAGGCCTGTCCCCTCAACCTAGCTCCAACATCCTCATCCACGGCCATGCTGGTCATGGGTGATGCCCTGGCAATGGTTCTGCTCGAATCCAGGGGCTTTACTGAAAAAGACTTCTCCAAGTTCCACCCTGGTGGATCATTGGGTCGGGCTCTGCTCACCACGGTCGACGATATTATGCGCAGTGGCGATGCGCTCGCCATCATTCAACCTACCGATACGGTACAGGATGCGCTTTCGACCATGAGTAAGGCTCACAGTGGTGCTTGTATCGTTACCCATGGAGATGGAACCATGGCCGGAATTTTCACCCATGGCGACTTCGCTCGTTCTTTCCAAGAGAATCCAGACATCGGTACCCTGCCCGTGAGCCAATTCATGACTACCGATCCAATCACCCTGCGATCCAATTCGCTCGCGGTCGAAGCCGTCACGACAATCGGAACTCACCGTATCGATGACATTGTTGTGTTAGACCGTGACAACAAACCTGTGGGTATCATCGACACTCAGGATTTCGCCCGACTCAAACTTATCTAACATGAACTATTCTTGGAAAAGGCAACACCTCCTAATCCCAATGCTGCTCACCTTGGCATTCACCTCCTGTGGCGATCCTGACCCGTCTAAGGCTCCAGTGATCAACACCCCCGCTGGAGCTAAAGTAGATCTTTCCAAGGTAACCATGCTCGTTACCAACGCACAGATCACGCTCGTGGGTGAAAACAAATTTCAGCTTAGCTTCGATTACGCCGTCAACAACCAGGCTGGAGCCATCATTGCCTTCCCCTGCCTCCACAATCAAATGGATAACCTGCTTGAAGTGAATCTGAGTGACCAGGAGGGCACCACACTTCATCTCGGCAAGCGGCCCCTCGAAGGGCTCACCCTGACTGAGCCACGGCCGCTGAAAATCCCCATTGGAATAACAACCCGCAGCTACAAGGTATCAGTGCTGCCTGTATTCCGTGAAAAAGGCTCGCCTATCAGCGCGAGAATTCGCCTCCACGCCCCATCCCGCTACGATGAGCTGCGCAGCAGCGTGGAAGCCCCAAATTTGCAAGTAATCTGGCCATAAACGACCTGAGAATCTCCAAACTTCAACCTTGCATCTTCAAACTCTCCCACCACACTGCGCCCCCGCCCAGTTCAACATTCAAAATTCAACATTCAAAATTCAAATGGCATCAATCGTCGCAACCAAAGTTAATCGAGGTCAATGTATCAAATATCAAGGTGAGACCGGCATCGTTCTCAACCTTGACCACCGCACACCCGGTAAAGGTAACGCCCTCATTGCTGCCACTATTCGTTCATTCCAGACTGGAAAAACCAAGACCATCCGCTTCGCGTCCAGCGACAAGGTGGATATTGTGGACACTGATCGTCAGAAGCTTGAGTTCTCTTATGGGGACCCGACAGGTTACCACTTCATGGATATGAACACCTATGAAACCATCACTCTTCAGTCTGAACTGATCGGCGATAATAAAAACTTTCTCGTTGAAGGAATGAGTGTCGAGGTCCTCTTTCTTGAAGAAAATCCTGTTACTGTGGACGTGCCAGCCGTCGTCGAGCTTGAGGTCACAGATACATCTGATGGAATCAAAGGCGACACAGCCAATAACCCGACCAAGCCTGCTACACTTGTGACAGGACTCGTGGTGCAAGTGCCTCTCTTTGTCAAAATCGGTGACAAACTGAAGATCAATACTTCCGAGTCCTCCTACTCAGGACGTGCCAACTAGGCATATTGCTTATTTTTTTCAAACAGCGACTTGTTTTCTATAACGGGTCGCTGTTTTCATTTGCTCCCATCGCCCCCTCCCCGTAGCATTTCGCGTCTCGCCGCCCCAGCGGTGCACTTCCGCCCAATCCCTATTTCCCAATCCCCAATTAACAATTGCTCATGACTTGGAACGATCAATTTCTTAAGCTCTTCCGCACCTGTGTGGAAAAATATCGCGGAGGCAACGACGACTTTCACTCTTACTACGAGCCAGACGACATCACATTCCTCGCGTCCATTGGCTACAAGCCTCGCGAGCTTTTTGACTTTGTTGAGGACCTCGTCGACGAAGACGTCCCCAGCGAATCCACCACTCTGCTTGTGGCCGGCGTTCGACGCGATTACTTCCTCGTCGAACAACAAGGCATCCTCAGTGAAAAAGAAATCACCACGGATGACCTTCCCACCTTTGGCGATACCCTGGATGGGGAAGCCTACCTCCCGCGCATCCTAACCAAAGCCCGAGCCAAACTAAAAGGTGAGCTCAATCCCGACATCATGTTTGGTTGTGGCGGCGACCGCAAATTTCTGCGTGATCATGGCGACATCCACCCAGCTGATTTCCTACGTAACGTCTGGGCCAGCGGAGACGACGACACCCAAATCGTCGAATACGTTCGCTCGCATTAAAATTTCAAACTCCAAAAACCAAATTCCAAAAACCCATCATGAAAGACTATAAGGGAGAACAAATTCTCGTCGTTACCCGCGACCTTTACGATAACCTCGGAGATTTCCAAGGCATCAATACTGATGTTGATCACTTCCTGCCCACCCTGCTCAATCCTGAGAATAATTTCTTTATGGATCGCGGTGCCGCCGAAGATGACCCATCGCACAAACAACTCATCCCCTACTGCATCTTCCGTGTGAAAGATGAATCCGGCACACTCTACCTCCACTACACCCGCGGCAAATCTGGTGGCGAATCCCGACTCCACGCCCAGGTATCAATCGGTATCGGTGGCCATATCAACCCTGTGGATCAGCGTGAGGACCATTTAGGCATGGAGACCTACATGGCCGGAGTCGAACGCGAGATCGACGAAGAACTCAATATAGCCGGAGGCCATACCAATAAAATCGTAGCCCTACTGAACGATGACACCAATCCAGTCGGCCAAGTCCATCTAGGCGTCGTCCACATGATCGATCTCGAAAACGATGACGTGCACGCCAACGAGGACGCAATAGCCAACCTCGCCCTCTGCTCCCTAGAAGAGCTCCGAGGCGATCTCTACGACCGCCTAGAGACCTGGACCAAGGCGTGTGTGGATGTGATTGAGGAGCTATAAATAAAGTCGCCACTGACTAGAATTGAATTCCGACAAGAATACGGCTCAATTTGCATGTCAAATGCACCTCACCATGTCTTGCCAGTGGTCTGACTCTGTGGTAAATGCCACGCGTCATGCCAGTCGCAACACCAGAACAATACGCCGCTATGCTCGACGCTGCCCAAAAGGGTGGCTACGCATACCCCGCCATCAATATCACCTCTCTGACCACCATCAGCGGCGCCCTCAAGGCCTTTGCTGAGTCTGGATCCGATGGTATCATCCAAGTTTCCACCGGTGGAGGCAGTTTTGCTTCCGGCACAGCTGTAGGTGATGAAGCCTTCGGAGCCATCGTGCTCGCCGAAGCCACTCACCTTCTTGCTGAGAAATACGATATTCTCGTAGCTCTTCACACCGACCACTGCCACCCGCAGAAAGTCGAGAGCTTCCTCAAGCCGCTCCTACAAGCCTCCCGTGAGCGCATTGCCGCCGGTAAAGGCCCTCTTTTCCAGTCACACATGTTCGACGGCTCTGTCGTGGAACTCGATGAAAACCTCGCGATCTCCAAAGAACTCCTCGCCGAGTGTGCCGAGCTCAATATCATCCTCGAAATCGAAGCCGGCTGCGTTGGTGGAGAAGAGGACGGTCACGATACATCTGGTCTCCCTGCCGAAAAACTCTACACGTCCCCCGAGGACATGATGGAAGTTTATGAAACACTCAACGGCATTGGCCGCTTCATGTTCGCAGCTACCTTTGGTAACGTTCACGGTGCTTACAAGCCTGGTTCAGTGAAGCTCACGCCAACAATCCTTCGTGACGGCCAGAAAGTGGTCACTGACAAATACGGTGCAGAGGCTGAAATGGACCTCGTCTTCCACGGCGGATCCGGCTCATCCATCGAGGACCTCCGTGAGACACTCGAATACGGTGTGGTTAAAATGAACATCGATACCGATACTCAATATGCCTTCACTCGCCCCATCGTCACTCACATGTGTGAGAACATCGAGGGTGTGCTTAAAATTGACGGTGAAGTAGGAAACAAGAAAGTCTACGACCCACGCGGCTACCTCAAAAAGGGTGAACAGGGTCTCTGTGACCGTCTTAAAATCGCCTGTAACGACCTGCTCTCAACTGGCAAGTCGATCTACGGCACGGTCTAACTAATATCATATTTTTCATAGCGGCGATTCCTGTCCATTTCAGGGTCGCCGCTATTTTCTTATCTTTCATTCCTAATTTCTAATTCCTAATTTCTAATTCTTAACTCCCCCACCCATGGCTAAAAAACAACAGGACAACCCGCTCGCAAACATTATGTGGAATGTGCTCATTCCCATTGTAGCCCTTAGTTTCCTCGGGAAAAATGGTGACAAGTTTTGGCATGTGGGTCCGGTCATAGGAATGTGTATCGCGGTTTCATTGCCCGTCATTTATGGCATCCATCACTTGATCAAAACGAGGAAGCCCAACTTCTTTTCAATCCTGGGAGTTGTCAGTATTTTGCTCACTGGAGGTATTGCCATCATGGCTTATAAGGACAACGGCACAGTGGACGCAGAGGCACCACTCTGGTTCGCGCTTAAAGAAGCGGCTATCCCCTTTGTATTCGGTGTCACCATCCTTATCTCGCATTGGACAAAGACACCATTGGTACGCGTCTTCCTCTACAACCCAGATTTTTTTGACATTCCAAAAATTGAAAAGCGCGTCAATGAGAACGATACATTGGCCAAATACAAAAAGCTCATCTTATCTGGTACTCTTCTATTAGCAGGCTCCTTCTTTCTTAGCATGGTGATGAACTACTTCCTCGCAATGAAGTTCCTTAAAGACGCAACAGGATCACAAGAGGACTTCAATGATGGCGTGGCCAAGCTCACTGGTTGGGGATTTGCCGTCATCGGTGTTCCGATGATGGTCATCCTCATGGTCACCATGTGGAGGTTTGTTTCTGGCCTGAAAAAACTAACAGGCATGGAGAACGATGAGATCCTGTTACCTAGGTAGCTGCTCCTAGTTCCGCCTAGATTCTGGAACAAAAAAAAGCGACATGCATTATACACCTCGCTTTTTGAAATATACTAGTTAGCCAGTAGCTAGTCCACTAGAGTATCGATACGTTTGGCTAGCTCCACATCGATATCAGTGACTCCGCCAGCGTCAATTGTCTTGAGACGGATCGTAACGGTTAGGTCACGGATATCGATCTCAGGGAAGTGTTGAGCTTCGTTAACAATTTCTGCTAGGTCGTTCACAAAATCAATTGCCTCCATGTATTCTTCGAATTCAATGGTACGGGTAATGGTCTCACCTTCGGCTTCCCACTCGGGGCAGCGCTTAAGGGCTTCGTCTAGTTCTTCGGCTGGAATCAGTTCTTCTGACATAAATATTATTAGTATTATTAGTAACGCGGTTGGTCCAAAATTGGCTTGCGATAAGCTTGCAAGTTTCTGCGTTGTTTTGGCAAGCATGTTTCTTAATCTTTTTTATTTTTTTGAGAACATTGGCCAGTTGCATCTGTCCAAAAGGTCGCCTAATATGGAAATATCATGAAAACACTGCTCTTTCTCATCCTCGCACTGACGGCATTTCTCGCCAGTTGCAGCACCACTCCGACGACCCGTATTCAACAGAACCCTCAAATATTTCATAACCTGAGCACAAAGCACCAGGAGCTTGTTCGCCATGGGAAAATAGATCGAGGCATGACAAAACCTGCCGTTTTCCTAGCCATGGGGCATCCTGACAACAAAACTGTAGGTGAGCAGCAAGGTAAAAGCTTTGAACGCTGGAACTACAATGTTCTTATCCCAGTTTACAGCCACGGCTTCAGCGCCTACTACGGCCCTAGCCGATACGGCGGTCGGGGTGGTGGCTATTACGCTTACGGCATTCAACCATCCGTCCACTACGAACCTCGCCACGGATCATCCGTTGAATTTAAACGTAATAAGGTGACTGGCTGGAGCAGTGTGAAGAGAAACTTTTAATGCTTCGATTGAGTATCGTCTTCGTGTTGGCGCTGAGCCCCCCTACAAAATTAATCCTGCAGAAACAAACAAGGCCGGTTGCATGGATGCAACCGGCCTTGGTAAAAATGGTAAGATAGGAAACTTACGGATTACTCCGCGTCCTTCTTGGGGGCTGCTTTTTTAGCGGCCGCTTTTTTGGCTGTCTTTTTAGCGACTGTCTTTTTAGCGGCTGTTTTCTTAACGGCCTTCTTGGCGGCTACCTTTTTAGTCGCTTTTTTGGCGGCTGTTTTAGTCGCTGCGGTCTTTGTAGCTGTTTTGGTTGCTGCTTTTTTGGCGGCCTTCTTTGCGGTCTTCTTTGCTGGAGCAGACTTCTTGCGTACGACGCTGGCTTTCACCTGCTCTTTTTTACGCTTAAGATACTCTTTACGGCGACTACGCTTGATGACTTTTTTATGTTGCTTACCCATAGGAAATGATTGATGTGCAGGGGAATTAACGTCTGAGGAGGCCTCAGGCAAGCCCTAAATTCAAAGGATTCAACAATCAGGCGGTGGGAGTCAGGCTTCGACACGCTTTTTGCCAGTGAGACGATAGAATGTCTCGTCGCTCACCTCGCGGGCGGCGCGGATACAGCCGTCAATGTCACCCTGCATCGCTATGATGCGTTCAAGGCAGTTTTGATGGTCTTCTCTGGAGGAAAACTCCATACCTACCAAGGCGCGGCCGACACGCTCACCAGAATAAGCGTAGTTGAAGTAACAAAGGCTGGCGAGGTCCTTGACGCCTATCATGAACTGAAGAAAAGCACCGGCACGCTCGGGGAACTCTATATTGATAAACAAGGGATCCTGAAATAGCTCGGGGGAATAGTTGATGATCCGGTAATCGACGTCTTCATCAGTGGAAACATCTCTAGCTAATACACCTCTGTTTTCCATCACTTTGTCGAGCACTGAGTAATCATGTTCAGATCCGATCAATCCCAGCACGGGAAACTGAACATCAGAGTCAATGCGGCCATACTGCAGGTCGACGATACTGATATTTTCTGGAAGTTCTCCAAGAAATTTCACCAATGACCCTTTTCCCTCGGGAATGGGAACACGGAGGAATCGGCGATGTTTAGAACCTATTCCCGCACGATTGGCAATACCTCCAAGCTGAGCGAAATCCATATTGGCTCCACTGACAATGGTTAGGACTTTTTCACCCGCTTCTACTTCACCCGCGGCATGATGTTTCTCAAAACCAGCCAATGACATGGCACCGCTGGGCTCGGGGATGATACGCAGAGTTTCCCACATGGTGCGAATCGAGTGACAGACCTCGTCGTTCGTCACTGTGACCATACCATCGAGTAGATCACGACAATATCCAAAGGTTACATCCCCCACTTTTCTGACCGCAGTGCCATCGCAGAAAACATCGAGGTAATCGAGTTCAACGGGTTGCCCTGCGGCTAGGGCGGCTGTCATTGAAGCCTGCTCGATTCCTTCTACGCCATAGACCTTGACGTGAGGCCAGTAACGTTTGAGCCAGCAGGCTACGGCTGCAGCCAAACCACCGCCACCGATCGCGACGTAGACGCGGTCGAATGGGCCCTTCCCACTCATCACCACTTCATCGGCCAGAGTCCCCTGCCCGCCCATTACCACCACATCATCATAAGGATGGATATAGACACCTCCTGACGCCTCACAGAACTCCCGGGCGGCAATGCCAGCTACGTCATAGGTGTCACCAATCAACCTGATTTCGATCGCTTCACCACCGAGACGTTTTACCTCGTGCTGTTTCACCTCAGGTGTGGAACGAGGCATGTAAATGACGGCCTTACAGTTTAGCGCATTGGCCGCTAGAGCGACGCCCTGAGCGTGGTTGCCGGCGGAGGCGGTCACGATCCCCTGATCGCGCTGCTGCGGCGTCAGTGCAGCCATCGCATTGTAGGAACCACGCCACTTGTAAGCTTTGATAGGCCCCATATCCTCACGTTTCACCCATACCTCACAATCCAGATTGCCAAGATTACCAATAGGCAACTGCTGCAGAGGAGTAGCCTCTCCTATGGAATAAACTCGCTCGCGTGCGGCGAGGATTTCCTCAAAGAGAATGTTTGTGTCAGAAGGATTCATCGGAGCTGTCAGTATATCAAATCGTTATGATTAATCGAAGGTTTAAACATGACCAAAAATAGGATCACATAAAAAAGCCCGGCCATCTTTTCAGACTAGCCGGGCTTTGAAAAATTAAATCCGTTCCGAGGCTAGCTGCCTTGGTAAATCCAGTAGGAAACACCAACAACAATCACCACGGCAATAAATGCCCAGAGGTAAACGATTGTTCCGCTGGAAGCGCGCTGGCCTGTGTTCTGAAGTTTATCGTAACGTCCCTTAATCTTCCCCTTACGCAGGAAGCCATCGTAGTGGCGTTGCAGCAAGTGGGTTTCGATCTGGCGCATCATATCGAGTAGCACACCGACTAGAATAAGCATACTGGTTCCACCAAAGAACGAGGTGACGAGGAACGGTAGTTCCTTACCAATGATCCCTCGCGGCATCTGGGAAACAATCCATGGTAGAATGAAAATGATGGTCAGGAAGATCGCACCCGCAAAGGTGAGACGCGTCATGGTGAAGTCGAGGAAGTCTGCTGTCGGTTTTCCGGGGCGAACACCAGGGATGTATCCTCCGCTACGCTTCAGGTTTTCAGAAATCTCACTAGGTTGGAACATCGTGGCCACCCAGAAGTAAGAGAAGAAGAAGATCATCACACCAGCAACGAGGTAGTAGGTAAGACCACCACTCCCGAGAGCGTTCTGGATGTTTTGAGCCCACTGAGCGTTAGGAAATGCCGACGATAGAATAAACGTGGGCAGCGAAAGAATTGCCGTGGCAAAAATAATCGGCATCACACCTGCGTAGTTCACCTTGAGGGGAAGATACTGAGTCTGGCCACCAAGCTGCTTGCGGCCCATTACGCGCTTGGCGTACTGGACAGCGATTCGGCGCTGGGCTTGAGTGATCGCAATGACCGCCGCAATGACGAAGATCAGGAAGGCGACTAGGAATACCAGGAAGGCTGCGGCTCCAGGACCAGCTTCTGAGCCGGAAATAAGAGTCTGCCATGTGATCACCAACGCACCCGGAAGGGCCGAAATGATGTTCACGGTAATAATCAACGAGATACCGTTACCTAAACCACGCTCGGTGATCTGGTCACCCAGCCACATAAGGAGGAGCGTTCCGGTAACGATGGTCAGCACCGTCATGGTGATAAAGATGAACCCGTGATCGGGCACAACGTCACCAAATTTGGAAATACCAGAAAGGCCGGGAATGTTACCTGGGTTCTTAAGGCTGATTGCAAGAAGGTAACCTTGCACCAGAGCAATCACGATGGTGATGAATCGGGTGTAGGAGTTGATCTTCTGGCGTCCACCGTCTTCACGGGCAAGCTTGGAGAGCTTAGGAACAACAGCGGTCATCAGCTGCATCATAATAGATGCGGAGATGTAAGGCATGATACCAAGGGCGAAAACACCCATTTTCTGAAGGCCACCTCCGGAGAAAAATCCGAGCATAGCACCAACAGCGGCACCTGGGCCACTGTCGCCACCGGCTTTTTGTTTATCAGCCAGATATTCAGCAATGACGCTAGCATCAACTCCAGGAAGAGTGACGTGAACGCCGAGGCGGATGATGACGATCATCGCCAAAGTAAAGAGGATGCGTTCCCGAAGTTCCGGGACTTTCCATGTGCTCGCAAATGCGGAGATCATTGGTTTTTAGTTATCAGTTTAAAGTTATCAGTTGCCAGTATCAAATCTATCAACTGGTGCGCAAGGTTTATACGCATGGAGAGGAAGTGCGCAAGCACTTCCCCTCCATAAATAAGTTATTTTATGGGATGAAGCACTAGGCTTACTTGGAAGGTTCTTCAACTTCCACGATGCTACCTCCAGCTTTCTCGATTTTTTCCTTTGCCGTAGCACTGACTTTGCAGCCCTCTACAGTAAGTTTTTTGGAGATATCGCCGTTACCGAGGACTTTGACCGTAACATAAGTTCCCTTGACGAGACGTGCTGCCTTGAGGGTTTCCATGTTAACTGTGTCACCGTCTTCGAAGCGATCGTTGAGGAACGCTACGTTGACGACAGCAATTTTGTCCTGGAAACGTGTGTTATTGAAACCACGCTTAGGAAGACGACGGTGAAGTGGCATCTGGCCACCTTCGAAGCCTGGGCGAACGCCACCACCGGAGCGGGACTTCTGACCCTTGTGGCCACGACCTGAGGTCTTGCCCTGACCGGAGCTTTCACCACAGCCGAGACGTTTTACACGGTGCTTAGCGCCGCGGTTTGGTTTGAGAGTATGCAAATTCATTGTATTAAAATTTGGTTTTTGGTTTTTGAATCTTGGAGTTTAAGCCTAGAGGCTTTCTTTGACCTTCTTGCCACGAGCGGTGAGGACTTCCTCACGAGTGCGGAGTTGGGAAAGCGCCTTCATCGTAGCTTTAACAACATTGGAGTGGTTGTTTGAGCCGAGGCTCTTACCGAGAATGTCAGTGATGCCAACGGCTTCACAAACAGCACGGACACCACCACCTGCAATAATACCCGTTCCGGGGCATGCTGGTTTGAGGAGAACAACACCGCCACCGTGCTCAGCTTGAATTTCGTGAGGGATCGTTCCATTAACGAGTTTCATGCGAACGAGTGAACGCTTGGCATCATCTGCACCTTTACGAATGCATTCGGCAACTTCTTTAGCTTTTCCGAATCCAACGCCTACGCGGCCATCTTTATCTCCTGACACCATGAGTGCGGAGAAACTGAAGCGACGGCCACCTTTGGTAGCTGTGGCACAACGGTTGATGAAGACTACTTTTTCATGCAGTTCTTTACCATCGTCGGTCATTGGCTTGGGAGGAGCTTGGCGTGGTCCACGACCACGTCCACGTCCACGTCCACCACCGCGTCCACGTCCACCGCGTCCATCATCGCGGTTATCGCGACGGCCGTCATTGTTAGGGGCGCCAGCAGCGGGAGCCGCTGGATTTCCGGGAGTAGCAGCAGCTCCAGGAGCAGGAGCAGGAGCGGCAGGTGCACTAGCAGCTGGTGCTGGAGTGTTGGCAGCGGCAGGAGCCGGTGCGCTTGATTCATTTTGATTATCAGCCATGGTTTTTAAATGGTTTAGAATTGAAGGCCGGCTTCACGAGCGGCGTCTGCGAGGGCTTTGATTTTTCCGTGGTAGAGGTGACCACCGCGGTCGAATACGACCTTTTCAATGTTGGCTTCCTTGGCGCGTGATGCGACGAGTTCACCAACCTTCTGGGCCGTGGCTTGGTTTGATCCAGCTTTTTCAACACCTTTGTCGAGACTTGAGGCAGCACAAAGTGTGTTACCTGTTACATCGTCGATGACTTGAGCGTAGATGTGCTGGTTAGAATAGTTGACTGCAAGACGGGGGCAAGCAGCTGTTCCGGACACCTTTTTACGGATGCGACGGTGAATGCGCTGGCGGGCTTCTTTGCGATTGAGAGTGCTCATTATATTAAATGGTTAGTAGCTAGGTAGTTCTAGTGGTTTCTAGTTAATTACTGGACGCTCTTACCGGCCTTACGGCGGACGCGTTCGCCAACATAGCGAACACCTTTGCCTTTGAAAGGCTCTGGTGGATAGTAATGGCGAACTTCAGCGGCGAACTGACCGACCATCTGCTTATCGATGCCTTCAACCTTGATATTGGTGTTGGCGTCAACGGTGACGGTGAGTCCTTCGGGAATCGGGTGTAGAATCGGGTGGCTCTTACCGAGGCTGAGGTCGAGGTTCTTGCCCTTGACTGCAGCACGGAAACCAACACCTTGAATTTCAAGTTGTTTGACGAATCCGTTGGTAACGCCATCGATCATATTACTGATGAGGCTGCGTGATGTTCCGTGCAGTGCCTTGAAACGGCGGTGCTCGGAAGCGCGCTTGACTGTGACTGTGCCGTCGGCCTCTTCAAGAGAGATTCCTTCGGGCATGGTCCACTCGAGCTTTCCTTTAGGTCCCTCAACGGTAACGTTACCGCTGGCATCAGACTTAACGCTGACTTTTTCCGGGAGAGTGATGTTTTTTAATCCAATACGTGACATGGTAGTATCCTTCTAGGTTAATTGGGTTGATGAAATGTGCTGTTGCTTGATTATCAAATCTGATTACCAAACAAAGGCGAGGAGTTCACCGCCAAGTTTTTCCCTGCGAGCAGCTGTTCCTGTCTTCAATCCTTTTGGAGTGGAGACGATAGAGATGCCGAGGCCATTGAGAACACGCGGGATTTCTCCCGCACCAACGTAGCGGCGGATTCCAGGTTTGGAAACGCGCTTGAGATCTGTGAGAACGGCGACGCCGTTATCAGAGTATTTTACCTTTACGGTGATCACGGGGAACTGGCCCTCGGTATCAACTTCGTAATTCCAGATGTAACCTTCAGATTTGAGGATACGGGCGATTTCGCCTTTGATCTTGGAGTAAGGTGCGATGAAAGTCTCGTTGCCTGCGCGTGATGCGTTTTTCAGGCGGGTGAGAAAATCAGAAATAGGGTCACTTAAAACTGCCATAGTGCTTGTAATAATTTAAATTGTTAAATGGGTGCTACAATCAGTAAGATTAGGCAGCGTCGTCGGCTTTCTTAGGCTCACGGAAAGGCATACCGAGTGCCTTGAGGAGGGCGCGGCCCTCGTCATTCGTGTTTGCGGATGTCACAAAGATGAGGTCGAATCCAAGCTGACGCTTGATCTTATCGAGCTCGATCTCTGGGAAAATGGACTGATCGTTGATGCCGAGGGCGTAGTTGCCACGACCATCAAAGCTCTTTGGTGTGATTCCTCGGAAGTCACGAATGTTAGGAGCGGTGATGTTGATGAAGCGATCGAGGAATTCCCACATGTGGTTTCCACGGAGAGTGACGCGAGCGCCTACGGCCTCGCCTTCACGAACTTTGAAGTTAGCAACACTCTTACGTGCGTAGGAGATACTTGGCTTCTGTCCGGTGATCTTGCTGATGTCTTCGATGGCATCTTCCACGGCTTGCTTACGGTCTGAAGCAGAGCCAACGTGGGTGGTGACAACGATTTTCTCCAGGCGTGGAACCTGGTGCGGATTGGCGTATCCCTGCTCTTCCTTGAGTGTGGAAACGACCTTGTCTTTGTAGTAGGTCTGTAGTGATGGTTTCATAATTGCGGGTCAGCTTATTTGTTTTTAGTCGCTTAAGCGCTTGGGGTTATTTTCGGAGGCAACGAGTCGCCCCCTAGAGATTATTTGGAGATTTTTTTAACGTTGGAGATAGCGATTGGGCCATCTTGTTCGACGATTCCGCCGTCCGGGTGTTGCTCGGACTTGCGGATGGCCTTCTTCATGACGCGGGCGCCTTCGACGACGACCTGTCCTTTGATTGCATTGACGTCGAGAACGGTGCCGCGCTTACCTTTGTGGTTGCCAGCAATCACTTCGACTTCGTCGCCTTTTGTTACGTGAGTTTTTGAACGCATTGTAATATTCGGTTAAGTGGTTGTTTAGAGAACCTCGGGTGCGAGGGATACTATTTTCATGAACTTCTTATCGCGCAACTCACGGGCAACGGGTCCGAAGATACGGGTGCCTTTAGGGTTACCATCTTTGTCAATGATGACAATGGCGTTGCTATCGAAGCGAAGAACAGAGCCATCTGCACGGCGCACTGGGTATGCTGAACGCACGACCACGGCCTTGACGACTTCGCCTTTTTTGATGCTAGCTGTCGGGATAGACTCACGAACGTGAGCGGTGATGACATCACCTACGCGAGCCACCTTGGTGCGCTTGCCGATGACGCCAATCATCTTGGCTATGCGGGCGCCGGTGTTATCGGCGATGTGAACTTTGGATTCCATTTGGATCATGGTAAAAAATGGGTAGTGGTTGAATGGGTATCGGGAAATGAGTAACCAGTGTCGCGCCTTGGGGGCGACAGGTTGATTAATTAGTGAGTAAGAACCTCTACGAGTTTCCAACACTTCTTCTTAGAAATGGGCTTGGTCTCGATGATGCTGACTTTGTCGCCTACTGCGGCGTCGCCGTTCTCATCGTGTGCGTAGAACTTCTTGGAACGCTTAATGATTTTCTTAAAGCGTGGGTGCGGCACACGGTTGGTGTATTCTACAACGATGGTTTTATCCATTGATGTGGAGATTACGATGCCTACGCGGGTCTTACGAAGACCGGCTGTTTTGGTTTCAGATTCGCTCATGATAAAATGATGTTAAATGGTTGTTACGAGCTTAGCCCTGGAGGCGACGCTGCGAGAGGATGGTTTGCACACGTGCTATTTCCTTGCGGACAAGATTGCGGCGTGAGGTGTTCTCGAGCTGTCCAGTAGCCTGCTGAAGACGCAGGTTAAGGGCCTCTTGTTTGAGGTCACGCAGACGGCTAGTGAGCTCCTCAGTAGTGAGCTCGCGGATTTCGGTAATTTTGGTCTGTGCCATGGTGGTTAATGGTTAGTGGTTTTTAATTCTTTATTAACCGTGGTTTCCACGGACGATGAAACGAGTTTGAACGCCGAGCTTGTAAGAGGCGAGACGAAGCGCTTCTTTAGCAGCTGTTTCAGATACACCAGCGACTTCGAAAAGCATTGTGCCAGGGCGGATCACAGCGACCCATGCCTCGACAGAACCTTTACCTTTACCCATGCGGGTTTCTGGTGGACGGCCGGTGACAGATTTGTGAGGAAAGACTCGGATCCAGACTTTTCCTTTACGTTTGAGTTGACGGTTGATGGCAACACGGCAGGCTTCAATCTGACGGTTTGTCATCCATCCGCGACCGAGACACTGAAGTCCGAAGTCACCGAAGCTCACGGTGTTACCACGCTGGGCGTTACCGCCGCGGTTTCCGCGCTGAGTCTTGCGGAACTTCACTCTTTTGGGCATTAATGGCATGTTATTATCCTCCTATTTAAATTGGTTTTAATTCTTAGAAACAATCGCTGTGTTTGGTTCTAGCGGTTGTTGTTGTTACGATCGTTACGATCATTGCGGTCGCGGCGTTGACCTCCACGTGGACGGCCTCCTCCTCCACCCTGTTCTGGTTTTTCTTCTTTCTTATTGATCCAGCACTTAACACCGATGATACCGTAGACGGTAGCAGCTTCTGCGAAGCCGTAGTCGATTGGCACACGGAGTGTCTGAAGTGGAACTTTGCCTTCGCGATACCACTCATTACGAGCGATGTCAGCACCACCGAGGCGACCACCGCAGCGGACGCGGATACCTTCGGCACCGAATTCCATGGCTGTAGCAACGGCACGCTTCATAGCGCGGCGGAAAGCGATACGTCGTTCAAGTTGAACGCAGATGTTTTCTGCAACAAGCTGGGCATCAAGCTCAGGCTTGCGAATTTCGAGAATGTCAATTTTGACCTGGCAACCTCCGCAGAGAACGGAAATTTCGTTGGTCATCTTTTCGATCTCGGAACCTTTACGACCGATAACAAGACCGGGGCGAGCAGTTGAGAGAGTTACGCGAACACTGTTCCAAGCACGTTCAATGATCACCTTGGAGATGCCGGACATATGCAGGCGATTCTTGATGTATTTGCGGATTTTGAGGTCCTCGTGAAGGTTATCGGTGTATTCTTTTCCGGTGGCATACCACTTAGAGCGCCAGTCTTTAGAGACTGCGAGACGGAATGAGATTGGATTGATTTTCTGGCCCATGATTAGAAGTGTTAGTTTTGTTTTTTAAAGTTTATTTACTCGGAGTCAGTGGCTTTGTCTTCTGCGGGGGCTGCGTCTTCGACGACTGCCTCTGCTTTTACTTCTTCGACTTCCTCAGGAGCTTCTTCTTTTTTCTCCTGCTTAGGAGCTTTTGCCTTCTTTGGCTTGGAAACTTGAGTGCGCTTCTTCGGCTTGGATGAACGCTCGCGTGGCTCAGGGATTTCCTCTTCGTCGGTAAGAACGATGTAAAGGTGGCTGGTGCGCTTACGGATAGCACCTGCAGAACCACGTGCACGTGGCTTGAAACGCTTGAATGTAGGGCCATCACCAACGGTGGCTTCCTTGACGGTAAGATCGTCAGCAATCAGCTCGTGGTTGTTCTCAGCATTAGCAACGGCACTTTTCAGTGTTTTGCTAACAAGCTGGGCAGCTTTACGGGGTGTATAAGCAAGAGCATCAAGGGCGTCAGAGACTGGCATGCCTTGAATGGCGCGGGCAACATCACGGGCCTTCTTAGGCGAGATGCGTGCGTATTTGTAAGTGGATTTAACTTCCATCGGTCTAGTTGTTTAAAAAGTGAGTGGTTATCGTTGTGTAGTCTTAACGGATGCGATGTCGCCTGCGCGAATTGGATCCTTGGAGTCGTCGAGTTGTGTTGGCAGCACGCCGCTGAAATCCTTTCGAACATCGGCGACGATGGCTTCGGCTACCTTGCGGTTGCCACGCATGATGGTGAAGCTCATACCGCGTCGAACGGATTGTTTTTCACCGGCATTGATCACGAGCATGCCGCTTTGGGCGTCGATGCTTACGATCTTTGCGTGCTGCAAACTGCCAGAGGCAACGTGCGGGCGCGGGTTCTGCCTTAATCCGAGGGCTACGTCAAGCTCTCGTATTGAAGTTTCCAAACGAACGCGTGCATCTGGGTCGGCGGCGATGGCTGTGCGGAGGTATTCCCGCATGTCTGCCATCAGTTTAAAGGCCGCTTTTTCCGTTGCACGGTAACGTTTATCGAGAACTTCAGCATTTTTAACTGCTTCCAGAATTGCATCCTGGCCGCCGTTAAGAAGATTGTCACCGAGGGCTGCAAATCGCAGACGAAGGTCATTGAGACTCTTGCTAAGTTCGGACTCGCGCTTTTTGGAAGCGGCGAGATCGCGTGCAAGTGCCTGGCATTGCCCTTGGGACTTTTTGAGCTGAAGTTGTAGCTGGCGAATCTGGCGATCCTTGTCCCCCGCCCCTGCGCTTTGCGCGGCACACGGAACAACCAATACAGCTTGGACACCGAGGAGAAATACTCCGGTGAGAGCTGAGGTGATGTGTGTGCGATAGTGCATGGGAAGTTGGGATTAGGAAATCGGGCAGATTGTGCCGCTTGGGAGCGGCATGTGGTTTATCGTTTACCGATTCCGCCGTGTGCTCTGAAGATACGTGTAGGTGAAAATTCACCAAGTTTGTGGCCAACCATGTTCTCGTTCACGTAGACAGTCGGGAATGACTTGCCGTTGTGGACGTGGAATGTGTGGCCAACAAAGTCAGGAGTGATGACAGAGTTACGGCTCCAGGTCTTGATGGGCTTCTTGTCCTTGTTTTGTTCAGCGGCATCGATTTTGGCGAGCAGCTTTTGGTCAACGAAGGGACCTTTTTTAAGTGATCTTGGCATAGAATTAGTGAGTTATGATGAGTAATGATTGATCGTTACTTTTTCTTGCGACGAGAAACGATGAACTTGTTGCTCGGCTTGTATTTCTTACGAGTCTTCTGACCCTTGGTGTGACCCCAGGGAGATTTGAGGTGCTGACGACCACCACCGGACTTAGACTTACCTTCACCACCACCGTTGGGGTGATCGACTGGGTTCATACACATTCCACGAACTGTTGGGCGGATGCCCTTCCAGCGGCTGCGGCCTGCTTTTCCAGATACTTCGTTCATGTGGTCGCGGTTGCCGACCTGACCGATCGTGCAGTAGCACTCCTGATTGAACTTGCGGATTTCACCGGATGGCATTTTGACAAGAGCATAACCACCTTCTTCACGGTTGGAGAGGACAGCTTGCTGACCTGCGGAACGGGCAATCTTGCCGCCTGTGCCTGGGGTCATCTCGATGTTGTGGATGGCAGTTCCAAGAGGAACGTTCTTGAGCTTCGTTGCGTTACCGACCTTAGGAGCGGCGGTATCGCTTGAGATCACTGTGTCACCTACAGACAGGCCAACTGGGGCGAGGATGTAGCTTTTCACACCGTCCTCATATTGAAGGAGGGCAATGCGGCAAGTGCGGTTAGGATCGTATTCGATACTCTGCACGGTAGCTGTTACATCAACTTTGGTGCGTTTGAAATCGATAAGACGATACTTACGTTTGTGTCCACCACCTTTGTGGCGGCATGTGATACGGCCCTGATTATTACGTCCACCGCTCTTTTTAAGAGGGCGAGTGAGGCTTTTTTCAGGAGTGGTTTTGGTAATTTCCTCGTAGCTTGGCCACTCTTTGTAGCGGTTGGAGGGAGTTACGGGCTTAAATGTTTTTAAAGGCATGATTCGCTATTGGGTTCGATGTTATCGTTTTTCAGCGGGAATGAATTAGAGGTGTCTTATCTTAGGTTTAGACGAGGTCAAGTGACTCGCCGTCCTTGAGACGGACAATGGCTTTTTTCCAGTGTGCGGTGCGGCCAGCGTCAGCGCGACGATTGCGCTTCTTCTTGCCCTGACAGTTCATGGTGCGAACGGTGGCAACCTTCTTTCCGAAGAGTTGCTCGATAGCACGCTTGATTTCGAGTTTGTTCGCATTGCGATCAACCTTGAACACGTATTCGTTGTTCTCCTCCTGAAGGAGGGTGGCTTTCTCACTGATGAGAACGGTGTCGATGACCTGATAAATATCTTTCATGGTTACGATGTAGTTTAAATGATTAGGCTGATTAAGCAGTGCGGCGTGCTAGGGTTTCGTAGGCATCCTCAACGAGGATAACTGTGGTGGCACGAAGAAGCTGCTCGATGTTCATTTCTGAAGCGGTCATGAGTAGAACGTTTTGAACGTTACGACCGGCGAGGTAAGTTTTCTCTTCGAACTTTTCAGCAAGAATGAGGATGTTACGACCTTCGGAGATTGCTTTTACGGCTGCGACGAATGACTTAGTCTTACCATCTTCGACTGAGAAGCTAGGGACTGAGATCACGGATCCGGCGATAATTAAGTCACCGAGAACCTTACGAAGTGCGAGCTTGCGTGTTCCTTTATTGACAGTCTTAGCGTATGAGCGAGGGCGAGGACCGAAAACGATACCACCACCACGCCAGATTGGGTTTGTGGTATTACCACAACGGGCGCGGCCTGTGCCTTTTTGTTTCCAGAGCTTCTTGTTGGAGCCCTTTACTTCGCCACGTGTCTTAGTGGATGCTGTTCCGCTACGGCGGTTGGCACGGTAAGCCGTGATGAGGTCGTGCACAGCCTGATCACCTTTGTGACCTTCGATCACTTGGATGTTTGCAGCTTGTGCGTCTTTGATAGAGAGTGTAGTAGACATTGTTCTATGTTGCTATGAGTTAGCTATTATTTAGTAAGGGCGGGGCCGATTACTTGGCAGTCTTTTTAATTGCGGGGCGAATGACAACGTAAGCGCCTTTGTGGCCGGGAACGGCACCAGAGACGAGAATGACATTGTCTTCAGGACGGACCTGAACGATTTTGAGATTTTGAACCGTGCGGCTATAAACACCGTGACGACCGGGCATCTTCTTGTTTTTCCAGATACGACCAGGCCATGTTCCAGCTCCGACACCACCAGGGCGACGGTGCATCATGTGTCCGTGTGAATCAGGTTGTCCGGCGAAGTTGTAACGTTTTACAACACCCTGGAAACCTTTTCCTTTAGTCGTTCCGATTGCGTCTACCCACTGGCCAGCTTCGAAAAGCGCAGCGCCTGGGTGGGCTTCTTTGGTGTCAGGGATCTCTGCATCGCTATCGAAACGGAATTCCTTAACGATCTTCTTAGGAGAAGTGCCAAATTTGTTGAAGTGACCGCGCTTGGGGAGGTTGAGGCGGAATTCCTTCTGGTCGTCGTAGCCAACTTGAACAGCGGAGTATCCGTCTGTCTCGGTGGTTTTGACCTGGAGAAACTCATTACCAGCAACGTCAACGACGGTGACAGGGATGGAGGTGCCAGCTTCTGCGTCAAAAACGCGAGTCATGCCGACTTTCTTTCCTAGTAGTCCTAGTGCCATGGTATTAGTAAGTTAAATGGTTAGATTGATTGAAATATAACTGAGCTCAGGTGACGGGTCAGATACGGATTGCGATGTCTACACCAGCGGGGAGGTTGAGCTTCTTGAGCTCGTCCACGGTGCGTGCTGTTGGATCGACGATATCCAGCATGCGCTTGTGCGTGCGGATCTCGAACTGCTCAGCAGACTTCTTATTCTGGTTAACGGAACGGTTCACGCTGAACTTCTCAATGCGGGTAGGCAATGGGATGGGACCAGCGACTTTGGCTCCTGTGCGTTTTGCGGTCTCGACGATTTCCATTGCGGACTTGTCGATGGCGCGGTGATCATAGGCGCGGAGGCGGATTCTGATTTTCTGCTGTTGCATATCGGATTTTTGTTAGAGTTGTTTAGAGGATGATTGAAATTAACTGGCGTAGGCGTATTCGTTGGTGAGCGCATCCACAATATTTTGCGGGACTTGCTCGAAACTGGATGGTTTCATGGTGTAGTCTGCACGACCACTGGAGAGGGTTCTAACGGCTGTGGAGTAGCCGAACATTTCTGCAAGAGGCACATAGGCTTTGAGAACTGCGTGGGTGGCTTTGTTTTCGATCTCTTGGATCTGACCACGACGGCGGTTGAGGTCGCCCATGATATCACCTTGGTATTCTTCAGGTGTCGTGACTTCCACATCCATGACGGGTTCAAGAAGAACTGGACCAGCCTTCTGAAATGCATCCCTTACAGCAAGGATAGCGGCCATTTTAAAAGCGTTCTCGTTAGAGTCGACATCGTGAGATGATCCATCGGTCACATTGACGTGAACATCGACTACAGGATAACCAGCGATGGTACCGTTCGTCATTGAGTTGCGAACACCGGCCATGACGGCATTGATAAATTCTTTAGGAATAGCGCCACCAACGATGAGGTTTTCAACGGTGTGGCCTTTTCCTTTTTCGCCAGGAGCAACATCGAGAACGACGTGTCCGTATTGGCCGCGGCCACCGGATTGCTTGACGAGTTTACCCTCGCCAACAGCGGCTTCAGTAATTGTCTCGCGGTAAGCGATTTGAGGTTTACCGACGCCACACTCGACTTTAAATTCACGCTTCATGCGGTCGACGATGACTTCGAGGTGAAGCTCACCCATACCGGAAATAATGGTCTGGCCGGTTTCTTCGTCGGTTTTAACAACGAAAGTAGGGTCTTCATCGGAAAGGCGTGCGAGAGCGAGTGACATTTTATCCTGATCGACCACGGTCTTCGGCTCGACGGCCATGGAAATAACGGGCTCGGGGAAAAGTGGTGGTTCGAGCATGATGTCGAAGCTTTGCTCACAGATGGTGTCACCCGTCTGGACATTTTTGAGGCCTACGATGGCTGCGATGTCGCCAGAGTAACAAGTTTCAATGTCCTCGTGCTTGTCGGCATGCATCTTGATGAGGCGCCCGATGCGCTCTTTCTTGCGAGTGCGCGGGTTGTAGACCATGTCCCCTTTGGAAACAGTGCCTGAGTAGACACGGAAGAAAACAAGTTTGCCAACGTATTTGTCTGCCCAGAGTTTAAAGGCTAGAGAACAGAATTTCTCGTTATCGTCGGTCTTGGCGAGAACTTCGACTTCCTCGTCCTCTGGGTCTTGACCCTTGGCGGCTGGAATGTCGATCGGGCTAGGAAGATAGTCGGCAACAGCATCAACGAGAAACTGAACACCTTTGTTTTTAAATGCAGAACCTCCGGCGACTGGCACAATCTGATTAGAGATCGTGGCGCGGCGGAGGGCATTCTTAATATCTGCTGTGGTGATTTCCTCTTCCATGAGGAATTTCTCACCGAGTTCGTCGTCACGGTCACAGAGGATGGAAACGAGTTCTTCGCGGGCTGATTCAGCTTCGGCGAGTAGATCACCTTCGAGATCTTTAATTTCGAATGTGGAGCCCATGGCATCGTCGTCATTATAGAGAACGGCTTTCATGTTGACCACGTCGATCTGACCGAGAAGGTCTTCCTCAGCACCAATGGGGATGAGGATGCGGACTGCTGTCACACCAAACTTCTTCTGGACGTCCTGGAAGACATTTTCGAAGTTGGCGCCGGTGCGGTCCATCTTATTGACGAAGACAATGCGTGGGACGCCGTATTTGTCAGCCTGACGCCAGACAGTTTCTGTCTGAGGCTGAACTCCGGCGACGGCACAGAAGACAACGATGGCACCATCGAGAACACGCAGGGAGCGTTCCACCTCGGCCGTGAAGTCCACGTGACCGGGGGTATCGATGATATTGATGCGCTGTTTCTTATCTTCAAAGAGTTTAAAGACTCCTTCGTTCGAGTTTTGAACCCACTCGCAGGTAACGGCAGCGGAGGTGATCGTGATACCACGCTCGCGCTCCTGCTCCATATGATCGGTAACTGTAGCACCGTCATGCACTTCCCCGATTCTGTGAATCATCCCGGTGTAGAATAGAATACGCTCGGTGAGCGTGGTCTTACCGGCGTCGATGTGCGCAGCAATCCCAATATTCCGCGTCCGTTCCAGAGGGTATGGACGGTTTGGATTATTAGGATTCTCAGACATGACGTTTGGGGAAGTTGGGTAGCTGGGTAGCGATTAGATTTTTGCGTAAAAAAACCGCTGGTGGTTTAACAATTACCAGCGGAAGTGAGCGAAGGCGCGGTTGGCTTGAGCCATCTTGTGCATGTCGTCGCGTTTGCGGACGGCATTACCTTGATTGTTTGCTGCGTCTTTAATCTCGTTTGAGAGAGCAACGTGCATTGGAGTGCCTTTTTTGCTGCGAGCAAAGTTGACGAGCCAACGCATAGCGAGGGACTCAGAACGCTTAGGATCTACTTCGAGAGGCACTTGGTATGTAGCACCACCGACACGACGGCTTTTCACCTCGACGCGTGGCTTGGAATTTTCAAGAGCACGAGTAACGACTTCGAGAGGATCGACAGTGTCGGTTCCTTCGTTGGCCTTATCGATAGCAGCATAGACAATACGCTCAGAGAGAGAACGTTTTCCGTCACGCATGCACTTACTGATGAGCTTTCCTACGACGGGGCTATCATAGCGGGGATCCCGAGTTTCGGGGCGATTATAAACTTTTTTACGGCGAGCCATAGTATTGGTAAAGTTAGAGTTGGATTAGATTGGTTGAAGAAAATTACTTCTTAGGACGCTTGGTTCCATACTTGGAGCGTGACTGGTTACGCTTGTCTACCCCGAGGGTATCAAGAGCACCACGAACGATGTGGTAACGAACACCTGGAAGGTCTTTCACCCTACCACCGCGAACGAGCACGATGGAGTGTTCCTGAAGGTTGTGTCCTTCACCACCGATGTAGGCGATGACTTCTTGGCCGTTAGTAAGGCGAACTTTAGCCACCTTACGGAGAGCGGAGTTTGGCTTCTTGGGCGTACGAGTCATGACCTGGAGACAAACGCCACGACGTTGTGGGCAGTTGTTCAGGGCACGTGACTTGGACTTGGTCACTGGTGTTTTGCGTCCTTTGCGGACGAGCTGGTTAATTGTAGGCATATTCCTGCGTGGTTTTTGTTTTGAGAGTTAATTAGAGAGATTTGAGAATCTGAATCTGAATTTGAGAATTGGTTGCTGAGTAAATCTTATCTGAATAAGATGATAAAAGTATCAGCTGGTGGGAAAACTAGAAAACCACCGAGGTGCGCCCAAGAGGCACGAGGTATATTAAGTGACCTCGAAAACCGCCTCTTATCCGGAGCTACCCGATAGTTTAACTGCTTTCCTGCAGCTTTCTTCTGTATGTGTCAGCCCTTTGTTTTCTCGCAAGGCTGCGGCGAGGGGCGGCGAATATACAAATCAAAGCACCTCTGGCAAGCCGTATCTCGACTTTTTTTTGATTATTTTCCTCTTTCGTCCTAAATAGGCCTTAAAATACCCCTAATCATAGGAAAATGGCCTTATACTTGAACATCGATAACTATCAATATCCTACGGCATTTTAAAAAACCATCTTACACCACACTTTTCCGACGTTTGATCACAGAATCAATCAGGCTATGATTCACTTCATCTCCACGGAAATGCGTTCCTTTTCCTCCAGCTTGTTCCCCTCGGCATCCTTCAGGAGGCTTTTAAGTAATGGGAAGTTTAGATCAATCTGACCCAGCTTTTTAGGATCATCCATAATCTTTTCCAGCTGGAGGTCGATGAGGGTGATCGTGTCGTCCGCGGACACAACCGGGCAAGAAGCGTCAGCCTCGGCCTCTACGGCACCGGACCGCAGTCACAGGTCCTCCTGCCCGCAGGAAACGTCACGATTCAACACTTAAGTTGCCCAGCGCGATTGCCAACACGAAAACAGGCATCGGTAAGATCATTTCAAAACTCAAGAAGTGCGTTGATCCTCACCTTGTTTTTGAAGCTGCCGGAGGCTATGAAAAACTCCTCCTTGTCATGCTCCAAAGCGCAGACATCAAGGCCTCGCGCATCAATCCTACACTGGCTCGCAACTTCGCCAAAGCCAAGGGGCTACTTGCCAAAACCGACTCGATAAATGCTAGGATACTCACTGATTACGGTATTCAGTTCAGCCCGCGCGAAACGGCACCGCTGGACCCCATCCTCGAGGAAATTCAGTCCCTCGTTAAATATCGCCGACACCTCAATGACGAGTTGCATCGCGAGCGCATGCACCTTGAGCACATGCTCCCAAAAAGTATTGAGAGTATGGTCAATAGCCGCATAAAATCACTGCAAAAACAAATTGAGAAAGTCACGGCCATGATGATCCACCTTAAGGTCAAATCCGTATCTCTCGATCAAGCCGTTGAGCTTCTAACCACGACAAAAAGTGTCGGAGACAATAGCGCACTTTCCCTTTTAGTCGCCATGCCCTAACTCGGGAGAATCTCCAACATGGAGGCAGCATCGCTCGCCGGGCTCGCCCCCTTCAATCCCGATAGCGGAAAGATGCGAGGGCAAAGAAAGATCTACGGAGGTCGCAGAGAGGTTCGCCGGGCACTCTACATGGCCGCTCTAGTCGGCTCCAGGCACAACTTGGTTTTGAAGGAGTTCTATCAACGCCTACTCGAAAAAGGCAAACCCAAGAAACTCGCTCTTATTGCCGTGACGCGAAAGCTTCTTTGCTATCTCAACTCGCTCATGAAAAGACACTTACAAGAAGCCCAACCTGTTTAATGAAAATAATTTCTAAAGACAGTTGCTGTCCCTTTATGGATACAGACAGTTGCTGTCCCCTTTTTTTGCCATTGAGGAAAAGGTGTCCGTTCAAAAAGTGGATTACGGGAAGTTGAAAAAACGACTCCTTGCTGACGGGCAGAAGCTGTAGAGGTATAAGGCAGCTAAGAATAGCTACCTATGTTGAGCATGGGGTTTTGCTGAAGTGGGGCCTCTTGGAGGCTCCGAAGAATTTTCTAGGCCAAAAAAAAATGATTATTTTGAATCCAATTTCAGCAGTTTGGCGAAAGCAATTATGAACCCACTATGGGTGACAGCACAAAAACTAACCATTAACTACCACCACTATGAAAATATTCGCTACAACCGCTATACTTAGTTCCATTGCCTTGGCATCACCCGTCAGTGCAGCAGACTGCCATACTAACCCATGCAATACAGGAAAAGACATCGTCGATACGGCTGTTGCAGCAGGTTCGTTCAAGACCCTCGCGGCCGCCCTTGGTGCGGCGGATCTTGCTGGTGCCCTCAAAAGCAAGGGGCCGTTCACTGTCTTTGCTCCTACCGACGCAGCGTTCGCCAAACTACCCAAAGGCACCGTCGAAAGCCTCCTGAAACCGGAAAATAAAGGCAAGCTACAGGCTATTCTCAAATACCACGTCGTGCAGGGTAAGCTTGGTTTGTCCGATGCACTCGCCGCAAAAAATGCGAAAACTCTCCAAGGTGCCCCGGTTCAGATTGCTTTCCAAAATGGAAAAGTGAATGTCAACGGAGCGACTTTAGTTTCTGCCGACATCAAAGCGTCGAACGGCGTGATTCATGTCATCGACTCCGTAATTCTTCCACCAGAGCCGAAAAATGATATTGCCAGCGTGGCCAAAAAAGCCGGTCAGTTTAACACCCTGCTCGCAGCTGTAGAGGCCGCTGGCATGAGTAAAGTCCTCACTGGGAACAACAATCTAACCGTTTTTGCACCTACTGACGCAGCTTTCAAAGCGCTGCCCAATGGAACCGTCGAATCTCTCCTCAAGTCGGAGAACCTCAACAAACTGAGAAATATCCTGTCGCTTCATGTTGTGTCTGGAAAAGTATCCGCTGGCGATGCCCTTAATGCTAAATCCGCCAAAGCACTCAGTGGCCAAAAACTGAACTTCGGAATCGACAAGGGTATCTTCAACGTCAATGGAGCAAAGGTGGTGATCACCGACATCAAGTGCGACAACGGGGTCATCCACGTCATCGATACCGTGCTCCTTCCTAAATCCACGGAGAAAGCTCGACATACGTCAGCTGATCCTGCCCAGATGATCGATGCTGCCATCGAAAAGGGTGTTCCTGTTTTCAATCATGGCAACCACGGTAAGTGCGCAGACATCTACCAGCAGACCTTGGTGTCCCTGGTCAAGAACTCCAAGGTGAGTTGCACGATGCGCAAAGACCTCGCTATGGTTGTTGCACGTGCCGAGAAAACTCACTGCGACACCACTCGCGCATGGATGCTCCGCAAAAGCCTGAATAATACCCGCTACGCAATGAGCAAAAACTAAACCATCTTTTTCTATCCAAGGAGGGGTCATTTTGGCCCCTCCTTTTTTGACTTTACTGGTGTGCTTTGGGTTGCAGTGCACCATAAAAATTTTACACCAGCGCACGAGTTCTAGGTTGGCACGTGGTCGGATGTAGAAGGGTCCCGCTGGATTCGCTAACATTTTCAGCCCCTTGCTAACCATGCCGGGGGCGGCTAGTGAAATGAAGTGGCTGGGCACAACCATGCCCGCGTTGCCAAATGAGCATGATGTGTGTGTGGACTTCGGGCCGTCAATGATCGTCACGGATCGCCCCGCTTTGAGCAAGTGGTAGGCGGAGCAAAGTCCAATCACGCCAGCACCCACGTGAGAGCACCCTGTCTTTGTCATATTCCTCTCAAGCAATCTATCACTGATGTCTAGTGAGGATTTTGAGTTTCCTGCTGCGAATCGGCACAGCCATATTGAGAGTGAAAAGCTCGCGTAGGCAGGCTACATCATGTTTAATAACAGTGCCACCAATGGCATCAAACACAACGGTGAGCGGGTCTCGGATATCACATTGATCAATGGTATAGAGTTGGAAATAGGTGATGTGCTCTTCATATTCACTTTTACGGACAAAGAGTGCGACGCCCTTGCTTGAGGCTGCTCTAAGCAAGAGGCTCAGATGAACATGCCTGCCTCGGATTGTGAAGGCTAGGGGTATTTTTTTTGAAGTGTATCTTCAGGCTTCGTGATTGCATTGTAGCCATTTTTAGCCACAGACGAGAGCGTCTGGGGGAAAAAGTTTCAATTGTTGAATCTAAGTTTGGGTTTTTGGCGAAGACAGTAATGTTGACCCAATATAATCATATGAAAATCCTAACTACACTACCACGCCTACTCCTCGGCTCGTTATGTCCCATTATTCTAATCGGAGATATCCGGGCAGCCAATCCGGCTGAAGCCAAAACCATTGGCCGCGTCGTGCGCGAGCGGGCCGACCTGTCAAACTTTCTCAAGCTGCTTGAAAAGACGGAAATCGGCTCGCAGCTTTCTGAGCGTACTACGATCCGTCGCACGGTATTTGCTCCTACCAATGCTGCATTTGAAAAGCTCTCCAAAGAATCGATCAAGACTCTGCTGGATCCCAAAAATGATGACAGGTTAGAAGAGGTATTCGGATTTCATGTTGTTGAGCGTTCGATTCCCACGATCGGCCTAGAAAAGTATGCCGCGCTGCAGATGGCAACGGGACAGTTTCTTTCCGTCAATTACAAGGGAGGAACCATCGGGGTCGCCAAATTAACCGGTGAGATGATTCCATGCTCGAATGGAAATATTTACCTTATTGACAGTATTCTTACACCGACAACGGATGACTTATTCCAGCGGCTGCAGAAAGACGGACGCTTCACTATCTTCACCAAATCCATCACCGCGAGCCGGCAAGGGAAGCTGTTTCAAAACATGCATGGACTCTATACCGCATTTGCGCCTACCGATGAGGCGTTTAAAAAGCTTCCACCGGAATTTCTTGAGTCTCTCTTCCTTCCCGAGAATAACGAGCGTCTTGAGGATATCATCAAGCACCACATCGTTGATCGTATTCGGGCGGCTGGAAATATCCCCGGGTATTTCAGTCTGGGAGTTTCCGATGTTACACCGATTTCGGCCTTTGGGCAGCAGATTAACTTCAAGATGACCGCTGCGGGGCCTACCGTCGACGGAGCTAAGGTTCTGGAAGCTGATATTCCATGTGCCAATGGTATCATCCACGTGATCGACTCGGTGATTCCACCGGTGGAATCAAGCCTCCTTGATTTACTGCGCAAGGATGATCGCTATAGCACTCTGGTTTCAATGCTTGAAACAACCGGACTGAACCTACCTGTCGCATCATCATCGGAATTCACCATTTTCGCTCCGGTCAATGAGGCGTGGAAAAAACAGCCGTATGCCTCACTTGTGGCAAACCCCAAGGGAAAAAACAGAGAAAAACTCTACGGGATTTTGGCGCGCCACGTCATTACCGGCAAGCATGTGAGTGTAAACTGCAAGCCATACAATAAGCTGCGTACCATTCACGGTGCACCCATCTACCTGACCCGGATGGCATCAGAATCCAAGATCAGTGGAATCAAGATTACCGACACGGATGAGGAGGCTTTTAATGGCCTGATCAACGCCGTCGGTAGTGTGATTCCAGATCCAATGGAACTACCTGAAGGTGATATTAACACGGTGGATGCAATTAAGTTTGTCCAAGATACCTTGACCAAAGCGGCACTGGTCTATAACAAAGGTGAATATGAAAACTCTTGGAGATACTATACCGCCCGTGGGTATGAGTTCCTTTCCAAGTATTCCCAATTCATCACAGGCACTACGCGGAAAAAATTAGAATCGGCGATTAAAGACGATCAGCCTCTATTCCAATTTGCATCTGATGCATGGACTTCCCGTAATGCGTTTCGCGATATCCTGCGTGAGCTTGAGCAGCGTGAAGACCGGATCCAGGATAGCTACCTGATGCAATCACCAAACAACACTCGCTTTGGTAGATAGCTGACATCTGAACCGTGTTAAACGTATTAAATTTTCAGCTTATCTTTCTCTTTCTCCCGTCAACGGGAGGAAGAGATTTTTGTTCCCCAGCGTGTTCGGCTTCAAGGGTGAAATCGGAATTCGGCGATGTGATCAAAAAAACAAAAAAATAATTACATTTTCTGAATCCAATTTGAGTAATGAAACGAAGACTAATATGTAAGCCCAAACGGGGTTTGCAAAAACCAACAACAACTGAACAACTACAACAAACTAATTATGAAAGCAATTATTACATCCATCATCTTCGGCTTGGCCGCACTTGCCACCCCTGCCATTGCAGACCATCACAAAAAGGCCCCTAAAGATATCGTTGACACTGCCGTGGCAGCCGGATCCTTCAACACACTTACTGCCGCTCTGAAAGCAGCTGGCCTCGTTGATACCATGAAAGGAAAAGGTCCATTCACTGTTTTCGCACCAACAGATGAAGCGTTTGCAAAACTGCCCAAGGGCACCGTCGAGATGCTTCTTAAGCCAGAAAACAAAAGCAAGCTAGT
>JASJLI010000115.1:0-13540 GCA_037620805.1 Akkermansiaceae bacterium
CTGAAGAACTTCTTCGCAGCGCTGTAGGGCATGCGTATACAGCCATGCGATGCTGGGTAACCAGGACAGTTTCCTGAGTGGAAGCCAAAGGCACTGCAGCTCAATCGCTGAAAATAGGGCATACTCGATCCGTAGATGGTCGAATTATGAGGTCGATGTTTGTCGGTAATCACAAAAGTGCCTTTGGGTGTTCTAAAGCCTGATTTCCCAGTTGAAAACCGACTACTGAAGATCACCTCCTTTTTAGAATTATACAAGTGCACCCGTTGACCTGAAAGATCGAAGATTGCGTATGGCACTTCATTTTCCAGATCCTTCCCGAGGATCATCTGCATGGCTTTTACATCTACCCGGCGTGATGCGAAGTTGATCGGGTAAAGGTGGTGCTTCCCCGAGTAAACAAAGCGCTTAGCTCCGTATTCGATCAGCGCATTAATGATCACCAAATATCCATTGTTAGAAGCCATCATGAGTGGCGTCACTCGACGGTCGTTTTTCAAAAACCATTGCATCGATTCTTCTTCTGTTAGCTCTAGAAACCCCTTCGACGCGGGACGGCCAAAATAGACGTTGGGATCAGCTCCACTCTCAAGTAGTAAATTTAGCATGGCGGCATCTCTCATTGCTACTGCCATCTGTAGAGGACGTTGCCCTTCCTTACCACGCCCTTGAACATCGGCACCATACCTCAAACTCAATTCAGCAAGATTGAATTACCCTTTCCTAACACAAGAGGCAATGACCCCATCCTTTGACAATTCATCTTCCTCCCAGTGCTCTGGCAACACGCCGGCTTCGAAGAGCATTCGAATTAAATCGATGTCTCCACGCTTAAGAGCCTCATAAAGCAATCTAGATCCATCTGCACCGCGTGATAGCAGGATTGCGACTATGTCGATATACCCTCCTGACTCTGCCAGTTCGAGTGGTGAAGGGTTCCCATTGATCGCGTAATTCACCTCGGCTCCGTAATTGATAAGTTCTACAGTTTCTTTGCGTAGGTTTCTCCGCACCATCTCACCAAGCAATGTTGCTTTTTTGGGTCCTGATACATTTACATCAGCACCGGCCTTGAGTAACCGGGTCATCCCCCGCCAACGCTCCACGGGACCACTTACGTTAGCCGCCGTCCAAAGAGGAGTGGTCCCTTTATCATCCCTAACATCAGGATCAGTTCCCGCTGCCAACAAAACATCCATCCACTTCATCAGTCCACCCTCGGCGGCAATGTGGAGTGCCGTTCGCCCATCTTTCCCTGTAGCACTTGCCGTGACGCCTCTTTTTAATAGCAACTTGATGGTTTCCATTTCTCTAAAACTTACAGCCTTGAGCAAGAGAGGATTACCATCATGACCGACCTCATCGGGTGAAACACCACCTTTAAGCAAGCATATCACCATGTCTTTGTTCCCGGAGTCGAGCGCGAGTTCGAGAACTCCCTTCCCATTACCCGAACGAGCATCCTGAACAACGCCTTGTGTAAGCGTCATGCGAACCACCTGAACGTTACCCGTTTTAACGGCATAAAGGAGAGGGGTATCACCTTGTTCATCGCGAACCTCCGTATAAACACCCTCTACGAGAAGAAGTGATACCTTCTGATTATCTCCAAGTTTGACAGCATCCAGCAGAGCTTGTCCGGAAGCTCCATTTTCGATAGCTGCGCTCTGTCGACACGATGTGAGACAGATACCTACGAGCATCCCAGCGCAAAGATACGCGCAAGTTGCAGTAAGCTCTTTCTTTTGGTTTTACACATCGGCAGGAGATTATAACGCCTCTCTCAACAACTATAAACTAGCGCGCCTCTTAGCATTATGTAATCCCACTAGCTACAGGCATTGCGAGTGCCTTTCTTGGACTTGCTAACTATCTATTTCTCTTAATCAGGCTGCCTCAAGGTTCGTTTTCCCAACATACCCTAAAGAAAGCTTTCCCAGCTATCGTCAATACTGCCCTTCCGTCTAAACCCAAACAAGGGTCGCCAGCGCGGTGCTTTTGGTCGTGTGGCTGGGAACATGTTAGCCTCATGGGGAAGCTTGTTGGCTTTGCGGTTATTACAGCCGAAGCAAGAGGTCACAATATTGTCCCATCGGGTCCTCCCCCCTTTGTCCCGCGGCACCACATGATCAAGATTGAGGTCTTTATCTGGAAATTCTTTACGGCAATACTGGCAAGTGTAGTGGTCACGCAGAAACACGTTATGTCGGGTAAACTTCACTTCCTTAGTGGGCAGTTTATCATACATCGCTAACACGATCACCTTGGGGACCTTCATTGCAAAGCGCACCGAACGGATCACCCCATCTGTAACCTTCTCTGTAGACGCCTCCAACCATGAACCAAAATCGTGGGTTTGGTACTTCATTTCGCCTTCAGCCTCGACCACGTGAGCGTGACCCAGGCAGAGAAGTTTCACTGCTCGGCGAACTGAACAAGTGTGGATAGGTTGCCATAGTTTATTAAGAACCAAGACATTAGAATTCAAAGCGTCTACCATAATTAAAAGTATCAGATAAGTAGCCACATACCATGATCTGAACTTAGCTTCAATACGCAAATTATTGATTTCTTAACGAAGCTGATTTTCAGACTACTCGTGCAGACGATTCAGAAAGCCCCTGCCTTCCCTAACCTTCCCAGCGGGTAGTATGGCCATAACTGCGGTTTGAAATTCATTTTCTCCTGACGCCTGCTGACTCGGGTGCCCCTGCGGAAACCTTCAAATTTTTCACTCCACCTATTTTTCACTCCACCTCATGCCCGATCACTGCTATCGGTCGGCCATGTCATCTTACGATCTTCTCTGTGATAAAACCCGTGAAATATCCCTATTAGGAAACACTGCCGGAGTGCTCGGCTGGGATCAGGAAACTTACATGCCCAAAGGTGGCGTGCCCTATCGAGCTAAACAACTGTCGTGGCTCTCAGGGAAAATCCACGAACTCGGCACAGGCGACAAATACCGAGCTGCGCTCGAATCCGCCGAACAGGAATCAGGCGACGATACTCAAGCCGCCAATGTGCGCGAGCTCAGGCATAGGTTTGACCGCGCCACCAAACTTCCACAAAGCCTCGTCGAAAAAGCATCGGAGACATCATCTCTCGCTAAGGCAGCGTGGGCCGAAGCGAGGTCGACCAATAACTTCCCCCTGTTTGCCCCCCACCTCGAAACCCTACTCGAAATCGCACGCGAAAAGGCCGAACTTTGGGCATACGATGACGAACCATACGATGCCTTATTAGAAGGTTACGAGCGCGGAGCAAAAACCTCTGATATTGCCACCATTTTTGACACCGTTGGTGACGAACTCGCCGCGACGGCACAGGCTGCTGTTGAAAAATCAGCCAGCACTCCATCAGATATCCTCGCAGGTCATTACCCCGAGGAAAAACAACAAATCCTCAATCGGGAAGTCGCTGAAGATATTGGTTTTGATTTTAACAACGGTCGGATCGACACCACCACCCACCCGTTCTGCACAGGACTGGGGCCGGGAGATACTCGCCTCACCACGCGCTACCTTGAAAACAATTTCACCTCTTCACTTTTCGGAGTCCTCCACGAAGCGGGTCACGGGCTTTACGATCAAGGGCTATCCACCGCTCAGCATGGCCTTCCCGCCGGCAATGCTGTATCGCTGGGTATCCACGAATCACAATCCCGCCTTTGGGAAAACCATGTGGGCCGCTCACGCGCATTCTGGACCAAATGGTTGCCACGCACACAGGAAATTTTCCCCAACCTCGCACATCTGGACTTGGATACGTTCCTCTCTGCCATCACCCGAGCAGAAAAATCCTACATCCGCGTCGAGGCCGATGAATCAACCTACGATCTTCACATCCTACTCCGGTTTGGGCTGGAAAGAAGGATGCTCAATAAAGAGATCGAAGTTGCCGACATTCCAGCCGCCTGGAACGAGCAGTTTCAAAAGTTCTTCGGCATGACACCCCCTGACGACACCAACGGTTGTCTCCAAGACATCCACTGGTCGATGGGTGGGCTCGGCTACTTCGCAACCTACACTCTGGGCAACTTCAACGCTGCCCAGCTCCACCACTGTGCGATGCAGGATGAGTCCGTTGCCTCAGCTTCAGCCAATGCCAATTACCAACCACTACTCCAGTGGATGAGGGAAAAAATCCACTCCAAGGGCAGCATTCTATTTCCACAAGACCTGATGAAATCGGCCACCGGAGAAGGCACCAATCCGCAATATCACCTCGATCACCTGAAGCGGAGGTTTTTGTAGACTCCCATGAGGATAAGTTATCCACATTAGGTCATCTTAAGTTATTCACAAAACTTGTTCACACGACAACTAGTATAGCTTGGCTCGTTGTGAACAAGTCCCACAACCTATTCATTTGAATCGGGATGTGCTTATACTTACTAGGATAAGCTTAATCGAGGACTGACCACACGGCGAGGAACTCTCGGGCGGTATTTGGGTCGTTGATCACAGTCGAAGCGTTGTGAACATCCTGCGAATAAAGTGTGGATAACTCATCTTCACTCAGTTGTTTTTTACGCAAAATACGGAACTGCCCCCCTTTCCCTGGCTGGGTCTTCTTATGGAGCTCGAGAGCCACGCGTCCCATCGTCATACGGACGTTAAGTTCGATAACATGGCGCAGCGCCAGTGATCCGTCGGTTCGCCGAAACACCATGGCATCGACACCCACAGGCCCAATATATCCGCCGAGAAGTTCCAGAATCGCGGCGGGGATTTTATCGCGATACCACTCGTTGAGCTTCACCTCGCGGAATAGAAACTCGGTGATTTCACGGTCGAGGCCAGTGCCCCATTTCGGATACACACGGGTGCCGAGGAATCGACCCGCTGCGTCATTCTCCATCTCGGTCATGCCGATAAAGTCTATTCTCGCTTCAGACCTTACTTCATACAGAGCAGAGAAATCCATCACACGCTCAAGCCAGGGCTCCACGACAACGCCAGCATGGTTGTTGATCGTTTTCTCCAGCCACTGTGAATAATCCTCTCCCTGTCCCTGTATTACCCGCTTGTGACCACGACCAGCACAGGCGAAGGCAGCTTTGATGAGGACGTCTCCATTTTCTAAGAATGCATCGATAGCCTCTATCGCCGATTTGAGGTCACGGTAGAAAACACCACAGCCATCAGTCCGCCCCAGTTTTTCAGAAAGCATCACACCTACCTCTTTACTCATCCATAGTGGTGGGGGTGATTCACGCCATTGCCATGGTAAGTTCGCAGGAATATCACCAGCGAGTGGTTGCAGAGCGCTTGAGGAGTCGGGCGACCATGCCCACGGGCGCAGTCCACCCAGTTTACGATCCGACAACTGCCCTGCCTCTAAAATTTCAGGCAAATGAAATCCGGCACGTTGAAGATAGGCGAGATGTGCGTTTCCTGGAAGTTTGCGCAGTAGCGCAACATCATCTTTGCGGCACCAAGCAAGGGTCAGCATCTCCAGATCTTCTTCCATGGCTGACTCCATTTTTTTGGGATGAAATACCTTCCCCGAAAGTGAAGCCATCACGTGAGACTCAGCCGTCGGGTTAAACCAATGGACGACTGGAGTCCTGCCCCTCGACTGCTCACAGACCTCCAAGTGATTGATAAAATCGTCATCAAACCCAGCCAACCTTCGCCCCTCGGCATTAAACGGAGCGATGCCTTTAGCCTTTGCAGGTGCTAGCGGAAATGTAAGTGATTTCTTAAACGCTTGCCAGTCGGTTTCGCCATCGGCTTTCCATTTCCTGAACCATTTTACGCCGTGACCGACGTGACCGATTTCATCGAGATAGATCTTCTCTAACACAGAGGCTGTTCCATTATCACCAACCTGTCGAAAGAGCTTTGCGTAGTGTTTGGAGAAATCGAGATTGGCCTGCTCGAAAGTGAGATTGAGTCGGGTGACAAAATCCATCGGTGTTTCCATCGGGGCGATTAATTTCCAGAAGTAATCGTTCACTGGAAGCTCGCCGAAGTGGATACCGCAATCCTTCATACGACGTAAATACATCAGCGTATGCATTTGCTCCTCTCGCATGGCTTCGTAGACACCACGGCGGTATTCCTTGGGTGCATTTGGAAACTTGAGTAGCACCAGCGCCATTAGCTCAGCGGCTAATAGCTCGTGATTAGCTAGGAAATGCAACATCTTACCTCGCTCGTGATCATCATCGAGCTTGTTCACTCCAGGGAAGCCGACACGCAGGCTTTTGCCCCCGATTTTCAGCTCATCGGGTCGACCGGGGGCATCAGGAATGGCCAACGATTCCCCTGGAGCATCGTCCACCACACCATGCCCGAGTTCGGGCGCGAGCAGGAGTTTTTCCGCCAGCGATTCTGCCAGCAAAATTCGCTCTGCCACCTCTCGCATCTGAAGCTCCTGCATGTGATGAGAGGTAAAAGGCAAAAGCCAAGAAGCAAGATAAAAGAACCGGCCAAATCTGTCGACTGCTCAATACGTTGGCGGGGACTAGCTCTCTGTAATGAGTTGATTTTCCTTGCTTCTTGGCTTTTGCCTCTTACTTCTCTGCCATGCAGAAAAACGTCGATTTTGACCAGATCATCCCCCGTCGGGGAACGGGCTCCATCAAATGGGACAGGTTCCCTACACTCGATCCGTTCTGGGTGGCTGATATGGATTTCATGTCACCGCCAGCGGTGCTTGATGTGCTAAAAGAAAGAATCGCCCACGGCGTGATGGGATACGCCCACGCACACGATGGTCTCGTTGAAGCAATTGGTGAATACATGCAGAGCCGACATGGCTTGGCTATTGAGGAAAAGGAAATCGTCCACCTCGGCGGGCTCGTTCCGGCCTTATCACTGGCTGCCCGGGCGTTTGGAAAGCCCGGCGATGCAGTGATGACCTGCACACCTATTTACCCACCGTTTCTTGGTATCCACAACGATGCAGAAATGGAAGTCATCGCCGTGCCCCATGTTGAGGTAAATGGCCAGTGGGGATTTGATTGGGATGCCATGGAGGCTGCCGTCACGCCAGGAACTAAGCTCTTTCTACTCAGCAATCCACAAAACCCGTTAGGCCGTGTCTTCAGTCAGGACGAGATGAGCCAACTGGCTATTTTCTGTGAACGCCACGATATGATTCTTATTTCCGATGAGATCCACTGCGATCTGATTCTGGACGACGAAGCCACACCTCACGTCTGTGCTGCCGGATTACCTGAGCAATTACAAAAACGCATTATCACCCTGCTCGCGCCCAGCAAGACTTACAATATTGCCGGCCTAGGATATGCCTTTGCCCTGATTCGTGATGATTCTCTTCGTCGCAAGTTCTGCGCGGCACGTGGTCACACGCTTCCTGAGATTAACTGTCTCGCCTACTACGCCGCCGAAGCCGCCTACCGCGATGGTGAACCGTGGCGTCAGGACCTTATCGCTTACTTACGGAAGAATCGCGACACCGTGACTGACTTCGTCCGTTCTCGCACCAAGTTTATCATTCCCGATATCGAAGCCACGTATCTTGCATGGATCGACTGCCGATCCATGGGAATAGAAAACCCAGCCCAGTTCTTTGAACAAGAGGCCGGCATCTACCTTTCAGACGGCAATTATTTTGGTGCCCCTGGTCACATTCGATTCAACTACGGCTGCCCGCATAGTCGGGTGCTTGAAGGTTTAGAAAAAATGGCCAACGTCCTTGATTAAGCCCAAAAACAGCCTAACTTAGCTCTCAAGCATGAAAACACTCTCCGCTCTCACATTTCCTCTCACACTGTTGGCCCTTAGCCTTCCGACTTGTCTCTCTGCAGATGTTGAAGACGCAATCCCTATCGGAATTGAAGCCGTTACCGGATATCGCAGCACCTATGTTCACCGTGGATTTGAACTTGCTGAGGGCACACTTGATTTTCAAATTGAAGCTGAAATTGCGATCAATGATAACACTTTCGTCAATATTGGAGCTTGGTATGCCACCGAGTCCGGCTCTGGAGACTTTGACGAAACGGCATTTTTCGCCCACCTACGTTTTGAGCAAAGCGAGAAACTCACTCTCGGACTCAGCGCTACCTACCGTAATTTCAGTCACTCCACTCCACCTCTTTCCGTGATATTTGAAGATGGTGTTGATGTAGGAGCTTTTGCGACTTGGCATTTCAGTAAAGACTTCAATGTAACAACGGGTGCCTACTATGACACCGGAGCTGAAGCCTGGTATGGCCATGTCGCAACCCGTTGGTCTAAGGAGGTCTCTGAAAAAGCTTACTTCTCTCTGAAGACGGGTGTTAGCTATGTAAACGATTACTATGGCCGCGATGGCATGAACGATGTTTATAGTCGGCTCTCCTTCACCTACCATATTTCTGAAACCGTTTCCGTCACCCCATTTGTTGGCGGCTCTGTTCTGCTCGACAATGACGATGCAGGCGGCGACCACGCTTTTGGAGGTGTTTGGTTTGAGGTCAGATTCTAGTTCACCCTCGGCGAGTCATTGGTCAATGGACATTGGTTATTAGGGCTCATACTCCGCAATCATGGTCACCTTTGGCGAAAAATTCCGCGCTCTGTTAGCTACTGGGCGTATGGCGAACCTCCCTACGGTTTGGAGTAATGTTCTGGTGGGCTTTTGGTTAGCTAGTGCGTTAAATAGTTCTTACTTAAGCACCCTCTCAGGTATCAACTTACGATTAGTTTTTCTCGGATTTATACTCATTGTGGCATCCTGTATTTATGTGGGAGGATGCTTTCTCGGTGATGCTCGTGATATTCATTTTGATAAAAAAAATCGCCCCAACAGACCTCTCCCACAAGGGATACTTTCAGTATCATTAGTTTCCTTTTTGGCGTGGGGGCTCTTCGCCTTGGCATCCTTAGTTACTTTGACTTACTTGCTACCCAGCATTTATATTTCAATGGGATATTCTCTTACTGAATTATTTGGATCGATCGGAGCGAAAGACATCAAAGATATTCTTCAGCTACACGAGCTAGCCGTATTTTTGATCATGATTGTCTGTGTCATCACCTACGCGTTTATTCATAAAAAATCGAAACCTGTCGGGTTGTTACTAATGTCATCATGCAGACTATTACTTGTCATTTTTGCAGCCTCTTGTGCCTACAAAACCATGTTTTCATACGAACAATCCCATGGCCTTACACCCCCCTATTTCTTGCGAGGCTGGCTTGAACCGTGGCTCATGGTATTTGCAGGTACGGTTGGAGCTTACACGCTATTGTTAAGCTGGGTTGCTTCCACTGAATCAACACCAGGCCAGTTCCCCTTCCGCAAACTGCTGGCTACCTGCATGATCACCCTTCCTGTGGCAAGTTACTTTGCTAACACACTTTTTTTTAAGAGCATTTGGGCAATATCGGAATATTGGGAATCCGATCCATTCGAGGCTGCCGCTGAACCAATCTTTATAGGCATGGCTCATCCTCCCAGCTTTGGTGTTCATTACGTGGCACTCGCGGCTTGCATGGCCTGGATCATTTTCGCGCTTTACGGGCTTAAAAAATCAAAGCCTGTATTTGTATCGCGCGCTTTAGCCGGATTCTGCCTACTGGATGCATGTTTCGTAGCCGCATATTCCCCAACGATCGCACTGGTTTGCATCGGGCTTTTTTGTGTTGCTCTGTTGTTACAAAAAATCGCGGCAGCTACGTAAGCCAACCTCAGGCCCATCGAAACGTTCAGCCCTACCCCTCCCCCGAGTTCTAATACTCACCTTGCCTAAGGAGTCTCACTCAAGACATCCTGATATCGAAAAAATCAGCGGAAAATATCAACCAAGGCGTGCATTTCACTCAATACTTCTCTAAAATGCTCCACGATCATGGCGAAAAAACATACACGCAAACGTATTTCACACCTTACTGTTGGTGATTTTTTTGAGAAACACGGTAAGACACTCAAGCTCGAGCTGCAAGGAGACGCAGTTGGATTTGACCGAAAAATCCTCGAACCAACGGTCAACCACCCCGGTTTGGCACTTGCTGGATTCCTCTCCTATTTCGCCAACAAGCGGGTGCAGGTCTTTGGAAACTCTGAACAATCGTATCTCAGCAAGCGTGATGAGGAAGAGCGCATCTTACGCTTCAGCACGATCTGCGAACGTGAGATCCCTTGCGTCGTAACGTCCCGAGGTAAACAGCTCACTCCTGAGTTATTAAAAGTAGCGAATGATCGAGGTATTTCGGTTTTCAGCACCCCTATGGTGACGATGAAGTTTGTCAACGCGGCCACCCTTTTGCTGGAGGATAACTTTGCCCCGTCCACCACTCGCCACGGCTGCATGGTGGACTTTCGTGGTGTTGGTGTTCTGATTATGGGTGACAGTGGAGCAGGAAAAAGCGAAGTCGCCATCGGTCTGCTCGAAAGAGGTGGTGCGCTCGTTGCGGACGATATGGTTATCCTCCGGAAAGTCGGAGGTGAACTCGTAGCCAGCACCAAGGACTTTTCACGTGGATTTATCGAGATGCGCGGTGTCGGGATCATCAACGTCGCCAATATCTTTGGACTCGGCAGCATCCGCCCTACCAAAAGGCTGGATCTGGTAGTTACTCTCAAACCCCACTCGGATCTGAACAAAGTCGATCGGCTTGGTGTTAATCGGAAAACCTACCGTATTCTTGACTACGACATCACGAACGTTGAAATCCCAGTAGCTCCTGGGCGTGATACCACACGTTTGGTCGCAATCACCTGTCTCGAGCACCAACTTCGCAGCATGGGCTACGATATGGCGGCCGAGTTTAACCAACGACTTCTCGACAAAATGGCCAGTGATAATCAGGGCACTGGAATCTAAGAAATATCGAAAGATTAAAAATCGGCAAAAAAATCCCTTCCCCCCCGAGTTCACCTCCTCTAGACTCGCTGCGGGAAACAGCAACTCACCACCTCAACATATACAATGCCTACTTGCGAATTCACCGTTACCAATAAACTGGGAATCCACGCCCGCCCCGCCGCGCAGTTTGTCAAAACTGCCAGCACGTTCGCCTGCGATATTCAGGTAGAAAAAGATGATGAACAAGCCGATGGCAAGTCGATCATGGGTCTTATGATGCTTGCTGCAGGCCATGGCTCTATTCTCACAATTACTGCCGACGGTGAGGATGCCGATACGGCTCTTGAAACTCTCGGTGCTCTCATTGCCCGTAATTTCGAAGAATAGCCCAACAAACGGTGCTTTTCGGGTGTATTCGAGCGCTTTACTCATTTCTAAAAGCTCTATTCAAGGCTCATTCAAGCCCCATTTAAGCCCCATTTAAGCCAATTCAGTAGTGGAAGATTGAGCTTTTACCTCGCACGGCTTGTGTGCAAACTCTCTGCGCATGCCAGTCAAAGAACAGGAAACCATTATCCAAGGAACTCCGGGCTCCCCAGGGATCGCCTTCGGACCTGTTCATGTCGAGGCTCGCGGCTTTAGTGCACCGGATGTTTACGAAATACCCGAAAAACAAATTCCCGCTGAGAAGGAACGCTTTAACCAAGCTTTGGAGACAACTAAGCTCGAACTTGACCAACTTCGCAGCCACATTGAAAACCTCTCTGGTGAGGACGACGGCAAGATTTTTGATGCCCACTTGATGGTGCTGCAAGATCACACCCTCATTAATCGGGTTAACAAAGCGATATCAGACAGAGGCCAAAACGCTGAATACGCTTTTTATGCCGTGATGCAGACCTTCCTTGAGGCGATGCGTCGGATCAACGATTCCTACCTCAAAGAACGAGCCGCTGATGTTGATGACGTCTGCCAACGAGTGCTGCGTAATTTCCAACAAGACGAAGACCTGAACAGCAAGGATCGTCCCGACCATAAACATGTCTTGGTCGCCTATGATCTGAGCCCCAGCGATACCGCCTCCATCGATCGCAACCACGTCCAAGGTTTTGCCACTGAACAAGGTAGTACTAACTCACACACGGTCATTCTTGCCCGCTCGTTAGGAATACCAGCCATCGTCGGATTAGAAGATGCCGTCATTGATATTAAGGCGCTATCTGACAGTATCCTGGATGGTTACACGGGCAAACTTATCCTCAACCCTTCGGAAGAAACTGTTAGGGAGTATAGGAAAAAGGCCGAGAAAAGAAGGCTGGATCGCAAGGAACTGGAAACACTGCGTGAGGTAGAAACCACGACACTTGATGGTCACAAGATCACATTGTCAGCCAATATTGAATTTACCAACGAGCTCCCCCTAGTCAAGGAATCCGGAGCCAAGGGCGTTGGGCTTTTCCGCACCGAGTTCTACCTCCTTGGAGGTGGAGAAATGCCTGACGAAATGGCACAGGCTGAGGTCTACACCAAAGTCGTCAAAGAACTAAGCCCTAACCAGACGATCATCCGGACACTGGATGCCGGTGGAGATAAAATTTCTGCCGAGCCACTTACCCAACCCGAACCAAACCCCTTCCTCGGCTGGCGAGGCATCCGCGTTTCCCTAACACGGAAAGCGATGTTCAAGGAGCAACTTCGTGCCATTCTCCGAGCAAGCGCTCATGGTAAGGTCGGTGTTATGTTCCCTATGGTATCTGGCCTTCGCGAAGTTCATGCGGCCAAAGAGATTCTACAAACCGCGATGGACGAACTCACTGCGGAAAACGTCCCCTTTGACCCTAAAATCGAAGTCGGTGTCATGATTGAAATCCCCTCTGCGGCAATGATGGCGGGAGAAATCGCTCGTGAGGTAGACTTTCTTTCCATCGGAACCAATGACCTGATCCAATACACGGTTGCTGTCGACCGAGTAAACCATTACGTGGCCCACCTTTACAAGCCGACTCACCCCGCAGTGATCAGGCTCATGGAACTCACCGTCAGCGCGGCAAAGAAACAAGGTATTTGGACCGGTGTCTGTGGCGAAATGGCAGGAGACCTGCTGGTCATCCCTATCTTAGTTGGACTCGGTATCGATGAACTCTCCGTTGGCGCTCACAAATTGCCCAGTATCAAAAAAGCGATCCGATCACTCTCGCAGGCAAATTGCTCTGAAATGATGAAGGAAGTCCTCATCGCAGCATCCAGCCCTGACATTTCAGCGCTCTCTGAAGAGATGGCCCGACGTTGTTATCCAGAACTTCTGGATTGATCTTCGGCTGTTAGCTCGCTGTGCATTGACCTTCTGGCCAAAAAATCCTGACCAAACGGAAAAAAAGACGGAAGATCGTGATGATTCCAGACTTTAAGGTTGCGAAACAGCAATTTATAAGGATTATGTGCGCCCCGCCATCGATCTGGTGACTGGGACATTGAACCAACAAAGGAGCACACTATCGCAGGAAGACCAAAAAGGGGAGGCGGAGGCCGCAGACGTAATCGACATAATTACGGCCCACGCCAAAGAAAAGACGACGATCGTGAAGATAAAGTCGTCGAGATCGAAGGAACCATCAAGTCAGTGTTAGCTGGCACGATGTTCAAGGTAGCACTCCCAAGTGGACACGAAGTCCTCGCCCACATTTCTGGAAAGATGCGCAAACGCTTTATTCGCCTCGTTGTTGGCGACAAAGTAAAAATGGAAATGTCCCCCTATGACACGACCAAGGCGCG
>JASJLI010000116.1:0-100610 GCA_037620805.1 Akkermansiaceae bacterium
CCTTTTTCGGAGGCATCTGCCCGAAGTGGATCTGCTCCTGTATCTTGTTGAGGAGGTCGAGTCGGGTCTCCAGCTTGAGTTGATCGAGTTGATCGAGCCTGATGTCACCTTCCTGTTCCGAGTCGTCGTGGCACGAGGTACAGTTCTCATACAGCAGCTTCCCCATTTCGGGAGACACCTTAAATGGAGCATGCCCCGCTGACTTGTCGGCATGACAAGGCGTCACCATCAAGATGGTGAGAGAAAAAAGCGACCCGGCAGTGAGCCCGGGTCGCTTGAAAAATGATTTCCGTTGGATCATGATCTATTTAGCGAGCAACTCGGCCATCAAGCGGCCCATGCCCTCGCCAATGTTCATGTAGGTCTCAGCGTTGCCGCCGTAGTGGCCGTTGGCACTGCCTCCTTTGGAGACAGGGTTGGAATAGAAGGTCGCCACGTTGCCCTTGAATTCCGGGTATTTTCCAGTCTTGCCGTCGACTGCGAGTTGGGCATCGGTGATTTTACCGCCTTTCTTTTCCTGCCCCATGGTGGCGCAGACGAAGGGTGCGTCCGGTGCATTGAAGTCCTTGCGCAGGTCCTTGATCAAATGGACGAGGTTCACTTCATAGTTTTCCGCACTGCCGGTTGCTGGATTCAGATCCTTGGCACCCTGCCAGAAGAAGAACCCCGCGACTTCGAATTTCTTGGCGCCCGGGTAATAGGTGCTGAGGTTCTTGAGGACGTCCTTAGCGGCTTTAGTGTCTCCGTCATACTGCACACCGGCATACCAGTCTCCCGCTTTGGGTGTTCTGGTGGGATCATCCTTGTTTCCTTCATAGGACTTCCCCCCCACCCCTGTACCGACAGCACTTGGTGACAGCAAGTCGTAACCCAGGCTGCGGTTGCCGATGCAGCTCTTGAGGATCAACACCGGTTCATCGAGAACATGCCCCACGTAATGACCAATACCGATTTCCGGCCCGATGTTACGCTGGATAGTCATCCAGTCATTTTGCTGATCCTTTGCAGGACTACTGCCGGAACACATGACAAACGTATTACGGACATCTTTGCGGACGGTCCAATTGCCGGCGTCATCGACGAGATAGGGATAGAGTCCCTTGCCCGTAGCCGCCTTCAACCCGGCAACTTTGCCGGCGCCAACCATATTGGACTGGCCCATGAGGATGAACACCTTGACCGGCTTGCTCATGTCTGCGTCCTTGCCATCCGGGTCGGGCAGCACATCAGGCACCTCCTTGACCGCTGTTTTTGAGCCACCCCCTTTTTTCGCCAGCAATGCCTTACCTTCGGTCTTGAGGAACTCGATGTCCTGCTCCGATAAGATGGATTGCTGGAACTTCATCGTTGTGCCGTTGATTCTTTTCACCACAACTTTTCCGCTCTCTTCATCGTATGACTGAAGTTCAGCTTTGAAAGTTTTAGCGCCGTCAGAGCTGGTCCATGTGCGTGCATCAGCGACGGGGAGAAGCAAACCGATGCCGAGGATGAGGGAGAATAAATATGGTTTCATTATTTGTTTTGGGTTGATTAATTGATTGGTGAACAATTAGCTTGTAAGCAAAGATAAGCATCCAGCTTAAAAGATTATTTACAAGCTTTCATAGATACGGTCGTGCTGATACATATCTTTGCGGATACGTCTCGCTTATTTGCGGCGGTCCCAACTTTGGTATGAAACAGAATCTGACCCGACACATCGCCATTTCCTTGGAAATGGAATGGGCCTATAAACGACATCTTGAAGTCTTTGCAGGATGTCAAAAATATGCCGATGAAGCGGGCTGGAACTGCCAAATCCATCCGGCGGTGGATCGAACACCCAGTTTAGACGGGAATTCTTGTTTTGACGGGATCATTGCAAGGGCTACCCCGGCTATTGCCAACTTTGCCAAGAAAACCAACACGCCCTTGGTGAATGTCTGGCTAAACTCACCGGTTAAAGATCTTCCAGGGGTTTTTCCCGACTTTACGCGCTCGGGCGAAATGGGTGCCGAACATCTACTCAGTCGTGGATTTAGCCATTTCGGTTATCTTGGTTATAAAAATGATTTGGATGCTAGGCGGCAATGTGAGGGGTTTACAAAGACGATTGCCGATCATGGTCACCGTTGTAGCGTTCATCGTTTTTCTCGCTCGAGATTATCTGGTTCGGCTCCAGGCTGGGAAGCATTTGTTGCCGGCATTGAAGACTGGATGAAGAGTTGGGAGATGCCGATCGGGATTATGGTGAGTCATGATCTTTTTGCGCGATACTTTATGGACATCTGCAGGTCTAACAATTTAAATATTTCACAGGACGTAGCTCTTGTAGGGGCTTCCAATGAGCCTGCCCTCTGTGAATCGCCTCCGCCAACCTTGACGAGTATTGACATGGGGTTTGCCCAGATCGGTTTTCAGGCCGCAGGTATGCTGGAGCGACTTATGATTGGAGAAGATCTAACTAATCTTACTGAATTAGTTCCTCCCAGTGAACTTGTTCCAAGGCAGTCGACCGATCTGTATGCGACTACCGATCCAACCGTATCCCGAGCGTTACGTTTTATGGCGGAGAATAGTCATCAGAACATTGCCGTCATGGATGTCGTTCGTGCCGTAGCGACTAATCGGAGAGGGCTTGAGCGAAGATTCAAGGCATCACTGGGGAAAAGTATTTCCGGAGAAATCACCCGTCTGCGTCTTGAACGAGCGAAGCGTCACTTGGCGGAAACCAACTCGACGTTCAAAGAGGTGGCTGAAGCATCGGGCTTCCGTAATGCCGATCATTTTAACAAGGTTTTCACCCGTATTGAAGGACTACCCCCAAGTCGTTATCGTGATAAACATCAGCAGCTTTTTGCGAAGTAGCTTCTACAATGATCAGTCGATCTCTTCCTTTTGTGTGGGCACGAAAAAGCCCGGGCAACTTTTAAAGTCATCCGGGCTTTTTTTGAAATTGGAGCGGGTGAAGAGATTCGAACTCTCGACATCGACCTTGGCAAGGTCGCGCTCTACCACTGAGCTACACCCGCATAGAGTGTTTGGGATCGTATCAGCTGGTGAGCTGACGCGGGGCTTATTTACACTCTGATCATCCGCTGACAAGCCATTTTTTGAGAAAAGTGCTGTTTCTGTAACTTGGTATTTGGAATTTGAAACTTAGAACATAAAAGACTCCGCATGGACATTCTCAACGAAATCATGGAGCACAAGCGTGGCGAGGTGGAAGCAATCCTTCCTCACCTTGAAAAATATCGCGCTGCGGCCCTAGAGAGAAACGATTTTGGTGGCTTCCGCGCTGCCCTCGATCTCGGACCGGACAGGCTCGGTATCATCGCAGAAGTAAAACACGCCTCACCATCGGCTGGTGTGATCGACCCAAACTTCGACCCGCTTCGTCAGGCCAATATGTATCTCGATGGTGGAGCCAGCTGTATGTCAGTGCTGACGGACGAGAAATACTTCCAGGGATCACTAGCCGATCTGACCAAAATTTCCCCCATTTCCAACATCCCACTGATCCGAAAAGACTTCATCCGGCACGAAATTCAGATCTACGAAGCTATTATCGCCGGGGCTGATGCGATTCTGCTCATTGTAGCAGCTCTCGACGACGAAACCCTCACACGCCTCTACCAAGTGGCCAGAGATTTCCAGCTCGATGTACTTGTTGAAGTCCACGACTTACCGGAAATGGAACGAGCCCTCGACTTGGGCGCTGATCTTATCGGGATCAACAACCGTAACCTGAAAACCTTCAAAACCGATCTCGCCACCACTGAGCAGTTGGCTGATGAGGTAGGCGATGATGTTTTACTCGTCAGTGAATCGGGAATCAAAACCGCCGGCGACTGTCTATGCGTCCTAGAAGCTGGGGCCAATGCTATTCTTGTAGGCGAAACCCTGATGCGCGCTAATAACCCAGCTGAGACCATGCAGCAGTGGCTGGATATTAGGTTGAAGTAACGAACGTTTCTTGGCAGGGCATTCAACGAGGCTATCTCTCGACGCTTTTATTAAAATAACTCGATAGGTTGAGTGGGTTTAGGCGAATTGAGTGGGGATCTGTGTCCACGAACGAATTACTTGAGGTGATTTGATGTGTATTTGTAGGGCTAATCCCTTTTAAATCAGTCATCAAATCCATATGCAAAAAAATGTTCTTCAAAAAGCTTTGCTTTTTCCTGCTGCTCCGTAGCCTAAGAATATCCCTAGTGGTGGCGGTTGTTGTAGCCCTTCTATTTTCACTTCACCCGTTGCATGTGGAGCCTGTGGCTTGGATATCATCGCGGAAGGATGTGCTGTGGTTTCTTCTCTGCCTTGCTCCGGTATTAGGTCTGTTCGATGTGGGTGGAGAATTTACGGCGGATCGCTACACCTATTTAGCATTGGCTGGTCCAGCCCTGGCTTTGGCTTATGGTGTTGATGCCCTTAAGGGACGGCTCTTTACGGTAGGAGTGACAGCACTAGCCTGTTTGGCCATCCTTTGTGCTGTCCATAGCTATGAACAAACGAAGGTTTGGAAAAACGACACATCTCTCTTTACTCACGGCGTCAGAATGGAGCCTCGCAGCGCCACGGCACAAACAAATCTAGCCAGTCTGTATCGACTGAAAAATCGGAATGATCTTGCGTTGGCTCATTACCAAAAGGCGTTAAAGCTGGATGGAAGCTGCTATATTATTCACTACAACATCGCCCAAATTCAGCTTAAGCGGGCGCAATTTCCCGAAGCCATGGAATCCTGTGAGATGTCGCTACGGAGTAATTCAAGCTACGTGCAGTCCCATTATTTGTTAGCCAAATTGATGGAAGAGCACACCGACACACCTGAACTGGCACTGAATCATTTTAAAATGGCCCATGAATTGGAGGCTAATAATACGCGGAATGCCATTTCCTATGCCTTGGCATTAGCCCGACGCAAACAATACGATGAAGCTCATGCGGTGCTACAAAAGGTGCTGCAGGTTGAGCAGCTTGGTGTAGAAGATCATGGGGAAATTAACGCCCTAATCAAAAAGCTCAATCCGTTGCTTAGTAAGTAAGTGGTGAGGAGGCGTAAGCGAATCACTCAATTTCCAAATAAAGCGCGGCCTTAGCGGGGAGTTGATCAATCAGGAGACCCTTCGATGGCAGGTCGTCATCGGTAGCCTTGAGGGTGAGTCCTGAGCCAAGTCGATCAGTGAATGTTAGTAATTCTTGTTTGCCGAGTTTTCCACCTAACCAATCGATGGCATTTTCCGGAATCTGGATGTGGACATCGTTAAGTTCCTTGTTAGATCTGAGGTTAGTGACTACGAGAAAGGCTTGCCCTGTTGTCTGATCACGACGGAGGAAGCAATAGAGCCAGTGGCCAGATGCTTGTTCGTCACCCGATCTACCATATTTTTCGTTACCTCGGTTGGCATGGTTGAGTCCGTAGAATTCTCCACGTGTGAACGCGGGTTCGGCGCAGGTTTTGAGGAGGCTGGCATAGAAGCTACGCAGCTTTTTCTGCTCGGCAGAAAGCTTGGATGCATCGTACTGGTGGCCTTTGACCCAAGAGGTCATACTGGGAAGAGACCAGTAGTCGAAGATGCTGCTACGACCATCATCGCCGCTAAACCCCTCGGCTCCCTCGGCAGGTTCGCCGACTTCTTGGCCGCTGTAGAGCATGATCGGGCCGCGACCCAAGCCGTAGATGATCGCGGAGACGGGTTTACCAATTTCCATGCCGGCACCCGTCCAATTCCCCTTGGAAGCAAGCCTGACTTCATCGTGGTTTTCTGCGTAGCGCAGTGATTTGTGGAAGAGGGGAGAAAAAGCGTTGGCAGCGCCGTCGATCTCGTTGGCCCACTTTTGACCCTCTACAGTGTGTTTGATTGTGTCGTAGGTGGGATCGTCGTAAACGGCATCAAATCCGGATGCTAACAGCTCCTCGAGCACGTTACCCTCGGTGAGTTTGGAGGGATCGTTGTCGTAGGCCTCCGCCATGAAAAAGACTTTTTTGTCGCGCGTCTTGCAGCGGCGTGTTTGCCACGCCCAATAAGCCATCGGCACCATGTGCGCCATGTCGACGCGAAACCCGTCCACACCTAATTCCTGCCAGTAGGCTAGGATGGCATCCATCTTCTGCCAAGTATCGGGAGTTTTATCGGGAGCGGCATCCGCCTTGGGGAGAGGGTGAAGGTCGTCGCGTGGTGGCCCTACGGTGAAGTCGTGACCGTAGTTGAGTTTGATAGTTTCAAACCAATCGTTGATCGATGGCGACCATGAAATCACGTTGTTGCCGGTGACCTTACCATGGTCTTTTTCCGGAGCGTAGGGCTCGGAGCCATCCTTTGTGGGCAGTTTCAACGGCGCACCACCACCTGGGTGCAAGTCGCCGAGGTAGAAGAAGTTGTTGTTGATGTTAAAAAAGTGATCGGTGTCGTCGTCTTTGCCAAACGATAGTGCTGGACGGATGTCACTGCTGTAGGAACGGGCAACGTGGTTGGGTACGAAGTCGATGATCGCCTTCAGTTCGTTTTTTTCAATACGCTTGAGTAGAGCACGAAACTCATCGAGTCGTTTTGTGGGATCAGTTGCGTAGTCAGGGCAGACGTCGAAGTAATCTCGGATCGCGTAAGGCGACCCCGCTTTGCCTTTAACGAGGATCGGAGTGTCGGCAGGTCGATCCGGGTAAGCGGTGGAGCTTGCTTGTTCCAAGACGCCGGTCAGCCAGATGTGGGTGATACCGAGCCCCTTGATCGATTTCAGAGCGGCGTCATTGATGTCGTCGAACTTACCGCATCCGTTCTCGGCCATTGTGCCGTCGGTTTTACGCGTCTCATTGGTATTGCCAAAATGGCGTACCATGAGCTGGTAGATATGCGGTCGGGTTGCTTGATCCACGGCGTGCAGTGTGACTGGCACGAACATGATTGCAAGAAGGAGGTATTTCATTTTTTTGAAACCACGAATCGGACGGATCTCCACGAATCTATGGGCTTGGAGTTTGGTTTTTGAAACTTTCTGCCTTTGGTATTTGGAGTTTAAGAAGCTTCCGCTTCATCATTGTCTGCGAAGAGGGTGCAGGCGGCGGCGATGAGGAGGGAAACGCCACCCATGGTGACGGCTTTCATGGGGTCACCACCGAAGAAGGTTTTAACGATGGGTCCGAATCCGACAGATGCGATGATCTGGGGGATGACAATGAACAGGTTAAAGACCCCCATGTAGAAGCCCATTTTGTTTCCGGGTACGGAGTTCGATAGCATGGCGTAGGGCATGGAGAGAATACTTGCCCAAGCGATACCTACACCCGCCATGCTTACTAAGAGCATGTTGGGATCGGTGACAAACATGGTGGAAACAAGCCCCGCTCCGCCGCATAGCATGCAGCCGAGGTGGATCATCTTGGCGCTGGCAATACGTACGATAGCGAGCAGCAGGAAGGCGAAGATGAAGGCCACGAGGTTGTAAACGGCGAAGCAGACACCTGCCCAGCCAGTGCCGGTTTGGTAGTCGCGGGCCGATTGCAAGTGGCCTTCAAGTTCAGCTGCGCAGGCGGTTGGATCGTTTTTATGAGCGAGCCAGGTGCCTGCGATCGTTTGGATGAGAGGGTTCTCGGCCTTGTCTTCATCCGGTGCTGTGGTGGCACTTGCGGAGGTGGCAAAAAATCCACTTAGCTCCTCTGTGGTGATTTTTTCGGCGGCTGATGGGGCTGGCTTTTTAAGACCGAACATCGTCAACATGGTATCGGATGTTGAGCTGGTATCAGGCTTCTCACTGTCCTCCGCTTCGATCACTTCTTTTCGATTCTCGTAGAGATCAGTTACCGCGAGAGCAACGGCGAGAGATGAGGGATCATCTTTCATTAGTTGATGAACCGCATCATCGTGAACACCGAGTGGGATGCCGCTAAAGATTTTTTTACCGACCGCTGGGGTGAAGAAAATCCACATACAGAACAATCCTAACCAAGTGAAAAACTGAACTGGCGCGAGTTTTTTCATCGCCTTGGGCATACTTCCAATCCCTTGGAAGATTTCTGCAAAGGCATGGCCGATGCCACCACCTTCGGCCTTCATTTTTTTAAACTCCTCCATATCCTCGGGTGGATATTCACGCGTTGTTAGGATGGTGTAGAGAACGGAGGCAAAGAAGACTCCGGCACCGATGAAGAAGGCGATTTTGATCGCAGGCGGGATGGCACTATCGGAAGTCGCCTCACCACTGACGGCGAAACCATTTTTCAAAACAAAGGGAAGAATCGATGCCAATACGGCACCGGCACCAATCAGGATGCTCTGCATCGTAAAGCCTACCTTCCGCTGAGTTGCAGGCAGCATATCGCCTACAAAGGCGCGGAATGGCTCCATGCTGACGTTGACTGAGGCATCGAGCACCCAGAGCAGACCCGCCGCCATCCAGAGAGTGCTGGACATCGGCATAAAGATTAGCGCGATACTGGCAAGGATGGCACCAATGAGGAAAAATGGTCTTCGACGGCCCATTCGGTTCCAAGTGCGGTCGCTGTAATAACCAATGATTGGCTGGATGATCAAGCCGGTGAGAGGTGCAGCGAGCCACAGCAGGGGGAGTTCGCTTTCTTCGGCACCGAGAAACTGGTAGATGGCACTCATATTGGCCATTTGCAGACCCCAACCAAACTGGATTCCAAAGAATCCAAAGGACATATTCCAGATTTGCCAGAAAGAGAGACGTGGTTTTTCGTTCATAGTAAAAAGAGGTCAAATTGACGCAGATAACCTTATACCGAGGAAAACGGAGATTGGTTACTCCCATTCTTGCCAAATTTTAAGGAATGTGGAGGAGAAAAGAGGAGGAGCGGTATCTCGCCAAGTTAATTCCACCCTAGCCAATTATTCAGGATCTCCACCGCTGCGGCCTGATCGATGATGCTTTTCTGGCGTTTGGCATTTTTTCCTGCTTGATGCAGTTTTTCTGCGGCTGCGACTGTTGTGAATGTCTCATCACAGAGATGAAAGGGGATGTCGGGTAGGCGCGCTCTGATCAGCTTGCCAAATCTCCTCACCTTGATGGATGCTGATCCTTCACTGCCATCGAGCCGTAGCGGAAGCCCGAGGACGATTTGTTTGACCTGCCTCAGCTCAACCAACTCGGCGATGCGTTCGATGGGGTCACAGGTCTTGACTTGGATGGTTTCCACGGGATGCGCCATGATGCCAACAGGATCCGTTGCGGCAATGCCGATACGGGCATCTCCATGGTCGATGGCTAGGACTGGATGTTCGGTTTTGATGATACTGTTAGAGTAGGTTATCAGGTAATTTAGGCCCAAGATTTTTAATGTTGTCAGCCTGATGGCGGTTGGCGATGAGCAGGGCGTCATCGGTCTGCACCACGATCAAATCATCTACTCCTAACAAGGCGATTTTTGAATCCTTGCGGGCGTTGAAAACAATGTTGTTCTGGGAGTCGATTTCGGCGAGGTCCGTGTTGGTCTGATTGTTGTCGCCTTGGGTATCGAGATACTTGGCTACAGAGAGCCAGGATCCGACGTCATCCCAATCGAAGGTGGCCTCGATGTTAAGCACGCGGGAGGCATTTTCCATTAAGGCGTAATCGATGGAAATTGGAGTCAGGGTAGGGAACTTATCGGCAACGGTTTGTAGCACATCAGCCGACTGGCCAATTTCCTCGATAAATCCAGCCAGCTCGGGTGTGTGCTGGGCTAGTTCATTAACGACGGTTTTGACCGACCAGATAAACATGCCGGCGTTCCAAGCAAAATTTCCTTGGGCGAGAAATGTTTCGGCTAGCTCTGGGTCGGGTTTTTCTCGGAATCGAGTGACTTCACACGGTGCGTTGTCGAGTGCTGGACCATCGATTTTGGCTGTCTCGCCACGCTCGATGTATCCAAATGCTGGGCAGGCCCAAGTCGGTTTGATACCTACGGTGACCAGTGCGGGATTATTTGCGGCTGCCGTCATGGCGTCGCGCATCACAGATTGATAGGCAGCGGTATCATTGATCAATTGGTCGGACGGAAGCACCATCATGGTGGCATTCGGGTTGCGCGCAGCGATGAGGCCAATTCCGAGGGCGACGGCCGGTGCGGTGTCGCGTTTAGCTGGTTCGGCGAAGATGTTCTCTGGGGGTAAATCGGAGGCAACCTTTCTCACCTCTTCCACCTGCAGGGCATTGGTGAGAATGAGGATGTTTTCCTTCGGGACAAGCCCCTCGAGCCGGGAGATGGTCTGGTTTAATAAAGTAGCTTCGCCAAACAGGTTGAGGAGTTGTTTCGGTTTTGCATTTCTGGAAAGGGGCCAGAAGCGGGTGCCACTACCACCGGCGAGAATAAGGGCATATTGATTTTCATTTTGAAGAGAGCTGCTCATGCGCGTAGAATGAGAGGGATTCTGTGGATGAAAAGAGCGAAACGGTAAAATTAACACAGATTTGAGAGATTTTTGAAAATTTGGAAAGATTTGGGCTTTTATCCTCGGATTCCGAGGTTAGAATAAGGACATGCCACAAGATGAGTCAGACAAAAACTGGATTGAAACGAGCGCGTCATTCGCCCCTGCTATGCTGGGTGCTGCCGCGGGTGTTTTTCTAGGTGACCTTATGCACCGCGATACACGTCGTCCGGTGGCCCTCACTCTTGCTGCCCTCGGAATTGCCGCATTGGCACCAGCTCTAGTCGAGGTCGTGGCTGATAAAGTTAACGGCCCAGGTAGCCGACGCGGCACACGCCGCACCCTGCGTAATATCCGCGACGCTGGTATATCCGCCGATGAGTTTGCTGACCTCGAAGAAGAGATTGGCGAGCACATGTTTGTAGGGTAAATTTGTAGGCTTAGCGTCAGTACAGATTAGGGCCTCTTAGGACAGAGGGCTCTCAGGAATACATCCGAGCCATGCGCGTATTACTCACAGGCTCCACCGGACGACTCGGTGGAGCGTTTTTGTCTTTGTGGAAAAAAAGAGACGATATTGAAGTCATAACTCTCACCCGCTCCGAAGCCGATCTTTCGGAGCCCGAGGAGCTTCGCCATGCCATTCGGGCCGAAGACTTCGATGTGCTCATTAATCCCGCCGCTATTTCAGGACTGGAAGAATGTGCGGACAACCCTTATCTTGCCAAGTTGGTCAATGTCGACTCGCCTCGCGTCATGGCCGAAGTGTGTTCAGCAAAAGGCGCCAAACTCGTCCACTTCAGCACCGACTACGTTTTTGACGGTGAACTGCCAGGAAGAAAAATCGAAAATGATCCCATAGGAGCAGTCAATATGTATGGGGTTACTAAAATGGCAGGTGAGAGACATGTATTAGATGCCAATGACGACTCCCTGATTTGCCGGGTCTCATGGCTATTCGGCCCGACCACCTCCGAGCGACCATCACATTTCGACAACGTGCTCGATCGCGCCCTGTCCGGTGAGTCGCAAAATCTTATCGCCGATAAGTTTTCAGTTCCCACCTTCACCCATGACGTTGTTGAGTGGGTGGAGCTCTTGCTCCAACATCGTTGCTCTGGAATCTATCACCTATGCAACTCCGGTGAGCCTGAGAGTTGGCATAGCTACGCAGAAAAAATCTGCACCCTCGCCCAGCAGCATGGCCATGATCTGAGCTCCGATGGACTGATTGCTAGTTCGATAGATGACGCCCATTTTTTCAGGGAAAAACGACCCGTCCACACCGCCATGCTGCCCGCGAGGCTAGAGGATGAAGGTATTGCCTCCCCCCGCCACTGGCTTGAAGCGGCAGAGGTTTATCTGAAAATCCGTTGACCCCGCGGGCTGGTAGGTGCATGATCTCCTCGTATGAAATATGCAAACCTCCTAACTCTTTCAGCTCTAGCATCCGTCTCGGTTGCCCTCGTGAGCTGTGACTCATTCAATAAACCACTCGGCGGCGGCGACGGTTATAATCCTCTTGATGGCCCCGGTGGTCAAACAGCCGCACAGGAAGATCCCTACGGCCCTGCTTTTACCCCCGGGACATTCCTTCAGACTGTTTCTCCTAACACGGCGCTTTTTAACAAGTTCCCTAAAGAGAGTGACCAGCCTAATAAAACACTTCCTGATTACACCGATGTGAAGGTGATCTCCACAAAAGGTTCCTACGTTAAAGTGGAAGTCGTCGATACTGGCGAAGTTGGCTTTGTTCCATCCGTGATGCTCGGCGAAAAGCGTTCAGCAAACGAAATCCCCGTAACTCCTGGTGCTGGTGATATTCCTGTGACTCCAGGTATGGCTCCCGAGCCAGAAGTTCCTTCTGACGTGCCAGCCGTTGCCCCCGAGCCAGAGATCCCAGGCCTCGAGCCACCCCAAGTGGTCGACCCAACCCAGCCAGCCGAGTAAACGCCACTGGACTCTGACATACAAAACAATCATCACGGCCTCCTTCTCTCTGAGTTGGAGGCCGTTTTTTGAAGTAAATCAGGGTGGTTAAAAAGGTATTTTAGTGATAGGCCTAGCCCTCCCAGCAGTATTGCTGTGGCAGAAAACATGAGTGAGCAATTTTCAGATTTCGAATTCTCAGAATTCGGTGAGCGTCTCTGCATGGGCAGTGGGATTGAAGAACTGATGGATGACTTGGGCAATGCCCTCGCTCACGGTGGCCCCGATACCCGGATGCTCGGTGGTGGCCAACCCGCACACATTCCTGAAGTGAACGCACTCTGGCGTCGCCGTATCGAGGAAATTTTGGCCACGCCAGGGGGCATGGAAAAGATGCTTTCGAACTACGATCCTCCACGTGGTAATCCGATGTTTCTCGATGCCATTGCCAAGCTTTTTCAAGAGAGTTTCGGCTGGGATATCACGGCCAAAAACGTTGCGATCACTTCAGGTGGTCAGACCGCCTTCTTTTTCCTGTTCAATGCCTTGGCTGGAAAATTTAAAGACGCTAACGGTGAAGTGGTGCGCAAAAAAATTCTCCTGCCACTGGTGCCAGAATATATTGGTTACTCGAACCAGTCAGTGGGCGAGGACATGTTCCGCGCCTGCAAACCACTGATCGAAAAAATCGGTGAGTACGACTTTAAATACCGTGTCGACTTTGATAACTTAGTCGTCGATGACGACATCGCAGCCATCTGTGTGTCACGTCCTACGAACCCGACCGGTAACGTGCTAACAGACGAAGAGGTTTCCCATCTTTCTGCGTTGGCCGATGAGCATGGCATTCCACTCATTATCGACAACGCCTACGGAGCGCCATTTCCTAACATTATTTTCACAGAGGCCACTCCCGTGTGGAACCCGAACATCGTGCTGACCCTCAGTTTGTCGAAAATAGGTCTACCCGGAACGCGTACCGGTATCGTCATTGCCAACGAGAAAATAGCAGCAGCTATTTCATCGATGAGTGCCATCGTCGGACTTGCCAATGGCAACATCGGTCAGGCTTTGATGGAGCCCCTGGTTCGTAGCGGTGAAATCCTCAAGCTCAGCAACGAGGTGGTCCGCCCATACTACATCGATAAATCCCGTCAGGCTCGCGAGTGGGTCGATCAGGAATTTGACTCATCACTCCCATACCGCGTCCACCTGAGCGAGGGGGCCCTCTTCCTTTGGCTATGGTTTGAAGGAATGCCAATCACTTCGAAGGAACTCTACGAGCGACTCAAGGCGCGCGGGGTGCTGATTGTTTCCGGTCATTACTTTTTCTTTGGTGAGGACGAGTCAGAACCTTGGCCACACCGTCACGAATGTATCCGCATGACTTACACGATGGACGAGCGCACAGTTCATGAGGGCATCAAAATCATTGCCGAGGAAGTGGCTGCAGCCTACGCCGCCCAATAGTTTGAATAAGGGCTAGAATAACCGAGTATAGCTCACTTAGACAAATTTCCGTTTTGTTACCGCTACTCCGTACGAAGACCAATACAGGTCTACAAAAACCATCATGAAAAACTCTCTTCATCGTCTCGTTCTTTTGCTAGCACTGTCGGCCACGCCTCTCTGGGCTGCGGGCGACGGCTGGATGACAGATTTCGATGCGGCCAAGACGAAGGCTAAGAAAGAGGGCAAGGACATCCTTATCGACTTCACTGGCTCGGACTGGTGTGGCTGGTGTATTAAGCTCAGAAAAGAAGTTTTCGAACAGGAGGCCTTTAAAGCCGCTGTTCCGCAGAACTTTATCCTCGTCGAACTCGATTTCCCGCGTAAGAAAGAGCTGCCCGAAGCTCTAAAAAAACAAAACAAAACCCTGCGAGATACTTTTTCCGTATCAGGATTTCCCACGGTCATGCTATGTGATGCTGAAGGCCGTCCCTATGCTAAGACCGGCTACCAGAATGGTGGTGCCGAAGCCTACGTCACCCACCTTGGCGAACTTAGGAAACAGAAAAGACAGCGCGATAATGCCTTTGCTACAGCGGAGATGCTCGAGGGGCCAGAGAAGGCTAGAGCCCTCGAACTCGCCCTTTCGGTCGTGCCCCCCAAGTCCCTCGGAATCTATGCAAACGAGCTTGAACAAATCGCCGTTGCCGATCCCGATGACATCAGCGGATTTATAGCCAAGATTAAAGTCGAGCAAGCATCCAAGGCCCTGCGTACCCTGATCCATCCCTTATTCAAGGAACGTGATTTTGCCGCCGTCTACGTGAAAGTGGATGAGTTCATCAAGGATACAAAACCCGAAGGGGAAGCACTGCAAACGGCCCAGCTCTACAAACTCCAGGCACTGTACATGGAGAAAAAATACGATGACGCAATTAAGCTGGCCGAGGATGTTTTGAAGATCAACGATACGACCAAACCCGCCCGCTTCTGTGAAATGATCAAAAAACGGATCGAGCACTTGAAAGAACAACAGAGGTAAAAAGAAAAGGGGGAGTAAAACGAGTCGAGGAGTATCACTCTGGCATTCGTCTCTTTTGAATCACTAACTGGTATTACTCCAACAATTTTGCTAGGGGTAAATAGTGGATGACTCAAATTGTCCATTCTGCTAGAAAGGGGCAAAAAGAAAAGAGCGGCAGGTTTAACCCCACCGCTCTTCACACCTACGATCCCAATCTAAGGTATCGTCATATATATATAATAATACCTAGGATTGTGTTTTATTTTATGAAGCCTCCGCGAGAGATCCCGTAGTGGGTTCTGGCATTGGCGTCTCCTTTCTATGCAACGCTTTACGCATCTTTTCAAGCGCAATGTTTTGCAATTGGCGAATTCTTTCGCGGGTGACGCCGAATTCGACGCCTACTTCTTCGAGAGTCATGGGAGTTTTTCCGTCCAGTCCAAACCTGGCGTCGATGATGCGATGCTCGCGTTCATCAAGAACATTGAGCAAGTCATCAAGTTCTCCATACATATTTTTGTTGTCGAGAGCCTCAAACGGATTCACCGCATGCTCGTCTCCGATTATGTCAGAAAATTCTGCACTATCGTCATCGTGCACAGGGGCATTCAGCGAGGTGGGGCGCTTGGCGGCACGCTCAAGTAGGGCTAGCTTTTTGTGAGGGATTCCTAACTCCTCGGCAAGCTCATCTTGGGTCGGTTCACGACCAAGCTCCTCAGAAAGAATGGCTGAAATACGACGCATACGGGCGATTTTATCGACCATGTGGACTGGGAGTCGGATCGTTTTGCTCTGGTTCGCCAGAGCGCGTTTGATCGACTGCTTGATCCACCAAGAGCCATAGGTGCTAAGTTTTCCTCCCTTATTCGGGTCGAAGCGTTCCACGGCCTTCATCAGGCCAATGTTGCCTTCGGAAATAAGGTCGGCGAGCGGCAGGCCGTAGTTGGCGTAGTCCTGGGCGATTTTCACCACCAGGCGGAGATTCGCGCGAATCATGTGAGCGCGTGCTTTTTTGTCGCCCTTCTTAATGCGAGCGGCAAGCTGGACCTCCTCAGCAGGTGTGAGCAGTTCAGTTTTTGAGATTTCCCGCAGGTAGAGCCGCAGGCTGTTGTCGGATTCAAATCTAGACATGGTATTAGTAGTGGTTTGTAGTTGTTAACTGGTAATAGTTGATTGTTTCAGTGATGACTTAGGTCATTGGGGGAGCCGAGGTATGTGGGTTGGACCATCGCTGGGATGGTCGTTTTACGGTTTGGTTAAGGGCTCCGGAGGTATTGTGGGTTTGGGGGGCGATTATGGGGTGGGGTTTAGGGTTATTTTAGGGGGATATGGACAGGTATATTTCAGAATGATATTTGGCTAAGTATTTACTATGAAATCGTCTTCATTAGGTTAAACGTCGCTCAGAGAGTTTTTTTTGTGTAAAAATGTATTCACTTCGTAAAAAGTTTTTCTGTAGTATGAGATGCAAACTACGCGGGTTTTGTTTACTTTATTTTAGAATGATTCTAATTTGTTATGATGAGCCAGTTTGAGTGGTCGATTTATTCCTAGAATTGGTGTTGTTTAGTTGTTATGTGACATAAAATCACAATGTTAATGTTTTGTCTATAATATAATAGACAAAAACGAGACGTTGTTGGATGGTTTAATTTGTCTTATGTGATTTATATTGTGCCACGGAATGGGTATCGGGCTATTACAATGCAGGGCTCTATTTGCAATTTGACGTTTGAAACGTGTGTGTATGCACGTAGTCAGCGGAATTTGGCCCTTTACGTAAAATAGAGTGGTGTTAGCGTGAACACATGATTGTGCGTGTGTATTCGTCCGCCCTACTGGGTGTGGAAGGAATGGAAGTTGAGGTGGAGGTCAGTGCCTTCAATGCTGAGAAGCCGGCCATTAACGTGGTTGGGCTTCCCGATGCCGCTGTGCGCGAGAGTTCGCAGCGTGTGACTTCGGCTCTCAGCACCTCAGCTCTGAGTTGGGCCAAAGGGGTGAAAACCATTAACCTCGCACCAGCGGATCTCAAAAAAGAGGGGCCGCGTTTCGACCTGCCGATCGCACTTGCCCTAGCTGAGACCGCAGGAGAGGATCGTATTCAGGAACCTGAACGGTATTCCATCGCAGGCGAGCTGGCGCTTGACGGCCTCGTGCGCCCCATTCGTGGTGTGTTACCCATGGCGCTTGAAGCCAAACGGCGTGGTCGCACCCGACTTATCGTTCCTGCCGCCAATGCTGCAGAGGCGGCCATTGTAGATGGCATCGAAGTCTACGGAGTCGAGAACTTACGCCAAGCATGGGACTTCATCACGGGTCAGCGCATCCTAGCACCTTACCAGTTAGACAGGAAAAAACTTTTCGATACCCGCCGCCACTACGATATCGGGTTAGAAGATGTCAAAGGCCAACATCAGGTGAAACGCGCGCTCGAAGTGGCTGCCGCCGGCGGACATAATTTACTGATGGTAGGTCCTCCCGGAACCGGTAAATCGATGATCGCCAAACGGCTCCCAACCATCCTCCCTGATCTTACCGAAGCCGAAGCTATCGACTCTACCAAAGTTCACTCTATCGCCGGTTTGTTAGGAAAAGAGAACGCCCTGCTGGTGACTCGCCCCTTCCGCGCCCCACACCACACCATTTCTGACGTTGGTTTGTTAGGTGGCGGCACCAATCCAGGACCAGGAGAAGTTTCACTAGCCCACAATGGCGTCCTTTTTCTCGACGAACTTCCAGAGTTCCGCAGACAGACCCTCGAGGTAATGCGCCAGCCCTTGGAGGATGCTTACGTCACCATTTCAAGAGCCGCTGGCACGCTGACTTTCCCAAGCCGATTCATGATGGTCGCCGCGATGAATCCATGCCCTTGCGGATACTATGGTGACCCCAAACGTGAATGTCGCTGCTCACCACCGCAGATTGAAAAATACCGACAACGTATTTCTGGTCCATTGTTAGATCGGATTGATCTTCATGTGGAAGTGCCCCTTGTCGAATACCGCGAACTCGCATCGGACGAGCAGGGAGAGACCTCAGCCGTTGTTCGCAAAAGAGTCGAGGCTGCGAGAACCCGACAGCTTGATCGGTTTTCAACCAACAAAAATATCACCTGCAACGCCTCCATGCCCAGCAAAGTCATGCGCGAGCACTGCCGCATCGACGCCACCGCCTCCGGTTACCTCGAACACGCCATGAACGAGCTGAACTTCTCCGCCCGCGCCCACGATCGCATCCTCAAAGTAGCCCGAACCCTGGCCGACCTAGCCGCCGCAGAAAGTATCCAGCCGGAGCACATCCTCGAAGCGATTCAATATCGAACACTGGACCGGAAGTTGATGATGTGAGATGGCGATCATTTGGAGAGGTTACTAGAATTTTGGAAATCTCCTTGACTAAAAATGCGAGGTTTATCATTTTCCCCCTCCAGTCCCTCTGGCCTAAGAAATCATCTTTTTAATCTTCTCCCTATGAAAGCAATGCACCTCTATATTTCACGAGTCTTTTGGACTCTCAATGTGGGCATTGTCTGAGAGGTTAGAATTTTCCCGGCTGCCCACCTAACTAACGCGGGCTGCTGATTGAATGATTTTGGTAGCAACCCGCAAGTAACGCGGGTCTTTTTTTGCTCCCATATCACTTTTATCAGCACCATGAACTCCACACCATCTAAGCAAGCCCAACCAGCTCTGCCAGCGATTCAGGCGCCTCAGTCGTTGCTCTGGCTGCTCATGCGTGGGTTCCGGGGCAAGTATGGCTGGGCGATTGCTGCGTTGTTTGTGTTTACGGCAATCAATTACCTAACGCCCCTCATCGCGAGTGCGACGATTGATTTTGCTCTCTCCGAGCAACCGGATGACGGTCTGCTCACGGCTACCATCATTGGGTTAATGGGCGGTGCCGCGTTTGTGCGGGCTCATCTTTGGTTTCCCGCTCTGTTGATGGTATCGTTGACCATCGTGGCGGGCGGATTTAGCTATCTGAAAGGGCGCTTTGCGGCACAGGCGTCCGATGGCATTGCGAGGAAACTCAAGAACCGACTCTACGATCATCTGCAACGTTTACCTGCCAAGTATCATGATCGTGCCGAGACTGGGGATTTGATCCAGCGTTGCACCTCGGATGTGGAAACGCTGCGAATGGCGCTTGCCTCCCAAGTTGTGGATATAAGTAATGCGCTTTTACTTTTGCTTACAGCATTGCCGATTATGGTTATGTTAGATGGTCGAATGACGTTGGTGTCCTTTGCTCTCATACTGCCAATCATTTTCTTTGGCTATTACTACGTCGGCAAAGTAAAACATCTTTTCCGCGGGGTGGATGAGGCCGAAGGGCAAGTCACGCGCGTGGTCCAAGAAAATCTTGCCGGTCTGCGTGTGGTGCGGGCATTCGCACGCCAGGATTACGAGATTGCCAAGTTCGCCGAGCCTAATCAACTCTACCGTGATCGCAGTCTGCGGTTACTTCGGCTGATGTCGTGGTATTGGTCCAGCTCCGATCTCATTGTTATTTTCCAGCAGGGGATCGTGCTTTTTACGGGCATCTATTTCATCTCCGAAGGAACTCTAACCGTCGGGACACTCTTCGCGTTCATTATGTTTCTCAATATGCTGCTTTGGCCCGTGCGCCAAATGGGACGGACGCTCACCGATCTTGGAAAATCGTTTGTTGCACTTACTCGTATGGGAGAAATTCTTTCCGAGCCTGAGGAAAGTGTGCCCGCTAATCCCGTTCTGCCAGAGGGCCCTGTCGCAGGGAGACTTGAGGTTAAGAACCTTGCCTTTGGGCATCAGGAAAGCGAGCAGACGATCCGAGATATTTCCTTCACTGTCGAACCAGGAAAAACTCTCGCCATCGTGGGGCCATCAGGTTCGGGTAAATCGGTGCTCATGCATCTTCTGCTGCGGCTCTACGACTACTCCTCGGGCTCAATCCAGCTTGATGGGCATGAGTTGGCGGATCTCGACCGCCAATGGCTGAGAGCTCAATTTAGCGTGGTGATGCAGGAGCCCTTTCTTTACTCCAAGACGGTGGGCGAAAACATTCACCTCGCGCGGCATCATGCGGCTGAGGATGAAATCAGCGAAGCGGCTCGTTTAGCGGAGATCCACGAAACGATTCAAGGTTTTCCCTCTGGCTACTCCACCCCAGTGGGTGAGCGCGGTGTTACTTTATCAGGGGGGCAGCGCCAACGTGTTGCCCTGGCGCGGGCATTGCTGCAAGAGACACCTATATTATTGTTGGATGATGCCCTGAGTGCGGTGGACTCTGAAACTGAGGCTTCCATTCTCAAGGCCCTACGTGATCGGCATGGGCGGCGCACGACCCTTGTTATCGCTCACCGACTGTCCACTCTTGCTCACGCTGATCATGTGATTGTTCTCGAGGACGGAAGGATTACACAACGTGGCACTCACAGTGAACTCATCGCTGAGGAAGGCTTATACAGTCGACTATGGAAAATTCAAAACGCTGATGAGGGCGAACGCACGCAGAAACCATGAAAAATCAACCTGAAGAAGACGTTTTTAGCGATCGGCTCGACCTCGATTTATGGGTTCGCGTGTTTCGTCACGCACTCCCGTATAAGCGCCTGCTCATCCGGTTGGCGATTTCCGCAGTGGTGATTGCGATGGTCGATGCGAGCTTTGCTCTGTTGACGCGCTGGGCGGTGGACGATGTGGTAGCTACGGAAACGGGTCTGAACCTTTGGCCTTATATGTTAACGTATGGTTTTCTTACCATCACGTTATCTGCTGGGGTGTGGGTGTTTATTAACGCGGCTGGAGGACTGTCTAACAACATGAGCCACGATATCCGGGAGAGTTGTTTTAAGCATATCCAGAAGTTGGAGTTTGCCTACTTTGATCATCGGCCTACGGGATGGTTGATCTCTAGACTGACATCGGACTGTGATAAATTGGCTCGTATTATTGCCTGGGGAACTCTTGATCTTGTTTGGGCGACTTGTTTGGTAGTTATGATATCGATTGTGTTGTTAGTGCTGAAGCCAGTGCTCGGTCTACTGGTGCTTTCTGTGGTGCCGCCACTTATTTTGATCAGTATGTTTTTTCAGAAAAAGTTGCTGCTCAGCTCACGGGATACGCGTAAGTTTAACTCGATGATCACAGCCTCATTTGACGAAGCTCTTCAAGGGTTACGGACGAGTAAAGTGCTGGTTCGCGAGGAAGCAAACTTGGATGAATTTGGTGGGCTTTCCTCGCGGATGTATCGCTCCTCGATGCAGAACGCTTTGCAATCGGCGGTCTATATGCCCATCGTTTTGACCCTCGGCAGCATTGCGGCAGGCATCGCTCTCTGGCGTGGTGGCTCAGATGTGATGACTGGCGCGCTTACTCTCGGCACGCTGGTTGCATTCATTTTCTACGCAGGTCAATTTTTCAATCCCATCAATCAGATCGCTCAAGTTCTCATTCAGCTGCAGGGTGCACAGGCAGCCGGTGAGCGGGTGCTCAGCCTGCTCGCTACCGTTCCCGGCATCAGCGATAGTGATGAAGTTAAAACCAAGATCGAGAGCTGGGAAAATCAACACAATCGACCAGAGGGACGTGCATTAGACGGGGGAGAACGAGAAATCAAAACCCTCGAATTCCTCGACGTAGATTTCTCCTATTCCGATGGTGAACCAATTCTTAAAGACTTCAGCCTAACGGTTAAGTCCGGCGAGACGATTGCCTTGGTAGGAGCCAGTGGCGGCGGCAAGAGCACGATCGTCAACCTAGCCGCGCGCTTCTATGAACCCACGGGTGGGGCGATCTTGGTCAATGGCAAGGATCTTCGCGAACGCAGCCTGGCATGGTATCAATCCAATCTTGGTATCGTGCTGCAGGGGCCGCACCTCTTTAGTGGTTCGGTGCGTGAAAACATTCGTTACGGTCGGCTCGAAGCAACCGATTTGGAAGTGGAAGCCGCTGCCCAGCAGGTCAATGCAGACCCGTTTATCCGCAACCTTGAAGAAGGTTATGAAACAGACGTAGGCGAAGGCGGGAACCGCTTATCGACGGGTCAGAAGCAGTTAATCTCCTTCGCCCGAGCTCTATTAGCGCGCCCTAGAATTTTCATCATGGATGAAGCCACCTCCTCGATCGATACTGAAACCGAGCAGTTGATTCAAGAGGGGCTTCAGACCATTTTTGAAGGTCGCATTAGCTTTGTGATCGCCCACCGTCTTTCGACGATCCGAACAGCGGATCGCATCTGTGTGATTGAAAAAGGTCAGATTCTGGAAAGTGGCACCCACGAGGAGCTTCTCACTCTCCAAGGCCACTACCACGCCCTTTACACACATCAATTTACCCAACAGCAGGAAGCTCGACTATTTGCAGAGGTGAAGCAAGAAAATCCATAATGCGAGTGATTATTGACAATGGTGGCCAGTTTCTCTAAACCAGTAGGATGGAACAGTTACTTGCAGATGTAATTAAAGAGAAGGAGGATCGTATTTGTCAGGTGGATCCTGAGGCGACAATTGAAGAAGCTGCCAAGATCATGAAGGCAGAGCATGTGGGTGCGCTGTTGGTGATGAACGAGGAGTGGGTTATCGGAGTGCTGACGGAGCGCGACTTTGTTTACCGTGTTCTTGCTGCAGGACTGGATGTTTCAACAACGAAGGTTCATGAAGTGATGTCCAAGAATGTGGTGGTGGTTAAGCCAACACTCACGGTGCAGGATGCGATGCATGTGATCTCTGAGAAAAGATTTCGTCACTTGCCTGTGGTCAGTCATGGTCACCTTCTTGGGGTGGTTTCAAGTGGTGACCTGACGCGTAGGATCGTGGCCGAGAGACAAGGAATGATCGATACTTTATACGACTATATTAATGGCACCTACCCAGGGTGATTTTGCGTTGGGGTGGGGTGAGGGGAATAGAAAGCTTAGTAAAAGTTTAGTAAAAGTTAAGCTTAAGTGCCAGCAGCAATTGGAGGTCCGCAGACCGCGTGGCGGGTGAGGAACTCATCGGCGCAGTTGCCATAAGCTTGGCTTCCAGTGCCTGTAGGGTCGTGTTCGAAGATTGTTTTACCGTGGCTGGGTGCCTCTCCGATGCGAATCGTGCGCGGAATGACGGTGCTGTAGAGCTGTGACGGGAAGTAGTTGGCTACTTCCTCGACGACCTGTCGCGAGAGATTGGTCCTGCCATCATACATGGTCATCAGGATCCCCTCAAGGATGACGTCGGGGTTGGCTCCAGTGTCGCGGATCTGATCGATCACCTGGACAATCTTAGCAAGTCCCTCGAGGCCAAACCACTCGCACTGGAGTGGGATTAGGATCTCATCGGCGGCAGCAAGAGCGGATGTCATCAGCACACCGAGCGACGGTGGGGTGTCGAGGATACAAAAATCGAAGCGATTGTGTTGTTTTGAATTTGCAAGCAGCCCACGGAGTCGCATCAAGTGATCGTCCATACGGGCGAGTTCGATTTCAACCCCGGCCAGATCCATGCCTGATGGAATAAGCGAGAGGTTGGGGAGGCGGGATGGGATGATTTTTTCCTCCATGGTGCTTTCGCCAAGAAGTGGAAAATACATGCTTTCGCTGCCGTCTGGCTCGTGACCGATACCGCTGGTTGCGTTGGCTTGTGGATCGAGGTCGATAAGGAGCACACGCTGCCCTTTGGCGGCTAGGGCTGCGGAAAGGTTAATGGCGGTGGTGGTTTTTCCCACACCTCCTTTTTGGTTTGCGATGGCAACAATTTTCATCTTTTTTAAAAATAGATTCAGATCTGCTGACTACAGAGCTGGAAAGGAAACATGCACAAATACTGCGTCCTACCAAAGATAAAAAAACCATGATCTGCAAACGTGTCATTGCACTGTCGCCACATTTCGGCAATCTGCGGCCAACAAACGATGCAGATTACGGAGAAATGGGTAGGTCAAGCGGCTGGAGGACGAGTGTTTAAGGCTGCCCGTGCATTGGTGCGTCTGGGAAAAGTGATCAAGGTTACACGGAAGGATTCAAGCGAAGCTGCTATGTTTCAAGGGGTTGTGGGATCTGGGAACAAGCCAATGCGGGTGGCGGTCAAGGTGATGGGCATTACACAGGTGAAAAATCTCTGCGGCTGTGCGATGGCCCGATCCACCGGAGCGATGTGCGAGCACGCCGCTGCCTTGCTGTTAGCCTCAATTCAGCCAGAGGGTGATCTGAAACAAAAAGAAGCTGGGTCAGGTGATGCTCAGGCAAAGGCCGCTACATACGAAGTGGTGCCGCTCGAAGTGAGACTCTCACCCCGATTTCCTCATGAAGGAGTCCGTGCGGTGCATCTGAAGCGATCAGCGGGTGCCCAGATCAGCCCGTGTGATCGTAACTTATCGGCATGGTTGATGCAAAACGTAGGCCAAGCAGATGCCGCCATGCTTTCGTTACCCGAGGACAAGCTGGCTGGGTTTTACCGTGCGGTTAATAACCACCCCAGGGTGACTCGGGGAGATGAGGCGGTTCATATTAATTCTGGGACACTACGACCACGATTGGAGCTCGAGCTTGGGGCTGAGACCGAGGCCGACATGATGTGGCTCAAGCTTGCCGTGAGTGATGATAGGGGCGAAGAAACCCAAGCTGCGGAATTAATCACTCTAGGCGGCAAGCTGGCTGAGTGGAAACCGGGAGCAGGCCAACTCACTGTGGCTGGTGTTGCCTCTGAGTCGAATGCGTTGGACGAAGTGCTTGACGTCAATGATCTTATCGGCGGGGAGTGGCTTCAGATCGAACTGAGCCAATTTGTCAAAGCCCTAACCCCCTTATCCAACGAATTTCAACTGCCCGATGATTTAGGCGGCCTTGAAATCCACGAAGCGGAGCCCGTTATTGAACTGGAAATTGCCGGCTCTACCCGTGCTCTGCAGGCACGGATGGTGGCTGTTTATACAAAAAGAGCCCGAGTTCCGCTGGCATCGTCTCATCAGCCTAACGTCGATTTTCCGGTCGCGACCGAGGATTCTTCAAAGTGGCTTGTCCGAAACCCTGATCGTGAACGAGCAGCGATTGCCCGACTTATGGAGTGTGGTTTCCAAGTCCTCGATGCAACCGGTTCCCTGTTTCTCCGAGGTGAGGATGAGGTGATTGATTTCCTAACAACTATACTTCCATCATTGCGTCAGCAGTGGCAGGTGAAAACGGAAGAGAAGCTTGTGCATGTGGAGTCGAAGCTCGATCGCATCGTGCCTCAAATTGAGATCGAAGGTGGCGGTAATGGCGGTAATGGCAGTGGAGGAGGTGGGGGCACCGATTGGTTAGTCTGTGATGTTTCATGGAAGATTGGTGGTGAATCTCTCGACCGTGATGCCGTGAGGAGATTGCTGCAATCGGGTAGCCGAACCATGACCCTTCCGCGCGGTGGCAAGGCAGTTATTTCCCACTTCGATGCAGAGGTGATGGAAGGTTTTTTGCTGGATACGGATCCCAAGCAGGAGGATGGGCGATTCTATTTCCCGGCGCAGCAGGAGGCTTATCTGCAGCGCTTGCGCAGTCATTATGGTAAAGAGGAGGATAGGAAAGAGAAACCTGTCCCAACTCTTCCTGAGGATCTGATTGGAACGCTTCGGGAGTATCAAAGTGAGGGCGTCGCATGGTTATACCGTCGCGCCATCAGCGAGGGGGCTGCCTTACTTGCCGATGATATGGGTCTCGGAAAAACCCTACAAACGCTTGCCTTTATCCAGCTTTGGAAAACCCATGGTCCAGCCGAAGCAAAAGGCCCGGCTTTGGTGGTATGCCCAGCCACTTTGTTAGGAAACTGGCGTGATGAGGCGGCAAAGTTTGTCCCGGATTTAAATGTATTAGTGATGCACGGTCCACGTCGAAAGGATTACTACGAGGTGATGGCGGTGGCGGATATCATCGTGACTAGCTACGCCCTCCTCGAGAAAGACAGCGAGCATTATCAAAAGATCAATCTTGGTGCTTTGGTGCTTGATGAAGCGAGTGCGATCAGGAACCCAGACACTCTGGCTGCAAAGGGTGCCCGGAAGGTGAAGGCCGCCGTTCGTATTGCTATTACAGGAACACCTGTGGAAAATAGCGTGCGTGACCTGTGGTCGATTTATCAGTTTCTCATGCCCGGATACCTGGGTGGACGGGAGGACTTTCGCCGTCGATATGAACTGCCCTGCGCCGCAGAAGTTCCGGATCGCGCGGCGATGCAGCGACTCCGCTGGCGCACCAGTCCCTTTATGCTGCGGCGCACTAAATCACGGGTGGCCAAGGATCTGCCGCCCAAACTCGAAAGCGTGGTGTGGTGCGATCCGTCGCCGTTGCAGAAAGACCGTTATCAGTCGATTCTCCGCCATGGTGCGGAAAAGGTGGACGAGCTCCGTGAGCAGTCGGGTAAGGATGGTGCGCGTATGCAGATGCTTACTGTATTGCTGCGACTGCGTCAGAGCTGTTGTGATTTAAGGTTGTTAGATGACAAACTGAAAGGTAAATCGTTGATGGACGTCTCAACCAAATTGGCCCGACTCATGGAGCTCCTCGATGAAGCTCAGCGTGGTGGCCATCGGGTCTTGGTATTTAGTCAGTTCACCTCAATGTTATCGTTGATCCGTGATGAACTCGACAACGAGGATATCGATTACTCCTATCTTGATGGTTCGACTCGTGACCGATCCGCTGTGGTGGATCGGTTCCAGAAGCCAAACGGCCCTCCCGTTTTCCTGATCAGTCTGAAAGCGGGTGGTTATGGACTAACCTTGACCGCTGCTGATACCGTGGTGTTGTTTGATCCTTGGTGGAACCCGGCGGTAGAAGCTCAGGCGGCTGATCGGATTCATCGGATTGGGCAAACGAAGCCGGCGACGATTTATAAGTTGATCACGCGAGGCACTGTGGAGGAAAAAATCCTCCGCTTGCAGGATAAAAAGCGGAGCGTAATCAGTGCCGCCATGGGCGAGGTGGGGGATGAGGCTAGTCCCATGATGTCCGGATTGACGGAAACAGAAATGCTTTCGCTTTTAGAATAAAGGAGGAATAAAGGAGCAAATAAAAAGGCGGATGATTGGAAATGAAACTTGATCATGCTGAAATCTGCATGTAAGGGTGGAGTATGAATTCTAAAGAATTAGCGAGCTCGGCCTCGAGTGGAGGCAATCCACCTGCTGGCCTAACAGATGTCACGAAAGCTTTATGGCTTGCTCGTGCAGGACGATGGAGCGAAGCGCACGATCTCTGTTCGGAAGTAGACGGATACCAAGGTGCATGGGTCCACGCACATCTACATCGTGTGGAAGGTGATCTCGAGAATGCCGGATACTGGTATGACCGTGCAGGAAAGCCTCAACCTGAAGGTCAGGCCGGCCTGGGTGAAGAGTGGATGGAAATGGCGGAGGAGCTTTTGGACGGTGGAGGAGTGAACGAGTGAACCCCTGAAGAACTGACGGCTTGAAGACGTGTCGCGCCACTTACTCACCTAATCACCAAGGGTACAAAAAAACCGACGTCAGTAGACGTCGGTTTTAGGTAAAAGAGGTAAAAGAGGTATAAGGTTGGATTGATTGGCTCTCAATTAGCCACCGATGTCGGTGCGGCCGGAGAGGACAGCTCCTTCTTCCATGCTGAGCATCTTGGTTTTGATGTCGCCGTCGAGTTTTGAATTGGTTTTGAGTTCGCAGCGCTCGGAAGTGATAGTGCCTTGGACCTTGCCAAAGAGCTTCACTTCACCTGCTTTGACGTCACCTTTGACAACGGCATTTTCACCGATGGTGACTTTGCCTTTATCGGAAGTAATTTCTCCGTCGACTTTTCCATCAATGACCATGTCATTGCTAAACTTGATAGAACCGGTAATTTCGATTCCATTTGCGAGAACGTTGGTTGCATTGGCCATAACGCGAGACACCATGCCTGAGCGTTGCAGGAAGGCAACCAAACAATTTAAAAAAATAATTAAGTTACGTTAACGAGTTAGGCTTATCGGTCTAGCGTTTGTCTTTATTCTTATTGAGTTCACGAAGGGCGTCTTCGATTTTTTTTAGGTTATCGGTATTCTCTTCGTTGTTGCGCTTGGTTTTATCGAGAAGGCGTTTTACTCGGTCCATGGTTTCATCCTCACTAGTAGGGACGGCGCGTGGGGGTTTGCTAGGTGTGGTAGGGGATTCATCATTCGCGTTGTTGCGGCCTGAGCGACGGGTAGAACGTGATCCCACACTATTATTTCCATGTGTGAGGGCACCATTGACAGATCTGGGTTTGGTAGTGAGGAGTTTTTTGATTGTTTTTGTGGGGATGATAAAAGTTTTAATCCTACTGCCACGAGCAATGGCGATGCCAACGATATTTCCATCCAGATCAGCGACGGGTGCACCAGCATCGTAGGGATTAATGGGCATATCGGATTGAATCACGCTGGGGAAATTAGAGCGGACGAGGCTAGGTACAGCGCCCATACGTTGCATTTTCTCCATGCGTTCGCGCGGGAAGCGTCGAATATCTTCGTTATCGGCACGTGAGCCAAGGTTGACGGTAGCATTCTTCTCTACTACGCCACGGCGATAGCTGACGATGATTTTTGATCCAGGGACGAGGCGTTGGAGTAGGTTGCGCATTTCCATGGCACCAGTGATCTTGGTTTGATTGACAGATACGATGATGTCTCCATCGCGCAGTCCGGCTTTGGATGCTGCGGAGTCAGGCATGACTTGTTTCAGAGGGACGCCGCCTTTTCCAGCGGATGCAAAGTCCATCATGACACCGAGATAAGCTTTATCGCTTTCGCGTAAACTGCGTGCCTTGACGCTAACCACACCAAAACCTGCGACATTTCCGTCTGGGCTAGCAAGGGCGATGAAGTCCCCGAGTTGGGGGCTGGCGGCTGCAGTGAGATCCAGTGGGGTGAGTTTGGTATTAGCTTCAATAGTCAGTATAGCGAGATCATGGTCTGGGTAGACGCCGGTGGCTTGAGCGGGGTACTGTTTTCCATCGGGTGCGGTGATAACCAATTTGCCGCGGGCGTTACGGATCTCGCTCCACTTGGTGAGGATGGCAGGTTTGTTTGATCCGGAGACGGCGATTACGGTTCCGTATGCGATACGGTTATTGCGGTAACTGATGGCGACGGTGCTCTTGGCTGCTTTGGTGATGGCAGGTTTGGCGGCGGTAAAAAATTCAGTGGCCTGGTCTTTTAATCCCTGTATCTCTGAGCGTTTTAGGCTGGCTAAGGGGTCAGGCATCCGTATGCCTTTTTGAGCTGGAGCATGGGTGCTGAGCATCAGTAAACTGAGAGTGGTGAGTAAAATTGAACGTTTCATGGTGGGCAATATAACGGAGTGAAAACAGAGTAGTTGTTGATGGTTTTACTAAGGTTTTTTATTGGGGACAACATCGCCACGACGACCAAGCTTAATTGTGCGTGTCAGGCTGTCTTCGTCGCGGGTGACGCGGACTTTAATGCTGTCGCCGGGTTTGTGCTGGGCGATGGCTGCGTGGAGCACGCGGAGATTGGGAATAGCGCGGCCATTGATATTGCGGATGATATCACCAGCACGAAGTCCGGCTTTGCTGGCAGGGCCACCTTCAAAGACGTGACGAATGCCGATTCCTCCACGCTCGGACTCGCCGGTCATAATACCGAGCACGGGTGCGTCCGGGTTATCGAGGGAGTTGCCTCCAAGGCGTCCCCAGGTGTCTCCTTTTAGAAGTTTTTTCCAGTCGTTTCTAAATCCTTCGATGCTGGCGTGGTTGTTCGATGCCAATGAATTGCCGATGGAGGAATGGATACCTACGACGTGTCCCTCGAGATCAAAGAGAGGGCCGCCGCTGTCGCCTCCTATTAAAGCGCAGTCGGAGCTAAAGAATTTATTGGGTCCGCGCGCAATCAGCCTGCCGAATCGGACGGGTGGTGTGCGCACGGGGTCGTATCCACCTGCGTGGCCGAGAGCGAGTACGAGGTCACCGGTGGAAAGTTTTTTGGAGTAGCCAGTTGCCGCGTAGGGCCAGCCGCCAGTGGGGGCTTTATCAAGAATCTGGATCATGGCAGAGTCACGGGTGTAGTTGGCTCCGAGCACCTTGCCGCGTGCTTGTTTACCATTGGGTAAAATAAGGGTCATTTCCTCTGCTCCACGGACGACGTGACCGGCGGTCAGAACCAGTCCCTCTTTGCTGACGATCACACCACTTCCGGAGGCTCCACTCTTGGCTGAGAACAGGGAAACTGTTGCGGGCAGGACTTTTTTGACAACAGCGCCGATCTTGGTTTGCAGGGACTTGAGTTCGTTGATGTCTGTGACGGATGGGGCCGACTGCACTCCTTGAACTATCAGGAAGGATAGTAGAGTCATCGTTGTGAGCTTTAAATTACGTGTCATGGGATAGGTGGAAATCTGGGTTTTTGTTTCCTTTGTCAAAGGTTCAACATGACAAGCGTTGCATATATTCACGTTTGTGCCACAAATTTTAGTGTCACATTGGCCGAAACGCTGGTCGAATAGGCCCGTATAGGATAGAACCTACGGAGTTCCCGCCGTAACCAGCACAGCGAGGACAGCACCCAAAAATCACCATGGCAGCACGCAAATCTAGTTCCAGTTCCAGTTCCGGTTCAAGTCGTAGGCGTGCCCCTGCCCGTAAATCCACCCGGAAAACAGCGAGAAAGTCCACAGGCTCGCGGAGGACTGCGGCGAAAAAAACAGGCAATCGTCGGAAAAAGTCCGCATCCAAGAGGCGCGGTTGGTTATTTAAGCTCTTCTTCTGGCCATTTTTGCTCATTGCTCACCTTACCTGTAAATGGCATCCGGTGATCAAGTGGCCAGCGCGTGTAGGTGCGTCGATCTGTACTGCATTGTTGATGTGCTTTATTTTGATGGCTGCGTTTTATTATGCTCGAGCAACCCTTTACAATTTGGACAAAGTATCAGAAATGCCAGCGCGCACACTGGTCTATGCTCGTGACGGAAAAACGGAGTTAGGCCGCTTGCATGGTGACAATCGTTATATTGTCCATCACGATCAAGTATCGGAGTACTTTAAGCACGCGCTTATTTCCAGAGAGGATGCCCGTTTTTACAAGCACTTCGGTATCGATTTGCGGAGTGTGGCTCGAGCTACGGTCGAGAATATAAAACGTCGCAGACTTGCTCAGGGAGGTTCGACATTGAGTATTCAGTTAGCCGAGAACACGTATTTTCAACCGGATTCAACCGTTAAAAAATCAAAACTGAAACTACTTGATCAAAAATTCTTGGAAATGGCCATTGCTATGCGCATCGAGCACAAGTTTGAAAAAAATGAGATTCTAGAACACTACATGAACCGCATTTTCTGGGGCCACTCGATCCGTGGTATCGAATCGGCATCCCGCACCTACTTTGAAAAACCTGCAAGCCGTCTAACACTGTCTGAATCCGCGATGCTGGCCGGGATTATTCGTGGACCGAATGCATTTTCGCCCTTCAAGAATATCAAATCGGCTCGATCCGAGCGTGACGTCACGCTCGGAAGGATGGTGATTTATGGTCATATTACACAGGCCGATGCTGATACGGCGAAGAAGGAGGTCCTAAAGATCAGGCCAAAGCACCGTCGGGTGGTTCAAGACACTTACGTCATGGACGCTCTGCGCCGTGAGTTAGATAGAATTCTTGAAGAGGAAAACATCGAAGCTGGTGGGCTGACCGTCATCACCACCATCGATCACACCATCCAACGTGCGGCTGAGCTTTCGATGGAGCGAAATCTAACCAAGGTGGAAAAAACACCTGGCTACAGGCACCAGACACGGAAAAAATGGCTCAGCTTGCCGGCGTCGCAGAGAGGGCGTCCTAGCTATGTTCAGGGTGCTTGCGTCGTGATCGAAAACCGAAGCGGTGCCGTGCTCTCCGTGGTGGGTGGACGTAATGCGGATGAGTCGAAATACAATCGAGCTATTCAGGCAGAGCGCCAGATTGGTTCCGTTTTTAAACCCTTCGTTTATCTCACCGCTTTCAATCGGGGCATGATGCCTAAGACTTGGGTGCCGGACGGACGGATCAAGCCGGGAGAGATCAAAGGGGCTCCACGTTCTTGGTCACCATCGAACTCTGATGGTAAATACGGTGGCTATATCACGGCGGAAGATGCTCTCGTCCGATCCCGAAATACCTCATCTGTAAGGGTAGGGAATTACGCAGGCCTAGAAAAGGTGAACCAAACGGCCATCGATGTTGGCTTTATCCAGGGTGTTCCGAATAATCCATCAACCTATCTCGGTTCATGGGAAGCGACGCCTTGGCAGGTAGCCAGTGCCTATACCGTATTCCCTAACAATGGCGACTGGTATCGCCCCTACATCGTTCAAGAAATCCGCAACTCCAAGGGTGAGCGAGTTTATCCAGGAAAAGGCGACTCGGGGAAACTCGTGGTCAGTGCTGCCGAGCCTGGGCCGACCTGGTGTGTATCAAATACCCTGCAACAAGCTGTGGATCGAGGCACGGGAAGACGAGTTCGTAGTCTTGGTTACCTTGCACCCTGCGCTGGAAAAACAGGAACCACAGACGACTACAAAGACGCATGGTTTGCAGGTTACACAGGAAACCTAACATGTGCGGTATGGGTCGGCATGGATACACCCAAGAAGATTATTAACCGAGGCTATGGCTCCACACTGGCCGCCCCGATCTGGACCGATGTGATGAAGACGGCGAGTCGGCTAGGCTACGCCACCCCGAAGTTTAAACCACTACGTCTGACCTCTGCTCAGATATGCCGATGGTCGGCTAAACGTGCCACCAACGGCTGTGTTCTTCACCGCGCGGCCTACACCGCCAATGTGCCAGCGGACATGCTCCCAGCGGCTAATGATTTCTGCACCATCCATCCACTGCGCGCGGTAGCGCCGGGGAAGAGTGGGCGGGGAGGCCAGCCTTTGAGAGCCGTTCCGGTCCGACGCAAAACACCACCAAAAGCCATTCCTCTGGAATAAACTTCAAACCCCAAGTTCCAAAAACCAAATAAAATGCATGTGCAGCTAGAACAGTCTATCAGCAGTGTTTGGTATTTGGAGTTTGGTATTTGAAACTTAACATCATCATGAGCTGGAAACCTGCCACAGAACCGTCACGCTTTCCCGAATGGGTGCCAGGGCGGCTGCGTGGACCACTGCGGTGGTTTTTGAAATGGGGCTTGGTAGCCTTGGTTCTGTTGGTTGCCATTAGTTTGTTCTATTTTTATTTATCATGGCAATACGATATCAAGGCCGTGGCCAAGATGCCTGAGCGTTCGGTGATACTGGATCGGAAAGGCGCAGAGTTTGGAACGATCCATGGCGATAGACGAAGAATGATTGAGAGGAGTGAAATCCCTGACGTCATGGTGGAGGCGTTGTACGCTCGCGAGGATGCCCGTTTTTTACAACATCACGGAGTTGATACTAAAGGGCTTGTTAGGGCGACATTACGTAACATAAAGGACATGGGGTTCACACAGGGAGCATCGACCCTGACGATGCAGTTGACGCGTAACAGTTATGATCTGAGGGCAAAGTCGATCCACCGGAAGCTCTTAGAAATTGCTGTTACCCTGCGGATAGAAAGAACTTATACCAAGGACGAAATTCTGACTCATTACCTGAATCGCATTTACTTTGGTGCAGGGTGTCACGGTGTTGAGGAAGCGGCGCAGACCTATTTTGGAAGGCCTACCAAGGAGCTTAATATAGGTGAGTGCGCGATGCTTGTTGGGATCATCCGTGGGCCGCATCTTTATTCTCCGTTTCGTAACATGAAAGGAGCGCTCGTCCAGCGTGATGAGGTATTGGCCCGCATGGTGGAGAGTGATTTTCTAAGCGCCGGCCAGATGCCTGCAGCGAGAAGTGCACCGATCCGTCTTGTGCCAGAGAAGGAACGTCACAAAAGAAGTTCCTATGCGAAGGAGAGTATTCGTAAGCAGCTCAACATTATTTTGGATAAACACGATATCCGTGATGGGGGACTGCGGATATACAGCACTCTGGACTCTTCCATGCAAAAAAAGATGGAGCAAACAATGGTCTCGAAAATACTCCCGATTGAGCAAAATGGGGAGTCGGATCTACAGGCGGCAGCCCTCCGTATAGATCCACGAAGTGGTGGGATTCTAGCCATCTGTGGTGGACGGGATTATTCCGTGTCCCCCTACAATCGTGGTTATCTTGTTAGGCGCGATCTTGGCCCCATGTTTACCCCTTTTCTACAGGCGATAGCATTGGAGCGAGCCAAAGTAGTTATCCCTGCGAGTGCGGTCCAAACGGGTCGTCAGCTTGGAATCGAGGAAACAACTCGACTTAGTAAACGGTTAGGTTTCTCTGGCCCCTTCGCCAAGACGGAAGACCTCTACCGAGGTATCATCGCCTCTAGCCCCATGGAACTCGCCTGCGCTGCGTCTACCCTCGTGGCAAAGGGAGAGCAATATGAGGCCCATCTGATTTCTAAAATTACAGACACCTCTGGGGAAGTGCTCTATAAAAAATTGCCGAGTGTGTCTCAGGTGCTTTCGAAGGACGCAGCAGGGGATGCGTTGGCAATATTAGCTGCCAAGGGTGGTGTCATAGCGACTCCAACGGGTTCACGTCATGATGCTTGGGCCGTTTGCTTCAAAAAGGATCAGGTGTCGGTGCTCTGGTTCGGTTACGATAAAGCCAAAACCATTGCCGATCGGTCGTCTATCACAGAGGCTCTTTCTAGGACGATCAAGAGTCTTGATTAGAAATTTCTAATAGATCCTAGTTTCTTTTCCAAAGTCGGAAAAGTGCCACTCCATGTGATTCAACTTCGGTGCTAAGCGTGCCATTGGCATTGGCGAGCTCATTCAAAATTATTAGATCATAAGGAATACCCACTCATGCTTACCTGGGTAGCTGAGGAATATATTAAAAAGGGACAAAGCCAGCATGCGATGGCATTTTACCGGACTGCCTTGCAAACCGGGCACGATAATCCGCTCATTCTTAATAATATTGCATGGCAATTGGCCACTCATAAGGACGCCTCTATCCGTGATGGGAAGTTGGCCGTAAAGTGGGCAACTCAGGCTGTGAAGCTGACAAAGAATAAGGAGCCTGGATACACTGGCTGCCGCCTACGCGGAGGTAGGGGAGTTTGATCAGGCACTAAAGATTGCCAAGTACGCTATACTGCTCGCGAAACAGCAGAATAAAAATGAGTTGGTTCCTGGACTGCAAAAAGCGCTCGCTCTCTATTCTAAGAGGCAACCTATGCGGTAAGTATCTGACGAAAACGGCACCCTGTATTTGAAGCAGGATGACGTTATGTAGGGCGTAACCTATTGCGATTACTCATCTTTATCCTTCACCTGAATTTTCATCTCGTCTGAGTTGGCTTTGAGCTCGGGCGCATACATGGCTTCGGCTTGCGTGGGCAGGGCGGAGAAGCTGCCGGGGATCTCTGCGCGTAGTCGATACTTCAGGCTGTGCGATCCACGGGCGAGCTGGCGGACGAAGAAGGAGGTCTTCTCGTGATGCATCTCCATGTAGGCGTGCATGCCTGCATTGCGGGTGTAACCACTCTGGACATCGACGGCTTCGAGTCCGGCGGGTTTCCAATCGTTGAACATCAGATACTCGTAGTCGTTTTTGCTATGGATGTGCAGTTCGACTTCGACGAGGTCGCCGCTGACTAACATATCACCTGACTTGAGTGGGATACGTTTGTATTTTTCCACCTTGTGACCAATGACCTGGCCCTCGGTGCCGGCGGTGTTCTCGGTGGCCTCGATGCGTTCGAGTTTGTAGTAGGCGCGGTCGACCTTGACTTCCAAGCCAGCCTTCTTGATGAAGTCTTCTTTGGTAAACACGGTGAGGTAGGCGTTGGTGTAGAGAGGGCCATTACCTTTGCGCTTTAACTCAACCTTGTGGTCGCCGGTGCCTAGGGCGTCGCCTGCAATGACGACTTTGTTGTCGTAGCTGAAGAGGTTTTCTTTGGTGATCTTCACTGTCTTAATCTCTTTGCCGTCAACGAGCACGGTGACCTCGGCATCCGGGTTATTCTCGCCGCTGGCACGCATGTAGTCGGCGATTGCTTCAATGCAGTATGCTGTGTCGCGGGTCGAGTTCCAGTAGGTGGCGTGTTTGCGGTTGTTGATCAGATACTTCACTAGGCCACGGGCTTGTTTCGACTTCGGATTGGTGGCGGCAAGCAGTTTGAGATACCAGGCATGGGCTTCCATCTCTGAGCCATACCAGTTCCACCAGTAGCCGCTATTACCGAGCTTGAGGTGGGCGGATTGGTTTTCATCATCATAGACGAGAAACTGCTCGATGTTTCGGATCAGAGCGTCGCGCTTTTCGTTATCCTTGGCGAGATGGCAAGCCATGCCTGTGATCGCCTTGGCGTAGACCGAGAGCTGGTTTTTATCGCGGAAGAGATAACCTAACATTTCTTTGTTGTTGTGGTTAGATTCCGCTAGAACTAATCGGACAAATGCATCCATGGCGGAGGCGTGAGGCTTGGTGTTTTTCCTTCGCTTTTTCCCATCTTTCCAGTTGCGGATGCGTTTGGTTTCCTCGGCTTCGTAGTTTTTCAGCCAGGTGACTCCCATGTCGAGCATGCCGTCGTCGACCTTGGCTCCGTTTTTCTTGGCAATGAGGAGGCCGTGAACAACAACCGCTGTGGTGTGCGGGTAGGAGTGTTCACCCCAACCTGAGAACCAGCCCCAGCCACCGTCGGAGAGTTGCATCTCGCGGAGTTTTTTGATGCCCTTGCGGGTCATCTTGTTGACTTCTTTTTCGGAGAAGACCGGGTTGCGCTGCCAGCGCTTCCACTGGGCCATACGGGTTTTATCATCACCTATTTCCTGTGGGTTCAGATTGGCACGTTTGTTGCGAACATCCTCAAGATTGACACCCATTTCCTTGATCAGTTTCTGGGCGATGACGGTCGGAACAAAGCGGTTCAGAGTCTGCTCGGTGCAGCCGTATGGGTATTCCACGAGGTAGGGGATGGCATCGACGATGCTGCCGGCGATGGTCGGGGAGTAACGGACTTCGAGGCGTGTTTGATCGGGGCGGCGTTCGGCGGGGACTTTGAAGTCGATGACGGTGTTGCCTTTCCCAGGTTCGATAACACGGCTCCATGCTTCTTGTTTGAGGATGCCGTGCACGTAAACTGGATAGGTCATTTCCATGGCATCGGAGTCGTCTGGGGTAATGACTTTCATGCGCACAATGGCCTTGCCTTCTTGGATGACTTTGCTGCGCCAGTTGATGCGGGTTTCACCGCCTGCTTTGATGGTGCGTTCGACCGTTAGAGGTGAGTCTGATTGAAGAGTTCCACCTTCGAATTCAATACTGATCTTCGCCGCTTGATCGGTTTTTAGGTAGTTGTGAACGACCGCACTGAGAACGACCTCGTCTTTTTCTACAAAGAATCGGGGTGCCTGAAGTCGGATGATGAGATCCTTGCTGGTGATCACCTCGGCAGAGCCTTCACCCACGCGGGTGCCGTGGGCCATGGCCCAGGTTTTGATTTTCCAAGTGGTCAGGTTGTCGGGGAAGGTGACGGGAACCTCGGCGGTGCCGTCGGCATTGGTTTCGACCGATCCGATCCATTTGATGAGATCGGCAAAGTCCTTGCGGATCATGACGGCGGGGGCATCTGCGGCGGCGCTTCCACCGGCATCGGATTTTTTTTCTGCAAGAGAGTCCATTGACATGGCGGATGCGGCCATTGGCATTGCTCTAGCAGCGCTCTTGCTCATCTTCATCCTGTTCTCTCGCAACATTCCAGCACCACCACCATTTGCAAACATTGCCCCCTCCTCATCGGCAATTGAGTGACCAAAGGCACCGAGTGTGCGCATGCCCTCGGCTTTATCTTTGAGCACATTTCCCTCGTGGTGTGTCAGGGAGTGACCGAAGCCTCCCTGGAAGCGGCGGCGCCATTTCCAGAAATGGGATTTGATGTCACCGACGTTGCTGCCGCCGGAGATGTATTCCAGCGACTTATCATAGATGGTGAGAGCGAGTGATCCTTGCACGGGTTCGCCGTGTTGATCGGTGATACGTACTTTGACTTTGCCCTGGGCGCGTGGTTTGAACCGATCATCACTCGGAAGGACCTCGACATTGAGGATGCGCTTTTCTGGAGGCACGATGATTTCACGGATGGCGGTGTGCACTCTGGCGTCTGAAACGGTGGCGGCCTCGACAAAGAAGTTGGGCATGTCTTTGAGCGAAACGGGGATCTCCACTTCGGTGCTTTGTCCCTCGATGTGGACGAAGCGATATTCCATGCCTCCACGGAGTGAAAGCAAGACGGTGCTGTTGGGGCGTTTGGTGTTGATGAGGAGTTTGACGGTGGAGCCGTTTGTGTAGGTTCTTTTGTCGGGGATAAGTTCGATATCCGAGTATTGGAAACCTCCATCGGCTTTACCTTTACCTCTTACGGTGAAGAGGATGGCTCCTTCGATTTCTCTGCCTTTGGAGTCCTCCATTTGGGCAGAGAGGCGGTATTGTCCTGCTGTGCCAGCTTGGAACTTAAGTGATCCGTTGTTGTCTTTGGTGGTGTTGATGTCCCAGTTTTTGACTTCTGTTTCCTTCAGCTCTCCATTGTTGGTGCTGATACGATAGAGAACGGCTTTTCCTTGGGTGATGACTTCTTTACCGAGCGCGGTGCGTGCGGCGATGGTGGCAGTGATGGGATCACCTACATGGGCGTAACCACGATTGAGCCAAACACTGACTTGATAGGCCTTACGTGCTGCAACAATGCTGCCCTTGCCAACGATGGTGCGGCGTGAGGCGTCTACCACCTCGGCTGTCACCTCGTATCGGTGGTCGGTGTCACTGTGCACGGCTTTGGCGAGAGCGGTATCGACTTCCACTTTGATGGTGCCGTCGGGGCCGATCTCAAGTTCTTGTTCTAACACGACTTCAGGTTGTTCGCCGCCGCGGTGAAACCAGAAGGGGCGAGGGCAGAAGCAGCCCCAGTTTCTCCAACCAGGATACCATGGGCGCTCAACGTCGAGCCAGCCGTAGCCGCCGCCGTAGAGCCAGTCCCACCGGCCGTAGGGAAACCAGAGGTCGTTATGACGGGTGCGCAGCACCTTAACCTTAACCTTGGCTTCGGTGACGGGTGCTCCGTGATAGTATTTTGCCGTGATGGTAGCTTCGAATTTTTCACCGAGGCTGACGGGTTCCTTGGGAGCATCGACGATCACTTCGTACTCAGGCTTTTTGTATTCCTCGACACGGAAGGAGTGGTTTCCATACCATTGTTTATCCATGCGAAGCTCCACTGAGTAGTTGCCGAGTTTGGCATCCTCTGGGAGGTCGTAGGTGTATTCGATGCCACCGTAGTCATCGGCCCGAACTTTGAGATCTTTAATAACTTCGGTGCCTGTGGCATCGCGGACTTTCAGGATGAATTCCTTGCCTGCAAATGTGGAAACATTTTCGAGTTCGTAGCGCGCATTTCTGATCCAGAACTTTCCGTAAACTTTCTGATTAGGTTGGTAGACCGGGCGGTCGGTGATTCCAAACGATTTGCGTCCACTTAGATTACCTCCATCACTGATGTGTGAGTTGACACGGCTGAACCCCAGGAGTGCTATTCCTTTTTCAGAAGTGGCTCGAGTCATCCACTGGTATTTCTCGGACAAATCCCCGTTTTTGACAAAAAGGGTGCCGTCCTCACCGGTGGTTTTGGTGATGCGCTTGCTGAGGATGTCGTATTTCTTAAGGAGACCTGGTTTTTTGCGACGAACGGTCTTGTATCCGAAGAACTCGATCTTGGTTGATGGCACTGCTTTGCCCGTCACGGCATCGGCGACGTAGAAGAGTTCGCCACCTTTGACATCTTTTTTAACGATGGCAGTAGCGTCTAACCAAACGACGGTGTGGGTGGTGACGCCGTTCTCCAGTTCGGCGGAAACGAGGTAGGCACCTGCTTTTTTAACAGGCACACTGAGAGATGTATTGGCATCCCAGTGATTGGCGCGTGGCTTGAGCTTGTGGGTGCGTCTACCAATTTCTTTGCCGACGTATTTCTTGCGCGATGTGTTCACTAGCGTATTACCAAGACTTCCCCAACGCGTAAGATTGTAGTCGAGTTTGGTCGGGTTGGCTTCGATGTGTTTCCAGAGGTTGTTGACCATTTTTGTGAGATCAACCTTCTTGACGACTAGGGTGACACTTTTGGCATTGCGAAAGGTGTAGAGGAGCTCGGGTTCTTTACCGGTAGGGGAGGAGTTGCCAATTCGACCGAACTTCCCCCAGTTTCCAACAATCTGATTGAGCAGTTTTTTGCGGTTTTTTGTGGATCTGCTCTTGGGAAATTTACCGATGGTTTTCTCGAGCAGAACGACCGATTTTTGATGTTGTCGGCGGTCGAGATAGATCTGGATGAGTTTATCCGCCGCGTATTCATCCCGTGGGCTGAGTTCTTTGTAGATGGTGATGAAATTTTGGTCGACTGGTAGGGTGAAGTGTTTCACGCCAGTGGCTAGACGGGTTACGGTTTCGTCATCTTTCAGGGTGTCGAGCTGGAGGATACCTTTTTGGTCGTCCATATCCATAGTGCCGAACCATCCGTAATGGGCCATGGTGGTGACCCCAAATTGGGCGTGGAGAAAATTTGCCCAGTTAGATTGATAGCGGTCCTTAAGTTGGGGATTTAATTTGACGGCACGATCGAGTACGTAGCGCCAGCGTTCACCGTCGTTTTTGGCTTCTTCCCAGGTGGCAGCAGTTTGATAGAATAGGGGGTCGCCCTCTTTGTTGACGGGAGCTCCCTTGGGATCTCTGCCGCCACGGTGCCATCGGTTGCCTGGTTCGTTATCGGGAAGCTTGGTAAGATCACTATCGATCTGAAGTCTCCAGGCACCACTACCACGTCGTGCCATGGAGATGGCTGCTCCTAGGCGGGAGTAGAGCATGGCTTTATTGTCATCTTTGCCATCAGCGGGCCAGTGTTTGAGGGCTTGGAGGTAGAGTTGGATGGCGCGTATACGATCTCGCTCGGTGCAATGGGAGTATTGGCCACCACTACGATGGTCACCACGATTAAACTTTCCGGCAACGATGTAGCCGTAGTGGGGGAGGCTTACGTAGGTTGAGGCGGCCTGATCAAGCAACGAGGAGTTGGCTGGTTGCGTTTTGATGGAATTTTCGATGAGGGCATCGACTTCTGAGATGCGATTCAGCCGTTGCAGGCATGATCGTGCGTGTGAGAGGTCGGTGCCAGATTGCGGGTCACGTTGGCTACCCAATAGTTGCTGGTAGATTTCGAGGGCTTCCTTGAAATTGCCGTCTTTCTCAAGTTTAGCGGCTTTTCCTCTCTCGTTAGCCGGGTTGTCGTTCTTGTCCTGTGCTGCCATATTCATGGTCATAAGACCTATAAACGCGCTTGTGATGATGATTAAATTTTTTCGTTTCATGATGATGTTGTGGTGGTTGAGACGACCTGAGTGCTATTTTCTTAGCACAGCTTGAGGGGGTTCTCCAAGACTATTGCAACAAGAGGGCTAGTTTGTGACAAAAAAACACGACCGAGGAGAGCTCCTCAGGCGTCTTGGTAAGGTAAAGGCCTGTTTGCCTATATTCCGTCTACTTATGTTTACGATCCTTCGCTAACTGCTCTGCGAGGCGTTTGACGTATCTCCCGGCCTTTTTATTTTTTATCGTGGCTTTGATCCAGCTATCGGGGATTTGATCGAGAGCGTCAATTTGGGTGAGGGCGTTGATCGCATTTTGCAGGGCGTATTCATTGTTCTCTAGGCTGAGCTCGGCGAGGAGGGAAGCTACGGCGAGGTCTTTTTTTGCAAATGCGAATAGGGTTTGTGCGGCGGTGACTCGGATGGCTGATTGGGTGTCCTTGAGCAGTGCTGTTACGTTAGGTCCGGCACTTGACGCGTGCTTACCGAGGATCAGGATTCCCTGCGCAGCCCAGTAGCGGGCTACGGGGTCTTTTTTGTCGAGTGTAGCGAGAAACAATGGAAGGTGTTTGATGTCTCGATCTGTGGCGCAAAATGCCAGATCAATCAGAGCAGGAAGGTCTTCGGCACGTGAACTCAGGTAGGGGGATATAGGTTTGTCAGGTGCAAGCTCCGCAAACATGGGCTCAGGGATGATGCCTGAGTCTTTGACCTCGATCATTTTATCCCGTAAACGCTGTTGCATACTGGCGAGTCGTTTTGCATGGGCTGGATCAGTGGCGAGGTTCTTAACCTCCCATGGATCTGCTTTGAGGTCGAAGAGCTCTTCGGTAGGTTGGTTGCCTTCCCAGATGTCGTTATGCCGACCCTTCAGCTTGCCGTCTTTCCACGCTTGCTGCCAGGCGCGCCATCCTGCTTGGCTAAATTGATAGTAGCTGTAGGGGGCTGCTGATAGATGAGGTGTGAAGCGACGAATGTATTTCCACCGCCCGTCGGTGAGGCCGCGGCGCATACCGTAAATTTCGTCAAATCGATCCGCGTAGAGGAAAACCATATCGTCCTTAGGCGGTTCGACCCGATGGCTGCCGAGGAAGGCTCTGCCTTGCATCTGCTTGGGCTTTTTCTTACCTACAAGTGAAAGTAGAGTGGGTGCGAGATCAACAAAGGCAACGGGCTCGTCTACCTTTTGGCCAGATTTGAAGGGGGAGAGGTGTTGCCACTTTTTAGGCACGTGCAGCAGCATCGGGATGTGGGTGCCGCTGTCTTTGAGGTAGCGCTTTCCGCGAGGAGTAACGCCTCCATGATCGCCGTAATACAAGATGATGGTGTCATCGGCGAGCCCAGCCTTTTTCAGGTCATCGAGCAGGCCCCCGATCTGGGTATCGAGTGCCGTCATCGTATCGTGATAGATGGCGATGTCAGATCTGATTTCGGGGAGATCCGGTAGATACGGGCGGACGGTGACCTTGGCGGGATCGATGCGTGGAGTCTTAGGGATAGTTCCTCGATCGCGATTATTTTTAATTCTCGATTCAAACAACGAACTTTCATGTGAAACGTTTAGGTTGAAAATAGCAAAAAACGGAGCACCGTCAGGGCGGCTCTTGTAGTGGGCTTTATTTGAGCATTCGTCCCAAATTTCTTTGTCGTTACCGTCAAAGTTGAAATCGGTTTTAGATCGGTTGGTGCAGTAGTATCCGAGTTTGCGGAGGTAAGATGTGTAGGGTTTGTAGTCGGATGATATCGGGTGGCGACTGCGCATATGCTGGGTTCCTTGAGTAACAGCAAAGGCTCCGTTAATAATGGTGGAGCGGGCTACGGCACAAACTGGAGCATTCGAATAAGCGTGTTTAAATAGAACACCATGGGACGCGAGGTCATCGAGACGTGGTGTTTGAGCTTCGGCATTACCATAACATCCGAGCCAGCCGTAGTCGTTATCTTCGGAGGTGATACACAGAATATTGAGTCGATCAGCTGCGATACATGGAACGAGCGAGACGAGAGCGAGAATCAAAAGGATTTTTTTCATGTACATTCGGTGTGATCGCCCTGTGTGATCGTTGAGGGCAATCAATATTGTATGGAGTTTTAGAGGGCTGCCCATGATATAATTTTGGAAACAATTTTATTCCCGCGATGGCTTGAATAGGTATGCTGACGTGGCGGCTAACGCGTTCCCCATAATGATCGATGTTTTGATTCACTCACCCTTTCCCAGACAGTCTAGTCAGGGGAACTCGGTGACTGCGGATCGACTTGACGCTATTCTGAGAAAAGAAGGTTTCTGGGTTTTGATGGAGACGGAGGCGTATCAAGGGGCTGATGCGCGGTGCCTGATTGCGCTCAACGCACGGAAAAGCGCACAAGCCATTGCGGATTATCAAGATCGTAACCAGGATAGCCGAGTTGTCGTAATTCTTACCGGTACAGATATTAACCATCCTGATGCTCGTGCTATGGGTTCCCCTACATGGAAGAGCTTGGAAACGGCGGATAGCTTGGTGCTTTTACACGATGCCTCTTTCGCAGCCGTCCCCAAAGAATTCCATGATAAATGCGTTGTTATTCATCCGAGTGTAACACTGCCGGAGGGATTAGAGCACACGCCTGATGACCAGGATTTTGCCATCGTGATTGCGGGCAACTCACGGGTAGAAAAAAACCCCGCATTGGCGATACATGCCTCGCGGATGATCTCAGAGGTATTAAACATTCATGTCTATGGAGATTTTTCTGAGCACGATCCGTCTCGATTGATCAAGCACGGCATCGTGCCACACCAAGAAATGCTTGTTGCGATGTCGAGGGCGCGTCTGTTACTGAACACCTCGATCCAAGAAGGTGGAGCCAATGCCATTTGCGAGGCTGTCAGTATGGGCTTACCTGTGATTGCCAGTGCGATTCCTGGCAACATCGGAATTCTGGGTGAGGATTACGCGGGGTTGTTTCCATCCGATAATCTTACGGCACTTGTGCAGATACTCGAAAAGAGTGCAAAGGATTCAGCCTTTTATGGCCTGCTCAAAGAGCAAGTGACGGCTCGAACACCCCTTTTCAGCTACGAACGTGAGGCGGGAAAGTGGGCTAAACTACTCTGTGTCCTCCTTAAGTGACCCTAAGTGAGGCTTTACTCGGGGAGGATCTTCCCTTATCAGCACAGCTCCAGTGGAATTCATTCACGATTCCACATTCACTATTCACAAAATGACCGCTGCTGAAATCCGCCAAAGCTTCCTCGATTTCTTTAAGGAAAAACAACACACCATCGTGCCCTCAGCTTCCCTGATGCCACAGAGCCCTGGATTGCTGTTTACCAACGCGGGCATGAACCAGTTTGTGCCCTACTTCCTTGGTACTGAAAAAGCTCCGTACTCGCCACCACGCGCGACGGATACTCAGAAGTGTATCCGAGCCGGAGGTAAGCATAACGACCTCGAAGATGTCGGTTACGATACCTATCACCACACCATGTTCGAGATGCTCGGTAACTGGTCATTTGGTGACTATTTTAAAAAGGAAGCCATCGAGTGGGCATGGGAACTTGTTGTTGAGCGTTGGGGATTCCCCGCCGACCGACTTTACGCCACCGTTTACATGCCTAGCGAAGGTGACCCTGGTCACTTCGATCAGGAAGCATACGACTTTTGGGCAACTCTTTACGAAAGCAAAGGTCTCGATCCAAAGAGGCAAATTGTTAACGGCAACGTCAAAGACAACTTCTGGATGATGGGTGAAACCGGTCCCTGCGGTCCGTGTTCGGAACTTCACGTCGATCTCACACCCGAGGGCGATACCGATGGCAAACTCGTCAACATGGACTCCGATCTCTGCATCGAGATCTGGAACCTCGTATTCATTCAATACAATGCCGAAGCCGATGGATCATTCCGCGATCTCCCAGCCAAACACGTCGATACTGGTCTAGGCTTCGAACGCGCGGTTTCCATCATGCAGGGAACTAATGGCTTTAAGGATTTCTCCAAAAAACCTACCAATTACGCCACCGACACCTTCCAACCGATCTTCCGCAAACTAGAAGAGCTCAGCGGCAGGAAATACAACGACATCTACCCCGAGTCTGTTGATGCCGATAAGTCGGCGATCTCAGACGAAGTCAAGGAAGCCATAGCCTTCCGCGTCATCGCCGATCACATCCGCACCCTTTCGTTTTCACTGGCTGATGGGATTTTGTTAGGAAATAGCGGACGCAACTACGTGCTCCGTCGGATCCTTCGCCGTGCCGTGCGCTACGGCCGGACTCTTGGCTTCACCGGAGAGACTCCATTCATGACTGAACTCGTCGACACCCTCGTCGACCAGATGTCAGGTGTCTTTCCAGAGCTCAAGGAGCGCCAGCAGGCGATCAAAGATAACCTCCAGCGTGAGGAAACCAGTTTTAATGAAACCCTCGACCGTGGCCTTGCCAAGTTTGAGGAAGAAGTTGCTGAAGGAGCTAGCGAACTCGACGGTGCCTTTGCTTTCCAGCTCTACGACACCTTTGGTTTCCCCATCGATCTCACCGAGCTGCTCTGTGCTGAGCGTGGATTGAAAGTCGATATGGGCAAATTCGAAAAGCTCATGGAAGAGCAGCGTGAAAAAGGTCGCGCTGCACATACCCGTGAACTGATCCGTGCTGCCGATATAGCTACCAATGCTTCTACTAAGTTCACAGGATTTGAAGAAGATATCACCGAAGCCAAGGTTCTTGAAATTCACCAGCAGCCTGATCACTTGTTAGTGATCACGGACAAGACTCCATTCTACGTTGAAATGGGTGGCCAGTTAGGCGATCAGGGAACGCTCACACACGAGGGTGAGGATTTTCACGTTGCCGCTGTCCAACAGCTCGGCGACGCTCGCGCACATATCATCGATATTTCTGCCAATATCATCGTAGGCGACACCGTCACCCTCAGCCTGGAAACAGCACGTCGTCGGCCGATCGAAGCTCATCACACCGCTACGCACTTGCTGCATCTGGCGCTGCATGAAATCGTATCCGAAGACGCATCCCAGCAGGGTTCGTTAGTCAGCCGGAACCGACTTCGCTTCGACTTCAACTCCGGTGCCGTTTCCGCCGATCAACTCGAGGCCATCGAGGAGAAGGTTAATTCCTGGATCGGCTCAGGCGACACCGTCTCATGGATGGAAGTCGAGCACTCCGGTATTCAAAGCCGCAAAGACATCACCCAATTCTTTGGCGATAAATACGGTGACGTTGTTCGCGTCGTGCAAGTGGGTGGTGAAGCTGGTCAGTTAGACGGCTACTCCATGGAACTCTGCGGCGGTGCCCACGTGTGTAACACCAAGGATGTCGGCATTTTTAAAATCAAATCAGAAGGAGCCATCGCCTCCGGTATTCGTCGGATCGAAGCAGTCTGTGGCGAAGCAGCCTGGGACTGGATGCGTGAAGAAATTGAAAAAGGTGACGTTCAGCGCAAGGAATTCAGATCTAAGCTAAACAAGGCAAACGAGGGCTTAAAAGCTATCGGCCAAGAGTCTGTGGAACATTCTGACTTCCCTCACATCATGGGAGCTTTGCTCGTTGAGGGAGGTGACTTCCACCAGATCAACGCCACTTTCAAACACTTTGGCGAACACATCGAATCACTACGCGAAGCTGGAATCACGGCTGAGAAAAAACTCAAAAAAACCCAAGCTGGCGCAGCTGCAGCCATGGCAGACGAGGCACTTGTAACTTTGCTTGAAAGTGGTGGTAACATTGCCGCAATTTTTGAAGGTCCTGCTAATCTACTGCAAGAGTTAATGAACGGACTGAGAAAAAAGCAGTTCGCCGGAGCGGCATTTTTAATTGTCGATGACGGAGAGCGCCTCCACCTCGGAGCATTCTGTGGGGAAACAGCTCAATCAAATGGACTGATGGCAGGAAAGCTCATCAAGGAACTCGGGCCGATCGCCGGAGGCAAAGGAGGCGGTAAACCCGACCAGGCCCGTGGTGCTGCACCAGAGCGCGACAAGGCTGAGGCATTGAAAGTAGCTGCAGCTGCGAAGCTATAAGGGATAAGGGGCGTGGACAGTCCAGTCCACATCATTACTTGGCCTGCAATGATATTCCTGCGGAAAGGAGGAATGTGATTGTGGTGTTATCCGCAATAATAAGCAGAGCGCGGAAATTACAGAATGACGTGCATCATTTGCTTTATTCCCATGAAATGATTAACTATTGATAGGTGCCAGCAGGTTGGTGAGCACATCATCGTCGAGTTTTAGTTGGTTCAGTGATGCGGTAAGGATAGAATCTGAAATGTCGCTCTTTTTCTTTTGCATCTTCTGTATCCTCTGCTCAACCGTGCCCTTACAGATCAGCTTGTGAACAAAAACAGGTTTGTCCTGACCGATGCGGTAGGCTCGATCGGTGGCTTGGTTCTCAGCTGCTGGATTCCACCAAGGATCATAGTGAATCACGGTATCGGCATTGGTGAGTGTTAGTCCAGTGCCTCCTGCTTTGAGTGATATAAGGAACACCTCAGCCTCACCTGCTTGAAATTTCTCCACAAGGTCCTGTCGGTTCTTACTCGCACCGGTTAGCTTCAGGTAGGTTGTTTCTTGCCCGATCAGATAGTCTTCAATGATGTCTAACATTGAAGTGAATTGAGAGAAGAGTAACACCTTCCTGTTTTCCCCCTTTAACGTTTCTAATAAGTCCGTCAAGTAATCAAACTTAGCGGATGCCTGGCTATTGGTATTTGGAGTTTGAAACTTGGAATTTACAAGTCTCGGGTGGCAGCAGATTTGGCGTAGTTTTAGAAGAGCATCGAGAAAGACGATCTGTGCTTCTTGGCCACGAATGGCAAGGGCTTGGCGGACGTGTTTATCCATGGTCGAGCGCACCGTTTCGTAAAGATCTTTCTCATCAGTGCCGAGTTCGATCAGGTGGGGGATCTCCGTTTTGGGTGGAAGTTCAGTCGCTACCTGATCCTTGGTGCGGCGCAGGATTAAGGGCCCCACCTTGGTGGCCAGAGCGTCGGCGCGTTGCTGATTGCCGCCCTTTTCTATCGGTGTGCGGAAGGTTTCAGTGAAAGTGGCAGAGTCGCCTAATAATCCTGGCATCAGGAAATCAAACAGGCTCCAGAGTTCCCCGAGATGGTTTTCGATAGGTGTGCCGGAAAGGCAGACGCGGTGGCGGGCGTTAAGCTGTCGAACCGCCTGTGAAACTTGCGCCCCTGGGTTTTTGATATGTTGAGCTTCATCTAGGACTAATAGGTGGAATGGCTGGGCTGTGAATAGCTCCAAATCCCGGTGAACCAAGGCGTAGGAGGTGAGCGCGATATCAGTGTCGGCAAGCTCGCTAAATCGCCGATGCCGATCAGGTCCTTGCAAGATGGTGATCTTCAGTGAAGGTGCAAACTTAGCCGCTTCGCGCTGCCAGTTTTCAACGACACTAGTGGGTGCAATCACAAGGTTTGGCAGGGTGTTTCCCTTTTCCTTCTCAGCCAACACATGGGTGAGCGTCTGCATGGTTTTTCCAAGCCCCATATCATCGGCAAGGATGCCGTGAAGCCCGTTGTTCACCAGAAACTGCATCCACTCATAGCCCTCCTTCTGGTAACTACGAAGCGTAGCTTTCAGCGTAGCTGGAACTTTGGCATTTGGAGTTTGGAGTTTGGAGTTTTGAAGGGCCTCAATTTCGGGTGGCAGTGAGAAATTGGGGTCTTCTTCAGAGAGGGCATCAACCGCGGATGCAGCCTCGACCTTGTGCAACTTGATCTTCTTCCCTGAAAAATTAAAATCCACCAGTTCGCCGAGGTGGGTGAGGATGCGGCGGAAGCGACCGATCGGGAGTGTTAGGCCTCTGCCGTCGGCCAGAAAAATAAGAAACTCCTGCCCGTCCGGCATGTTCTCAGTGAGTTTGAGAAAGTCGTATTCCACCAGTGTGGCAAGGATTGGCTGGAGGTCCATACGCTCGCCATCGATTTCAAATCCGGCAGAAAGGCTGAACCAGCCTTTGCCTTCATCGACGAATTCAGCCCGCCAGCTGGAGGCGTTAAACTTGAGCGGTTTGGGGGCAGCATTATGAGCGATGGTGACGTGCCAGCCACGTTTTTCGAGTACTGGGATGCCCTCGTGGTGGAAACGTTGCCAGTAGAGTGATGGCTGCCATTCCTTTTTGTTAGGCGACCACAGGGTGCCCTCGGCCGGCGGCGCGGAGAGCTTTTTCAGAGAAGCCGGCCGTTCCTCGGCTCCAGGAAGAAGGTCGAGGGCGTAAAGGGTGTTGAGTGCCGTCATTTCCGCCGCTCGGTCACGTGGTTTTCCAATGTTACCCGCTGGATCGAGCGGGTATTTATTTTCATCATAACAGGCGTGAGCACTAGCAAATATCTCGGGTAACCATGCGGAGTCATCCCCCGCTGGGCGTCTTTGAATATGGAGTAAAAACGTCGCAGTGGATTGGATTTTTGAAGGAGGTGACGCGGGAATATTAACCGCAATTTTGTCAGTAAGGGTCTCCGTTCCCGGCTCCTCAGTGAGCTCGCCAAAGGCTTTTTCAATCCTACCCGGACGGGCGAGATGTTCCAGCGCGGCGGCTGCATGTTCACAGCAGCTGCCTAAGGAGCAGGTGCAAGAAGTGTCGAGCTGTAGTGTGCCGTCCTCGGGCCAGAGTGCGATCGTTGTCTCATCCTGATGGCCCGATTTATCGATGACGGATGCGATGATCTCGACGTCACCGGTATCGAGTCGTTCTGCCACGCAGCGGGTGACCTGTTTGGCACGCGCAATTTTGTATCCTGCGGCTGAGACTGACCCCGCGAAGGTGACCTTCCAGTCGCCTGAGGTTAGAAACTCGAGAATGCTTTCTGCGCTAAGATGGTTATCGGTCATCGTTGCGTCGTCGTCCTCCAGGAATAGTTCTCTTTTCGCCGAGTTTGCTTTTCTTCAACAGAGATTCCTTTTTCTCCTCCGGCTTGGTAGTCGTGCTGGTGGGGGGAGTGACAGCCTTAGTTTTGACCTTACTCACAGATGTTTTTTTCTCAGCGGGAACTCCATAAAATTGACCCATATCCAGAAGGGCGGTGTAGGAATCTGCCTGACCTTGTTTTTCGGTTGCCTCAGTGATGATTTTTTCAAGGGCGCGGTAGTAAACCTGCTCATCGTAGTGAGACGCTAGATCGAGCTCTGACACGGGGGAGAGTTTCCACATGCGATAGGAGTCCGCGAAGGCCTCATCGTGGTGCTGTTTTATGTGCTTAGTTAGAAAAATCTTCGCCTCATCGTTGTAATTGGTCGCGAGTTCGAGGATGCGGTCTTTTTCCTCACTGCTTTTGTTGGAGCGTTTGAGGAATTTATTGGCGGTCCAACCGCCACCGACGAGAATGATAACGAGGAAAATGAGGGCCTTTTTCATGATGGATGAGTCTTACACGCGACGAGCAATTCCGCAAGTGGTGAGCTTACGTAGCCGAGAGAAGGCATGGATGTGGTGGAAAATGCAAGAAAATCACGGGTTTCTTGGTATTTTGGGTATATTAAGCATTGCTGTAAGCTAGGCTTTTCCCCATACTACGCCAGAGATTGCTGGGCGCTGATAGCTCTGACGATCCGACAACAATATTCCACGAGAAGATGCCTAAGAAAATGAATGTATTAATCGCCTGTGGAGGCACAGGGGGGCACTTGTTCCCGGGTATTGCTGTGGCTGAAGAGCTGGAGAAGCGTGGGCATACTGTTCTGCTATTGATTTCCGAGAAAAAAGTGGATGCTCAGGCGTCAAAAAAATACGGCGATCTCGCTTTCCAGACGGTGCCCGCGATTGCCAAGCCAGCCACTCTGTCGCCTAAGATGATTCCCTTCTTGTTTAAACTCTGGAGCACCGTGCGCCAGTGCCGGAAGATTCTCGCCGAACACAAGTGTGATGCCGTGCTTGGTATGGGTGGTTTCACCTCCTTGCCTCCAGTGCTTGCTGGTAAGAGAATGGGTCTGATGACCTATGTGCACGATTCCAACGCCCTGCCTGGAAAAGCCAACCGACTCACCGCACGGTGGTGTCGGAAGGTTCTGATCGGTCTCGAAGCCGCAGCTAAGTATTTTCCAAAATTAGATGTCGTGGCCACTGGCACACCTGTCCGTAAAGAACTGGCCGTGTTACCTGAGCAACCCGAAGCGCGGGCAAAATATGGACTTGCTGCCAAAGGTCGTGCCGTTCTGGTCATGGGCGGTAGTCAGGGCGCCAAACAACTCAACACTCTCGTAGTCGAGGCTGCCAAAGCGATGCCCGGTCTCCAGTTTCTCCATATTACAGGCTCGATTGACTACGATCGGGTCAAGGAATTGGCCACAGGTCGAGACGGCTACCACGTGCTTTCCTTCTGCGACGACATGGCATCGGCCTACGCGGCTTGTGATGTTTCGGTTTGCCGATCCGGTGCCTCGAGTATGACGGAGCTGTCCTACGTCGCGATGCCCTCGATCCTCGTTCCCTATCCATACGCAGCCGATGATCACCAGACGGTCAACGCCAAGGTGTTTGAGGAAGCTGGTGCCGCTGTGATGCGACATGAGGCCGACCTCGACGCCGGCGAACTAGTCGTCGACCTCACCAGAATGCTCGAGGATGAAGAAATATGGAAAGGTATGTCAGCACAGGCGGATGCACTTGCCGTGCGCGATGCTGCCGCTAAAATTTGCGACGAAATCTCCGTGGACGTAATGACGGGATAAAAAGCGCCTAGAAAATTTGATAGAATGAAGATCGATGAATTAAGCAAACGACTAACCGACCGGGACAACCCGGTGAAGGTGCACCTCATCGGTGTGGCCGGTTCCGGTATGAGTGGTCTGGCGCTGCTGTTGATAGGAATGGGCCACCGCGTCAGCGGATCCGATATGGTTACCAGCGGTGAGACTCAGCGTATGCAGGGGCTCGGTCTTACATTTTCAAGCCCTCACCGAGCTGATGAAGTCCACGGTGCGGATGTGGTTGTTTATTCATCCGCAATCCGGGAGGAAAACGTCGCGCGGGCCGAGGCGAGGGAGCAAGGAATCCCGTGTATACGTCGGGCCGAGTGCTTGGCTGCAATTCTCCATACCCGACAAGGTGTCATCATTTCAGGAACTCATGGTAAAACAACCACCTCCGCGATGTGTGCCCATGTGCTGCGGCGTGGAGGCATGATGCTATGCCATTACGTGGGTGCGGAAATCCCCGTCTTAGGTGCCAACGCCCACTGGGAGGAAGACTGCGAACTGATGGTTGCAGAAGGGGACGAAAGTGATGGCACGCTCGCCCTCTACAAACCGCAACACGCTGTGATCCTCAACATCGAGGAAGAACATCTGGATTTCTACAGCGGCATTGATCACATCAAAGAAGTTTTCACCACCTTACTGGATCAGACACGCGGAAATAAGATCTACTTCGCCGGTTGTCCCGTCGCCGCTGAGCTCTGTTCGTGCCGTGATGGTGCGGTTTCCTACGGTTGGGAAAATGCTGATTTCACCGCCAGCGATATTCACGAGACCGGAGGCACGGTTGCTTTCGATGTCACCAAACGAGGTGAGATGTTAGGCCGGGTCGAGCTTGGTATCCCAGGCCGACACAATGTTCTTAACGCACTGGCCGCAATTGCTGTTGCGGATACTGGAGAGGTCGATTTCCAACTTGTTGCCCGTGCCTTGGGCACTTTTGCAGGTGCTAGGAGGAGGTTTGAAAACAAATACCTCTCCCCGAAACTCCGTATCATTGACGACTATGGTCATCATCCCACCGAGGTGGCCGCAACCCTACAAACCGCCCGTTCACTCAATCCGGAGCGCCTCGTGGTTGTTTTTCAACCGCACCGTTATAGTAGGACCCAGAAGCTGGCCAACGATTTCGGCATAGCTCTTCAAGCCGCTGACCGTGTTTTTGTCACCGATATCTATCCTGCTAGTGAATTACCTATTGAAGGGGTCACGGCTCAGACCATTGTCGATGCCGTCAAAGCGAACGGAGATACCCGCGCCGAGGTGGTGGGTCCGATAAAGAATGGCCACCACGCTGTAGGCAGTGGCCTTAAGCCAGGGGATTTACTCATCACGCTGGGTGCAGGAAACGTGCATGAGATTGGCACCAAAATCGCGCGCGATATGAGGGTGCTTGAGGAAATGCTTAGCTACTGTGCCGATGGGGGTGCAAAAGCAAAAGCAAATCTCTACGAGCCGATGAGGCAACATACCACCATTCTTTGTGGTGGCCCCGCACAGTTCTGGGTGGAACCTCATACGTTTGATGCCTTTTCAAAACTGGTTAGTTACTGTCGCGTACGAGGTATCCCGCAGCGTATCATTGGTCGGGGTTCTAACATGTTAGTGCGTGATGGAGGGATCCGCGGCGCCGTTCTCCATCCCACAGGTGGTGAGTTTTCTGATGTGCATGTCGATGGTGATGTGATCACCGCAGGTGCAGGTGCCCGCTTTAAAAAAGTAGCCAGTGTCGCTGCCTCCCATGGCCTGACTGGTATGGAATGGATGGAGGGCATTCCCGGAAATGTCGGTGGTGGTCTTCGGATGAATGCCGGAGCCATGGGCACGGAAACATTTGATCAGGTTATCTCGGTCACCTTCCTCGACGACGATGGTCAGGTGCGTGAACGAACACGCGAGGAAATCACCGCTCATTATAGGAATGTGCCGGAACTTCGCCAGAACTACGCCCTTGCTGCCAAGTTTCAAGCCGAACCCGCCAGTCCTGAACTGATCGAACAGCGTATGCAGGAGTCTAAACAGAAACGCCGAACGTCCCAGCCGATCGCTGCCAGTGCCGGTTGCATTTTTAAAAATCCAGAGGGGATTACAGCGGGCAAGTTAGTCGATGAACTTGGCTTGAAGGACGCATCTTTCGGAAAGGCACAGGTATCCACCGAGCATGGAAACTTTATTGTTAATCGCGGCAAGGCAAGCGCCGCCGATGTGCTTGGCCTGATTGATCAAATCCGCCGCGAAGCAAAGTCCAAACGCGACATCATCATGGAAACCGAAGTTCAGATCATCGGTGAAGATGAATATACATTTTAACCCCGAATAAATATGGATAACAACTTACTCATCGCCGTCCTCATGGGTGGCCCTGGCTCAGAACGAGAGGTTTCTCTGGCGTCTGGAAATGCGGTGCTAGAAGCTCTCAAGGGCGAGGCTCTCAATGCGGTTTCTGTTGATGTCGCTGGTAAGACAATTGATCTCCCCGAAGGCACAGGCCTCTGTTTTAATGCCATCCACGGAACCTTTGGAGAAGACGGTGAATTACAAACCATTCTCGAGGAAATGAAGATGCCCTACACCGGAGCTGGTATAGAGAGCAGTCAGGTCGCGTTCGATAAAGTGGCCAGTAAAGAAATCTTTGTCGCTCATAACGTGCCAACGCCAGCCTCGGAAATTATCAACTGTTCGGATGGAGTCAAACTTCCCGAAATGCCACTCCCTTATGTCGTTAAACCACCCCGTGAAGGGTCCAGCGTTGGCGTGCATATTGTGCATAATGAAGCCGAGGCTATGGTCGCTATGGAAGATGCTGCCAAGTATGGAGACGAAGTATTGGTCGAGCAATACGTCGATGGTTTGGAACTTACTGTTGGTGTGTTAGACGGTGTGGCTCTCCCCATCGTTCATATCGCGCCACGTGATGGCTTTTACGATATGAAAAACAAATATCCCTGGATGTCTGGTGACGGAGGGACGGACTACTACTGCCCAGCTGAGTTGGACGAAGCGACCACCGTAGCCGTTCAGGATGCGGCCCTCGCTGCCCACTGCGCCCTCGGAGTAGAAATCTACTCCCGGGTGGATGTTTTATTGGATAAAGAAGGAAACCCCTATGTGCTCGAAGCCAATACCATCCCCGGTATGACCGCCAGTAGTTTGCTTCCCAAGGCGGCGAAAGTCGCGGGGTATGACTTCGGGCCCTTATGTGAAAAAATCGCAGACCTCTCACTCACCCATCGTAGTTAGGATAATATCATGCCCCGATTCAAACCTCGTAGAAAAACCACCCGCTCGCCGCGTAATGTAGGCAAGGGCGGGGACCTTCAGAAACTCCATATCAAGGTGAGCTCACCTCGTATTGTGATGTTTCAGGTGATGAGTGGAATGGGTAAGGGCATAAAATACTTTATCCTGCTCGCACTGCTCACGCTGATAGGTGTTGGTGGCTACAAAGGGATTCAACATCTCTTTTTGGGCAATGAAAAATACCGACTGCAGGAGATTGACCTACAGACCAATGGTCACCTCGATCACACGCGTGTGGTGGAAATCGCGGGAATTGATTTGGACGCCAGTGTTTTTGCGATCGATACTAGCGATGTCCGTGATGCGCTGCAGGGGCTGCCTGAGGTGATCGACTGCGATGTCGAACGTCGATTGCCTGGCACTTTGAAGATTAAAGTCATCGAGCGTGTTCCTGTCGTATGGATCGAGTGTGAAACCCTTGGCTTCCCTGGCCGACGTAATGGCGGGATACTTGCAGATGCCGGAGGGATTACATTTCCATGTGAAGGAGCTCTCTGGACCGCGGCTAGAGACCTTCCGGTCATCGTTGTCAAAGGCGCAAAAAGCGACGCCTTCCAGCATGGTAGTAAAATGAAACACCCCGAGGTGGTTCGCGCACTTCACTTGGTAAAAACTTTCTCTGCTGGCAATGTAAGAGCTGAATGGCTTCCTGAGCGCCTAGTATTAGTAAATGACTATTCCATGGACGCGATTTGCAACGACGGCTCACGTGCTGTATTTGGTATGTATGACCACGAGCGCCAACTTAATGATTTTATATCCGTCCGCGAACATACCTTGAAAACTCGTCGCGATGTGGTGCATATCAACCTCATCCCCAGCAAAAACATTCCCGTAAAATTTGAAGGTGGTCCTGTCTTGGTCAAACCCAAGCGTAAACCACTTTTAGTAAATCCACACGAACGTGAAATCCAATCGATTCTCGATCGTAACTAACCCCCCGCCCCCAAGGCGGCTCCCCCCATTTCCCATTCCCAGCTTCCCAGCTTCCCAGTTTCCTAATTCCCATGGCCAAGTCAAAAATACACGTAGGACTCGAAATCGGAACCACCAAGACATGCATGGTGGTTGGCGAAGTGAAGCCTGACGGCTCGGTGAAAATCCTCGGCGTCGGAGAGACTCGGAGCGCCGGAGTCAGAAAAGGGGAGATCACCGATTACCCCCAGGCCCGTGCGGGCTTAAAAGATGCTTTGCTGAAAGCAGAGGATGTCTGTGACGTCGATATTAGTAGCGTGCTTCTTGCTGTGACTGGTTCGCACATCGAAGGCGTCAATAATCGAGGAACCTATCGTCTGCCCGATGAAGAGGACGAGGTTCATGAGGGGCACATGGATGAGGCCACAGAAATTGCCCGCGATCTGGCGATTCCCGGCGATCACGTTTACCTACACAATTTCATCCGTCACTACCGACTCGATAAACATGAGCACACCGTAAGCCCGGTTGGGTTGTTGGGCCGCTCGTTGGAAGTTGATTTTCATATCGTTCACGGCATTCGCACACGGATCCAAAATAGTATAAAGTGTGTCCGAGAAATTCCTCTCGAAGTTGATGATGTCGTATTTGCCCCCATCGCCACAGCCCAGGTTGCTTTAGAGCGGGAACAGAAAGACGCCGGTGCGCTCGTGATCGATATCGGAGGAGGAACCACTGACTATGTACTCTATCTCAAAGGTGCCATCGCAGCATCAGGCAGTATCCCAGTAGGTGGCGATCACATCACCAACGACATCCACCTGATCACACACATCCCGCTAAGCCGTGCCGAGGAATTGAAAAAAACTGAAGGCGATGCCTCAGGTGATCCTGCACGTGGCATCGGTAACGTCAAAGTTCTCGATGACCAAGGCCTAGTGGAATCCGAACTCAAACGTTCGCTACTCAATGCCATTATCCATGGTCGACTCGAGGAGACGCTCTACTTGATTCTCGATCGACTGCCTAAAAACGCCCAACACGGAATCGGTGCTGGTGTTTTTCTAACCGGTGGAACGAGTCGTATGCGCGGCTTCAGCGAGCTAGCTAACGATATTTTTGACCTGCCTATCTATCAGGCCGAGCAATCAAACATCAGCGGCGTACACGCCAACTTTCGCGCTCCCCAGTATTCTACCGCTGTCGGATTGATCCGCTACGCTCAAATTCTCGATGCAGAGCGAGAGGCAGACACTAGCGGAAGCGTAGTTTCCCGCGCAATCAAGTCAATCTGGCCGTTTAAGCGCTAAGCTAAGAGCGCCTCAGTGACTGAAAATCACCTCCCTCCTTGCGTCCTGCAGAATTGTGTTGTCTAGTGGCAGCATGAAATTAAAGTTTTGCGGCGCAGCTGGTACTACAACAGGATCCCAGCATCTTCTGGAGGTAAATGGGAAACGTATTTTGCTCGACTGTGGGCTCTATCAGGGTCGGCGGAGTGACACCCACGAGATCAACTGCTGCTTCCCGCACTTTGATCCGTCATCTATCGATAGCGTTGTCCTGTCTCACGCCCATATCGATCACTCTGGGAATTTACCTAATCTTTGCTCAAAGGGATTTGAGGGGAATATCTACGCTACTTTCGCCACGCGTGACCTTTGCCAGATCATGCTTGCCGATAGCGCACATATCCAAGAGAGCGATGCCAAATGGCTCAATAAACGCCTCAAGAAAAAGAATAAACCACTCATTGAGCCACTCTACTCCAAGCGTGATTCTGAGAAGTGTTTGAAGCAATTTGTGAACGTCGGTTACGATCGACCGATGATGGTTGCGCCTGGTGTGACCATTCGATTTTTTGATGCAGGGCACATTCTTGGAAGTGCGCAAATTCTGCTAGAAATTGATGATGAAGAAGATGGTAAAAAGAAGCGGTTACTCTTCTCTGGTGATGTCGGCAGAGGTGGTAATGATATTCTTAATGATCCTGTGGCTGTCAAAGACATCGATTTTCTTCTTATGGAGAGCACGTATGGCGGCCGCGAGCACGAGCTAGGCACCGGCGCGGATGATCGTATTGCTGAAATTCTCAGCAAAGCCATTAAGCGAGGTGGGAAAATCATCATCCCATGTTTCGCCGTCGAGCGTACTCAACAGATTCTCTACGTCCTGCACCAGCTCTTTGAAGATGGGCGCATCCCTGAGGTTCCCGTCTTTGTAGATAGCCCACTCGCTGTGAATGCAACGGAGATTTTTCGACTCCACCCCGAGTGTTTTAACAAAGAGGTAAACGATTTTCTATACGAAAAACGTGATCCCTTTGGCTTCGAAGGACTAACTTTGATTCGCGCCGTGTCCAAGTCCAAGGAACTCAACAATAGTAAGAAACAAGGGATCATTATTTCCGCATCTGGTATGTGTGAAGCTGGGCGTATTCTGCATCACTTGAAAAACGGTATTGAAAACCCAAACAATACGATCCTATTTGTCGGCTACTGCGCCCAGAATACCCTCGGATGGAAAATCCGTCACAAAAACCCTGAAGTGAGAATCTTTGGTGACACCTACAAACTCAATGCCCAAGTCGAGATTATGGATTCCTTCTCCGGCCATGCCGATCACTCAGAACTTCTCGATTATTTCCAAGCGATGACAGGGCCAAGGCAAAAAGTTTGGCTCATCCACGGCGAACAAACCCGCTCCGAAGCCTTCTGCGAAGCCCTCCGCGAAGTCCATGACGGCGATGTCGAGGTTGGAGTTCTCGGCAAGGAAGTCTCATTTTAATTAATCTCGGTCATCCATTAATGAAAACAGGTAAACAGACCTCGACAGATTAGGCTCCCAAGGACAGTAATTAGTCCTATGAAACATTCACTGATCTGGCTCGCCTGCCTATTCCTCCTGTCATTTGTTGCCAGTGCTGCTCCAGAGCCGAATAAAAAAATTATCTACAAGAAGGTGGGTAATATCGAACTGAAGCTTCACATATTTAATCCTAAAGGCCACAAAGCGACGGATAAAACTCCGGCAATCGTATTCTTTTTCGGAGGTGGTTGGAATGGCGGAAGTCCCAAGCAGTTTTACCCTCATAGTGAATATTTGGCATCACGAGGGATGGTGGCCATCTCTGCCGAATATCGCATTAAAAGCACCCATAAAACAACGCCCAAGGAATGTGTCATGGATGGAAAATCCGCTGTCCGTTGGATCCGTTCACATGCCAAGGAATTGGGTATTGATCCTGATAAACTAGCTGCTGGTGGTGGCTCGGCTGGTGGTCATGTTGCAGCGACCACGGGCACCGTGAAGGGGCTGAATGAAAAGGCTGAGGGCGCTGATGTAAGTTGCATACCGAATGCCTTGGTTCTCTTTAATCCAGTCTACGACAACGGTCCAAAGGGATACGGCCATAGTCGGGTGAAGGACTACTGGAAGCAAATTTCCCCGATGCATAACATCAGCAAGACCACTCCTCCAACAATCGTTTTTCTTGGAACCAAAGACAGCCTGATTCCCGTTGCAACAGCTAAGGAGTATCAAAAACTAATGAAGACAGCAGGTGTTCGTAGTGACCTGCACCTTTACGATGGCCAACCCCATGGGTTCTTTAATAAAGCCAAATTCAAGGAAACCGTCATCGAAGCAGATAAGTTTCTCGCATCGCTTGGGTTTCTCAAGGGGGAACCAACCTTGAAATAATGAAGGGTTTTGTTGCTGCTCGTTGATGTCATTTATTTTCCGGCTCCGTTGAGGGCCGTGTCGAGCTGTGATTTGATCGCTGCAGCCCAGCGGATGTATCCATCTCGGTTGAGGTGAAGTTTGTCGGCCATAAATAATTCGGTGCGCGGTTTTCCCTGTGCATCTAGATAGATACTTTCCGTTCCGATGAAGTAAGTGTTAGGCTTGTTTGCACAGAACTTTCGAATCGCTGAGTTGGCTGCCTTGGTTTTTGGCCAAGCCGCAATACGAGCTTGGGTGGGTGTCACAGCGATATAGAAAATGGGTGCGCCCGGTTGGTGTGCACGCGCCTTGTTCCAAACGGAGGAAAAGAGGGCAACGACTTCCTCCGGTGACTTGTCATCATTCTTTCCCGTGATGTCGTTGGCTACAAAACATACCAGCGCACGGAACTTGTGCGGCTTAATTAGACGATCTGCAAACACAGCCTGATCAGACCACTTGGATCCTCCGAAGCCACGTCGGATCGGATGATAGGGGGCCATGTCGCTGGCGATCTCGTTCCATTTTCGAATACTTGAGCTGCCGATGAAGAGAATGCTGTTGGCGGGGTGTTGTTCTGATTGATCGAGAGCTTCAAGTTTCGCAACTTCAGATTCCCATTTTTTGGAAGATTGAACCCGGTATTTTTCCAAATTTACACCCTCTTGAGCCATGATGGAAACGGGGGTTAACAAACTCAGGAAATACATAAATAGGATATGACGTTTCATAATATGATAGAATAATAGTGGCGCGTTACAGTTTGTAAATAGAGTTCGTCGAGCCGGTTTAAGTTGAGACTAGAAGTAGAATTTTTGTGATGGTTCGAGATGGTAGATGCTCTAGAGTATTGCTTATGCAAGCTCAACGATCCTTCTTTATGTTGTTAATCTTGATGCTTGTTGCCGCTTTGTCACTTGGATCATTTGCCAGCGCTGATGATACGGAAAGTAAACCAAACATTGTCTACATCATGGCGGATGACCTGACCCACCATGATCTCGGTTGCTACGGAGGACAGGCCCTCACGCCAAACATGAACAAACTCGCCAAGCAGGGGGTGCGGATGACCCGTTGTTTCCAAGCGGTTCCCATGTGTTCGCCTACCCGACACAATATCTATACGGGGCTCTATCCGGTGAAGTCTGGAGCCTACCCGAATCACACATTCGCCAAAGCTGGAACCAAGAGCATTGTGCACTACCTGAAGCCACTTGGGTATCGTGTCGCTTTATCAGGGAAAAATCATGTCGCACCCAAGAGCGTTTTTCCGTTTGAATACTCGGGAGCGAAGAACCCCGACATGAAAGTCATCGAAAATCTCATGGTGGAGTCGAAGGCGGCAGGCACGCCATTCTGTTTGTTTGCCTGCTCTAATGAGCCACACAGTCCATGGAACAAGGGGGATGCTTCCCGCTACCCCGCCGATAAGGTTAAGCTGCCTTCCTGCTTCGTGGATACAGCCGAGACGCGAAAGGCATTTTCCAAATACCTTGCTGAAATCACCTATTACGATAGCCAAGTGGGGCAGATTATGGAGTTGTTAGAAAAGCATGGTTTAGTCGATAACACCCTCGTCATGGTTACCAGTGAACAGGGGAGTTCATTCCCCTTTGCAAAGTGGACTTGCTACGATGCCGGTTTGCAAAGTGCGATGATCTGTCGGTGGCCCGGTAAGATCAAAGCAGGTAGCTTGTCATCTGCCATGGTCGAATACGTCGATATCACCCCCACGTTTATTGAGGTAGCAGGGGGGGGGACTCTGAAGCCTCTTGATGGAAAGAGTATGCTCGGTGTGCTTCAGGGAAAAACAAAGACTCATAAAGACCATGTCTATGGAATCATGACAACTCGGGGTATTAATAATGGATCAGGCCATTACGGAATTCGCTCTGTAAGATCGAAAACTCACAAGCTGATTGTCAACCTCACCCCCGAGATCGAGTTTAGGAATGTGTTTATGAAAGAAGATATTTTTATCTCGTGGGAAAAGAAAGCGACTGGCGGAGATGCTGGTGCTATCGCTCTGGTGAAACGCTTCAAACACCGCCCCGCTATCGAGCTTTACGACTTGGGAAAAGATCCACTTGAACAGACTAACATTGCAAGTAATCCCGAGAATGCTCAGGTGATCAAGGCATTGCGGATCGAGTTGGATGCGTGGATGAAATCGCAAGGAGATCTGGGGCAGGCAACCGAACTTGACGCCAAAAACCATCAAGGCCGTGGCCGTAGCAAGAAAAAGAAACAATCTAAACAAAACAAATAACTATTTATCATGAAATTGATTACACTCATTCTCATTACTCTAACGGCTCCACTTATCGCGCAGGGACTCACAAACAAAGTTATGATTCTACCCAAGAAAATACATCAGAAAACCAAGTGTTTGAATGATGAGTTTCTGCTGTTTACGCCCAAAGGAAATTCAGAGGAGAACAATAGCCCACTTATTATATTTCTTCACGGCAAGGGAGAGCGGGGCGACAACATTAAAGATGTTAAGAAACACGGCCCTCCGAAAATTGCGGAGAAAGAGAAAGATTTTCCGTTTGTCATGGTCTCGCCACAATGTTTGAAAGATGAACAAGGTAAGGGATGGTGGAATCCCAAGGACCTTTCCTTGTTGCTCGATTATGTGAAAAAAACCTGCCACGTGGACGAGGATCGTATTTACCTCACCGGTTTGAGTATGGGAGGATTTGGCTCATGGAACTGGGCGGCGGAAAAGCCAAGGGAATTTGCCGCCGTAGCCCCCATTTGTGGAGGCGGAAACCCGAAAGATGCATCCAAGTATGGAAAACTCCCTTTCTGGGTTTTTCATGGGGATGCCGATAATGTTGTAAATATCCAAGCATCACAAATAATGGTCGATGCGATCAAAGCCGCCAAGGGGAACGTAAAATTCACCGTCTACCCTGGCGTTGGGCACAACTCCTGGAGTAAGACCTATTCTAATCCAGAACTCTATAAGTGGTTTCTATCTCATAAGAGAAAAACCAAGTAACTAGATGATGCAATCGAGCCGTTATTAGGAAAGAAGGTGGTATGCTGATCGTATTTTGCTACTAAGAATACGTCTCAAACTAAACTCGTCCCAATCCCCCAATCCATTTATGAAAACACTAGCCGCCACGCTATTTACCTCCCTGATGATTTTCTCTTCCGCTACAGCGGCGGAAAAACCAAATATCCTCTTTGTCTTTGCCGATGATATGACCTTTGAAAGCATTGGCGCTTATGGTCTAACCGATTGCAAAACGCCTAATCTCGACCGCCTTGTCAAAAACGGAGCCACCTTCTCTCAGGCCTACAACATGGGTGCATGGAATGGCGCCGTCTGTGTGGCGAGCAGAGCGATGCTTAACAGTGGTGCTTTTGTGAACCGAGCCCAAGCTACTATTAAGGATAAACCCCATTGGTCGGAGATGATGAAAGGTGGTGGCTACTCAACTTACATGACCGGCAAGTGGCACGTACCTGGGGCACCCAAATTTGATGTCGTTAAAGACGCCCGCGGTGGTATGCCAAAAGGCTCAGGATACAATCGACCCAAGAGTAAGGAAGATTATGAAACCGGCTGGAAGCCATGGGATAAAAGGCAGGGCGGATTCTGGGCAGGGGGTACTCATTGGAGTGAAGTCGTCGCTAACCATGGAGTTGATTTCCTGAATCAAGCGAAGAAAGATGACAAGCCGTTCTTCATGTATCTCGCCTTTAATGCCTCACATGATCCTCGTCAGTCGCCTAAGGAATACATCGATATGTATCCTCTCGATAAGATCAAGGTTCCCAAGAACTACCTTAATCTGTATCCACACAAGGATGCCATGGGTTGTGGACCTGGATTGCGTGACGAAAAGTTGGCGCCATTTCCAAGGACCGAATTTGCGGTCAAGGTGCACCGTCAGGAATACTTTGCGATCATCACCCACATGGATGCACAGATTGGGCGGATTATTGAAGCTCTGGAAGCAACGGGCAAAGCTGATAATACTTATATCATCTTCACTGCCGACCATGGACTCGCCTGCGGTCATCATGGACTGCTAGGAAAACAGAATATGTATGACCACAGCATGCGTGTTCCATTTATGATTACAGGACCTGGCATCAAGCCTGGCAGCAAATTTGAAATGCCAATCTACCTTCAGGATGCCATGGCAACGACCTTGGATCTCGCGAAAATCGAGAAACCTGCCCAAGTGGAATTTAATAGTCTGATGCCCCTGATCAAAGGATCTAAGAAGGTCCAATATGAGCGTATTTATGGAAAATACGTCAACTCACAACGTATGATTGCCAAAGGTGACTGGAAGATGATTTCCTATCCTAAGGCGCAAGTGCTTCGACTTTTCAATACGGCTAAAGACCCCGACGAGATGAACGATCTGGCAGGTAAGCCCGAGTATGCAGCCAAACTCAAAGAGCTCAAAGACGAGTTTAAAGTACTACAGAAAGAAATGGGCGATACCCTAGATATCGATAATCCCGTAGCTTCAAAAGCTCCGAAGAAGGAAAAGAAGAATAAGGGTAAAAAGAACAAGAAAGAGAAAGCTGTCAAATAGGCACGCAGCTATTAACCTTATATAATGTTCAAGATGCTTGGTTTTCGTTTCTCTCTACTGCTATTAATTTCCGCTGTTTGCGCTTTCGGTGAAGGGCCCTACTTCGCCAGTGGTATCAAGGTGGGGGAGGTCGATCAGGACTCTGCCATCGTGTGGGTTCGTCTATCAAAAGAGAAGGCCGCTGATTTCAAACGCCTTCCTATTTTTACCGAAGGGCTTGATGCTAAAGCGAAGGACATAGATGACATGCCGACAGGTGTGGTCGCCGGAATGAAGGGTGAAGCTCGGGTTCGTTATTGGGGGAAAGCGGATAAGTCTGATAAGCTCACCACGCCTTGGGTGGCGATTTCGGCTAAGGGGGATTTTACCCATCAGTTCAATCTTGATCTTCTTATGCCGAACTTTCGTTACGAATTTGTTGTCGAAGCTCGAAAGGTTGGAAGTAAGGAAATTTCAGCTACCATGTCCGGTGCCTTTAAGACCGCGCCAACAAGTATTCAGGCTGTGCCCGTCCGATTTGTTGTAACGACCTGCCAGGCGGTTCGTAGCATCGACTCTGGAGCTGAAGGGCATGTCGCTTACAAGCAGATGCTGGAGTTTAAGCCTGATTTCTTTGTCCACACCGGCGATATTCTCTACTACGACAAAGCTCCTTTATGTAAAAATGAAGCGCAAGCACGAGCCAAGTGGAACCTGATGTTTTCCTACGGACACAATCAGAAGTTTCACCGCTACGTGAGCTCCTACTTCATGAAGGACGACCATGATACCCTGAAGAATGACTCATGGCCGGGACAGAAGTATGGAGATCTAACATTCAATCAAGGATTGGCGATTTTCCGTGAGCAAGTTCCAATGGGTGAAAAGACATACCGAACCGTTCGATGGGGGCGCGATGTCCAAATCTGGATGACGGAGAACCGAGATTTCCGATCAGCGAACAGGATGAAGGATGGCCCATCAAAAACCATTCTTGGAAAAGAGCAGAAGGAGTGGCTGAAGAAAACGATGGCCGAGTCTGACGCCACTTATAAATTCCTGATTACGCCCGGCCCTATCGTTGGTCCTGATAAAAAAGGGAAGGCAGACAACCACGCTAACAAAGCCTTCGATCACGAAGGGCAAGAGCTACGTGATTTTATTGGCAAACAGAAGAATACCTATGTGATCTGTGGTGATCGTCATTGGCAATATTGCTCAAAGGACCCCAAAACAGGAGTCATTGAAATGGGCTGCGGCCCGATCAATGACCAGCACAAGTATGGCGGCAATCCCGGAGAGGATGCTAAATATCATCGCTACTTCAGCAAGAAGGGTGGTTTTCTAGGTATCACGGTTTCAGGAGGCCAAGCCAAGGCAGAATGGTTTACCACCAACGAGATCGATCAGGCCACGGGGAAACCTAAAGTCCGGTATACTGAGAAGTTGGGACGCTGATTATTTCGTTTGATAGCCTTCCTTAAAGACGAGCACTGGGGCATCAAGCATCTACGGAAGATGTGTCCGCCTGAATAGAATGTGAGAAAAGAACGGCAAGTCCTTGCCGTCAGCAATTGACTCTGCATGATGCTGGTATCCCAGTGAATGGGCCACCACTATCACTCCCTATGGAACTTCTCGATATTTCTGCAATTCTCCTGACTCTGGCTGCACTTTTTTCCTACGTGAACCATCGCTGGATTAAGCTGCCAACTACCATTGGTATTATGCTCATCAGTCTTGTCATGAGTTTGGTGTTGATCGGGGTGGGACAGTTCTCACCAGGTCTTACCGAGTCGATAGAATCCTTTGTCGAGGGTATCGATTTTAATGATGCGCTGATGAATGGCATGCTGAGTTATCTTCTTTTTGCTGGTGCTTTGCATGTCAACTTGAACGAACTCAAGAAGCAGGGCCGCATTGTGAGCATCATGGCGAGTGTGGGCGTTGTGCTCTCGACTTTTCTGATCGGGGCGGCATCGTATTACCTCTTTCAAGCATTTGGTATCAATCTACCATGGATCTGGTGTCTCGTATTTGGTGCTCTGATTTCTCCTACTGATCCCGTAGCTGTGTTAGGGATTCTCAAAACGGCTGGGGCTCCGAAGTCCTTGGAAACTAAAATCACGGGTGAGTCTTTGTTTAACGATGGCGTCGGGGTGGTTGTTTACCTCGCTCTGCTTGGTATCGCAGGAGTGGGTGCGCATGGTGACGGGGGACATGAGGCGTCGGATATCGCGATGCTGTTTGTCAAGGAGGCGGGCGGCGGATTACTGATCGGGGGAATCCTCGGCTACATCTGCTACCGGCTTCTCAAATCGATCGACAATTATCATGTGGAAATTTTAATTACCCTAGCACTCGTGACGGCAGGATATCGTTTTGCGATGTGGCTGCACATGAGTGGTCCGCTAGCGATGGTTGTGGCTGGGTTAATGATCGGTAATCATGGCCGAGAAGAGGCGATGAGCGAAAGAACACGTCTTCAAGTCGATACATTCTGGGAGTTGATCGATGAAATTCTCAACGCGATCCTATTCCTGCTCATTGGTCTGGAGATCTTTGTCTTGGATTTTTCCCCGACAGTTTTGATGGCAGGGTTGGTCATGATTCCCGTGACCTTGATGGCTCGTTATATCGCCGTGTTGATTCCAGTAAGTATCCTCAAACGGTGGAGAGTCTTTACTCCCGGTGTCACCAAGATCCTGACTTGGGGTGGTATCCGTGGTGGTATCTCAGTAGCTCTCGCACTGGCGATCCCCACAAGTTTGGGGGAAACCCGCGATGTGATTCTTCTGGTTACCTACGTGATCGTGATCTTCTCGATTTCGGTTCAAGGGTTGAGTTTAAAATCATTAGTAGCCAAGACGCTTGCTAAGGCGAAGAGTTCACCCAGTAACGATGCCAGCTAAGAAAAAAGGTCCCGATAAACCCCTCGTTGGCAAAGAGCTGATCAAGGAGGTGAACCGGCGTATTCGTGCTGCCCGTAGCTACTGGGATGCTCACAATAACCGCGCCTGCCGAGGTGAGCGGGAAAAGGCGATGGCTCTGTATGAAACGCTGACTAAAGAACAGCGGGAAAAAGTGCCCCAGACCTTACGCGTTTGGCTACGCTACCGCTCTGAAAAATACTTTGGTGATCACCGCACCAAGCCGGGAAGGTAGAATAACTTGCAGCGCACGATTATTAAATTAGTTCGACGGAGGAGGAGAACTGCATTTCCGTACCGCGCGAGCGGGCGAGGGCAAAGCGGCACTAGCTTAAAGGCTCTCCAATCTCACAGGAGCTCCACCATTGAGCCGAGACTCCTCGGCAGCAAAGCCAATCAGATGTCCCTCGATCGAATTCTCAATCAGTGAGCTTTCTGGACCCTCACCTCGGAAAATAGCATCCATCGCATCGACCAGTCCGTGGTCGCCGCCGCCGTGTCCTTGGTAACCATCGTCTTTGAGAACTTCGAGGGTAACGATTTCAGTTTTACTCGTTGAGTGATCGCGGATTGTAATGTCAGCCCCTGAGAATTTCTTAAAGGCATCACCTCCGCGCAGTGTGGACTTCGTTCCGTAAATCTCTATGGATCTGCCGCAATCAAAGGCAGTCATCGTTAAGCTGGCGGTGCCTCCATTTTCAAAATCCATATTTACCACCTGGTGATCCACGGCATCGTTATCACATTTCCAGGCGCAGCGACCCCACTTGGAGGTTTTGAGCCATGTTAACACATCTGCATCGCTTCGCTCGGTCGGGTGCGGGTAGACCATGTCCAGCCAGCGTGCGTGTTTATTCAGATAGTGATGAGTATCATACATACACGTTCCACCCTGAGGCGAGGCGTGAGGGCAGCCGGAAGTGCAGCGATCTGTGGCTCCCTCAGGAGCATGTTCTTCAGTGAAATGAGAGAGTCTTCCAAAGGAACTAACCGAGGTGCAGCGGCTTGCCATCAGCCAGGAAATGTAGTCGGTATCATGACTGCACTTAGCAATGATCATCGGTGTGCTCTCTTCAGTTTTCCCCCAGTGACCACGCACGAAGGAGTGGGAGTGATGCCACGCCTCCACACCTTCCGTAGCCTGCATGGAAATGACATCACCGAGCTGGCCAGAGCGAACGATCTCGTGAATCTTCGAATAAAATTGGGTATAGCGTAGGACGAAACACAGCAAGATGCGGCGGTTATGCTTCTTTGCCAGTTGGGCAAGTGCAAGAACCTCGTCCAGTGTTTGGGCAGCTGGTTTCTCGAGGAGTAAATGGTAGCCTTTTTCAAGAGCTCTTTTAGCAGGCTCGAAGTGGTAATTGTCCTGCGTTCCGATGATGAGCACGTCAGCGAGCCTATCCTGGTCGAGAAGTTCGTCTGCCGAGGCGAAGGTTTGAAAATCCGGATTGTCAGAAATACCAGACATCGCCTCCAAGCGTTCAGGTACGGGGTCGGCTCCAGCTGTCACCTTGTAGCGGCTATCACCCAGCGCCATCGCAATTTTGCAATAGGTGCGTGCTCGTGATCCACAGCCAACGGTGGCAATGGTGAGAGGTTGATGGTTTTCCGACATGAGGGACTTATGCTCACTGATATGGCTAACGTTGGAAAGTGGGAAAATTCCTTGGTTGTCGTTATAATTACAGAAATCCTCGAATGCCCTCAATCTCATCCGGGATAGCCGAAGTAACCATTAGCTCGATAGCGTCATTTCATCGAAATACCCATCGATATCAGGACTAGTGAACGTTTCCAGGTGTTTAATGATCACCCTGCAAGAATGGACAGCGTGCTCTTCTTTGTTGACCGTTGACCTTTTCCCCCGGACAGTCAGGGTTCCCATCTCTCCGTCCGATGCAGCTTTCCCAACCCACAGCCCCGTTCAATACCGATGACGTATTGAACCAATTTCTCGACTACCTCATTACCAGCGGGATTGAGCTCTATGGCCATCAGGAAGAGGCGATCCTGGAACTCTTTGCAGGGAATAATGTGATTCTCAACACGCCCACGGGATCCGGAAAATCGCTGGTTGCTCTGGCACATCATTACAAGTCTTGGTGTGAAAATCGGATCTCCTACTACACCGTGCCGATCAAGGCGCTAGCCAACGAAAAATTTCTTTCGCTCTGCGGCACATTCGGCCCCGATAACGTAGGCATGATCACCGGTGATGCCACCGTCAATCCATCGGCGCCCATCATCTGCTGCACCGCAGAAATTTTATCTAATTTAGCCCTCAGGGAGGGCGCTGAGGCCAAGGTGGACGACGTCATCATGGATGAGTTTCACTACTACTCCGACCACGAACGTGGCGTCGCGTGGCAACTCCCACTACTCACACTTCCTCAGTCCCGCTTCCTGCTGATGTCTGCCACCATCGGTGAGACCAAATTCTTTCAGGAAACAATCACCCAGCTCACCGGTGCTGAGACGACTCTGGTGCAGTCCGAGCAACGTCCTGTGCCCCTGGAATTTGACTATTCAGAAATTCCGCTCACCGAGCAAGTAACGGAGCTTGTCGAAAAAAACAAAGCCCCGGTTTATCTCGTTCATTTTGCCCAGCGCGCCTGTGCAGAATCCGCCCAATCACTGCTCTCTAGCAACTTCTGCAGCAAAGATGAAAAACGGGAAATATCGGTAGCTCTTCAAGAAGCCAATTTCCGTTCCCCATACGGTAAAGAAATAAGCAAACTACTCCGACACGGCATCGGCATCCACCATGCCGGTCTGCTTCCCAAGTACCGACTCCTTGTGGAGAAACTCACCCAGCGGGGGCTGCTTAAGGTGATTTGTGGCACTGACACCTTGGGGGTGGGCGTCAACGTCCCGATCCGATCCGTGTTGTTCACCCAACTTTGCAAGTATGACGGCACCGGAACGAAAATCCTATCCGTCCGCGACTTCAAACAAATTTCTGGACGCGCTGGTCGACGGGGATTCGACGACATCGGTTACGTCGTCGCACAAGCCCCAGCTCACGCCGTCGAAAACATCCGCCTCGAAGCCAAGGCGTCAGCTACAGCGAAGAAAAAGAAATTTGTCAAAAAGAAGCCCCCGGAAAATGGCTTTGTGGCATGGAACCGAGACACGTTTCTCAAGTTGCAAACCTCTGCCCCCGAGCCTCTTGTTTCTAGTTTTAAACTCCGCCACAGTCTGATGCTCAATGTACTGGGTCGCCCCCATGAGGATGGCTGCGCTGAGCTTAAAAGGTTGATTGAAATTAGTCACGAAACAGAAGCCTCGAAAAAGAAAATCCGGAAACGTGCTAGGTCGATGTTTATCGCCCTAGTACGTGGCGGAGTGCTGACGATAACGCCCCCAGAAGAGCGGGAGTCTGGAGAGCATACCCCCAAGGTCAAACTTCATGTAGATCTTCAAGACGACTTCACCATGAATCAAGCATTGGGGCTCTATCTGATAGAAACCATCCCCGAACTTGATACAGAAGCACCGGAGTACGCGCTCAATGTTATTTCGCTGATTGAGGCAATCCTGGAAAATCCAACCGCTATCCTCAGGGCACAAGTGAACCACCTGAAAACCGAACTTATTAACGAACTTAAAGCCGACGGCGTTGAATATGATGCCCGCATGGATCAGCTCGAACAAGTCACCCATCCAATGCCGGGTAAGGACTTCATCTACGATACCTTTAATGCCTTTAACGTGAAACACCCATGGATCGAGTCTGAAAGTATTCGCCCGAAGTCGATCGGACGGGAGATGTTTCAGGATTACATGTCATTTGAAGACTATATCAGGGCATACAAATTAGAACGTTCAGAGGCCGTCCTGCTTCGTCACCTCAGTGAGGTCTATAAGGTGCTCAGCCAAACGGTGCCGACCACCCTGAAAACGGAGGCGCTACTGGAAGCTGAGACCTATTTCAAAGAACATCTGACAATAGTCGATTCCAGTCTCATCGACGAATGGGAAAAGATGCGTGATCCCGACTTTGTTCCGGCTGATCAACGCGAAAAAACTGACCCCGTCGAAAGACCACTCACTCAGGATAAACTGAAGTTCACCCGACTTGTTCGTAACGATATTTTCACCGCCGTAAAGTATCTATCACACGATAATCTTGCCGCTTTTCTCGATCTCTTTGAGACAAACAATGACATCGATCCGCCGTGGACAGCAGCCCGCATTGACGACCTACTCAACGACTTCTATGATGGCAGAACGAGAATTCGCCTTGATCCAGATGCCCGCAATAACAAGCACTGCCAGATCAAGCCTCTACCGGAAAGCAACCAATGGCGTGTCCACCAAACACTTTGCGATCCCGATGAAATCAACGACTGGGAACTTGTCGCCATCGTAGGCCTCCAGCAATCTAATGAACGGAACAAACCCGTCATCTTACTTGAAAAACTGGGCTGTATTGTTTGAGCAAACTGAGCCATGTCCCATGGTGAGTTCAAAAAAAAGGCGGGGCACCCTTCGATGCTCCGCCTTTTGAAAAAAGAATCCTTTGAGGAGACTTAGTAGCGACCTCTGCCGCCACCGCCGCCGCCGCCACCGCGATCTTCACGTGGTTTGGCTTCATTCACCTTCAGATCACGACCGCCGAAATCTTTACCGTCACATGCTTCAATAGCATCTTCCATGGCTGATTTTGAGTCCATCGTCACGAAAGCAAAGCCACGTGGACGACCGGTCTCGCGATCTTCTGGAAGGTGAACGTCCGTTACCGAACCAAATTGAGAGAAGTGGGACTCAAGGTCCTGCTTTGTCGTGTCGAACGACAGATTGCCTATGTACATTTTCATAATATTGGAGATGGCAGTGCTGCTGATAATCAACTAAGGCACAAACCAAGTTGAGACTTTAATCTCCTTTTATTTATAAACCAATAAGATTCGTGATCTTATTACCCCAGGTTACGATGATACTGTGTTTCTATAAAAGGTAGGGGCCTTATTTCGTGCTCAATCGCCCGAGCTTACAAATGGAGAGCTTGCAGAGGGACACAACTTCCACCAAGATGCCAAGCAGTTACAACAAGATGAGTGAATCCGAACCACGCCCCCCCAACAACGACCGTCGCCGCCGCTCTCGCCGCGGTCGCCGCCCGGCCTCGTCGTCACCGAACTCCAGTGCCAATAGCGCAGAGTCAGGCCAGCAAGATAAAGCCGAGAAAAAAACCCAGATTATGGGGCCGACGAAAGCCGAGACAGCACTCTTACCTGCCTTCCAAGGACTTTCCCGCGATCAGATTCACGTGCCCTCGACCCAAGCTGAGTGCCAAAGCGCGGTCGATGAAATTTTCGCCGCAGGGATTGGTGGATTTGACACCGAAGCCAAGCCAACCTTCCGAAAGGGACAGAAATGCGACGGCCCTCACGTTGTGCAATTTTCCCTTACCGACAAAGCGTTCATCTTCCAGCTTCATCACAGTGAGTGCGAGAAAGCGGTCTCTGATCTTATCGCCTCCAATCAGGTCCTCAAGGTGGGCTTTGGCTTGAAGAACGATCACGGACAGATTCGGAGTCGACTAGGGATCACCCTCGATCACGTCCTCGATCTCGATCAAGTCTTCCGCAAGCTAGGCTACCGTGGGCAGATTGGCGTCCGTGGAGCCATGGGAGTTCTACTTAAGCAATGCTTCAAGAAATCCAAATCAACCACCACGAGCAACTGGGCGCTTCGCGAACTCACTTCACGGCAATTGATCTACGCCGCAAATGACTCCTACGCCGCCCTGAAGATCATGGAGGCACTGCAGTCTGAAGGTCATCTCGATAGCATACCCGAAGTCGCCGGATTAATGGTGTAAACAACTTTTATTGTTAGGGGTTTGATGTTTGGGTGGATTTCTTGAAAGTCCTGCCAAAAATCAAATAAGCTTAAGATGGTTTCTTAGTCTTTTTTCTGAAGTTGCGTTTCTGTCGTTTGAAATCAGTTTTGAGAGCGTAAAGTTTGAGTGAGAGTCGATGGGAGAAAGTGAATTTTTTACCGGTTCGCTTCATATATTTGTTCATGAAGACTTCCTGCAACGGCGGCGCGAGTTTTAGGATTAGGCGCTTCAAATCTGAAATTCGTAGGCTAAGAGGGAGACCTTTGAGGCGGCAGCGCATGCGGGCGGTATCGATGAGCGAGAACTGAAGGCCTTGGTTCTCGGTGCTCTTTTCGGTGCTCTTTACCAATAAATTACCACCCGAGAGATCTCGGAAACAACAACCTCGGCTGTGGAGTAGATAGATGAAATCGACCATTTGATCCGAGAATTCGTCAAAGGTGACCCCTTTGACGTCGGGATCACCAGCGGAATACCCGGCAAAGAAGTATTTTACTGAGAGCTCTCCGCTAACATGATCACAGATAAACCAATTGCTCATCATGTCTTTGGGGTCAGTGCTTTCGAAGTAAGCCACTGTTTGAGGTGTCTCTATGTTGCGGCGCATCAGCTCCGAGGTGCCATTCCAGCTGCGTAGGGCTTTCGAGGGTTTGTTGCGATCGAGAATTTTTTTGTTGATCGCTAGTCGCCTAGGTTTCTTGACGACTAGAAAGCGGTTAGGATCTCGGGGATCGGTCACTTTCCAGACTGCATTGCGTGCTTTCCGGAGGCTTCCTTGTTCATCCTTATTGGAAATGGCCTCAGGCCCGAGATGGGTTGCTAGGATTTCGGCTTCATCGCGGGAGTGGGCACGGATGACTCCACGCCAATCGGTGGTGTGAAAATCGTAGTAACGATGGCCGTCAGCCGAGGGCGCGGCAACGAGATTGGGAACGACCCCAGCGGTTTCGCTGACTTTGGGTGGGCTGTTTTCTTCCCAGATGAAAATGGCTGGCGATTGGGAGAGAAAATCTGGTCGTTCTTCGTCGAGATCACCATTGCGGGTGTAGACTGAGGAGAGGGTGTCCAGATCGTTACTGGAGTAACAATCACGGAGCCTAGCCAGCTTTGCGTTCTTGGTCCATCCGATGTGAATGATTTTTCCGTCCTTTGAAAATTCATGAATTTCCAGCCCTTCTTTTGCGCAACGGGTGCCTTGGTATTGAGCTCCTCCGATAAAGGAATTGATCGTTTTAAAGGTGTGAAAGGCTGGTCGGATCCTCCAGCTCTCGGGTGAGCCGGGTATGTGGTCGTGCAGAGCGACGATATCCAATTCTGAGGATTTGGGGATAATTCCGGTGCCATCATCAAGGAGTCCTTCCCGAGAGCTGATGAGCGGTCCCCAGTAGATGCGTTCAAATGAGGGGTCGCTAAAGCAGATTGTAAAATAGCGGGCGAGATAGTCGGCCATTAGTTCTTCTGAAAAATCAAGGTAGCGCTCGATGCGTGGGAGAGTCCAGAATGCGCTTGTTGACCAGTTTCGTGAGATGCCATTACGACCGGCGATGGCGCCCAGGAGCCGGATCTTTTTCTTTAGATCGTAACCGTGAAGATTTTTTAGTTTTTGTCCCAGAATTTTTTGGTCGACGTTTTCCGGCTCGGTCGCCCGTTCGGCAAATAAATTGTTGGAGTTAATGTCGGGGAGAACGGTCCGTCGTTTCAACATCCCTAACAGCCCAGCGTTGTATGTCGGCTCGAAGTCGGTGACATTGGGGCCCACCAGGGTGAGTTTCCTTGCCTTTACTTCTTTGTAGGCTGATTCCCAAGCCGCGAGAAATCCTTCGAGACTGTATCTGGTCCACTTGGCCCGGTTGATTGTGGAGCCGATCTCGACGGCTTCGATACGATTCGAAAAATGGTCTAGGCTCTTTTGGACAAAATCTATCCATGAGTTGAGAGCCTCAGGAGTTGGCATTTTTTCAGCTTCTGAGAGTGGCTGGATCAGATGTAGAAGCACGCCGATATTCATCGCGTATAAGCCGTCGACCAGCTCATCGGCTCGAGTTAGATCGTGAGTGTAAGTTAGATCTAGTCGAACGGTTTCAACTCCCAGTTCCTTGATGAGTTCAAGAACCTTGCTACAGGCGGCGGAGTCATTTGGAACGGCCACACCGACCCCCATAGCTCGATTTGAAATAAGGCGAGGCTCTGAATTTGAGGCCTGAGATGTCAGGTCATACTGAAAAGGCCGTATTCCTTTTGCCGCTTCTCTTAGAAATTCGAAATCGATCGCCTTTGGGGAAGAAAGGTTTACGAGCCGATATTTATGGCCCTTAGAGGATTCCTTTTTTTGAGGTAGTGATGGATTCTGCTTAGCTGACATGGGGAGGGCAAAGGTGGGTCATCGGAGGTTTTTATAACGTCGCTCCTGAGCGATAGAAAATTGAGCGAAAATCGGAAACCAACAAGGTTGAATTCGCAGTTCTTCCTGGGGTTGGCAAGCGCATTTCGCTGAAATTGGGATTGTAGTAAGCTTACCTTTCGTACCAAGGAGATTCTTCGCCACATCTTGGCGGCATGGCGTGAGCTACAGCCTCAAATTCCCAGCAACCCTATCCTTTGCTCTCGATCTCCAGCTCTTTCTCGAGCAGCAGGTCCAAATCAGCCTTTGTTGGCTTCAAACACTCTGCTTTTCCAAGCTTAACGATCTGTACCTTCTTCTCGCTCTCACCGATCGCGAGGAAAATATCACTGCCTGCGGGAAGTCCCGCATATCTCGTAGCAAAGACCTTTCCCATGAATCGACCGTCACCTTCCGGGCTGGTCATCACTTCCCCCGATTCCGAAGTGGAGTCTTCAAAGTTTGAGCCGATTGCTTCGTCGATGTATTGCTGGATTTCCTGAGTATTCATGTGGTTCTCTTTAAACTATAAATGATCATCTCGAGCAGTCAAAAAATAACTCAAGACAGTTGCTGATCCCTATGGATAATTGGTTCGTTTACCTTTACGTGCACCGCTACTTTTTAGTCGGACCGATGTATCCGGTGGATAACACGACGTCATCATACCAGACCGTATTGTTACGGGTGGCTTGGTGCACGTAAACACCGATGCTGAAGCGCTTGATGCGAACCTTGTCGGAACATGACACCGCCGGAGTCGTCGGTGATTGCTGCGGTGCGGGTGGACCACTCGATGTCATCGAAGGGTGAGATACCGGGAGTGGCAAAACTGGCGATAAAGGTGAGGCCTTTGGACGGTGCGGTAGGGGTTGATTCAGAGGATGCAGGCTTTGATTTAGGCTCAGTGGTGGTAGTCTTCGGGGCTGTGGGAGCTGTGGCGGTAACGGGAGGGGTAGGCATTTTTTGATACGGGTGTTGGGTGCAATAATTGAGATGAACGGGCATAGTAAGGGTGTTTGACGCCTTTTTAAATAAGCGATCGATGAGCTGCATATAGTATGTAGCGATGATTGCTACCCCAACATGTGGCTATTAATCAAGATGAATGAGATACTTTTTCTTGAACCGTTGATTTTAAAGGCATTGCGAGTGGCGGAAATGATGTAAGAGAATATGCATAGTGGTAATTGGATAATAAAGTGTTGAATCATGAGCCTAACGTTAGTGGTGGTAGTTTTATAGATAGGTATCAGGAAGGTGTGCTAAATAGACCAGTTATTGGTTATTTGCGGAGTGGCTACCACTCGTCTATGATTTCCCCATGCGTAAGTTATTGATGGTCCTAGGGGCTATAGCGACCTCGGCCGCGTTGACAGCAGTTGCTGGGGCTGAAGTTGTCTTGGGCTTGAGCTTGGGATCTCCATTTTCAGACCACATGGTGCTTCAGAGGGGTAAGCCGATCCCTGTATGGGGGGAGGCCGTGGCCGGTCAGCAAGTGGTGGTAGAATTCGGAGGTCAGAAAAAAAGCGCCAAGGCAAATGGCAGGGGAATCTGGACCGTCACCTTGGATGCTATGAAAGCTTCTGCCGAGGGCCGCGAACTGAAGGCAACGGTCGGCATCGACAGCAAAGCACTGAAGGATGTATTAGTCGGTGATGTCTGGGTAGCAACGGGCCAATCCAACATGCGCTGGATGCTGAAGCAGTCGACAGGAGGAAAAGAGGCGGTTGCAGCATCATCTGATCCGGGGCTTCGTCTTTTCAATCACGCAGGCACACTTCACCCGGGTTCTGGAAAATTTCCGGTGGATTTTCTCAAGAAGCTAACAACAGATAATTACTATGCCACCAAGGGTTGGCAACAGAGCAAGCCTGAATCATCGGCAGGTTTCTCAGGGGTGGCTTATTTCTTTGGAAAAAAACTGCGCGAGGATCTAAAAATTCCAATCGGGGTGATCAACTACTCCGTGGGTGGCACACCGATCGAGGCACACATTTCTCCAGCTGTAATGAACTCGGATCCGGTGCTTAAACCGCTGCTGAAGGACTGGTGGAAAAACAAGGAGTTCCCCCAATGGTGCCGTCAGCGTGCAGCCTTAAATCTCACCCACTGGCTGGCAGATGCGGAATTAAAAGATAAAGCGCCACCACATCCGTTTGCTCCTCATTTCCTCTGGGAGGCTGGTATTGCCAAGCTGCTTCCTCTGCCGGTCAAAGGTGTTATCTGGTATCAAGGTGAATCGAACGCAACGATCGATGGCTCACGTGGAGCTCCTGTGGATGGAGAGTTGAATAAAAAGAAATTCAAGGCCTTGGTAAAAAGCTGGCGTGATGCCTGGGACGATCAAACCTTACCTGTTTATCATGTGCAGTTACCGGGATTGAATCGTCCGTGGCCGGTATTCCGTGAGATGCAGTTGCAAGCGAGTCAGGAAATGGAGCACGTGGGTATGGCGGTAAGTATCGATGTTGGGCACCCAACCAATGTTCATCCACCTGACAAAAAACCTGTTGGTGATCGGCTGGCCCGTCTGGCATTGGTCGGGGTCTATGGCGAGGATCTGTTTCCTAACGGACCACTCTATAAGCGCAGAGCTTTTAAAGGTGAAATGGGAGTGATTGATTTTGAAAACAACGCAGGAATGAAAGCCTCTGATGGTGGTGCGATCCGAGGATTTGAGATGGCTGGAGGTGATAAGAAATTTTATCCTGCCAAAGCTGTTATAAATGGAAAGTTTCTTTGGGTGACTAGTGATTCGGTTACATTTCCTGTAGCAATCCGTTATGCATGGGCAAACGATCCTGATTGTAATTTAGTCAACGCAGAAGGTCTCCCCGCAAGCCCGTTCCGCACTGACAAATGGAAGGACATCAAACCCTCTGGTAATGTAGATATGAAAGGAAAAAAGAAAGCAGCCGCAGCACCCGTTATTCCTGCAGTATCCAAGAAATCAAATAAGATACGTGTTGCTTGCATTGGCGATAGCATCACTTATGGCTCAGGTATCAAGACACGTGATATCGATAGTTATCCGGTGCGGCTTCAGAAATTATTAGGTGATAAGTATGAAGTGAAAAACTTTGGTAATCCAGGTCGGGGTATCCTTAAAAAATCGAAACGTGGTCGCGGCAAGCGCGCGTTTATTTTTATGAACGAACACGATCAGGCGATCAAGTTCGAGCCTCACATTGTCGTGTGCAATCTTGGCATCAACGACCTCATGGACTGGGGGACGTATGGTAAAGCCGAGTTTGTTCCCAATTACCGCGAGCTAGTTCAGGCCTACAAAAATCTGGATACTTACCCGCGTGTCATCATCTGGCACAAGCTTACTCCTCTTTTCAAAGGGCAGAAGTTTTTTGGTGACCCTCGCGTTGATTCCATCAATGATGCCATCGGTAAGGTCGCTAAAGCTGAAGCTATCGAAACGATCGATATGTCGAAGCCGTTTAATGGCAAAGGAGATCTCTTTCCCGATCACATTCATCCGAATGCTGAGGGGGCTAAAATCATCGCAAGGTTCACGGCGGAGTTAATCAAAACAAAGTAATATAGAAGTAACAAAGATATGATTTGGAAAGTTTATTTATCAGGTGAAATCCACACAGAGTGGCGTGAAGAGCTGAAGGTATTGGTGGCTGATCTTAATCTCCCTGTGGAGTTTTATGCACCCGTGACAGATCATGCGGCGAGTGACGATTGCGGAGTTTCAATCCTTGGGTCTGAGGAAAAAGCATTCTGGCACGATCGTAAAGGCGCCGGTCTGAACTCGATCCGAACACGGACACTGATGGAGAAGTGTGATATCGTCGTGGTGAAATTTGGTGATAAGTATCGGCAATGGAATGCTGCATTTGATGCGGGTATCGGCTCGGCACTGGGGAAGCCGCTCATTGTGGTTCATCCAGATGAATTTCAACATGCGCTGAAGGAGGTGGATGCCGCCGCCTACGCAGTGACCGATGATTTTTCAAAAGTGGCGGCGATCTTGCGATATGTGATCGAAGGGGAACTGGGCTAATGCTGAGCTAATGGAGTCGATGACTAAGGATGCTGCCGTATCAAAAGTATGGAACTACATGCTTTTGAATCACGAGCTTGATCGTGCTGATATCATTTGGGCTCTAGGCAGTCATGACTTGCGTGTGGCTGATCGAGTCGCTGAGCTGTGGCACGCCGGGATGGCGCCTGTGGTGGTGATGTCCGGTGGTTTGGGTAATTTTACCGAAGGTGTTTTTGAGAAACCTGAGGCAGACCTTTTTGCCGACCGCGCTATGGAGCTAGGTGTCCCCAAGGATGCCATTTACCTTGAAAACCTTTCTACCAACACAGGTGAAAACGTCAGCCTGACTAGACGTGTGTTAGATCAATACGAGATCAAGGCAGAGACGGCGATCGCCGTGCAAAAACCCTACATGGAGCGCCGCACTTATGCGACGATTCGTGCGCAGTGGCCCGAGCTACAAGTGCAGGTGACATCACCTCAGCTTGATTTTTTAAACTACTGCAATGCTGAGATCACAAGAGAAGACGTGACCAGCATCATGGTGGGTGATCTTCAACGGATCATCGAATATCCCAAACTCGGTTACATGATCGAGCAGGATGTCCCAGAGGATGTCATGACCGCGATGGATACATTGATCGCAGCCGGGCACGATAAACACGTGCTAGCGTAGCGAAGGCCTCTACCAGTTAAACACCACCGGTGCGGGGATGATACGGACTTTGCCTGGGCCGTTGTTTCTCTTACGAGTAACGGCAGTGACCACCCCTTGATCGAACTCAACCGTGGTGCGTGATTTTTCTTCTGTGGTGACGTGGGATAACTGACGGTAGACCTGTCCAGTGTTATGATCGACTACGGTGCGGTAGTGTTTTTGCTGCACACTTTCGACGTAATCCCATTTTCCTGATTCACCTTTTCTGGTTTGTTTGATTTCGGTCTCAGTGGGTTTTCCGAGAGATTTACTAACTTCCTCAAGGGTCATTCCGATGGCAACTTCTTTATTTGCAATAAGCTCAGTGATGATCATCTGACGCTCGTAGAGTTGTTTGAGGTTGGCGATGAAGTTTTTATCCTTCGAGGCCAAGAGCTTGGGGTCAACCCATCCTGTGACCCCGCCTTGACTAGCTTGACCTTTGACTCGGTAGGCTTTCTCGGTCATGGCGAGGAGCTCCACCTTGGTATTGGCTTTGAAGGCACCAAGCCGACGCCCCCCTTTTTTAGTTGAGTAAACTGTGACGGGCTGGGCGGTGAGTAGAGTGATGATGTGTTTAACGTGATCCTTGAGGTAGATAACATCAGGATCGCTATCGAGCAGGGACTTTCTGGGCGCTGCCGTGAGTGGGGACAAAAGGGAAACTGTGAAGGTAATGAGTAGGGCGGCGTGTTTCATGACAGATCAGTTTAGCTTAGGATGATTATATTTCCAATGGATAAATTACTTCAGCGAGTACAAGGAATGTACCCGCATGAGTGGTAGTGACTGTATGACGTCCCTTGTGACGGTCGATTCAAAGAAAAATCGGGGAAAGGGCACCCCATTACGACAAATAGAATAACGTTTAAGAATGGTTACCACTTTCCGTTGTTCATGAAGCGACCGGTAGGGTCAGGGTAGCCCGACAACCGCCGCTTATGCGGTTTTCCAGATTTGCGGAACCATCGTGGAGCTTGGCGGCTTCGCGGACTAGGGGGAGTCCGAGTCCGGTGCCTTTTTGGTCGCTGCCGGGGCGGGGGAGTGAATAGAAATGTTCAAAGGCGCGCTCTACGGCGTAGTCGGGGATACCCGGTCCTTGATCCTCGATTTGGATGACGGCCTGTTGCTCATCGGCGTTGAGGCTGAGGTTGATGTCGGATCCTTCTGGCGAAAAACTGATCGCGTTTTCAAGCAAGTTTCCAATGGCAAGTTTGAGCACCATGGCATCACCTGTTAAGTTGATGTCCTGGCTGATTTGGGTATTCAGAGTGAGCTTTTTTGGAGTCAAACGTGGTCGTATTTCATCGACGATTTCCTGACAAAGTTTAGTGAGGTTGAGTTGGCGTTGATTCTCGAGATGGGGTTTGCGTTCGAGTTCGGCAAGTTGGACTAGGTCACGGACGAGGCTTTCACTGCGGGCGGTTTCGCGTCGGATATTATGGATGAACCGCTTCCTTTTTTCCGCAGGCATATCCTCATCAAGTAATTCGGCGGCCCCCTTGATCGCAGCCAGCGGGCTTTTTAACTCATGGGTGAGGGTGGAGACGTAGTTTTCTACATAGCGTCTTCCTTCCAGTGTTTCACGCATGTCGTGGAGGGCTTTTCCAAGAGTATTGACCTCACGGCCTTTACCGAGATGCGGCATGGGTGTGCGTTCGCCACGACCAATGGATTGCGCGTAGTCGGTGAGCCGACCAATCGGTTGGAACAACCAGATGAATACAGCGCCGGTGAGTAGAATCACACCTCCGCCGATGAGAACGGTCGCTGAGAGGATGTCGCGTTGCCGATCAGTGATAAAAGTGAGTACATCAGCTTGAGCTTTATAGACGGTGATGACGGCAACAATTTCATCACCAGATTTTACAGGTGCTGCAACGTAGAGAATGGAGCTCTGTGGGTTTTTATCATCTTCACGTGACGACCTGGCACCATATTCCCCAGTGAGGGTGCGCATGACGTCGTTGTACTTTGAGAGATCCTGACCCTCGCGGCGTGCATGGTCAGAGTCAAACAGCACGATACCCTTATCATTAGTAAGGTAGGCGTTGAGCCCAAGGGTGGTTTTGGTGTGGTTGTGAATCTTTGCCTTCAGACTGTGTTTCTGAGCATTGGCAAAAGCATCTCTCAACGTTTCCTGATTCGGTTTGCCGTCCTTGATATCACTTTCGATCATGCCGGCCATGACATGGGCTGTATCCACCATCACTTCTTCAGTCGCTTGGAAGGTCTGGGCATCGACATCATCCAGTAGGTAAACGATGAGTCGGTAAAACCCAAAGCCAATGATGAGAGCGAGGCAGAGAAGTGTGACGCGGGTAAGTCGCATAGAATAAAATATTAGGAGGCTTCACTATTCAATGTGTAGCCAAGGCCGCGCCTTGTTTCGATGGGATCGCTGCCGTCTTCGGTGCACTCACGGATTTTGGCTCGTAGTGATTTGACATGGGCATCGACGGTTCGGTCCATTGCTGAGCCGGGGTCTTCCCATGCTTTTTCGAGCAGTTGTTCACGGGTAAAGATACGTCCAGGTTGGCTCATCAGAGCGACGAGTAACTTGTATTCGTGCGCAGTAAGAATCATGGCCTTTCCGTGGCAACTGATCGTCATGGAGTTGGAATCATGGCAGAGTGGGCCATGGCTGCTGCCCGCCGTTGATTGAGCATCCGGTGCTGGTGCGGCAGATGCTCGACGGAGAATGGCGCGTACGCGGGCGGCGACTTCGCGAGGGCTGAAGGGCTTGGTGACGTAATCGTCGCCTCCAAGTTCGAGCCCGAGGATACGGTCGATTTCCGAGTCCCTTGCCGTGAGAAACAGCACAGGCAAGGCGGATGACTTCCTGATTTCGCCACAGAGATCAAAACCGGAAATATCGGGTAACCCTACATCGAGGATGGCTAGATCGTAGTTGTTTTCGAATATTTTCAAGGCTTCACCAGCAGTGGTGACGTGGGTGACCTCAAAGTGTTCTGTTTCCAGAACATAGACTAAGGTATCGGCGATGGAGGTTTCATCTTCTACGAGAAGGACGCGGGGCATGCCAGCAAGTGTAAGTTTTAAACCCCAAATTCCAAACTCCAAATATGTAATATCTTCGGATAAACCGCTGGACAGGGGCTGTGATGCCCCCTAGTTTCCCCGCGAATTACCAGAGTAATCGAATTATGAAAAAGAATAATATCACCTCCGTTCTTGGAGTTATCGGGCTCGCCGGCCTTGTCGGTGTTGGCTCTCTCAGCGCCCAAGATGCCACTCCTCCTGTTCCTGCAGCTACCCCTCCCGTCGCGCCACCAGCCATTCCTCCAGGGCCCCCAGCGCCCCCAGCACCTGTGCTGACGGATGCTGAAGTGAAAGACATCAGCTCTTATGTTCTGGGTCTGCAATCTGCCCAGCGTTTTGCCGGATCTGGCCTTACGGCTGATGACTTGCAAACCGCCGCCCTTCTAAAAGGATTCCTCGCTGGTCTCAAGGGAGACAAACCTGAGTATCCTGAAGCTAAGCTCCGTGCTGCCATGGAAGCCCTCGGCAAAGCTGTTCAGGGTCGTGAAGCTAAAAAATCTGAGGTAGCCCTCGCTGCAGGAAATGCTTTCCTCGCAGAGAACGGCAAGCGTCCTGGTGTCACCACCACCGCTAGTGGAATGCAGATTGAGGTCATCAAAAAAGGAACCGACAAGAAATACGTCGCTCCTGCCAATGGCGCTCCTGATAGCGGAACCAAGTTTATGGTCCACTACCGTGGCACCTTGATCGACGGCACCGAGTTTGATAAGTCACCTGAGGGTAAGACTTTCCCAATGACGCTCCAAGTCATCCCAGGCTTCAAAGAAGCTCTGACAACGATGCCTATTGGTTCTAAGTGGAAGATCTTCCTTCCGTCCACACTTGCTTACGGTGCTCGCGCCGCAGGACCCAAGATTGGTGCTAACAGCGCTCTGATTTTCGAACTTGAGCTCGTGGAAATTCAGGCTGCTCCGCCAGTTGCAGCTCCTCCAGCAGGACCACGTGTTCCAGCACCACCTCGCCCTAGAGCCAGTGCCGTAACTCCTCCTGTCCAAGTTCCCGCTCCAGCTCCTGCCAAGTAGGCAAAGGTTGAACAATCGAGGGTTGCAACCGAACTCATTTTCAACAAGGCTGTCGGATACAATCCGGCAGCCTTTTTTTCTGCCCACTCGTGTCTTAACTCTTGAATTTAAAATCTTAACACCATGTACCGCACCGGAATAGGATACGACGTCCACCAATTTGCCGAAGGCCGCCCACTGATACTCGGTGGTGTGGAAATTGAACATACCCATGGCCTTGCGGGGCACTCGGATGCTGATGTGCTTTGCCACGCGATTGCTGACGCCCTATTAGGGTGCATGGGGCTGCCTGATATAGGGCATTATTTTCCACCCGAAGACGACAGTATCGAGGGCATTTCATCTTTAAAAATTCTGGAGAAATGTCGAGAGCTTCTCGAAGAGCGATCTGGTGTGATTCAGAATGTTGATTCGTCGATGATTGCTGAAGCTCCAAAAGTTCTGCCACACGCCGAGGCAATGAAAGTTAATATTGCCGCAGCCCTTGGTATTACGACTGGTCAGATTGGAATCAAGGCGACTACGAATGAGACCATGGGTTTTGTAGGCAGAAAAGAAGGAATCGCTGCTCTGGCCTCTGCAATGATCTATATTCCTGATTAAAATTCCATACGATGGCAAAAATCCCCGACTTGCCCGAAGAAGAACGTCCACGCGAACGCTTGGCTCGTCTTGGTGCCTCAGCGATCAGTGATGCCGAATTACTCGCTATTTTCCTACGTACCGGCGTTGTAGGAAGCAGTGCCATTGAAGTAGGTAGAAAGTTACTTAAAAAATATGGTAGCTTAACAGAGCTTGGCGGTCTCAGTGTTCAGGAACTCTCCGAAGAACATGGTCTTGGTCCTGCCAAAGCAGCCCAGATGATTGCCGCCTTCGAACTCGGGGCGCGCTGTGCCAACGAGAAGATGGCTCGAACGCCGATGAATAGCGCGGATGCGATTTATCAAGCGATGGCACCACGCTTGGCGCACGAGAAAAAAGAGTATGTCCTCATCATTCTTCTGGATAGCAAGTTGCGAGCCACTCGCACCATTGAACTCAGTAAGGGGAATTCAGACACGGCACTTTGCGAACCTAGGGATGTGCTCCACCACGTGCTGATCAATCAGGCATCTGCCTTTGTATTAGTCCATAATCACCCGTCGGGTGACCCAAGTCCTAGCCGGCAAGACTTAGCTCTAACAAAGAAAATTAGTGAAGCCTGCGACATGATGCGGCTGCGCTTTGTCGATCACATGATTATCGGTAGGCCGTCTAGCGAACGAACTAAAGCCTACTACTCCTTTACCGGAGCAGGAGTTATTTCCTAAACTGATATCTAGCGTTCCACGGGCATTTCGGCAGATTTCCAGGCATTGAAGCCTTGGTTTAGATGGTGGATCTTACCAAAATTATTCTTTTTAAGAACAGGGAGCGCTTGGCTGCTACGGCTGCCACTCCGGCAATGAACGATATAAGCGCGCTGATTGTCTAACTTGGAAATTTTCTCAGTGAAGTCTGAAGACTTGAAGTTGATATTAACGGCTCCTTTAATGACGTCGACCCGAATAAAATCTACATCATGGGGATTTCCCAAGGCGGCTACGGAAGTTGTCACCTCGCTCCCTTCAGATCCGACATCGGTGAACATGACACCGCTTACAAGCGCATTATCCTCGCTCAGGCACTCGCACGATGCGATCGACGCCCACATGGTTGGCAAAACACACTCGCACTCCGCATCCTAAGAAAATCGTTTGGCGTTGTCACAATAAGGACGGCATTTATCGTGATAGTTTCTACTGGGTATCGCTCACCAACATTCCGAAAAAGGGGGAGTATGAAATTGCAGCTGCTTTGGATAAGTCTAAGAATTTCGTCAAGGTCTTTGCCAAGGAGGTTATCCTCGCTAAAGAAAAGAACGGGAAGTCAACACGTAAGCCTCTGACCTCTTCACAGATCGTAGTTCACCTCGATGATGAGATGCTTGATCTCGACAAGGAAGTCACTGTGATGCTCAACGGTAAGCAGGCATTTAAAGGTATCGTCAAACGCAGCAGGGGTAACATTCTTCGCAATCTCGCCAAACGAGCTGATATCAACTACGCTTTCCCGGCTGAGGTAGTTGTAGGAACTAAGAAAAAATAGCTCCCGCTCCACGAAAAAAATATGGCAATGTCATGATGGCCGTGGTCGTATAGTCTCTAAGATACGATGATGAAATTATTTCCAACCTTATTGACCGCTAGCGGGCTCACCTTGTCAGCCCTAAATATTTTTGCGCAAGCTTCTACAGCGAGCGATGTAAAAGCTTCTACGAAGCCCAATATCGTCTTTATCCTCGCCGATGACCTCGGCTATGGTGAGCTAGGTTGTTATGGGCAGGAAAAAATAAAAACTCCCCACGTTGATCAGCTCTGTAAGGAAGGGATGAAATTCTCCCAGCACTACACCGGTGCTCCCGTTTGTGCCCCAGCTCGCTGCGTGCTGATGACGGGTAAACACCTCGCTCACGCTGAAATCCGAGGCAATAAAGATTCTAAAAATGGGAAAAAATTTCCCGGTCAATGGCCTATCACCGCTGAGGCTCTCACCATCGCAGAGGTTCTCAAGGATGCGGGTTATGTCACAGGTGCTTTTGGTAAGTGGGGGCTAGGTCCAGCAGGTTCAAGCGGAGATCCTAACAAGCAGGGATTCGATCGTTACTACGGCTTCATCTGCCAACGCAACGCACACAGCTTCTATCCTCCCTACCTAGATAGCGATGGCGAAGAGATCACGATCAATAAAAATCCGATCCCGGGTCATAGTAAAAAGTTAGAAGGTGAAGTGAAGGCTGACGACTACCGCGATGAAAACTACGCAGGCGATCTCGTGCTTGCTGAAGCCCTCAAATTTATCGACACGAACAAAGATAAGCCCTTCTTCCTCTATCTCCCATTCATCGAGCCTCATGTCTCCATGCACCCGCCGCAGGAATGGGTCGACCGCTACCCCAAGGAGTGGGATAAAAAGCCCTACCGTGGCACCCGAGGGTATATCCCTCATCCCCGTCCACGTGCTGGATACGCGGCCATGATTTCTGATCTCGATGAACACGTGGGTGCCGTCATGGCCCGATTGAAAAAGCATGGACTCGAGGACAACACCATTGTCATCTTTACCTCCGACAACGGCGCAACTCACGACGTCGGTGGAGTCGACACCACTTTCTTCAATTCCGTCAATGGCCTGCGTGGCCTCAAGGGAAGCTGCTACGAAGGCGGCATCCGTATTCCCTGCGTCGTTAAGTGGCCAGGTAAGGCGAAAGCCGGTAGCACCACGGACGCAGCCAGCTATTTCCCGGATTGGTTTCCTACCCTCACTGAAATTGGTGGTGGGAAAATGCCTGCCCAAAAACTCGATGGAGTCAGTCTCAGCCAAGTGATTAAGGGTGGAGCTCTTCCGAAGCGTCACGAGCCGATGATCTGGGAGTTCAATGGCTACGGAGGAATTATTGCAGTCCGCGACGGTAAATGGAAAGCGATACGCCGTGGTTTAAAAGGTAAAAAGGGCCCTTCACCATGGGAGCTCTATGATATCGATGCCGACCCCAAAGAAAAAAACGATCTCTCGAAAAAGCACCCCGAGCGCGTGCAACGCCTCGAGAAGATGTGGCTAGAGACTCGCACCAAAGAACCCGACTTTCCGGTTCCTATGGTGGACAAAAAGTAGTGTTAATCGTAATCGTAATCGTAATCGTAATCGTATTGGGTTATTTCATCAGATGCATCGATTTCAATCGAGGCCAAGGTATTGTTAAAAGCATGCATGGCAATGGGTGTCCAGATGCTACCTGTTTTTTGTCGAGCGTAGCCAATGAGGTCACCATCATCCCGCAACCGGTGAAAGTAGAGGTGAAAAAGGGCAGCTTCACTCTCACTGTAAATGCAGTAATTGTTGCACCTGCTGCCTTATCCAATGAAGCAGCTTCTCTGCGCGATCTGATCGAACCGGCTACTAAATTTAAGTTTAAAATTGAAGAAGCTGCCACCGGCCCACAGATCAAACTTGCGCTCGACCCAGCTCTAAAAAATCTCGGACGTGAAGGCTACACTCTTCAGGTTGCCGATTCAGAAGTAGTTATCAAATCCTCTGCTCCTGCGGGTGTTTTCTATGGTGTTCAGTCGTTGATTCAACTTCTTCCTCCGGAGATTGTATCGACTAATAAAGCCGATGCCGAGTGGTCGATTCCCTGTGTGTCGATCACCGACAAACCTCGATTTGCGTGGCGGGCATTCATGCTTGATGAAGCACGTTATTTTAAAGGTGAAAAAGAAGTTCTAAAAATCATCGACCAGATGGCGGCATTAAAAATGAATGTCTTTCATTGGAATCTAACGGATGATCAAGGGTGGCGTATTGAAATCAAAAAATACCCCAAGCTCACATCCATTGGTAGCAAACGTACGAACACTCAAATCGGCGGATGGAATAGCCCCAAGCGTTCTGGCGTGCCACATGAGGGCTTCTACACTCAAAAGCAAATTAAATCCATTGTTGCTTACGCCCAAACGCGTCACATCACCATCGTTCCCGAGATCGGTATGCCCGGTCACGCCCATGCCGCGATTGCATCATACCCGTGGTTGGGCACTAAAAACGTCCCGATCGAAACTTCTGAAAAGTTTGGTAAGCACTACAACACATACAACCCTGCTAGCGAAAAAGTCTATCAAGCAATGAGTGATATTTTTGACGAGGTCATCGCTCTTTTTCCATCGCCAATTATCCACATCGGTGGTGACGAAGTGCGATTCAACCATTGGAAAGAAAGCTCTGAAATTAAGGCGTTGATGAAAAAGGAAAAGCTTGCGACTTACGCCGACGTGCAGATCTACTTTACCAATCGGATCGCTAAAATCGTAGAGTCGAAAAAACGCAACATCATGGGGTGGAATGAGATCATGGGTGTTAACGTCCATGGCGGGCTCAATGGTGGTGACGAAGCTAAGTCTGGAAAACTCTCACCCGATACCATCGTCCACTTCTGGAAAGGTAGTGCTGAGCTTGCCAAGCAAGCCGTGAAAAACGGCCACAAAATCGTTAACTCGTGGCACTCCTACACCTACCTCGATTACGGCTATGGAAACATCTCCCTGCGTAAGGCTTACGACTTTGATCCTGTGCTCAAAGGTCTAACAAAAGCGGAGGAAAAGCAAATCATCGGCACAGGGTGCCAGATGTGGGGCGAGTGGATTCCAACCGTTGAGCGTATGGAATCTCAGGTTTACCCACGCCTCGCCGCCTACGCAGAGGTGGGTTGGACCGCACTCGATCAAAAAGACTTCAAGTCGTTTAGCCGCAGGATGAAAAGCCAATCTAAACGCTGGGATATTCAGGGCATTGGCTACGCTAAGAATCAGGTCGCCAGTGTCACCGCGGAAGACTTTTTTAATCATGTCAAAATCGATAGATGGAGTCCTAAAAAAGTGACGAAAAATTGGACAAATATCGATTTTTCCACCGCAGGGAAAGTGAAGGTAACTGGTAATTACGAAGTTGTGTTCCTTTATAAAAAAGGTGGGCACGCACTTGAAATCAGCGAAGTGGCGCTGATGGAAAATGGCAAGCAAGTTGCTACTGATCGACACGTCGGTTTCAGTGGTCGGAAACTCTCAAGTATCGTTTACAAGCTCAAGCTGTCAAAGTTCAAGCCAGATGCCACCTACACTCTCCGTGCACGCATCAAGGGATCGGAAGGCGCCGATTCTCACGGCGAGATCAGAATCCACGTTGGTGAGTGAGTCGAATGGCTGCATTTATCATTGGAAAATTTTCAGGATGGAAATAAGATACCTCTATGCCCGAGATTCATCCAAGTGCCATTGTCAGCGAAAGAGCTCGCCTTGCGGAAGACGTTACCGTGGGGCCATTCAGTATCATCGATGCCGGAGTGAAAATTGGGCCTGGCTGCACGATTGGTGCGCAGGTCTGGATTACGGGAAATACACAGATGGGATCGGGTAACAGCATCGGCTACGGTTCGATCATTGGCGCAAATCCACAGGACCTTTCATTTAAGCCAGAGACGGATAGTAAAATCATCATGGGCGACAACAACACCATCCGTGAGTATGTCACCATTCACCGAAGCACGGCGGAGGGAGGTAGCACAGACGTGGGAGATTCCAATTTTCTGATGACCGGAGTGCACCTCGCCCACGATGTGAAGATGGGCAGCCAGAATGTTCTAGCCAACAACGTGATGCTCGCCGGACACATTAAAATGGGTGACCACATCTTTCTCGGCGGCGGCGGAGGCTTCCACCAATTCCTCCATATCGGCTCATACTCAATTGTCCAGGGGAATGCCGTGGTCAGCCGCGATGTGCCACCTTTCTGTATGGCCCACGGGCGGAATGAGTTAGCAGGTCTTAATGTGATCGGTCTTCGCCGCGGTGGATTTACTCCTGAAGAAAGAGCGGATATCAAAAGGGCCTACCACTTGCTATTCCGTAGTGGTGGCAATATTGCCGAGTCTCTCGCATTGGCCGATGAAAGCACGTGGACGGATGTGGCAAAGATACTCCTTCATTCCGCACGTCACGCATCCCGCAAGGGTTTGATGCAACGGTCTGCATAGGCTTGCACTCCTAGCGGTCGTCCGCTGGCTGTACTCCACTCAATCCAAGCAACTTGGTATTTGGAGTTTAAAACTTGGAGTTTCAGATCGCTACCAGCTCCGCTTGTATTTCAATATTCCTTCACCAATTCCTTCGGCGAGCGATTGGCGATACCACGCCTTTTTCATCCTAGCGCGTTCCTTGCTATTACTCACAAACCCGCACTCGACAAGGATCGCCGGGTGCTTGGAATGGCGGATGACGTAAAACCGAGCATACTTTACGCCACGGTTAGGAGTACGAAGTTTTGATGAGATACCATTCTGCACATGGGTGGCGAGTTTTTTGCCCTCACTCCCGTAGTAGAAGGTTTCCAGTCCACTGGGAGCACGTTTCCAAGTGTGGTTATAATGCACGGAAACAAAGATAGCCTTGCTATACCGATTGCCGATACTAACGCGGCCGGGTAGGGAGATGAAGACATCGCTTCGCCGTGTTGTCTTTGTGCGGATACCTTTTTGTTTCAGGTAATACTCAAGGCGCAGTGCGGTATCCAGAGCGAGATGTTTCTCATAGACCAACCCGCTAGAGGCTCCCCTATCGTGCCCTCCATGACCCGCATCGATGATAACGTAGCGGAAACTCTTGGCCATCATTGTGCCGGGGCAGAGGGTTAGCAGGATGGTGAGGGCAAAAAAGAATTGGCGCTTGGTCGAGAAGATCATTCGGAATGAGTGGAAATGTAATAGTGGATAAATGAGCTGATAACAGACAATGGTCTATTTGTATATAAACGCAGGGCGTTCGGAAATGTTGTGAATTTTTGCCCTTTGTGTAGCTTCAGCTTGTGCACTATAGGGCACTCCTCCAGCAACTCTTACTACGCCATCGCCTAAATCTACAAGGCGAGGGTCACCAGAGGCACCACGTTTATGGAAGGAGGTGAATTTAACCTCACCATTAGGTGAGATGCAGCTATGGCCGAAGATGTCTGGCTTCACTTGATAGAGTGCGTGCATATTATTGGCTCGATCCAGCGTGCCCTTTGGTTTGCGGAAGGTTAGGATTTTTCCCAGTGGTATAGTGGCAATGTTTTGGCCGCTGTTTGTTGAGGAAACGCGGGCGAAGAGTTCATTGGAACGGTTTCCACTGAATGTTATCAGCTTATACTCACGGATTTCACCAGGTGCTTTTGGGATGCCCGCCCGCTGGATCCAGACAGTCCTTCCATTAGTGATGGTGCAGTGGACGCGGTTAGATGTGAAGCCGTTGCGGGTGGGGCCAGGCATGTTAACGGTCGCCTGACAGGTGTAGTTGCCCATGCTGCCGAGTGCATATGAGCTACTGAGAGAGACTTTGCGGGCAACGGTCTGCCCTGTTGGGATGATTACAGTTCCATAGTTCACCTTGCGCGAAATCGGAATGATCCGTCCACTTGAGGTCACGTGGAAATTAAGCCAAGCTCTACCATTTTCGGTCTTGAGCACAAGTTGTCGTCCAGAGTGGTTGGTGATGTGAACGGTGGCGGTAACGGGCTCGTTAAGAATATAGTTGGGCTTATTAATCTGCAAGCGGACGGCAACTTGGGCCTCGGCTTGTGGAACGATGGAGATGATGACAAAAAGGGCCAATAAAAAGGCCATTAGACCGCGTCGGACCGAGCCAGAGTAGTCTCTGGGTGCCCTCCGTGGTGGGGTTGGGGATGAGGTGTGGTGATTCATAGGTGATTTCTTTTCTATGCTTTATTTTTCGGGGCGTCAATCTCCCTGTGGAGAGTTGCTGAGTGTGCGGAATCCGAGATCGGGCCTACGGAGGCTTCGATCGTCTACCCATTCACGGGCGCGTGCTCCGTATTTGGGGCGAAGGTGTGAGGCTCCGCATATGACATACCGTGGGGGTAAAGAGGGGTCCGCAGGATTGAGGGTCTTTTTCCTCATCCACTCGCTGACGTTACCAGCCAAGCCAAAGATACCGTGGGTCGTTTGTTCCGTTTGATCGACCGGTTTCCAGCCAGTGCCTTGAAGCGTGCTCGGGTCACTGCCAGCGGAGCATGCTGCGTACCATTCTTCACGGGTGGGGAGACGGCGGCTTTTCCACTCGGCATAGGCATAGGCATCCCACCAATCGACACCTACCACGGGGTAGTTTAAGTCGACGTCTAATAAATTCCACTGTCCGCCTTCCTTAGCTGCGGAATAGAGCTTAAACCAGTCGTCTGGCTCGTAGGATGTTTTGTCTTCTGGTTGATCTTCGTGCCGATAAACCGTTTTCATGTTGTCAGCCAGTTGATCGAGTTCTTGAAGGAATTCGGCGTATTCACCAATAGTGACCTCATGGGCATCGATCCAGAACTGACGCACCTTCACGGGGAATCCATCGGGGCCGGGGTATTTGCCTGCGGCAATCTGCACCATGCCTGACATTTGCCGTTTTTGAGGTGTCGGTTTGTGGGTGGTGAATAAATAGATCAGCCCACCCAGAATGAGGAGGATGGCTAATACAGATAGAGACTTGCCTATCACGGCATTCGAAAACCTTGGCCGCATCCGCATGGTTGGGCTCTTGATGTGATTTCGCTCACTGGGTTCGGCAAGTTGGCGTTCTACCTTATCGGAGAGATCGTGAATCTGTGTCCAAGACAGCGGCTCCTCACGCTCAAGGTCAGCCATATATTCGCAAAGAGAGTTGGTCCTCGTGGAACCAGGTTGATTGGGTTCCAGCAAGTCTTGCATGAGATGCCCCGTCATTTCCTTGTCCCGTGTGGCGATATTCGGGTCATAATCATCACTGATGGCCATATTGACGATGCGGCAGTGGTACTTATCATCAATATAGATATCGTGTGGTGTCAGCGGCAGGGTGGCAACTTGGTGGCTCTCCAAGTGCTTGGATGCACCGGAAATATTTCGGATAATGCGCGCTGTCTCGATAGGATTTATGCTGGCACCTTCTTCATGAGAATCCGCGAGACTGGTGCCGTGGAGTTTTTCCATAGCAAAGAAGCAGAGGTCACCCTCATTGACGGCTTCTAACACTGATGAAATCAACGGGTGATCGACAGATGCTTTGACTCTGACATCAGAGATGAATGCTTCCCGTAGTTCATGACTGGCCTTTAGCGAATCATCCAATGCGCAGAGGGCTACTTCACGTTGGACGGAAATCTGAGTGGCTACCCATGTGGAGGTATTCGTGCCTTTGGAAATTAGCTCACCGATGAGGTAGTCGCCAATTTGTGCTCCACTAGTGAATGTTTGCTTCGGTTCCGTAGACATGGGTAGACATGGGTATCGTCTTGGTAAAATGATACGCAACTTATGTAGCTTAATTTCATTTCCAAGCAATGGCCAATGATGCATTTCTAGGCGCTCTAACGTAGTGTTCAAGAAATGGATTATACCTAGCTTGTTAACTTAGCGAATAGGCAGCGGTGGCAGTGAGGGGTTGTCACCATACCCGTCATCTCCCTTGCGCGGTAGAATCATGCCGTCGTCACCAGGAAGCCATGGCATTGGGTCATTTTGCTGGGGAATGGGGCCCATTTTACTGCCGTGGACACTGTGGAGTCTGCGCGGCTGTGCCTGCTGATCGATGACTTCGCCTTTGTAGAGGAGTTCGACCACATAGCCGTAGAATTCACGTCTGCCTAAGAGGTGTTCGTCTGCGAGGTCGGCCTCGGGAATGGTGTAGGCCACTCGGAGCGTCTCCTCGTTGCCGGTATCTTTCCAATCGAGCTTTGTGTCCCCCCATGACGATTCGATATGGGCGATAGAGCTCGCCTTTTTGATCTCACCGCCACTGACCTTATCATAGAAATGAATCTGCACATGCACGTCGGCTGGGTTGATTGGCTTGTCGGGACGGGCGAGGATGGTGATAGCCACATCGGCGTGTTTGGCGCCCATGGGGCTTTTTGTCTTACGCGTGTTCATCGGGCCAATGGAAATGACCGGACGATGAGCGTGTGCTACATCCATTCCTTTGGTAAGTTTATTGGCGGCAAGCTTGAAGTAGACTCCAGCCTTGATACCCATTTGCTGGACCTTTTGATAGTGATCGGCGGCTTTAATGTAGATTCCCATGTCCTCGAAGAGTAGGGCTTTCTGATAGATGACTGCGGGTTCGCCAGGGTCGATGCGTTCGGCTTCATCCAGCTTGAGCATCGAGCGCATCATATCACCATCCATATGGAGGCTGCGTGATTCCTGAACCAGACGTTCTACTACGGGCTCAGCAATGGCGGGTAAGTGGGATAGGTGTTGTGTGGCAAGAGCAGATGGCGGCGTCGCGGGTGTGTAAGCGGGGATGCTAAGCGGTGGTGCAGCAGTCGTGTCGGTAATACCACGATCAGTCGGTGGGTTCTCCCCGACGCTGGCAAGGATTTGTGCCAAGCTGCGCGGCTGGACAGGTCCCTGAGGGGTGCTTACACGAGGCTCTGTGGTTGTAGCAACCTGAGGCTGCTGATTACGCACGGTGAGTGCTGTGCCCACGGTGATCAGCTGGGCAAATGCCAGCAAGGCGAGTAACCAGCAAGCGATAGTAAAGGTGGGGCGCGCCGCATATACCGTGTGTGCGGGTTGCTGGGGTGGTGCGCCCGAGCCTGGTGGCGCGGAAACCTCAGACGAAGAGCTCTGAGTTTGGATCGTGGTTTTCATAGGTGTCACTCACCGTAGAAAATACAAGACCGCCATGTCAATGCAGGAAAAACGGCAAACCGGCATCATTCCCGAGCTTGATCGCGCTAGCAGACATACAACCTCAGACTACTTCAGATCCTTCGAGGGATCAGTCTGGAAATCCAAGGCAAATCGAGCCGTGGTGTTCGGCTTGATCACCGTCTCGATATACTTGAGGTGGACGGGGTCCTCGATATAAAAACGGCCATTCGGCAGAAGTATCGATGTTTCGTCCTGATCGCACGCTCAACACTTCCGGGATCTTAAGTAGCATACTGCGTGTCGCTCGGATCATTTCTTCGAGCTTGAGGTCGTTGACCTCAGGCTTGAGCTTAAAAAAACAACGTGATGAATCATGGTAGATTAAACTTTCCAGTTAAGAGCACCTTTTTTCAGTGCATAGACATACGCAACGGCAAGTACGCCCACAAATCCGCAGATACTCCAGAAGGCCATCATACCTTCGTTGGCAAGCTCACGGAATTGCACCGCCCATGGATAGAGAAAGACAACTTCGATATCGAAAATGACAAAGAGCATGGCCACGAGGTAGAACTTCACGCTGAATCGCGGTGAGCCTTCACCTACTGGTAGCATACCGCACTCATACGGAGTGTCCTTGATTGCGTTCTTGCTGCCCTTTTTTCCGAGTAGGACACTCATAATCAACATGGAAGCACAGAAGCCGATGGCGACTATGGTCTGCATAATGACGGGAAGATAATTCTGGAGCATGGGTGAGTGGAGCTGAAAATTCAGTTGGGAGTAATCTTATATAGAAAGAATAGGAAGGTCTCGCTATATTGCAGTGAAGAGTGGCAGAAAAGGAAAAACCCGCGCTGCCTCTTGGGCGACGCGGGTTTTTAAAACGATTCGTGGTGGAAAAACCAGCACGAAATTTAATGGTTTTAATCAAAGTGCTCTAGAGAGACTCTTGAGCAGCGAGGAAATCGCTATGAGCTTCGGACAGCTTAGCTAGCCCTTTGTATTCCTTACCTTCTTTTTCGATCATGCCTCGTGTAACGAGGTTTTGGAGTTTTTCATAAGCGCGTAGGCGGAGCATTTCTTCTCCACCGCTTACGGCGTTGCGTTCTTTGAGCCTTGCGTAAACAGCCTCGAATAAATCATTAAATCCGAAGAAGCTGTCGTCATCTCCCAGTACGTTGACGATTTCGTCAGTTACGTGATCTGGGACGCGGCGAGAGAATCGAGTTCTTTTCGTAATAGCCATGGACGGACTATACCACTTTTATTCATTTAACGCGATGTGAAAATAATAAAAAGCACAAATTTTCTAATTTTTTACCCCTTCCTCATGACGAATTCTTAAAATGAGAGAGTTGACAGACTCCACCGTTTCAGCGATGCACGCTCCTGTCATGACCACATCACAAGGAAAACATGTAGCAGTAGTAGGGGCTACAGGCGCAGTTGGGCAGGAAATACTCGATTGTTTGGAGGGGCGTAATTTCCCCATTAGTGAATTAACTTTACTCGCATCTGCCAGATCGGTTGGTAAGGAGATTTCGTTTAATGGAAGGTCAATCAAGGTTAAGGAATTGACACATGATAGCTTCGAGGGCGTAGAGATCGCTCTATTTAGTGCAGGTGGAGGACTTTCCATTGAATATGCACCGAGTGCAGCCGCCGCAGGAGCTGTGGTGATCGATAACTCATCCGCTTTCCGTATGGACGATGAAGTGCCTCTCGTGGTTCCCGAAGTGAACCCTGAGGCCATTAAGAATCGACCCAAAGGCATTATCGCCAACCCGAACTGCACCACCATCATCACTCTGATGGCACTTTACCCACTCCATAAGCTCTACGGGCTGAAGAGCATCATCGCATCGAGCTACCAAGCCGTTTCCGGTAGTGGTGCCCAAGGTATTATTGAACTCGATGAACAAATTAAGGTGCTCGGAGCCGGCGGTGAGATCACGGACGACATGAAAAACGTCTATCCATGCCAGATTGCCTCCAACGTCATCCCCCAAGTGGATGCCTTTACCGAAAGCGGTTATACTAAGGAGGAACTCAAGATGCTCAACGAGAGCCAGAAAATTCTAGGCCTGCCCGAACTCAAGGTCACCTGCACCTGTGTCCGTGTGCCCGTACACCGCTCCCACTCGGTCAGTGTCACTGCGCAATTTGAAAAACCTGTCAATGTTGCCGAAGCCCGTGCCGTGTACGACAACCACGCAGGTATCAACGCCAAGGACGATCCCGAAAACGGCATCTTCCCCGTACCTCTGGATACAACGAAGAAAGACGACTGCTTGGTAGGCCGAATCCGCAAGGACATGGTCTTCAACAACGCTCTCACCCTTTGGGTCGTAGGAGATCAGGTCCGTAAAGGGGCTGCTCTTAACGCCGTCCAGATCGCCGAGCTGGTTGAGTAGGAAAACACCAAGTTTTAAACTCCAAATACCAAAGTAGGGCGACTTTACAAGTTACCGGCATCCCAAGCCGGAGAATAGTGAATAGTGACTGGTAAATTAGTAAGCCAAGAAACCTTCCATGTTTTCCGCGCATTCCGTGGTTTCAAATATCAATAACTAACTTTAGCATATCTTCATGAACGACCTCAAGACCTGGCTCAAGGCCAAGCAAAAAGAAGTAGACACCGCTCTAAGCGGATTCCTCCCTCGCGAAAACGCGTCTCCGCGTAGCATTCACAAGGCGATGCGATACAGCATCTTCGCTGGAGGTAAACGCCTGCGCCCTATTCTCTGTCTTGCTGCGGCCGAAGCCTGTGGCGGAGAGGTCAAAGACGCTCTCGCACCCGCCTGCGCCACCGAAATCATGCACACCTACTCGTTGGTTCACGATGACCTGCCGTGTATGGACGATGATGATCTGCGCCGTGGTCGACCCACCTCGCATAAAGTTTTTGGTGAAGGCATGGCCGTACTCACGGGTGACGCTCTTCTAACTGAGGTATTCATCACCATTGCTCAAACGCCTGCGACCAAGCGCTACAGTGTGAAAGATTACGTTGAGGAAATAGCCATCACCGGCGGGAGTAAAAAACTCATCGGCGGCCAGGTGCTCGACCTTGAAGGCGAGGGTAAAAAACTCACCAAAAAGGATTTGATTAAAATCCACGAGGCGAAGACGGCCGCTCTGCTGACAGCTTCGGTTCGTCTCGGTGCCATGACTGCCAACGCAACTCCTCGTAAATTGGAGGCACTCACCACCTTTGGCTACAACCTTGGTCTCGCGTTCCAAGTCATCGACGACATCCTCGACGTCACCCAGACCACTGAGATGTTAGGGAAAACCGCAGGAAAGGACGAAGCCGTCGATAAATCAACCTATCCGGCGATTCTCGGACTTGAAAAATCCCGCCAAGAAGCTGCTCGACTTACTAGGAAGGCGCTGAAGGCCCTTGAGGTTTTCGGTAAGAAAGGAAAGCATCTCGAGCAGATCGCCCGTTACCTGCTAGAGCGCGAGTATTAAACAGCCTGTTCTAGTGGCACAGCGCTAGTGGCAGAGAGTTTTGCAAAGCGCAACGAGCGCTGGGTCAACACTCACCGACGCATCGGTTACTTTGTGAATAGGCAGAGTGCCATAGCTTCCGGAACGATAAACCATGATGTTATTGGTTTCACCGCGGTGGAGTGACTCCACAGCTGCCACGGCAAACTTATAAGCCATCAAGCGATCTCGCACCGTTGGAGATCCACCACGCTGGATGTGGCCAAGTGTTGTCAGACGTGCATCCATCTTGAGCGAGTCGCCAATCCATCTTGTTAGGTAGTCACCCATGTTGCATCCCTCGGCAACGATCGCGATCAGGAATTTGCGACCTTCTGCAATCTGCTTGCGGAGTCTTTCTCCGATGCTGTCTAAGTCATACTCGAGTTCGGGAACCAAACAGATTTCAGCCCCACTGGTTACGGCGGATGCCATTGCAAGATAGCCACAGTGGCGGCCCATGGTTTCTACCACAAAGGCTCGGCTAAATGAGTTTGCCGTATCACGGATGCTATCCACGTTCTGACGGATCATGTTTAACGCCGTGTCCACGCCGAGACAGTAATCCGTTCCTGGGATGTCGTTATCGATCGTAGCTGGGATTCCTGCGAACGGCACATTGAAGTCGTTATAAAACTGGTTAAGAGCACGGAATGATCCATCTCCACCGATCACGATCAACTTCGTGATATCGCGCCGTTGCAGATTTTCAAAAGCCACTTTGCGCGACTCATACTCGAAAAAACGCTTCGATCGTGATGAACGCAGAATCGTGCCACCTCGGCACATGATACCGGATACGGTAGCCTTGGTAGCTTCCTCAATGTTGTCATCAATCAGACCACGCAGGCCGTCGTAGACGAGGTATGGCTTGTAGCCGAGGCTACGTGAGTAATCGACGGCACATTTGACCGCTGGGTTCATCCCTGCAGCATCGCCGCCGGATGTCATAATTGCTATTCCTTCCATGGTGTGAAAATTGTAAAAAGTGGGTTGTAAGCAGATAGGATGATCTGCTTGAAGAGTATCCCCTTAGGGAGCAGATGCTCCATAATGGTAAATAATCCCTTTGGCAAGTATCTCTCTACCAAAAGAATTGAGTAATTGTTCGATTGACATCGCGCCCCAAGGCCACTAATTACGTTCCGCCTCGCAGGGGTTAAACCCTCTAGGCAGTAAATAATAAAGAGGCGGGATGGCCAAGTGGTAAGGCGTGGGTTTGCAAAACCTATATTCGCGGGTTCGATTCCCGCTCCCGCCTCCATTGTATTAAGCCCTTATTCCATAAGGGTTTTTTTGTTTCTGGATGTCTGGGGCGTGAAAATGTAAGCAGTATTGTAAGCAGTTTTGGATTTGGTAGTATTCTTTCCGAGGGCGTTTGATACATTCCACGATGCGCTCATAGGTTGGCTGTGCCTCTACATTGCTCCATGAGCGTATTGGATGGCTAGCTTATGCAGTATCGGTAAATGATACTTCTATACACTGTATCGAGGTGATCTATTTTTTCATCAATAGTAGGTTTCTTCCTGCGTTTTGAACGCAGGCTCGAATTCGTCGCATGTGAACTCAAAGTTTACTTGTTTTTCACCTAATCGTTCTTCTCCTCTATGCATGTTGACCTGCGCCCACTCT
>JASJLI010000117.1:0-4291 GCA_037620805.1 Akkermansiaceae bacterium
CACTGACACAGTAGGGGAGGGGGTGACTTGGGTAGATCGTGGAGCAACCACTGATGGTGGTGAAATATTTACCACTTCAGGAACATTAGATATAAATACTGTTGGAACATATACGATTACCTACACTGCGACAGATGCAGCAGGAAATACTGGCACAGCAACAAGAACGGTTACTGTCGTGGACACAACCGCTGACCCCTACGATACTTGGGCCAGCAGCTTCGGTCTTGATCCTGCCACCGATGGGGCGCCAACGGCTGATCCCGATGGCGACGGCCAAAACAATCTCTTCGAGTTCACCGCCGGGGTCGGGCCCAATGACGCGCTCTCCCGCTTCCATTGGCGTGTGGAAGAAGACCCGGATACTCCTGGACAAAACCGGATCGTCTTCAGTCCGCGTTTCGGTGATCGCACCTACAACGTGGAGACGAGCACGACCCTGCAGGAATCCGAATGGATCGATTTCGATTTCAAGAAGGGCGGCAGCGTGAACGACGACGGCGACGAGCGCACCGTGATCGATCCCGACACCTCGTATGCAAGAAAGTTTTACCGCTTGAAAATCGTCAAGCCCTAGCAGAACGCTGGAAGGGCGGTGGTTGCTTAGATCGCAACCCTTTTAGAACCAGTTTTGCAGAGTTTTTGTGGAATAGCGGTTGCTTAGCCAAGGGCGCGTGCCCTGGCCAAGGGGTTGTTCGTGCCCGAGAAGTGGGCCGCTGTGCATAAGGGCGATCAAGAGAATCTGATCAGCCCGCAGCAAGCTACCGCCTGAGTCGCTCTCAGGAACAACCCCCTATCTCCTCCTCGCATGATGCTCTCGACCACCTCACTCAAAAAGCAAATTCCTAGCAGTCTAGCGTCAAACTCGCTGAGGGTATGCACAATCCTCTGCTGATTTTCATGCGACAGAAAGCCCATGATGGCGGCAAACAAAGCTACAGAATCAAAGCGATCAAGGACGACCCGCGTGATTTTCCGAATGGCACCATGAAGTTCATGAACCTCACTCAGAAAACACTTTATCTAATCGTAGGTCAGAAAGATGATCTCAAACGTGCCGTTAAACCAGGAGACATTGTTGATTATTCCTTACCAACTGGGTTTAAAGGTAACGTTCCCATCAAGATTGGTGTCAAAACCCCCAAGGGCGCAGTGCCCGTCATGAACTCACGAGTATTCCCTAACAAGAACGTCCGGGATCTCTATTTTATCTGGCCGCTTAACGACAAAAAAGCTGGTAATAAAGTGCGTATCGCGACACTTCGGGAACGAGGGGATATGGCCAAAGCCCGCCTAACCCCTAGTTGCTACATTAAACAATTGCCTTTTGTGTTGTCGTTATTGTTGGGAGTTCGATCTCTGTGGATGATCATTATCTGGAGATGAGTTAACTTGGAACTACTGAGATTGATGAAAATCAGGCCGCAGGGTCTTGACATGGGTTGCGATGTCGGATAAATAGCCGTTTACAAGACATGTTGTAAATTCCTTACTATATCCGACACCATGAAAACCTACTTATGGCAAGAACCTGACTTCCCTCACTTTTACCATAACCCTGCGGTGGTGAAACCTTTGGAAGAGGCTTTTCGTGTGGAGGTGGCAGATCTGGACCGAATGCTAGGTAAGGAGAACCCAGGATTTGAGGATGTTTTAACTGAAGAAATTGTGGCCAACTCGGAAATTGAGGGGGTGATCTTGGATCGGGATTCAGTACATAGCTCCTTTGTCAGCAATAGTTCGCCAGTTGAGGAAAAGGAGCAGGGCGCGGTTGCATTAACTCGCATAGCTCTGGAAAACTACGACAAGCCATTGAGCCACGATTTACTTTTGTCCATGCACCGGGAAATCCTGAAAGGTTCGAGATTCCCTGATGAATCCATAGGTGTTTACGTCGGCGACATGAAAATTATCAGCGGTAGTCGACTTGACCGAGAATACCAAGTCATCCATGAAGGCGTGAGTAAGGATCTCGCCTACGATAAGATGACGGAGTTTATCGAGTGGTTTAACCAATGCTCATCCGATACTCCGTTAGTGAATGCCATTCAAGGGCATGTCCACTTTGAAACCATCCATCCGTTTTGTGATGGCAACGGCAGGATTGGTCGCAACCTGATTTTGATGGGGCTGTGTCGGGATCTTGGTAGGAATACACCGCTGGCACTTTCACGATCATTTAATACGGATCTAAAAAGCTACTACCAACAATTTGATGCCGGTCTGGATCTTACTCATACAATTCAAGCCATGAGCCCTTTGTTTCAAAATGCCGTGCGGGAAACCGGTCGGATTCTGGAGCTTACGGCGTTCCGTACGAAGGTGGTGGATCAAGCGAACTCCCTCAATGCGAGACAACGGAAGGTAATCAACCGTTTAATCGACTACGAACTCAGGGGTGGTTTTGATGGCGGTATGAACAATACCAAGTATCAGAAGATGACAGGTATCGGGGATCGAACGGCCCTCAGGGACCTGAACGAACTTCAAGAGCGTGGGTTGATGGTGAAAACCGGTCAGCTCAAAGGCACTCGTTATCATCTCAATATCCCGCATCTCATAGAACGCCTTTAACCTCTGTTACCGTCCTCGATCCAAAATTCAGAGTAGAGCCCTAAACGCTAGCACATAGCTTGCTTTAGTCAGGGGCGAAGACACAAAAAACCCGCTAAAAAACTAGGCTTTAGCGGGTTATTAGAATGGTACGCAGACCGGGACTCGAACCCAGGACCAAGGAGTTTTTAACTGTTGATGCTTAGGGAGTTACAGGGGTTGTTTCTTCCTCGACCTTCGCTGACCTTCTGGAGTGTTGGCATTATTGTTGGCAGTGGGATCTATTAGGTGGGTTTCTTTCGGGGATAGGAAGGAATACTCTCACTCACATGAACCATTTTTCAGGAGGCGCTCAGAATATTCCAATCCCTTCCGCCCTGCTTGCCCCATCCCGGGGCGGTGGGGGAAGAGCAAAGAACAAAGACAACGGACCGAGGACAACGCAGCCCGGACCATAGTCCCAGTAGTTTTAGGCATCCCAGTCTGCTTAGCGAATACTGGCCAGGCGACTTTGAGAATAGTGCAAAAAAATTGTATGTTTAGCTGGATCGATCCGTAGAAGTAGAAGTATGGTGCGAGAAGCATGGTGCACGATTAAGTAAGGACTGAAAGTATGGAGCAGCAGCATGAGATCAACTTGTCGAAAGAGCAGTGGCAGACACGACTGACGCTGGTTGACCGGGCGCGCGATCCCAACGACAGCCGAGCCTGGGACGAATTCACCGACTATTATGCGAGTTTTATCCGCATGGTGCTGATGCAGCTGCAGGCGCCACGGGATGACCTCGAAGATCTGAGCCAAACCATCTTGGTGAAGTTGTGGAAGAACCTGTCAACCGTGGAACTGGGTCGTGACCACGCCAGGTTTCGCACATGGCTGAGCACGGTCATCCGCAATACCTTCTATACGCATTGCAGCCAGACTGCCTCGCGAAAACGCCGGGAAACCAACGCCGCCGTCGCCGATGTCGTGCCACCGGATATTGAGCACATCATTGAAAGCGAGTGGCGGAAACACATCATTGCGCTGGTCATTGAACGCTTGAACGCTAGTTTTTCCGGCAAGGCCATGGATGTTTTCACGATGACTCTCGATGGAAAGTCCGTTGACGATATTGCGTCGGCACTTGAGTTGACCAAGGACTCGGTCTACGTACTGCGCAACCGTGTCCAGTCGCGCTTCCGCAAGGAAGCAAGGCAATTGCGCAGTCACCTGGAGTTTGACCAATGATGGAAGAATCGAGAGACCGAACCCAAGCCTTGAACAATCTGTTTGAGGAGGCGTTCGAGGAGATTGATCCGGCAGCAGAGTCGCCTCTTTACGGCCAGCTTTGTGCGCTTCAGGAGCGCTACGGTGAAGCTGAACTGATTGCGGTTGGCGGAATGAAACGCATACTCAAGGTGCTCGATCGACACGGCAATCGTCACGTCGCCATGGCTCGTTTGCATGAAGACGCAAGCGATTTGCTCTTTGACCCATTTATTCGCGAGGCACGGCTGACCGCGCTGCTCGAGCACCCGAACGTCATCTCCGTGCACGATGTCGGCGTCGACAAAGAGGGGAAACCGTATTTCACCATGGATCTAAAAGTCGGTGATGGGCTCGATGTGGTCTTGCAGAAGGCCCTTGCAGATGGGGGGTATCCGCTATCGGATCGACTCGATATCTTCCTCAAGGTTTGCGATGCGATCACCTACGCGCATTCGCGCGACGTCATTCATCTGGACTTGAAGCCGG
>JASJLI010000118.1:0-28859 GCA_037620805.1 Akkermansiaceae bacterium
CCTGCGACTTTGATCGTGACCTACACGAGTGATGATGAACTAACAGGTTTGTTTGCGGCCCTTGGTGGCCAGCTCACAGCGAGTGTATTTGGTACCGATAGTGAACTAGCTCAACAGGGCGAACTCGCTAAACTGATGGAAGACCGCGCTGGACGACTCGTCTTTAACGGTTTCCCCACCGGTGTCGAAGTCTGCGCCAGCATGGTGCACGGCGGCCCATTTCCCGCCACCTCGGATGGTCGTAGCACCTCAGTAGGCACCATGGCCATTTACCGTTTCAGCCGCGCTGTTTGTTACCAGGACTGCCCAGACGCTCTCCTTCCAGACGAGCTCAAGGACTCTAATCCTGCCGGTATCAAGCGCAGCGAAGTGTAGAACTTCCCCGTAAAAGAATAAGAAAAAAGCCAGCCCCTTAAACGGAGGCTGGCTTTTTGTTGAATTTTTAAATCTTGGCTCTGAACTCTTCGTTCTAGTCGTTAGTAATTGCCACCTTCCCAAGATGCCCACCAGTTGCGGAACAGGAAGTGCTGCGACTCGAGGTGAGCTTTCTGTGAGGGGCTCAACTGATCGTCACCGTAGATCTGATATCTGTAGGCATCGTGACCTTCGAGAACCATCAGGTGCTTGTAGTAGAGGACGAGGTCGGCTCCTTCGTCGAAGGTAGACAGCACGTTCATGGCCTCACTCAACTGCAGGGCGTAAACGCGGGCTTGGGCATCGCCTTTGGCAGCACGCTCACAGAGGCTAACCATTTTAAGAACTTCTTTGGCTAGAGCGTTGCCTACACCCGTGATAGCACCACCGGCGCCACAGTTGACAAAGCCGTGGAAGGCCTGTGTGTCAACACCCACCATGAGAGTGAGTTTGTCGTTTCCTGTGGTGATGCTTTCAGCAGCATAGGTGAGAGCCTCTGCTCCGCCAAACTCCTTGAAGCCGACCAACTGAGGATACTGCTCATGCAGTTTGAAAAAGATATCCGCCTTGGTTTCAAATCCATAGTGGGGAGAGTTGTAAATAACGGCAGGTAAACCAGAGCCACCTGCTTCGAGGATGGCTTTAAAGTGATTGTATTGAGCCGAAGGGGACTTTCCACGGGAAAGCACACGTGGGATGACCATCAGTCCGTGAGCGCCAACTTCACGAGCGTGGGCAGCGTGCTCAGCGGCAATCTTAGTGTTTTGGGCACCGGTGCCGACGATTACTTTGATACCTGCATCGACGAGTGCCTTAACACCGATCTGACGTTGTTCGTCAGTAAGGAGAGGCCAGTCGCCCATCGATCCGCAGTAGACGACGGAGTCCATACCGGCATCGATCAGTCCTTGCGCGGTTACTACGAGTGCGTTGAAATCTGGGGTGCCCTCGGCATCGCAAGGGGTCATTAGTGCGGGAATTGTTCCTGAGAAAATGTTGCTCATGCAGGGATAGTAGCAGGGGTGTCTTGACTGATTCAAGGGTTGATACTCAGTTTTTTGGCTAAATGAACGCGGACTAATAACCAGCCCCACCTGCGATGCTGGATTCGACCGGGTGCCAGGTGGTTTTGATTTCCTGGGTGGAAAGGATCGGGTAGGGAGATTCACTTTTGGCGGGATCGTCTTTGCGGAGAATGATGCGCTTCAGGTTGTGGGTGGCATCGGTACGCAGGCTGGTTTTATCTTCGGTTGATAAATCAGAGGCCACGACAGCATTGACATCCATATGGGTGCCTATGTGGGGAAGAAGCTCGGCGCGGTTTCCTGTGATGATGTTGACAACACCTCCTGGGAGATCTGAGGTGGCGAGTGCTTCAGCGAGTGTGATCGCGCAGAGCGGTTTGCTTTCGGAGGTGATGACAATACAGCTATTTCCTCCGGCAATGATCGGGAGGATGGTGCCGAGTAGTCCAGCGAGAGATGATTTCTCAGGCGCAATGGCTGCGACCACTCCGACGGCTTCGTAAACTGAGAAATTGAAGTGGGGGCTGGAGACTGGGTTGACTGAGGAAAATGTCTGCTGGTACTTATCGCACCATCCAGCGTAGTAAATGCATTGGTCGATGGCTGCCTCGACTTCTTTGCGTGCGGCGGAAGCTGTTGACCCTTGTAGCTTGAGCTCATCTTCGAATTGAGCTCGGCGACCTTCTAACATCTCGCCGATGCGGTAGAGTATCTGGCTGCGGTTAAACGCGTCGCGTTTTTTCCAGCCGCCCCCGCCAGAAAGGGCCTTGCGGGCTGCGGTTACCGAGTTGCGGAAATCCTTGCGTGAGCCTTGGCAGATGTTGCCGAGTGCTTTGCCGTTTTTTCCTTCGGCTGTGTAGTAACGACCAGATTCCGTGCGTGGGAACTGTCCGCCGATGTAGAGTTTGTATGTTTTTAAAACTTCGATTCTTTCCATGATGATTAGTGGTTTGTTTCTTTGGTTGATTATTCCTTGGGTTGTCGGCAAGTTGGAAACTTGCCCTGATTTGTTAGTATTCTAAATTGAGATAGGCTCCGAGGCCGTGCAGGCCGCCTTCGCGACCGTAGCCGCTTTCCTTGAAGCCTCCAAAGGGTGAGGTGGGGTCGAACTTGTTGAAGGTGTTTCCCCAGATCACACCCGCGTCGAGCGCTCCGGTGATTTGGAAGAGTCGGGCACCTTTATCACACCAGACACCTGCGGAAAGTCCGTAGGGGGTGTTGTTGGCTTTTTCAATCACCTCGGGAACAGTGCGGAAGGTTTGCACCGCGAGCACAGGACCGAAGATTTCCTCTTGAACAATCCGGGATGATTGAGCGACGTTGGTGAATACCGTAGGCGGGCACCAGTTTCCTTTGTTAGGTAGATCGCAAGCAGGCTGATACATTTCCCCGCCGTCCTTAATGCCGGCCTTGATGAAGCGCTTAATAGTATTGAGCTGAGCCTTGGAGTTGATTGCTCCAACGTCCGTGTTTTTATCGAGTGGATCCCCGACAATTAACGTATCCATGCGGCGTTTGAGTTTCCACATCACTTCCTCGTAGATATTTTCCTGCACAAATAGGCGTGAACCTGCGCAGCAGACGTGGCCTTGGTTGAAGTAGATGCCGTTAACGATGCCTTCGACCGCTTGATCGATTGGGGCATCTTCAAGGATGATGTTGGCGGCCTTACCTCCGAGCTCGAGGGTGACTTTTTTATCGCTGCCGGCGACGGATTTCTGGATCAGCTTACCGACTCCGGTGGATCCGGTGAAGGCGACCTTGTTGACGTCAGGGTGATTGACCACGGCGGCTCCGGTTTCGCCTGCACCAGTGACGATGTTGACCACTCCGTCGGGTAGACCGGCATCGGCGAAAACCTCGGCTAGCTTAAGTGCGGTTAGAGGTGTTGTTTGCGCGGGTTTGAGGACTACTGTATTTCCTGTTGCGAGAGCGGGTGCGATTTTCCAAGCGGCCATCAGGAAGGGGAAGTTCCATGGGATGACCTGTGCTGCTACTCCAAGAGAAGAGATCTTTTGGTTTGGGTAGGCGAACTCTAACTTGTCTGCCCAGCCGGCGTTGTAGAAGAAGTGGTTGGCGGCCAGTGGGATATCGATATCACGTGATTCGCGGATCGGCTTGCCTCCATCGAGAGTTTCGATGATGGCAAACTCACGGGCGCGTTCCTGGATGAGGCGTGCAATACGGTAGATGTATTTGCCACGTTCACGACCGCTCATTTTACCCCACGGGCCGTCATAGGCGGCGCGGGCTGCTTTGACGGCGGCATTAACATCGGCTTGGGATCCTTCGGCGACTTCGGAGAGTTTTTTACCGGTCGCTGGGTTGGTCGTGGCGAAGTATTCTTTTTTTGTAGGCGCAACCCACTTTCCACCAATGAAGTGGTTGTAGCGTTTCGCAATTTGAACCTGCGAGGCGGATTCGGGTGCTGGCGAATAGGTGATGTTCGTCCAGTCGTTGGATTTTGATTTTTTAGGCATCGGAAAATAGAGTTGATCTACGAAGTGGAAATAATTTGGTATTTGGAGTTTGAAACTTGGAGTTTATCACAAGTTAATCTTTGGAAAAGTATTGGGGGGCTTGGTAGTTGCCGCTTTCTAGTTTGGCGACCTGCATCAGCACATCGTTGGCGAGGCTGCTTGCACCGAATCGGAACCACTTGTTATTGAGCCACTCGGGGCCGACGGTTTCCTGCACCATGACGAGGTAGTGGAGAGCAAGTTTTGATGTGGATATACCACCGGCGGGTTTCATGCCAACCATTTGACCGGTCTTAAAGTAGTGATCACGGATAGCTAATAGCATGACGAGGGTGACTGGGATGGTCGCGGCAGAGGCAATCTTTCCTGTCGATGTTTTGATGAAATCAGCCCCCGCATGAATTGCGATATCGCTGGCTCGGCGGACGTTATCGAGGGTTGCGAGTTCGCCTGTTTCTAAGATCACTTTGAGTCGGGATTTACCACAGGCGTCTTTGACGGCTGCGATTTCATCGAAGACGTAGTTGTAGTCGCCAGAGAGGAAGCGACCACGTGAGATCACCATATCGATTTCATCCGCGCCATCGGACACAGCGAGTTTGGTTTCATCGAGCTTCTGTTCCAGTGTCGTATGACCAGACGGAAATGCAGTGGCTACGGAGGCGATCTTCACGGGTGACTCGTCTCCAAGGGCTACGCGAGCTACTTTGACGAAGGGTGGGTAGACACACACAGCCGCTGTGGTTGGTAGGCCGGGTATGGTATCGTGTAAGTGCTCTGCCTTATAACATAGCTGGCGTACCTTGTTTGGTGTGTCAGCTCCTTCAAGGGTTGTTAGATCGATCATATTCAGAACCAGATCCAATCCTTCGCGCTTGGTGTTGTTCTTGATACTACGTGCTGTGAATCGGGCAGCGCGCTCGGCAATGCCGACTTGATCCACGGGTGGAGAGCTGGAGTAATCATAGCGCGTTTGTGAGGCGCTTTTTTTAGTCTTCATGATTGGGTTGGGTGAAAAGTTTATTCGAAGAAGCTTACTTGAAAAAGTCGTGGTCGTTATCTTTAGCTGATTTGAATTGAAAGGAAATAGGAAAGTGGTCGCTGTAGGTGGCTCGCCAATCGGCAAACAGTTGCTTATCTCCCAATAAACCACCACCGGGTTTGTAGACGGTGCCTTTGGGTTCAGTGAGATGGGCAATGGCTGAGCGGTTAACCATGACGTGGTCGATCAGGCTGCTCAGTTTGTTGTTCATGCGCGTGAAGGCCATCTCGGGTGTCGTCAGATCGGTGTAGCCTTTGAAACGCATGTGCTCGACAAGGGCTGGGCTGGTTAGCAGTTTGCCTTCGGCGTCTTTGCGTTCTGGATTTTCATTGAAGTCACCGAGAATGATAATTGAAGGCTCCGAAACAGTATGCTTGGCCAGATCTTGCGCGATGCCGAATTCGATGAGCGCCAATGCAATCAGGTGATTCTCATCATTTTGCTGCCCTGATGCAAGATGGACGTTAACCAAAGCAAAGTCGATCCCCGGACTGCCATCCTCACGGATTTCCTCAAAGTACCCGATGAGAGGTGTGCGTTGAAAGAGTTCTTTGCCTGCAAGGACTTGATCTTGCAGCGACATCTCGAAAACCCTGACGAGTCGGACGCGTTTATTATTCCACATGAATCCAAGATGAATGTTTCGTTCATCATCGTGCTCAGGTGTTACCGTTACTTGTGGTAGAAAATAAGACCACTGTGAGCCTGTTTGGACGGTCTCGAGTTCGGTGATGATCTTATCGAGAGGGGCGCATAATGAACGATGGCTTCTCCGGTGAGTGATACCGATTTCCTGAAGGGCGATGATATCTGACGATAAGTCCTTATGGATGAAATGAGCGATGTTCTTCAACTGCTCATCGGTTCGTCGTGGAAGTTCATCCTGTCTCGGTGGCGTGGCGTATCGGCCAAAGCCTCCAAAACCGCCCCCAAACCCTCGACCCGGTGAGCCGAGGTGTTCGATGTTCCAGGTGGTTACAACCATGGGTTCACCTGCCTGTAGACTCGTGGATAATAGAGCTGCGATAAAGCTCAGTTTTATTTTAGTTAGATTCATGATGTTTATTTAGATATGTTGTCGTTGTGGAGTCCGTCTAATACGGGGGAACGTTTATTCCACGTAAAGAGAAAAATGATTACCCCGATCAGAGTGGTTTCAATAAAGGCGGTGAAGGCTCCATTCCAGCCAAATTTATCGACAATCATGCCCGTGCCGATACCGCTGACTGTGGCACCTGCATAGCCGAAGAATCCGGTGAGCCCGACGGCTGTGGCAGCTGCCTTTTTAGTAGCGAAATCGGCGGCTGCAACGGCGACTAACATTTGCGGACCGTAAACGAAGAAGCCAAGTGCAATGAGGATTCATGCGATCGTCCACTGTCGACCTTCGCCGACGACCAGATGGGTCGTCATGGTAAGCAAAGCCATCGGCCTCGCTGATTCCTTGAGTTTCTGTAATCATATCTAAAATTCTGTGGGAGAATTGTTGCCTACAGTACTCTGAGAATGAATCCCGACAAGATATATTTTCAATCAGTCGTTTTTGTTAGAGGTTGGTATCGGAGCTGCGGTATTTCTATAATCGAGATGTGTGATATATTTTTTGAACTATGAAATCACAGTTTATTTTTTTGTCACTCATACTAGCAAGTATCCATCCTCTCCACGCTGAGAAGGTTACTTTTGATACCAAATACTCGGTTGAGTTTCCAGAAGGATGGAAAAAATCAGCGAATCCACGGAAGGATGCATTGGTTTGCCGTGAGACTGAGGCTGGTGACGCATCGTTTGCCGTTGCCAAGCTGCCCTTACCTAAAAACGCTAAGGCCGATTTGAAAGCTACTTTGGAGGCGATGATCGAGGGCTTCAAAAAAGGAATGAAGATTCTTGGAGAGCCTAAGATTACCGAAGGCGGTGTGGATGGGAAAAAGGCACTGTTCGCACGCGTTTTCGTAAAAGCTGGCGAACACAAAATGGGATTTTTTCTTGTGGCAGTGGATGCCAAGGATCGTGTCTTTATTATGCAGGCTACTCTGCCGGCAGCAGCCTCTGATAAATCCCGAGGCGATTGTATGAAAGTTATTCAGTCGTTTAAGGAAACTCGCTAGAGGAATTTTCTAATCGTTTCCTGGAACTTGTTGTAGAGGAAGCCGAGCGTGAGTAAAACCAATCCTAAACTGATAAAGCTCAGTATCCGACCGAGTGTATCGAGTTTCATCACGTCGATGAAGACGACGTGCAATACAGCGGCAGCCAGCCACCACATGGCTATCAGGCGGTACGGACGACAGCGCATCGTGAGTCCGGCACAGAATAAGGCGGTAGCGACTAGTGCCCAGCAGATGGCGACACCTGCACCATCGAAGCTGGCCTGTACATGCACCGTTGAGGCATAGAATAGCGATGCCAACCCAACCACGAGAAGGATAACACGCACCGGTTTCCAGTTTTCAATCCACTTCTCGTTCATCTTGGTGCCTCGCCACAGCAGACCGTGCATCATCAAGGTGGCTAGGATCGGCACATAGCGCGGCCAGTCTTGATTTCCGTTCATTGAAATTGCGCTGATGCAGGCAATGAACAAGGGGGGTGCGCCGCCTGTTATGGCGAAACTATGGTCTTTGCGATGATAAGCCCATGCCGACAGGATGAGGCCAAGAGCAGTGAGTGTGAGCTCAGGTCTGTCGAACTCTTGGAAAGCATGTGTCCCGACAGTTAAGACCACTCCCAAGGCTAACAAGGGTCGGATAAGGTTTTTATCAAATACCTTCCATAGCAGATCGGTGAGGGCCAGGTGGAGAAGGAGCATGATAGCTGGCAGCCATCCGAGTGCTGGTTCACTGTTTCCTAGTGTTGCCACTGTGACAACTGCGACTAGGTGAAACAGCAGGGCAGGGGTTCCGATGCTTGGGCGGCGAAGATATTCAGCGGTGCCGTGTCCGATGATGGCGATCAGGCCACCAAGGAACAACCATGTGCTAGGTTCCTCGACATGATGGAATAGAGTGGCGGCGGTAACTAACCAGAATAGGATGCTCATTAACCATTCGAGAACCTTGTTGTTAGGTTTGTTTTTACTTTCAAGATTTTCTTCCCAAGCTCGTGTTAGTTGAGGACTCATCAACCAGAAAGTGGCAATGGTCGCCAAGGGGATCAATGATTGGAGGATGCTTAGTTCGTTGTGGCCATTTAAATACCAAAAGGCTCCCGCAATGCAGGTAAAGATCGAGAGCATCGCCACGTCGCCAGTCCACTCTTTCCAGCGTGGGTATTTGATAAAGAAATAGGAAAGCATGAGCACCACGGCTGTGATCATCATGCCATTGATTCCTGATGCGTAAGTCCATTGCGAAAATACGCCAGTCACAGCGATAATCCATGTGAGAAATGCCGGGAATAATGGTACAACATCAGGCTGATCTCCTCGGTCAGGAGCTGTTATCTTCCCGTCTTGTCGCACCAGTGCCGTGTAAACTGCGCTTACAAGAGCCAAGGCGGCGTAGCTTTGCCAAGACGCTAGTTCCCCACCATTCAAATCAGGAAGCGCGGTGAACATGGCGGCGAGAAAGGCCCCTGAGGAAACCACTCGTGCCAACCAACCGCCGAAGTACCGTGCACCCGCCATTAGGATACATGCCTCCACGGCCATGACGAGGAAGCGGGTGTATCCCGTGGACTCTAACAATATTCCTAGGCTGGCGATCAGGATACCCTGGTAACCGAAGATAACGGCCAATGACTTGTCCCATATTTTGCCGGTGCGAGCCACGATGGCAATGGCCACTAAGAGCGCTCCTACACCGATGGAAATCCAGCCGATTTCATTGTGTGGGATCATTTTAGGGACGATGAATACGGCTAAGCACCAAGCGGCACCATTGTTGATGGCGCAGAATGCACGTTGGATTTGTTCCGGCATTTTACGTGCCTTGGGCACCGTGAGGGCGGCGGTAAATAGTAGCCAGTAGGCGGCGAGATAGGTGAAGCGCACTGAGTCCGGGGTAGACTGTGGGTAGAATCCTAACCAGAACGCGTGTGCCACATAGGCGGCAACCACGGTGCCGAGACCGATGGCAATCCATCGGAACTTGATCATCAGCCACATACCAGCACTCGATAAGAGCAGTGCGGAGAATAACGAGAGCCAGCCGGATGGGTTAACGATGGTGCCGTAGAAGGCTAAGCCTATGGCCATGACTGCGACCACACGTGATTTTTTCCACACCGCATAGGCCAGCATCAATCCTGCCCAGAGTGTAAGTAGGATGCCGGCGAGTATGGCGCTATCGACCAGTTGTAACGACGGCACAAAGTGGGATGCATAGATGGTGTAATAACCAGCGGCCAGACCACCGGATGCCACTACCCTGCCGTACTGGCGGAAGCGTTCTTTCCACTTGTCCAGCCACATACCTAACCCAGTGAGGGTGAGGGAAATTGTCATGAAAAACGTCACCTTCGCAGCAGGTCCCGCCATGAAGAGCCAGTTCTTGTAAGCGTAGGTGCTGAGGAAAATGAGGCCAGTTAGCAGAAGCAGAACTCCGATCCTAACCAGCCAAACTTTTCCAAAATTGAGCTCCCATTCACCTGCATTGACGGGTGGCAGTTTGAGTGGAGCTTCTTTTTCTTTGGGGGCGACGACAGCACTCATGGCCTCACCGGAAAATGCTGACGGGAGCTCGTCTACGGCATGATCTTCTTCGGTCTGTTTTTGGTTGGTTGGTGTGGCCTTACTGATCGCCGTTTCATCGATGACCTTTACTTGAGGAGGTATGGGTGGCGGAGTTGAGCGTGGATTAGCTGGATCGATTGTATCAGCAAGATTTTTTAAATCATTTGATGCTCCCTCGGCATTGCTCGAGTTTTCCTTGTTAGGTAGTTTACTTAGCTCCTGATCGATCTGTTTACATTCCTCCCCGAGCTGATGCAGATAGTCCTGCATTTCCTCCTGTTTCCGTAACAAGGCATCAAGCTTGGCGCGTAAATTATCCTCCATGGTGCGAATCTATCATAAGTCACTCGAAATAGCTCATCGATTATCCGTGAGGGAGTATTGATGAGAGTGATACCGCGACTTATATCGTATTTACTTCAATAAAAAAAGCCCGCGCACTCGGGTGAGTGGCGGGCTTGGGTGATTTGTTTTTTACTGGCTACAAGCTACCTTACTTGGAAAGGTAATCGCTAACACCTTCGTGGGTGGCGGTCATGGCGTCGTCGCCTTTTTGCCAGTCCATGGGGCAGACCTCGCCGTGCTCTTCGAAGTGCTGAAGGGCGTCGACGACGCGTAGGCACTCTTTGATGGAGCGGCCGAGAGGCATGTTGTTGACGACCTGATGCTGAACGATGCCTTCTTTGTCGATGAGGAAGAGTCCGCGGTAGGCGACCAATTCTCCTTGAACAACAGGATTGCCTTCCTCGTCGCTAACGAATTCTCCTGCGAGAACGTCGTAGTCTTCAGAGATTGTTTTATTGGTGTCGGCTACGATCGGGTAGTTAACGCCCTGGATGCCACCTTTGTTCTTGGGCGTCTGGAGCCATGCCCAGTGAGAGAATTCGGTGTCAGTAGAACATCCAACAACTTGGACGTTGCGTGCCTCAAACTCGGCGAGTTCATCCTGAAAGCGGTGAAGTTCAGTTGGGCATACAAAGGTAAAGTCCTTCGGGTAGAAGAAGAGGACGACGTATTTTTTGCCGATAAATTGATCGAGGCTGAAGTTTTCGATCATGGTTTCAGCTTTAACGGCTTTGGCGTTAAAGGACGGCGCTGGTTTTCCTACGAGTACTGACATGGTGAATAGTGAATTTAGAATGTTGAATAGTGAATGAGGATGCGAACATCCTGCGGACGCGCGATATGTAGCGCAGAGATTTAAGGGTGCAAGTGATATTTTCAAGCTAACTTAAATTAGGGTGGTTTCCGGACAAAAAGCAGTTTTCTGGACGTTCTGTGGGCATTCCATTTTGCATCGATTTCCGTAGCTGTATAAGTGGTATGATAAAGACACCACTGCTAATATAGACGAGGTGCTGTATAGTAGTCGCTTCGCGTTCGTACTTACCATGATACATCTCCGTTTTCCTATCATCTATCTGATTTTTTTCTCCGTGCTAGTTGCACGCGCTGCTGCTGCGCCTGTGATCTCCGAGTTCATGGCCGACAACGCATCTGTGCTGGCTGATGAGGACGGGGCGTTTTCCGACTGGATTGAAATCAGGAACCCGGATGCGACGCCGCTCGATCTGGGTGGTTGGCATTTGACGGATGATGCAGCAGATCTGACGAAGTGGACGATTCCCGTAGGTGTGACGATTCCAGCGAGAGGGCACCTGATCGTATTTGCATCGAACAAGAATCGCGCTATCGCCGGTTCAGAGCTGCATACCAACTTTAAGCTCACAGCGTCCGGTGAATACCTCGCACTGGTGCAACCAGGTGGTGGAGTGGTGGGGTATGAGATTGCCCCTCAGTTTCCCCAGCAGTTACCGGATTTCTCTTATGGCTTTGAGGGTAGCGGAGTGACCTTGCTCGGGCCGGGTGACGAACTGAGCTATCTTGTGCCGCAGAATGGCACGCTGGGGACTACATGGACGATGTCAGGCTTTGACGACAGCACTTGGACAAGCTCGGTGGCACAGATCAGCTCGTTTCCGTCGGCCAACGTACCGAGGACCGCGAGTAACTCAACGTTTAGTACTTCATCTGGTGTAACGACGAGCACACTGGCAGTGGCTGGTCTGCCGGTGCTTGCGAGCGGGTTGACCCTTAAGTTAAATGTCACCCATAGTGGCAGTTCGAATTTTACGGTGGATTTGATCAGTCCTCAGGGAACTTCGCTTTTGATTACCGGTAATCAGGGAGCATCACGAATTATTGATATTGATTTAAATCAGTTTAATGGAGAGTCCCCGAATGGAAACTGGACGATGAAACTGACGGAGAGTGGTGGGTTCTTCTCTTCGGGGAGTTCAACGTTGCAGTCGTGGTCGATGGAGTTTGCTAGCGGATCCACGGTGCCAATCGTCTCGGGAATTGGCTACGAAGACAGCCCAACGGCGCAAGTGAACTTCACATCAGAAATATCCACGGAACTACCATCTGGTACGGGGGGCGCTTACGTGAGGCAGGCATTCAGTGTGACTGATCCTGCAGAGGTCTCTGGACTCAAGCTTAGGATGAAATTCGATGATGGCTTTGTGGCTTACCTTAATGGCGTCAAGGTGGCTGATTTTAATGCTCCAGCCAGCCCAGTCTGGAACACTCTGGCTACGGTGGGGCATCCTGATCTGGATGCGCTGGATTATGTGGATTTCGATATCTCTGCGCATTCTGGCTTGCTGAATGCAGGTGGGAACAATGTTTTGGCTATCCACATGCTGAATGAGTCGGCAGGTAGTTCGGATCTTTTGATGGTAGCAGAACTTGTTGCAATTATCGACAATGGTATGCCTCCTGTCATGGGTTACATTCCCATTCCCACTCCCGGTTCAGTTAATGAATCATCAGTCTATCTTGGACTACTGGATGATACGACTTTCATGGTGAAGCGTGGCTTATTTAACTCAGCTTTCACTGAAACCATCACCACCAGTGACACTGGTGCCACATTGATTTATACGACGAATGGTTCGGTGCCATCACTTTCGAACGGAATCCAGGTAGCTCCAGTAGATGAGTTCACACCAGCCGTTGCGAGTGTGCCTATCAACACCACGACTGTATTACGTGCCATTGCTGTGAAGGACGATTTTCTGCCTACCAACGTGGACACGCAAACTTACCTGTTTGTTGCCGACGTGCTGCAGCAAGATGGAGCAGGTTTTCCTACGCCGCCTAACAGTTCTTCAACATGGGATTATGTGATGGATCCGGATGTGGTGAATGATCCACGTTACCCGAATTTGGAATCGGACCTGATGTCGATACCAAGTTTATCCATCGTGATACCGGAGGCTGATGTGTGGGGAGCCAATGGTGTATACGCCAATCCGCAGGAACTGGGCTCAGAGTGGGAACGTGCATGTTCTGTGGAAGTTCTTAATCCAGATGGTAGTCCCAATTATCAAGTAGAGGGTGGGTTAAAACTCCAGGGTGCTGGAAGCAGGGCGAGGGCGATAGGTAAAAAATCCATGCGTCTTGTCTTTCGCAAGAGATATGGTGACTCCTCGTTCAATTATCCACTGTGGGGGGCAACGGGGCCAGACGATGTAGGGACGATTGTTTTACGTGGTGATTATTTTGATTCGTGGACATTTCAAGCGGACGGTTCGGGCGACGGAATTTCGCGACGGAATGCAGTGCAGTTACGCAGTCATTTTGCTACGATTACAGGTGAGGCCATGGGGTTACCGACAATTGCTACGAACTGGTCGCATATATACATCAACGGTCAGTACTGGGGAATCTATAACACCCATGAACGTCCTGACGCAGAGTTTGCTGAATTGCACCTAGGTGGTGATGAGGACGACTACACTGTGCTGAAGCACCGTCCGAGGGGGGCGTCGAATGGCAGTGCGCCAGAGGTTTCGCGTGGTGACCTTGTCAAATGGAACGAGTTGATGGCATTGATGTCTCAGGATGCCAGTCAGACCAGCGTTTATAATAACATCCTAAGTCGTATTGAAGTGGATAATTTTATCGATTACATCCTGCTTAATATCTGGGGAGGTAACGAGGATTGGCCGCACAATAATTGGTACTCCATCCGACATGAGCCGACTGATGGGCCATTCATGTTCTATGTCTGGGATCCGGAGAATTTTATGTATAAAGCATCGGCTAATCGCACCGGGGTTAATACCAATAACTCGCCGGGGATTATCTATGATCGACTGCGAGATAATGCAGAATTCCAACTTCGTTTTGCTGATCATGTTAGGAGACATATGTTTAACGGTGGATCACTTGCTATTCCCGCTATGCAGTCGCGTTGGCAAGCTACGGCAGACGAACTGCAAGGGCCAATGAATGCGGAGTCAGCCCGTTGGGGTGACGAACACACTTCTTCACCGTATAATACGATTGATCATTATTTGCCAGAGATTGCACGGCGCAAAAATGATTACATCCCACAGCGTCATGATGATGTGATTAGCCAGTTGCGTAGTGTGGATCTATACCCGGATACGAACGCTCCAGACTTTTCACAGCATGGTGGACAGGTGGCATCGGGATATGTGTTGACCATTTCCAATCCTAATTCAGGTGGGACGATTTACTTTACCACGGATGGATCGGATCCAAGGCTTGAGGGGGGCGCTGTTTCTGGCGCAGCCACTCAGTACGCAGTTGGTATTCCAATCACGGCGGATGTTACCGTAAAAGCCAGAGTGCTCGACGGCGGTGGGTGGTCGGCGCTGAACGAAGCGGATTTCAGGCTTGCTGTCTTAGCGAATGCCTCGTCACTGGTTGTCTCCGAGTTTTCTTATAACCCTGCGCCTCCAAGCACAGCTGAAATAGCGGAAGGTTATAACGATGCGGATGATTTTGAATTTCTTGAAATCATGAACATCAGTGCGGAGGTAATTGACCTACGCAACGTGGAATTCGCTCTGGGTGTGACCTTTGATTTTGCCACGTCAGCGATAACGACTCTTGCTCCTGGTGGACGGTTGGTGGTTGCAGAAAATACAGCAGCCTTTGAATATCGTTATGGATTAGGCGTGCCTGTGGGCGGGCAATTTGTAGGAAAGTTATCCAATGGCGGTGAGTTGATCATCCTTCAGGAAAAGAGTGGGGCTGTTATCCAGCAGTTTACTTATGGAGATAATTACCCTTGGCCAGACTCTGCCGATGGGCAAGGAGCGTCTCTGGTGTTGAAAACTGCAGCATCCAATCCCAATCCGGATCTGGCAGGCAACTGGCGTGCCTCTGGACTAACCAATGGAACTCCCGGAGGTGAAGAAACCCTTCCTTCTACACCCGCGAACCCATTAGTAGATGCCGATGGTAATGGTCGTGTAGACCTTGTGGACTACACCATATCTGGGCTCCCCACTGGAGGGCGTGTAGCGGTAAACACTTCAAGTTTTCTGACCTTGGAATTCACTCAGAAGGTGACTGCTGAGGGGGCTGATGTGACCGTCCAGTATTCTGAAGATATGATGACGTGGACGTCTGGTGCTACAGCTGTAGAACTCGTTAGTGAAACCTTCAACAACGATGGCACAGTGACCTACGTGTCGAGATCATTGCAGCCTCAGTCGACCATGGCCAAGCAGTTCATGCGAGTGAAGGTGACTGAGAGGCCGTAGGGTAAGTTTGTAACTTGCCGACAACCCATGGAGTGATCGGCTTGTCTTGCTACGTCACCAAGCCAGCCGGCAAGTTGAAAACTCGACCTACTTCTTTTTCAGCAGAGGGAAAAGAACCACGTCGCGAATTGTTGGCGCTCCGGTGAGCATCATGATCAGTCGGTCGATCCCAATGCCGATACCACCTGCGGGTGGCATGCCGTTTTCGAGGGTTTCGATGAAGTCGTGGTCGATTTCCTGTTCTTCCTCGCCGCCAGCTTGGTGCTCAAGACGTTCGCGTTGGACATCGGGGTCGTTGAGTTCTGAGTAGCCGGGGGAGATTTCTTGGCCGTTGATGATGAGTTCGTAAACTTCCACGGTCTTGCCACCAGGAGTGACTTTCGCAAGTGGGACGAGTTCGGATGCGACGCGAGTGACAAAGCAGGGGTCGAAGGTGTGCTCCTCGACTTTCTTTTCGAAGACCTGCTGAACGACTTCGTAGTCTTCCATCTTCTCGGAGATCTGGACGCCGAGTTCGACGCATTTTTTACGCCGCGCATCCGCAGTGATGTCGAAGAAATCGTCACCAGCCACGCCCTTGATTAGATCGTGGTAATTGGCGCGTTTCCACGGGCGTTGAAGATTGATGGTGCGGAGTGCATTACCTTCCTCATCTTTGTGTTCGATCTGGAGACCACCGCAGAATTTCTCCGCGAGTTGGCAGGTCATTTCCTCCACCATGTCGGCCATGGTTTCAAAATCACCATAGGCGCAATAGGCTTCAAGCATGGTGAACTCCGGATTGTGACGACGGGAAATGCCCTCGTTACGGAAGTTACGGTTGAGTTCGAAAACTTTGGTGAAACCTCCAACGAGGAGACGCTTGAGGAAGAGCTCGGGTGCAATGCGGAGTGTTAGATCCATGCCAAGAGCATTGTGGTAGGTTTCGAAAGGGCGGGCAGCGGCACCACCGGCAACGCTTTGGAGCATTGGGGTCTCGACTTCGAGGTAATCGCGATCGTGGAGGAAGCTACGGATCTCCGCAATCATACGTGAGCGGGTGATGAAGATCTGGGCAGAGTCGTCATTACTCATTAGGTCGAGGTGACGCTTGCGGTATTTTGTTTCGCGGTCGGCGACACCGTGCCACTTGTCGGGCATCGGGCGCAGGGACTTGGAAAGCACGGTGAGCTTGTTGACCTTCACGGACGGTTCGCCTTTTCCTGTGGTGAATGTTTCGCCTTCGACACCAATCCAATCGCCCATATCGAGCAGCTTGTAAGCAGCCCAATCGGCTTCGCTGACACCTTTTTGGTTGAGGTAGATCTGAATACGACCTTCGACATCACCGACGGTGGCGAAAACGGATTTCCCCATATCACGGATGGCGAGCAGGCGGCCGGCGATGGTGACTGGTTGTTCGTCTGCGAAGTTGGCCTTGAGTTTGCCAGGGGTGGTGGTGATATCGAATTTTCCGCCGAATGGGTCGATTCCGAGTTCACGCATTTTAGCGAGCTTTTCGCGTCTGACGGCGATAAGTTCTGCCTCTGTAGATTGAGGATTGGATTGTGGGGTGTCTGGACTGGCTGGCTGGTCGCTCATGAGGCGCGGAGGATATGGGTGGCAGCGGTCAATAGTCAACAGTCAATGGTGATTGGAAGTTGAAGTTTTATGGTCCGTCGTGGATGGTGCGGGCATGGGAAAATGGATCATGATGGCGTGGTTGGTGTTCATCACTGTGGTAAATGCCGAGTCGCTGGATGGGGTGCCTCTGTATCGACTCGAAAATGGCGAAGGAGTTCCATTTAAACTGAAGGACGATACCACGCATGTGGCTTTCTACTTTTCGGCCTCTTGGTGTCCTCCGTGCCGGAAAACCACGCCGCCATTAGTAGAAGAATATCAGCGCATGCTAGATCAGGAGGGGATGCCGGTTGAAATTGTGCTCGTTGGCAGTGATCAGACGGAGGGCAAGATGTTTGACTACATAAAAAAGTATCAAATGACCTGGCCTGCTGTGGTGTATAGTGCGAGGGGATTGGTTGATAAATATGCGGCCAATGGGATTCCTCACATGGTATTGGTCGATCGACATTCAGGAGCGGTAATCTCTCATGGAACGGGCCTATCCGGTATTGAGGAGGTCGTGACCCGGATGCGTTATTTTTCAAAGGTGGATGCCGAAACTCCATTTAAAGCTGGAAGTTTTCTGAGCAAATACGGGGTCTTAATCGCGGTAGCGGTGTGTTTTATTGGCATATTTTTCTTCCAGAAGTGGAGGGAGAAACGAGAGGTCAAAAACCTCTAAACTTCGTTTTAGTTTCTTTTGGTATTTGGAATTTGATGTTTGGAGTTTAAAGTCAACGTATGGGATCGTTGTTAGCACTCCTCGCCATTGTTTTTCTCTCTCTTCTTGTTGTTCGTATTGGCACCAATGCCTTGATACTGACCGGGATGTCGTTGTCGGCTTCGCGTTTTCAGGCGTCATCGGCATTTTTTGGTGTCGGTTTTACCACCAGCGAGGCTGAAATGGTTGTTGGCCATGAAGTGAGGAGAAGGATTATCCTCCATCTCATTATTGCGGGTAACATCGGGCTGACCTCGGCGATGGCGACGTTGATTGTTACCTTTGTCAATCGAGGCGGCGAAGAGTCCAATCAGCTATTTTCGGTGTTTGGTTTTCTCGTCTTGGGTTTGATGGGCCTCTATTTTTTAGCGAGAGCAGGGTTTATAAGTCGTCCTTTGGATGCGCTTATGCGTTATTCTCTAGAGCGTGCCGGTGTGGTCAGGGCCTTGGATTATGATCTTCTTCTCAATGTGCAGGGTGGATATTGCGTGTCTGATTTCACAGTCAACTTGGATCATCCATTTGTTGGTAAAGCCTTGTGCGAATCACGTCCAAACGATCAGGGGATTGTGATTTTGGGTATTACCAAGACAGATGGTAGCTTTCTTGGAACTCCGAATAAGGACGTCATACTGGAATGTGGTGACATGGTCATGGTTTACGGAAGTGAAGAAGCAGTGGACAAAATGGTTCAACCAGCGCAGTAAGGGGCACCACCCTGAATCTTCGCAGAAAATCCCATGGCTCGAAAAAAGAAAGACGATACCCCGCCAACGCTTCGAGGCGATCTGGCGACCCTCACCAAGGTGAACCTGAACACCTTCGTGTTGGTAACCACCTTGTTTGGTTTTCTGTTGGCTTCGCGGTATTTTCATGGCTCATGGCTGAATGATGGTTGGTTGCTTTTCCACACGATTCTTGGCACGGCGTGCACGGCATTTGGTTCGGCCGCCTTTAATCAGCTGATGGAAATCGAGGAGGACGCTCGGATGAAGCGGACGGCTGACCGACCACTACCCGCCCGCCGTATGATGCCAGTGAATGCCTTTGGTATTGGCTGGGGGCTGTCGGCTTTTGGAATCATTCATCTGGCTATAAAAGTAAATCCTGCCTCGGCTTACCTTGCTGCGATTGCGCTGGGGGTTTATGTTTTCCTCTACACACCTTTGAAACGCCGAAGTTCCACCAATACTCTACTCGGTGGTGTCCCGGGCGCGATCCCACCGATGATTGGTTGGGCGGCTGTGGCTCATGCTGCGGGAACTGGTGGTGGAGAAATGGCCGGTAGCTGGGCCGATGGCCAGAGCTGGTATCTATTTGCATTGTTGTTTCTTTGGCAAATGCCTCATTTCGTTGCCATCAGCTGGCTCGTCCGTGAAGAATATGAGAAAGCTGGATACTGTATGTGGACCAATGGTGATGTTTCTGGGAAAAAAACCGCGGTAATCGCTGGTGGGTTTACCATACTCCTGACTTTACTAGCTCCCGTAGGTTGGTTGGTCGGCTATGCTGGGTTTACTTGGCTGATTGGTGGAACGCTTGTAGGTCTCATAATGTTGTGGCTATGCTATAAATTTTCTAAGGCTGGGGATCGGCCCGCTGCTCGGAAACTTTTTCTATATACGCTGCTCTATCTACCCTTGGCGTTAGGATTACTGGCCATCGGCTGGCAGACTCAATAGAAGGCTACGCGCCCGACTCCTCAATGCGGCTTAAAAAGCAGTCCGTACTGACTGATGTAGGGTTTGTTTGAAATGACACGGGATGACTTGCCAACCTGTGTAATCAGAGTTATAGCCCTTTCGTATTCCTCCATTTTAATAATCTCATGGACCTTGAACCTGCCGAAAGAAACCCCGCTGAGCTTCGCCGTACGGCTTTTATACTAGTTGGTATCATGCTGATCGGAGCGATCGCAGTGCTGTCTGCCTACATCATCAAAACGAAGGAGCAGAACGAGGTGAACGTAGGACGTCCGCCGATTACTTCGAAGATTACCCGCAACTTCGCGGCTAAAAACCAGGACGATAAATTGGTCGCGATCTATGATCTTGAGGGCAAGGTGTGGTTTGCCGTTCCAATCTGTGTCAGTCAGCTAGACGAAAATAAACACGCCTTGGCGATGATGAAAGAGATCACCGCACACTACATAGGTAATGAAAACGTTCGTTTTGTCGCGGTATCCATCGAGGGTGTTGACCAGGGGGTAAAACCTGAAGATATGAAACGTGCCATGGTCGAACTTGGTATCGATGATCCCCGATGGTGGTTCCTAACAACTGGAGATACCAATAGGCAGCGAGGTTACATTAAGGATCAACTTCGTATTGGTCTTGTTAGCCCTCGCAATGAAGGTGACGCCGCAGGGAAGTGGAAGTTTCCTTCACAGATAGCCTTGATCGATCGCGAGATGCATATTCGGCAACGTTATGATTTTAAAGAAGCCCGTGAGTTTGAAATCAAAGCTGAGAAGGCACTGGAAGAACGGCCCGAGTTGAAAGACGAAAAAGGGTTTGACCTCGTCCTGAATGCGGTTGATGAGTTGAAGAAGACGCTCTACGCCAACATTGAATTTGTTCTCAGCGAAACTAAAACAGGAAGTAAAGAATGAGTGATAAACAAAAAATTATCTGTATCTACCTAAGCGTCGCAGTGATCTGCGTGTTGATTCTTGTCACCACCTATCTGATCCGTCCCAATCAGCAAGAGGTCGAGCAAGATAAACCGTACTACGCCCAGCAGGACGACTTCCAACCTCTAATCACTTTAGAAAAAGATCTCGTCCTGAAACGGCAGGATGGCAAGGAAGTGAAAATTTCCGAACTTAAGGGTAAAGTATGGGCGTTTGCCCAGTTCTATGCTTCCTGCCCGATGTGTGCGAAACGTAATTCTCAGGGGCTCAAGGATCTGTATGAAAAGTATAAAGGCAACCCAGACTTTGTGCTCGTATGTATCACCGTAAACCCTGAAACCGATGGGGTTGAGCAGATGTTGTCCTACGCCGAGGGCTTGGCTGCAGACTCCTCCAACTGGTGGTTTCTCACTGGCGATGCCAAAGCCCTGAAAGATTACATGATCAATGAGATGAAGTATCAGGAAATCGTCAAACGTGAAGATCCTGAAGAGGCGGCCCGTCTTGGTGAGTATGAACACGATATGTCGATCGCTGTTTACGACCGAAACCTGTCTATGATCAAACGACACGATCTCTACAACGCTCGCAAAAAGGGTGAGGCCTTTTACAAAGGAGAGGAAAATAAGCTCCACTACACCGTGAAAACTTTGTTGGAAAAGAAGTAGTAAGATGTCCGACGGTTCTAACATGCAAGACTACCTCAAGCGTCAGCCGGACGCTGCTACACTCAAGAAACTCACTTGGGCTGCGTGGGTGGTGAGTGGGCTGATCCTTGCTCTCGTGAGCGTGATGGGTCGCTACAAGTTGGATATTGGTATGTCGCTTCCATGGTTGCCACCACTGCACGCGGTGCTGAATACCTTGGTGGCTATCTGTCTGGTCGTAGGTGTCGTTGCGGTAAAAAATAAAAACATCACCCTGCATAAGCGGGCAATTGGTTTTGCCGTTACGTTTTCCGTTTTATTCCTTCTCAGCTACGTCACCTATCATGGAACGCAACAGGAAGTGAGGCACGGTGGTGAGGGGCCGGAAAAAATGATCTACCTCTGCATTCTTGCCAGCCACATTCTACTCGCAGCTGTGAGCCTTCCGTTTATTCTGATCACACTTTCGCTGGGATACACTAATCACTTCGCCCGCCATAAAAAAATGGCCCGCTGGGTGTTTCCTATCTGGCTTTACGTCGCGGCGACAGGTCCTGTTTGTTACCTATTGCTTAGGCCATATTATTAGGCCGTATTATTAGGCCGCGTGCCGTAGCGACCGGTTTGCACCCTTTTCGCTACGTGGATCGCAACGCGGAATTAAGTAGCCAACATGTAGTTGAGCACGTCGGTCGCTGTGTAGTGAGGCTTTTCCACAGTGGCGAGAATAGAGACGGTGGAGATGTCATCACCACAGGTGACTAAGGGGAGTTCTTCAACCATACCGGTTTCGTTTTCATCTTTCGATTTACGTAGCTGGCCCATGCCGATGTTTGCCATCAGGCTGTTACAGAGGCACTTGCGGCCTGCTGTTTCATCGATATTGCCACCTTTTTTAACGAAGATGTTTAGCGGCTCTGATCGGCAACGCCATCCAAGTGAGCCATTTTCTTTTTCGTAAGCTTCACGGAGGTACCCAAGATCGCAGACACGGCATCGGTCCTCGTAGACTTCTTTTTCAGACAAGGTATCGGGAACCTTGAGGACTTGGAAGGGGAAGCCAGTGGGGGAAGCAACAGGGTCTTTGTAAATGTTAGGCTTACCGTGTAGGCATTCCTGAATGGTGTTGCGTTTTAAGTCGTCGCGCAGGCCTGATTCATCTGAAAATGCAAAGACGGTTCCTAGCTGGACACCTGCGGCACCGTCGGCCAAGGCCTTTTGGAGTTTTTCTGGAGTGGCGTAGGCACCTGCGAGGTAGAACGGCTTGCCGAGAGCCTTGATGGCCTCGAGGTTGACATCATCTCTGGGGCCATAGATTGGCTCTCCGATTTCGTTATACTGGGTCTTGCCGCGTGGCGGCGCGTTGTGGCCACCAGCTGATGGCTCCTCGATGATGAGTCCATCCACGATACCTCCTGATTTTTTAATCATGACGGTGGCCAAGGTGACGGAAGCGACGATGGGGAAAAAGAGTGGGCGTTTGGGCGGGATAATATCCTCAGCCATGATACCGCGAGGGTCGAAACGGAGTTTGTGGTCGGCTCCCTTGGTAGCCCCGTGTACGTGGACGGAAAACGCGACCGGCTCACCTCTGGTTAGGCCATCGATGACCTTGGGGATTTCGATCGGAATACCGGCACCAACGATTACCACATCAACACCTGCGAGCATGGCACCATAGATACCGGCTAGAATAGGTGTCTGGATCTTGTGGAGGCAGTTGATACCAATCATGCCATTATGTCCCTCCTTGGCAAGATAGACTTCACAGAAGTTCGAGACCATGATGAGCTGCTCGGTAAAACGGTTCGGCTTGTCGCCAATCATCGCTCTGCCTTTGTAGGTCTGGTCAGCGGCCTTGCCTCCCTCGATAAAATACTTGTCTAGAATTTTGGTAATCAGAGCCTGGTCAGGGAACGCTGCCATGGCGCGGCGAATGTAACCCTCAGGATCTCCCAATTGAAGGACCCGGACCATGACGACATCGATGGCTGTGCTGGATACTACGCCAAGCTGGCCCTGGGATGCTACCGAGTTAGCTAATTGCCAACTAGAGATGGCAATTCCCATTCCACCCTGAATGATTTGAGGTAATTTCATGTGCGTAGAGAAGGTGGAGGCAATCCGGTGTTTTGCAATTAAATACGGGCACCAATTAAGACTTTTACATTGCACATCTTGATCCGACTTACCCAGATCTTATGGGGGTGAGGTTCAAATATATTTTGAATATCAGTGTTGGTCCTCAGGAGTAAAGCCCAACACGATGTTAAACTGAGCCTGTAATTCATTAGTTTTTGATCCTTTGAGAGGAGTAAAATCGATGATGACGGAGTCTCTGTGTTTTGGTTTTTTGATGCGCCTGAGCAGCCCATCCTTAGTATTGGCAGGGTCTCCTTTGATGTAGCACTGGGTGATGAACCTTTTGACTCCTTTGATCTTCACTGCTACGTGGATATGAGGTGTCCTACCGGAGTAGGCGACGGGTTTGATGGTGCGGAAATAATACTCACCCTTGGTGTTGGTGAGGAAGCGGCCAAACCCTTGGAAATTGGTGTCTCTTTTTTTGACGTTCGGGTCTTTGGTATGGATGTAGGCGGCATTGCTATCTACTTGCCAAATTTCCACCAAAGCATTTCTGACCGGATTGCCCTTGATGTCTCGGACGGTGCCACCCAGGTGTGTGATTTGACCGACAGCTGGAGTTAGCCGGTCATTGACGATGATGAGATCGTTATCTGTGTCGAGTGGTAGTTTGTTGGGGTAAAATGGTCCCTCAGCCTGACGCGGAGTCTGAACGAGTTCGGCAAACACTCCTGGCGTGGTGTATGCCAGAGAGCTAAAACCTACAGTAGAGAGGAATGATCGACGGCTAAAGTAGTTCATTGTCTGTTAGGTTAGAGGTTTGAAGTTGAGTTCTTGAGTTTTCTTTTTGTCCATGTCTGTCACAGTGAGAACAAGTTGTTTGGCGTCCGCTTTGCCGGTGATGAGTCGGGCTTGAGTCATCTTTGGTCCACCTCCAACGAGCTGCGCGTAAGGGAATTCCGTATTAGCCTCGATTTGGGCGTCACGATGAGTGTGGCCGGAAATGACGATCTGAGTTCCCCATTTGACGAGGGATTCGTGCCAGAGATCACGGCTACGTTTACTGTAGTGATCATAGCTGTGTTTGGTCGCTTCATCGATCCAGCGCAGTGGGATGTGACAGCAAACGACGCGGTAAGGGGCGTTTTTTATTTCTGGTTGCTCAATGACTTTAGCTAGCCATTCCGCTTCTTCTCGACGCATCGGTTCACAGGCAACCCGACCAAAAAGATACGGGCTGTCGTCCGGCTTGTCCTCACCGGTGTCCATGCAAATGAAGGCAACAGGGCCAGAGCGAAATGCATACCAAGGTTTGCCGCTGGGTGAGGCGGTGTAGTCTTCCACTTGGTAGGCATGTGTGCCTCTCCCATCATGGTTGCCACGCAGTATGAGCAGTGGGTTGTTTGCGGTGAAATCGATACCGCTTTTCGTACCACCGGGGCTTATGAGTGTTTCGGCGACTTCGCCCTCTTTGTACCAATCATTACAGGTGTCACCGTTCCAGAGTAGGAAGTCGCTGGGTGGGGTGATGGAGGCCAGTTTTTTGATGGTGTCGTTGTGTTTATGGGTATCGTTCCAGACACAGAATGAGGTGCTTGCAGCGGTTGCTGAGAGTGTGCGGAAGCTGCGCAGTGGACCGGTTTCTTTTTTAGGCGTTTTGCGGTCGAAGTCTTCGGTGACGACTCGGTAGTGGTATGTGGTTCCGGGCTCTAGCCCATCGAGTCGGACCTTAATGACTTCTTTTCCCGCGGGGCGGAGTCCCCAGCCGTCGTTGCGGGCAACGCTGCCCAAGTCTTTGGTTGTGCCGTATTCGACGTATCCCTTGGCTAGGCCGCTGACACGCCAGACGATTTCTACACCATCGCTGCGTGGTGCCATGACTGCGGGGTGTCCCACGGCTAGTGTGGTGGGATCGCCGGGTTTAGCGGCTTTGTCCTGAGCTGTGGCGGATGTAGCTGCCCCGATCACGGTTCCTGCGGTTGAGAGTTGGATAAATTTCCGTCTGTCCATAGCACCTATACTAGTTTTGCTGGAGTATCCTATCAAGGATGAAGCTATATCTTTATTTCCTGCTGTCAGAATGCGTGAAACGGCACAAGGATAGATCACGTATCCTACTTCATCATTATGAAATTCAAGTCTGTTATTCCCGCTCTTATCCTAAGCTCAGTGTTACTGTCTTTCTCAGAAGCGGCCAAACAACCGAACATTCTTATCCTCTATGCTGACGATCTCGGCTTTGGCGATTTGGGCTGTTATAATAAGGAGAGTAAAATTCCAACGCCCCATCTTGATCAACTCGCGAGCGAGGGGATTCGCTTTACCGATGGACACTCATCGTCCGGCATTTGCACACCATCGCGCTATGCCTTGCTGACCGGACGTCATCACTGGCGTGATTTTTACGGGATCGTTAATGCTATGGGAGATTCTGTTTTTAAACCCGAGCGACTGACCTTGCCGGAGATGCTGAAGGAAAAAGGCTACAACACAGCAGCCATCGGAAAGTGGCACCTCGGCTGGGACTGGAATGCAATCAGGAAGGAGGGAGCTAAGGCCAAGCCTGTGGCAAATGATAAACGGAAGCGCAAAGTCTTCGGGTTCGCAGACTACGATTGGACTAAATCCATTCCCAATGGCCCGCTCGACCATGGATTCGATTACTATTTCGGCGACACCGTGATTAATTTTCCTCCCTACGCATGGATCGAAAACGACAAACTCGTCAAGGCACCTGACACGATGATGGACACTTCCAAGTGGAAAAAAATCAAAGAGGGGGGCTGGGAGTGCCGGCCCGGACCGATGTGCTCTGATTGGGACCCCTATCAGAATATTCCAACGACCACGAAGAAGGGAATTGATTACATCAAAGCTCAGGAAAAAACTGACCAACCATTCTTTCTCTACTTCGCCTACCCAGCCCCTCACGCACCGATCATTCCTAATGACAAATTTGATGGGAAGTCCAAGGCCGGTCCCTACGGTGATCTAGTTGTTGAGACGGATGATTCGATTGGTCAGCTTCTAGCAGCGCTCAAGGAAAGCGGTCAGGCGGATAACACGATTGTTATTTTCTCTGCCGACAATGGCCCAGAAAAGTATGCCTACGCCCGTGATCAGAAATACGACCACTGGTCGGCAAAGCCACTGCGTGGGCTGAAGCGTGACATCTATGAAGGTGGTCATCACGTTCCGTTTATCATCACGTATCCGGGAGTCACCAAGGCTGGAACGACTAACACTTCACTCGTTTCACAAATCGATATCATGGCAACACTCGCCTCAGTGGTAGGTTATGATTTGCCTAAGAAAAACGCTGCCGAGGACTCACACGATCTACTCCCTCTGCTCAAAGGGGGACCGCAGAAAATCCGCAATACCCACGTGCACAACACCAGTGTCAATCGATACGCAATCCGTCACAACGATTGGGTGTTAGTAGCCTCAAAAAATGGCTACATGTCCGGTCGGAATGCCGCCTGGGAAAAGAAACACGGGTATGAGCCAGACGATAAACAAGCAGTCGAACTCTATAACCTAAAAGACGATATCGGTCAGAAACACAACCTTGCAGGCAAACATCCAGAAAAGGTTAAGCAGTTGTCAGATCTACTGAAGCGTATCCGTGAACAAGGCTACTCCGCTCCGAGGTTGGCGAAATAATACCATTTCTAAAGAAATCTGGCGTGCCTTCAGCTGGAGGAGGCAAAAAGGGGATCAAAACCAATGAGAAGCGATAATTCTTGAAGTTTCTGCATTCCCCCCTAGGGAGCGTGTATGTCTTTCCAGTCACTCGGACTCAACACCCGCATCCTACAAGCCATTGATGATGCAGGATATAGCACGGCCACGCCCATTCAGAAGAAAACCATCCCACCCATTCTCAAGGGGAAGGATTTGATCGGCCTTGCCCAGACGGGCACCGGTAAGACGGCCGCATTTACTTTGCCTTTGCTATCGCAGCTCAGTGAGAAGACCCACGATCTGGCAACACGTGGCACACGGGTTCTGATCATTGCTCCCACCCGCGAGCTGGTGATGCAGATCAACGACAGCATCAGAACCTACGGAAAATACACCAACCTCCGCACCGCCATGGTGATTGGTGGGGCCAGTGAGAAACACCAGATCGAGAAGCTGCAAAGCAACGTCGATATCGTCATCGCAACCCCAGGCCGACTTATGGCACTCATGGAAGCAGGTCACGCCGTCTTTGGAAAACTCACCCACCTGATTTTGGATGAAGCTGACCGGATGCTGGATATGGGTTTCATGCCCGATATTGAGAAGATCACAGCGAGTCTGCCAAAGCGCCGACAAAGCCTCCTGTTCTCAGCCACTCTTCCTCCTCAGGTAGAGCGACTCGCAAAAAAGACTCTCAAAGATCCCGTAACCATCGAAGTAGGCAGCCGCAGTAATCCGGCGGAGACAGTCACCCAATTTCTCTACCCAGTTGAGCAGCACCTAAAGGCCGATCTTCTCATCGAGTTACTTGAGGATCATCAGTTCTTTTCCGTGATCGCCTTTGTCAGAACCAGGGAAGACGCCGATGTGCTGGCAAAGACGCTGACGGGGTCTGACATCTTAGCTGTCGCCATCCACGGCGATTGCTCACAAAACCACCGCACCCGTTCGCTGAGGGACTTTAAGGCGAGTAAGATCCGGGTATTGGTCGCAACCGATATCGCCGCTCGTGGCCTCGATATCCCCGATGTCACCCACGTGATCAACTTCGATTTTCCTTTGCAAAGCGACGACTACATCCACCGCATTGGCCGTACGGGTCGGGCAGGGAACGAAGGTTGTGCCATTACTTTCCTAACATCTTGGGATGGCGAACGACTTCAGAAGCTCGAACGCCACATCGGCAGAACACTGGCCCGTCGATTTGTCGATGGATTCAACTACAAGGCTCCCGTCCCGGAGGAGGAAGAAGGGAAACGTTTTCAAAAAAGGAAAACCAAGCGCTACTCCAGCGACCGCTACGAGCAGTCGGGTAGATTTACGGCAAAGAAAACTGCCAAGAAGCGCACCGACTGGAGAAAGCCCAAAAAGCGGGATTAATGGAGCTCCCATGGAGTGCGGGGTTGCAAACCCGCACTCCACAAAAAACCCGCCATGCTGGAAGCATGACGGGTCTTGAAATATAGTAAGTCTCGTGGACTTAATCACTATTGGTTTGTCCCTTTATTGTCCCGAAGATTGTCCCGAAGAACGCACCAGCCAAAGCCCTGCTCGCGCACATCATCACGGAACAAACCAGCGTGCCTCAAAAATGGATCTCGCAAACCCTTCACATGGGCAGCGCGCCAAATCAGGTGCCCGCCATTGTGAGCGCAACCCGTCGGCTGATCGCTCTCGGGCACCGACGGCTTGTGTTCCTGGAAAGTCATTTCACCCTATCGAGTCCGGGGCGCGAAGGCGCTGCCTTTCTCGATGAATTGACGGCCCACGGTATCGAGGCGGGCAACTACAACATGCCGGGATGGGAGGGCGGATACGACGGGTTCTACCGATGCCTCGAATCGCTGTTTGCCAAGACCCCACCCACCGCGATTTTCATCTTCAGCGCGGCGGAATACTTTGCCACGACCCAGTTCCTGCTCCACCGGGGCCTGCGGGTGCCGCAGGATGTATCCCTGATCTGCTGCTACATGGCCCCGTATTTCCGCCGCTACCAGCCGTCGATCTCGCATGTCCGCTGGAACGACCAGCTCATCGTGAACCGGATCGCACGCTGGGCGAAAAACATCAGCCACGGCAAGGAAGATACCCGCCAGACGCGGATCGACGCCGAGTTTGTTGAGGGCGGCACGATCGGACCGGTGGCCGAGAATGTTGAATAGTGGTTGAGGTTGCGTAAAAAGGTTGCGTAAAAAAACCCGCCATGCTCGGAAGCATGACGGGGTTTGAAATATAGTAAGCCTGTGGACTAACCACCGATGCTG
>JASJLI010000119.1:0-48376 GCA_037620805.1 Akkermansiaceae bacterium
CGCCGATATGCTGCGCCTCTGTCGTGAGCAAAACGAGTACGCCGTCCTCCATCAAGCCAGCATGGAAGACTTCCAGACAGGAACGCCCTACGGCTCCATCACCATACCGGCATTCACTCTTCAATTACTTCCTTACGATAAAATTTCACCCACTCTCTCTAATATCCATCAACATCTCCACCCAGGTGGAGGATTGTATTTCACCACCTTCATTCCATGGGCGGAAATCACAGGTGAGCTCGAGGAAGGTGTGTGGTTTCTAGATCAAGAAGCCACACTACCCGACGGAAACACAGCGCGATGCCACACCCGATTCGAAATCATGCGGCTTTCGCAACAACTAATACGCGAACATCGCTACGAGGTGGTTTCGCCTGACAACAAAGTATTAGAAACCAGTAAAAGCACTCATCACCTGACTTGGTTTTGGCCACGTGAAATCAATGAGATGCTTCAGCAATCCGGCTTTACGATTGATCAAACTATCGGTGACTTTGACTCCGATCACCCTTGTGATGACAACAGCCAGATCATCACCATCATTGCCAGCCGAATTGCTGAGGAATTGCTGAAGAATAGCTCAGGAATAAAATAGCTATTGAGATACAGTCTCACAGGTTTTTGGATTCCTATTTTGATCAAACCCGCTAGATTAATACCATTCCGATGGCTCATAATCACGACGAAGGCTCTTGGCCTCTTCTTCTAAGCAGTGCGATAATCTGCGGACTTGCAACGCTTTTAGGAATTATTACCCAGCGGTTTCCTGACACGGAAAATATCGCCCTTGGCATCTACCTGATCGCCTACATGACTGGAGGATGGGATGCGATGTTGGACACGCTGGTAAAGCTCCGCAAACTCCGACTCGACATCCACTTTCTGATGATTGCGGTGGCGGTAGGTGCTGCCTTCATCGGCGCATGGTGGGAGGGAGCCGCGCTGCTGTTTTTGTTTTCACTCAGTGGAGCCCTCGAAGCCATGGCGATGGCTCGCACCGAACGGGAAATCCGTTCGCTTTTTCATGATGCACCTAAAAAGGCACTTACCATTCAGGATGACGACAGCACCAAGGAGGTTCCTGTCTCATCCCTCCGAGTTGGTCAAAAAATCCGCATTCTCCCTGGCGAACAATTCCCCACCGATGGTCGTGTAATTACGGGTGAAAGCTCAGCCGATGAATCCTCCCTAACAGGGGAATCCTTACCGGTTGATAAATGCACTGGCGATCAAGTTTTTAGTGGAACCATCAATACCTGGGGAAAACTCGATGCCGAGGTCGAGAAGGAAGCTGGAGATAGCGCCCACGCACGTATCATCGAGCTGATCACTGAGGCGCAAAAATCTAAAGCTCCGTCACAGCGCTTTACGGATCGGTTTGGCACCGCTTACACCCTTGCTATTCTACTGCTCTCACTCGGTATGTTCCTCATCTGGCAACGCGGTATGAGCATCCCCGCCTTTATCTCCGAAGAAGGTCAAAAATCCGCTTTTTACCGTGCCATGACGCTGTTGGTCGTCTGTTCACCCTGTGCTTTGGTGATTTCCATTCCCAGTGCCATCCTTGCAGGAATTGCGAGTGGCGCCCGACGCGGGATTCTTTTTCGAGGTGGTATCGCCGTCGAAAACCTCGCAGACATCACCCGTCTCGCCATGGATAAAACTGGCACCCTCACCAAGGGAGAGCTGGAACTCGTAGATATAGAAACCAATCAGCCTGATTCTGATCAACAGCTACTTGACCACGCTGCCGCGCTATCCCTCAATTCAACCCATCCGCTATCGAGGGCAATTCATGCTGAACATGCGAAACGACACACTCAACAATCTGGCATGGGACTTGAGGTTTCCGATTTTCAATCACTTACAGGCAAGGGACTACGTGGAACCATCGATGGAAAAACGGTGACCTTGGGGCGTCGCTCTCTGATTTTTGATAAGGAGCAATCAAACCCATGGCTCACCGAGCTACCGCTGCCAGAAGCGGGGCTAACAGAGGTGATTATTCATTGCGAGGATCTGACAGGTCGACTCCTCCTGCGAGATACACCACGACCAGAAGCTGCAGAACTCATCAGCCAGCTTAATCAACGTGGCATCAAGACCTCAATGCTTACTGGCGACCGAGCTGCATCCGCTCAGCTCATTGCCGATGAGGTTGGGCTGAAGGATTTTAAATCCGAACTTCACTCGGAAGATAAAGTCGCGGCCATCCAGGCATGGAAAGCTCAGGGTGAAAAGGTCGCCATGGCGGGTGATGGAGTCAACGATGCACCCAGCCTTGCGGCAGCGGATGTATCCATAGGTATGGGATTACGCGGTAGTGATGCTGTTCTCGAACAAGCCGACATCGTTCTTACCCATGACAATTTAGAAAGCCTCCTCGAGGCATTTACCCTGAGCCAGCGATGCCGCCGGGTGATTCGTCAGAATCTCGCCATCTCTCTCGGTGTCGTGATCCTACTAGGGATCGCCGCCATGGGTAGCTGGATTCCTTTGACGCTCGGTGTTCTCGGCCACGAAGGGTCCACGATCATTGTGGTGCTCAACAGTATGAGAATCTTGTTTTTAAAGACTGGGCAATAGAATCTTTAGTGCGAGCACAGCGTTAGCTCCCAGCTAAAATTCTTATCTAAAATCTCGGTCATCTGGCCGATACCGTTATCTCTTCAAACCACGACAAGACCTCAACGATAAAGCATAGGGATAAAGCATAGGGATAAAGCATAGATCATTCATGCACAGGTGGTTCTACACGAAAAACTTTATTGAATCGGGGTTGCTATTGTAAGTGCTTACCTCTAGTGCGTGGCGGTTCACGCACCCGTAACTTCACATGTTTGATCTCTTTACCAAAAAATCCGGCAACCTCAAGGACGACTCCTTGTCAGGTCTGACGGTAGCCCTCGCCCTCGTTCCCGAGGCCATCGCATTCTCATTTATTGCTGGCGTTGACCCGCTCGTAGGCCTCTGGGCGGCAGTTTTCATGGGCTTTATCACCTCCACACTTGGTGGTCGCCCCGGTATGATTTCAGGCGCCACAGGAGCTATTGCCGTGGTGGCTGGCTCTGCTGTCAAATACGGTAATGAAATAGGAGAAGGCCTCGGTCTGCAGTTCCTCTTTGCTGTGATCATTGTTGCAGGTGTGATCCAGATTATTTTTGGCGCGTTAAAATTGGCACGGTTTATCCGACTTGTCCCCCACCCCGTGATGATTGGTTTTGTCAACGGGCTCGCCATTGTTATCTGTATGGGCCAGTTCGGGTTCTTTAAGGCCGGAGGCGAATGGATGCAAGGCAGCACACTCTGGCTTATGATCGGCCTCGTCGTTCTCACGATGGCACTCATCCAGTTTTTCCCAAAAATCACCAAGGCGGTGCCATCAACGCTGGTTGCCATTATTGTCGTTGGACTGATTGCTTATTTTTTACCGGAAGCACGGACGATCGAACACGTGCTGAAAGACGGCGGCGGCGACGGCACGCTCAGTGGCAGCTTCCCTCCTTTCGCCTTCCCCTCCGGTTTCAACTGGGGAGAGCACTGGCAATTTATTTTTAAGACCGCCTTTGTAGTCGCGATGGTTGGTATCATTGAATCGCTAATGACGCTTCAGCTCATCGATGAACTCACCGAAACTCGAGGTCAAGGTAACCGCGAGAGTGTTGCTCAGGGAGCCGCGAACATTCTCTCCGGATTGTTCCACGGCATGGGTGGTTGCGCCATGATCGGCCAGTCACTGATTAACATCAAATCCGGTGGTCGTGGTCGCACATCAGGTATCGTCGCAGCCCTCTCGCTCACTGCGTTTATTATGGTTGGTGGCCCCATCATCATCCAGATTCCGATCTCCGCCCTTGTGGGTGTGATGTTTATGGTTGTGATCGGCACCTTCGAGTGGTCGACCTTCAAGAGCTTTGGGAAAATTGCCAAGTCGGAGATGCTGATCATCCTGACCGTGACACTAGTGACCGCCATTATGCACGACCTTGCACTGGCCGTATTTGTTGGCGTCATTCTTTCCGCCCTCATCTTCGCATGGGAAAGCTCTAAGCACATCATCGTGACAGTTCACAAAGACACTCCTGAAGAACGCATCTATGGTGTCGAAGGGATGCTTTACTTTGGTTCCGTCCGTGAGTTTTCCGATAAGTTCCAAGCACGCTCAGACGTGCCAAACATCATCATCGACTTCGAAGAAGCCCGTGTCTGTGACCTCTCAGGCCTCGAGGCTATCAACGCCCTAGGTGAACGTTATCGTAACGCCGGCAAAACACTGCACGTTCGTCATCTATCACCTGATTGCCGACAAATGTTGGAAAAAGCCGGAACCTTGGTCGACATCGAAGTGCTTCCGGATGACCCTCACTACTCTGTAGCCCGCCTTAAAAGCGAGAACAGCAAGATCATCGGATCGTGAAAGACTACTTCATACGGGGCTGTATTCCTCCCCGTATGAAAAAGATCCTTTCTCTCGTTACAATCGTCGCCCTTAGCTCCATCGCCCAAGCTGATCACCACGGTGAAAAAGCCACTCAACCTGTAGGTTGGACTAACCTCTTTGATGGCAAGACCCTCAAGGGCTGGACCCAGAAAAATGGCACCGCAACCTACGTTGCCAAAGACGGAACCATCCACGGAACTACTAAAAAAGGCAGCCCTAACTCTTTCCTTTGTTCCGACAAGGAATACGGCGACTTTGAGCTGCAATTTGACGTCAAGGTAGACAATGCTCTGAACTCCGGTGTGCAACTGCGCTCACAGACCCACGGAGGCAAACCTGACGGTCGCGTCAACGGTCCTCAGTGTGAGATTGAAGCCACCAGCGGCAAAGGCGGCGGTGAAGGCGGCTACATCTACGGCGAAGCCACAGGCCGCGGTTGGCTCGTCCCCAACGACAAACGCACACCGCACAAACACTTTAAAGACGGCGAGTGGAACCACTACCGCATCGTTTGCAAAGGCCCACGCATCCAGACCTGGATCAACGGCCAGCTCGTTTGCGATCTCACTGATGAGGCCATTTACAAATCCCACCCCAAAGGCTTCCTCGGCCTTCAGGTTCACGGCATCGGTAAAAACAAAGGCCCATTCTCTGTTGCCTGGAAAAACATCAAGCTCAAGGAGTTGAAGTAATCGGTAATCATTCTACGAAAAACTGGACGGTAACCATCCCGTTCGGTTTTTTTGTTTTAGATACCAAATTATTCTACATTTTTCCTCCTTAGACACCGCCCTCTCGGTTCATCTCCCTCATGGAGCACGGTTTCGGAATGCAGGAATTTTGCAGCCTCTGCTGAATCCTTCACTTTGGCAGTAGTGCGTTCTAACATTTCCGCTTCGAACTCCGTTAATACACTTTCCCTTATCCCTGTTTCTCTCCAGTTTGATAAGGGTCTGCATCCTTTTGAAATCCCTCGAGCAAGGGCCAGCGCATCCAGTAGAGCTTGATTTGCGCCCTGCCCTTTAAATGGACTCATCGGGTGAGCCGCATCACCGAGCAGAGTCACTTGAGCCCCCTTTTCTAACCATTCCGACTTGAGCAGCGCTCGGTCATACGCAGGATAACCAGAAACTTGAGCTTCCAGAGTTGCCGCTACAATCTGGGGAATGGGATCGTGCCACGGTGTTCTACGACAAGCTTCATCCTTGAGAGCTTGGGCTCCTAGAGCACTCAAGGCCTTGGCCTCCTCTTCTGGCATGGGGAAGCTAAGCTGCCACATCACCGAGTCTGCATCATAAGGCATCATGTAGATCCGCTCATGGCCATTGGCGGTTTGGAATACCGTGGCCGAGTCTAGCAAAGAATCGTCAAAATTTTCGAGGTCGTCGAGATTTGCCAACGGGCAAATGCCCAAAATCACAATACAGTCTAGGTAGTGTAAAGGCGAAACGTCCTCACCAATCAACAGCTTCCGCACCTGACTCCGAATCCCATCCGCACCGACCACAAGATCCGCCCTGGCACTCTTCATCTCACCGTCCACTTGAAAACTCAGATCCACACCTCCACCCTCACATTCTTTAAAATCTACTAACTGGTACCCCCACTTAATCGCATCATTCCCCCCGCCACCCAGCTGCTCAAGCAGAGCTAAGCGCAACGACTGCCGGGCGATATGCACATTGGTGCGCTTCGGTGGCGGCTTCGCATCGGCCTGCCCCCATTTTCTAATTCCCCATTCACCGATCACTTTTCCATCGGTGGTGTGAACCACATGCCTTGTTGAAATCAATCCCTCTTCTAACGAGAAAACACCCAACCCCCTGATCGCTCTACTCGCTTGTTGCAGAGTGAGTCCATAGCCCTGAGATCGGGCCTCGAAGCCACTATCGCGCTCATACAGAGTATAGGGAATCCCTCGGTGTAAACACGCCACAGCGAGAGCCACCCCTCCTATGCCACCACCAATGATGGCAACGTGTGGATAGTTTTCTTTGTCCACTAAAGGAGGGCTAGCAGAACGAACCAATCCGGTCCCTTCACAGTCCAAGCAAAAAGAGACGTGACCCTTAGGACGAACGGGGACTGGCCCTTCGCCCTTCATTCTTTCAAATTGGTCCAACGCCCTCTGGTAGCTGAGTCGCACTTTCTTACGCGGCCTTTGGCTTCTTCTGCCACAGCCCTGGCATTCTGGACAAACTGTCCAGTAACTCTCTTCATTTTTCACCTTTTCCACCTGCCCATTATTTAATCAGCTCCTCACTTCACTTCACATAATAAAAATCATCATGGCAATCGCGACCCGTTTTCAATCGACTGGAAACGGCTCAAGATCAAGAGAACTGAAGTAAGCCACTCACCATCAGTGGCTCCGGCACCTGAAACCTGACTCTCGACCCCTGAAAAATCCCCCTTTAGGAGTGACAAACGCCTATTTTAAGGTAAGCACCCCGCGTGCTCATCATTAGAAAACTTACCAAGGTCCTAGGCGGCCGCACTCTTTTTGAAGAGGCGGACATGACGATCAACTGGGGCGAACGCGTTGCCTTGGTCGGACCCAACGGCGCCGGCAAATCCACTCTCTTCAAGATGATCCTCAAGGAAGAGGACGCTGATTCCGGTAACGTAGAGGTCGACGACTACGCCATCACAGGATACCTCGCTCAGGAAGCTGGTGACCCAGGTGACGAAACTCTTTTGGAAATAGCCATCGGTATCACACCCGAGCTTATCAAAGCCCTCCGAGTCATCCGCGAAGGTGATGTCGCCGGCGCAACCGACAGCCCAGAGTATCATAAGGCACAGGACGTCTTTGACTCTGCTAATGGCTACCAGCTTGAGCCGAAGGCGAAGAAAATCCTCGCTGGCCTAGGCTTCGAGACTGAATCCTTTCACAAACCAGCCCGTGAGTTCTCCGGAGGTTGGATTATGCGTGCCCACCTCGCCCAGCTTCTCGTGATGGAGCCCGACCTGCTGATGCTGGACGAGCCCACTAACCACCTTGACCTCTCTGCTCTTGTTTGGCTTCAGCGTTACTTATCGAACTACCCAGGTGCCTTACTGATGATTTCTCACGATCGCGACTTTATGGACGCGCTCATCGAGACCGTTTACGAAATCGACGAGGAACAACTCATCTCCTACACAGGTAACTACACATCCTATATTGATCAGCGCAACAAACGCTACACTCAGAAGGTGCAGGCGTATCGGAACCAGAATAAGGAAATTGAACGCGTTCAGGAGTTTATCGAACGATTCCGTTCCGTAACTTCCAAAGCTGCCCAGGTGCAGAGCCGGGTGAAGACGCTTGAGAAGATGAAGCGCATCCCCAAGCCGATCGCACCACGTAAAGTTTTCAAATTCAATTTCCCACAGCCACAACGATCTAACCAGAAAGTCATCGAGCTAGAGAAAATTCATAAGGCATATGGCGATAAGGTCATCTATGAAAACCTCGACCTCACCATCGAGCGAGGCGACCGCATGGTGCTCGTAGGACCGAACGGAGCGGGTAAGTCCACTCTGCTTAAAATTCTTGCCGACCAGTTAGATTTCGAAAAAGGCGAACGCAAAGCCGGATTTAACACCCGACTCGGTTACTACTCGCAGCACCGTACTCAGTCGATGAACGAAGCGAACACCGTGATCGAAGAGGTCATGGCCAGCGGCGGCGACATGCGTGAGGAAGAAGCCCGCTCGATCCTTGGGTCGTTTTTATTCCGACGTGCTGACGTACATAAAAAAGTCCGCATCCTCTCTGGTGGTGAAAAGTCTCGTCTTAACCTAGTGAAGTTCCTCGTGAACCCACCGAACTTGCTGCTGATGGATGAGCCTACGACTCACCTCGACATCATTTCCATTGAGGCCCTGCTACAAGCGCTCAAGCACTACGAGGGCACGTTGGTCTTCATTTCTCACGACGTTCACTTCATTAAAAACCTCGCAGAGATCACCCTGCACGTTGATGCTGGGAAACTCACCCGCTATGCAGGTGGATATGATTACTACCTGGAGAAGTCCGGCCTCGATGATAATCGTGGTGCGGTGACTGCGTAGGACGTCTTCCTTTGCACACATCGTGCTGCGGGTTAAACCCGCACTCCATTTCGTTACCCACGAGGCAGCTCAAGAAGTTCGGATTTTCTCCATTTCTTCGATGGTGTAGCGCTGGGTGATGTTTTTCGCGCAATTCCAGTCGTAGCCTTCAATGGTAAGTGTGATCAATCGCTCGACTTTTGAGCTGTAATCAGGGTCACTGAGCTTATCTGCTAGTTCAGGATCCTCCGAGGCTTCGATGACGGTGGCTGATGCCCAGATTTTGCGTCTTACCTGCCGCGCAAAGTCGAGTAGGATCAACGATACCTTACCTCCACTTTTGATTTTACCTACGCTGATATACTGTCGGTTTCCTGCGTAGTCGGCAAAGCCGATAGTCTGATCATCAATCACCTTAAGAAAGCCTATCGGCCCTCCGCGGAATTGCACATACGGCCATCCATTTTCACCAACGGTTGCCATATAGAAGTGGTCTAGCGTGGCTATTTATTCCGCTTCCTTGTTCATCAGTAAATATCGATCTCCGGAGTTTTCCATCATTTGGTAGCTACCGCGTGATCCGTAATGTTCCTGCTGTTCTTTGACACTTGGAGTAAAGGCGTATTGGGTAAAATTCTTATCCATGGTATTTATGGGTTAGTTTTTGCTGATGGATGGTTTGGTTTGTTGTCGATTGTTTGTGGTTCCGAATGAGTGGATTTTTTTGTCTACATTTGGGAATTACTTTCTATAACTCTACATATTATAAGGATTACATCAATTTACCGACCGGTCGGTCTAGATCTATGTAAAAAAATAGCCGGTCATGATTTGTGGTTTTTAAACTGGAGCATGGATTGGACTTCTTTGAGTGCTACGGTGATGGGTAGTGGGTCTTCAAAGTTCTGAGTTTCCACGAGAGCGCCTTCAAAAAGTAGGAATGCGGCGCCGGCTTTTTGGATTACAAATTCCTCGCTCACATCTTCATTCTTAAAGTGATCGGCCATTAGCGATTGGAAAGTCTGGTGAAGCTGGCGTTTGTGCTCAACGACTTCCCGACGCATCGGGCTCGAGGCATCAGGGGTTTCAGCCATGGTGTTCAAGAAAGCACAACCGCGGTAGTTACTTTCTTTTAGCCAACTGGCCAAAAAGGTAAATGCTGCCAGAACTTTAGCTCCACTAGCCTCCGCAGGCTTTAACGAATCGTTCAACCAGGTATTCCACTGAATGTGCCGAGACTTGAGCCACTCCACCCCTAAATCTTCTTTTGACTTAAAATGGGTGTAAAAGGTGCCCTTGGCGATTCCTGCTTGTTCGATGATTTGTTTGATCCCTGTTGCCCCATATCCCTGGCGGTAAAAAAGCAGAGATGCTATCTCAACGATTTCATCGCGTTTGGAATGTTTAGTGGCTGTTGGGCTAGGCATGGGATACAATTACCTTATACCGACCGGTCGGTCAACATCTTTTTCGTTTTTTTTGAGGGCGTTTGCCCACGCTATCCATTGAATTCTTAAGCGCTGAGTTGCTACTGCACTTAACTGACCAATCGGTTCAACCCATTTAGTTTAGTCCATTCTACCTACGTGTAGCTTTTTCCAACTCACTGCGTAAAATCATCCATGCATCTATTGATCCGTCTATCTGTCTTCTTTTCCCTCACATCTTCAATCATGGCCGGAATGACCTCCCCAGACGGGCGTTACAAGGTTGAGTATCGGAAAAATTCGTTTGTTACGGAAGCTGTGTTCATGGAGACGAAAAACAATACCATTCTCCACGTGTCCGTGACCTCTGGATTTATGTCGGAACCCTACCAAGAGGTTAGTTGGTCACCCGATTCTAAACATCTTGTAGTAATCGGCCGGGGAACAAAGACAACAGCACACCTCAAAATTTATGAATTCTCTGAAGATGCGGTCACGCGGTTAGTCACTCCCGCATTTCGTCTCAATCTATTGGGTCGCCACAAACTCGTCGAGGGCGGACGGTATAACTTCGTCAAGAACATCCAGTGGGTCAAAGGTGGTATTCAAGTCGCCGCATTCGGAAGCCTGGTCGATGGAGCCAGTAATCCAAAGGATGATCGCAAGAACTGGTATTTCTATGATGTCATGATTGAAGTCGATGGCCGTCGCGCCGAACTCAAGAGAGTAAAAAAATCAGCCCCATAAAACGAATTTGTTTGTTAAACATCAGGCCATTCCGACCGTTCGTGAGTTCTCATATACTCAGTAGATCTCACGGTATTATCACCGCGTCGCCGTAGCTACTATTACTTTAGTGAACTACCAAAATATCGGCTAAACTCTTGCCATTCATCACGTGCTTTTACGAGGACAACGGGTGTGAACCCGATTCGCGTGCCGGGACGAGCTTGTGCGAGTTTAGGCAGATCAACCCGTGCCACACATCCAATCTTCGGGTAGCCGCCCAAAGTTTGGCGGTCGTTGAGAAGGATGATAGGCTGGCCATCTACAGGAACTTGAATGGCACCCAAGGCTATACCTTCAGAGATGAGGCCAGTTGGCGCATTGATGGGTTCCCCTGTTAGCCTAGCACCCATACGATCACAATCTTGTGTTAGGATGTATTCCGACTGATAGAATTTCTTTAACTCCTGAGGAGAAAAGTCAGTCGATTGATAGGATTCGATTACGCGCAAGGTCATGGTATCTGAATACTCAGGAAGAAAGCTACGGGGAACGTAACTCCGCAAGCTGGCTGCATAAGATACATGAGGTTTTGTCGGCAGAAAATCATCAGTCTGCAACATATCTCCGTCTAGCCCGCCTAGCTGATTCCTAACCACCGTAGACACACTGCCAAGGATAGGTTCGATCTGAAAACCTCCTGACACTGCTAGGTAAGAGCGCATACCTGAGATGGCGGCTTTCAGCGTGAGAGTCTGGCCTTGCAGTAGTGAAAATGAGAACCAGTTTCCCACGGCTTCCCCATCAATGTGGGCCTGCATCTCTGCCCCGGCAAGTGCGAGTTGGAGATCGCTTTCTGCCTTAAACTCCGCCAGACCAATAACGATCTCAAGTGTCGGGCAGCTCACAGAATTTTCTAGAATCTTGTTCGCCCAACAGTGGGCATGAAGATCCATTGCGCCACCTTGGCTGAGGCCTTGGGACGCAACACCAAAACGCCCGAGATCTTGGAGGGACGATTGCACCCCAGGACGAATCACAGTTAGACCCGATGATGAGTGTTTTGCTTTAGACATGACCACCAAGTTGGATGTAAGTTTTTCGATCGGTCGGAACAAAACGCACCTGGTCTCCTATTTCAAATGGGCTTAGCTGTTTCTTGTTGGGGTGGTAGAGTGGAATCGGGCAATTCCCGATGATCTGCCAACCGCCCGGGGTTTCGGAGGGGTAGACGGCGGTTTGTTTTTCTGCGATCCCGACGCTACCCCCCGGCACTATCGCTCGTGGCCGTTTGTGTCTTGGGTGGTTTATCCGTTCGTCCACCTCTGCAAGAAATGCGAAGCCGGGTGCAAATCCAATCGCACAGACTGTGTAGTCCCTTCCCGAGTGGATGGAAATCAGCTCCTCGACTAATAAACCACTTTTCTCGGCTACCGAATCGATGTCTGGACCGACGTCACGATGGTAGTAAACGGGCAGCTCTATCAGTTTCCCCGACTGTGGATTTTCATTCTCCAAGCTACGTGTGATTTCCTCCTGAGCGATTGACATAATTCCCCCCTCCAATTTTTCTAGCTCCACGGCTAGTGGATTAGTCTCAATAAGGATCGAGGTGTAGGAAGGTGTCAGTTCAAGGATGTCTGCGCACTCTTTCTTGATCCGCTGAGTAATGCGTCCAATGATGGGGGCAAGGGAGATATCGATCACGTTGGTGAGATAGAGCATCATGCTTGTCTCCGATACCTGAGCCAATCTGAGTGAACCATTCTTCATTCTTCTCGTTGCGCTTTCAACGCGATGTAGATTTGCTTCGCTGCTGCTATGGATGCCGGGTTGTCACCGTGGACACAAATGGTATCTGCATTCAGGGCCAGTGTCTTTCCTTCCGCTGATGTTACCGTGCCCTGCGTAGCAATCTGTATTGCTTGCTCGACCATCTGATCCGGGGATGAATACAAAGCACCGTCGAAAGCTCGGTCCATCAGTCCGCCGTCATCCGTATAGGCACGATCGGCAAAGGCTTCGAACAAAAGCGACACTCCATATTTTTTCCCCATCAATTGATGTTTCTCATTATCACCCCGCGCCATGATCATCACAGGAACACTATCAGAAAAATTGCACGCGGCTTGCAGAATTTCCTCAAACACATCGATACGGTCCATCATATCGTGATACAGCGCGCCGTGAGGTTTTATATACTCAACCCTTGTCCCCAACTCCTGGCAGACCAAGCTCAAGGCTTCCACTTGATCCACCACCAGACTTTCAATTTCGCCCGGTAGGTGGGCGATGGAACGCCGGCCAAAGGCCTCGCGATCTCGATATCCTGGATGGGCGCCCACGACCACGCCATAGGTCACAGCCAGATCAACCGTACGAGTCATCACTTGGAGGTCACCAGCATGATAGCCGCAGGCGACGTTGGCCATGCCGATCCAGCGACACAAGGCCTCGTCATCGCCTACCCCCTCTCCTACATCGGCATTTAATTTCATGACCCAGCTATTGTGCTTTAGAAGTGCTCCAAGATGAAGTCCAAATCCCAGATAAACTAACACATGTCACCAAGGCAATAATCATCGACTCATTATGGAAAACATGGAAAATGAACCAGATGAGAAAAAGCAACACACCCCGCCACGGGATCGCGATCGTCCCTGCTATTGCTGTTGCATTTGCAGCAGCTTTATTTGTTCATTTTGAGCCGTGTCAAGGGGCTGAAAATGTCCGCCCGAACATTGTGATGATTCTTACCGATGACCAAGGTTGGGGCGATCTGAGTATCAACGGAAATACCAACCTAAGTACTCCACACATCGATTCGCTGGCACGAGAAGGAGCGACCTTAAATCGTTTTTACGTTTGCGCCGTTTGTTCTCCAACGCGGGCAGAAATGCTCACTGGCCGATATCATACTCGTCTGGGCGTCACGAGTACCAGCACAGGAGGTGAACGCATCAACCGTGATGAGTCGACCATTGGTGACTCTTTTAAAAAGGCAGGTTATGCCACTGGAGCCTTTGGAAAATGGCACAGCGGCATGCAGTGGCCCTATCACCCGAATGCACGTGGATTTGACGAATATTATGGCTTCTGCTCCGGACACTGGGGCCATTACTTCAGTCCTGAGCTGGATCACAACGGCACCTTGGTCAAAGGTAAGGGTTATATCACAGACGACCTGACAAATCACGCCATTGAGTTCATCGAGAAGAATAAAAACCAACCCTTCTTTTGTTACATCCCCTACTGCACCCCACACTCGCCAATGCAAGTGCCTGATGCGTTCTGGAAAAAATTCGACGGCAAGGATTTAAAAATGCGTTCCCAGAATCTGAAAAGGGAAAACCTGCAACACACACGCGCCGCTCTGGCGATGTGTGAGAATATCGACTGGAATGTAGGCCGAGTGCTCAAGAAGCTGAATCAATTAGGAATCGCCGATAACACCATCGTCATCTACTTCAGCGATAATGGCCCCAATGGCTGGCGTTGGAATGACGGTATGAAAGGCATTAAGGGTTCGACCGATGAAGGTGGTGTGCGTTCTCCATTTTTTATTCGGTATCCAAAAGTCATCAAAGCAGGTACGAAGATCCCACACATCGCTGGCGCAATCGACCTACTCCCCACCTTGACTGACCTCAGTGGAATACCCATCGTGGGCGACAAAACCCTGGATGGGCAAAGCATCAAACCACTACTTCTTGGCACGGCAAAAGCCTGGCCTGAGCGGATGTATTTTAACGCATGGGGCGGGCGTGTCAGTGTTCGCACTCAAAAGCACCGCCTTGATCATCGTGGACAGCTCTTTGATATGGAAGCCGACCCTGGTCAATCCGTAGACATTTCAAAGCAACACCCTGACCTGACAGCACGGCTCATAAATTCCGTTAGTGTATGGAAAAAGGATACGCAGTCTCCCAAAGTAAAACGACCTTTCACCGTGGGACACGCCGGCTCAAAGACAACCCACCTTCCTGCTCGTGATGGCAACAGTCATGGCACGATCAAACGAAGCAGCCGACATCCCAACTGCTCATTCTTTACCCACTGGACTAACACCAACGACAGCATCACTTGGGATATCGAGGTTTTGACACCAGGCCTGTATGAAGCGCATGTTTACTACACCTGTAAAAAAGACAACGTTGGCAGCCAACTCGAGCTAAGTTTTCATGGCGAAAAGGTGCTACAGACAGTCAGCGAAGCACACGACCCGCCGCTTGAAGGAGAAGCCGAAAATCGTATCCACCGCGGTGAGTCATTTGTCAAAGACTTCAAGCCGCTACGGCTTGGGACCATCAAGATGCCAAGCAAGCGCGGCTTACTGACCCTACGGGCAAACAAAATCCCGGGATCTGAGGCGGTCGATGTTCGTTACATTGTCCTCAAGCGTATCAACAACGGCTGAAGACATTACCTAACACACCCCTTAAAAAATGGGAGGCCGAAGGATTTTCATCCAACGACCTCCCATTTAAAAACTACTTCGACGGCCGGTTATTTCAGATCTTCTGTGCCAATGGACCCCAACCCTTACGAGGTTCGCGCCAAGCGAGATCGTTGATTTTAGGATCGCTGATGATCACGCCCTTCTCGTTGAGAATGAGTTTCTTTCCGGCACGAGCGCTGAGGTTACCCAGCTGCACGTTTGCGGTCATGGGACCTGCATAGCCGAAGTTTGATTGACTGAACTCGCGGGGTTTTTCACCACGGCAGGCCATAAAGAATTCCAGATGGTGGCCGGGTGAGCGCTCGAGAAGCTGCTTCGGCCTACCAAACTCGCGACGTTTCGTCTCGGGGATAAGCCGTGGGCTGTTCCAGTAGTCACCCTGCACGAGGATCTTACCTTTGGTACCGCAAATCAAGTTTCCGGTTCGGGGCAATTTCTTATTTTCACTTTTCAGCTCCTCTGGAGTCTCAGGCATGTTGTCGCCACCATCTGCCGTTTTTCCTTCATACCAGTAAGTAGCGAAGCCTGGGCGGTCGGCGGTTGCACGGTAAGTCGCCTTCACGCTCATTCCGCTGGGGAATTGGTCCCCGACGGGGCCGCTCATATAGATGGGTTCACTCGATGCTGCGTAGCCAGGTTTCATCATCGCATAAATTCCATCGGTGGTGTGGCATGCCATGTCACCGAGGGCGCCGGAACCAAAATCAGTCACACCGCGCCAGTTGAAACGATGATACGCTTTTTCTTTATACGGGCGCATCGGCGCTGGTCCGATCCAGGATTCCCAGTCGACTTCAGGGGGAATCGGGTCGGATCCCTCGGGGCGTTTGCCGCCCTGAGGCCAGACGGGTCGGTTTGTCCAGGTGTGGAAATCGGTAACATCACCGATGGCTCCGGCTTTAACGAAATCGTAGACCATACGCCAACCTACGCCCGCATGCCCCTGGTTACCCATTTGGGTGACCACTTTTGGGTTAGCTTTGTAGGCAGCAGCCAGTAGCTGGGCCTCGCGCACTGACCAAGTCAGCGGCTTTTCCGTGTAGCAGTGAATTCCCATCGAGACGGCTGTCATCGAAGGCGCGAAGTGAGTGTGATCTGGTGTTGCTACAAATACCACGTCGAGTTCCTTACCGTGGTTTTGGAACAGCTCCCGCCAATCGGTATACCCCTTGGCACCAGCCCAGCCCTCCTTATCGAGAATGTTTTTCTTCCACACCCTTTTATCAATTTCAGCAAAAGCCACACACTGGAGATCGTGTTTGAGGCAAGCTGCGATGTGGGAAGTCGCCCTGCCACCGGCGGCGACAAAGCCGACCTGTAATTTGCTATTAAGATTCTGGCCTCGAACGATGGCGGGAAAACCAAGGGTGGCGGCTCCAGCGAAGCCAAGCTTGGTGATGAATTTACGGCGGTTAAGTGGTGATGGCATGGTTAGTTTGGTTAATAATTTTCAACATTATATGTCTTCTACTTTTCCATATACCATCAAAAAAACGGATGTCTTTCCAAGGGACACCTTCTTTTCCCAGTTTGACGCCTTATTCTGTCATTCTATTGACTATCGCAGCCGCCATGGATCTGCTACCCCTTGGCCATGGCCGATTCACTCTGGATGAGATTACGCGAAGTGCGTTGGGAGAAGTATAAGGTTTCCCCTGCCTCAAAGAAGCTCGTGCCCAAGATCCTTGAAAACCTTGCATCGCGTAAAGAAGCTCGCGCGATGAAGGCAAGCCATGATCTGTGGGTGGCGCTATGCTCAGGCGAAATCTATCCAGCCGCCGAGCCGTGTTTTCCTTTTTTGATAGAAATCCTCGGTATTTCACAAGTGAGTGTGCAGGGGGAGATACTGGATCTTTTTCTTAAATTTGCCCAAGTGCCAAACGATGAATCTGCCGAAGAGTGGCAGAAGCTCCTACGTATGATGCTTAGTAAAGAGCACCGGTTTTTTACCAAACTTAGACATAGTCGTGATGAAATCGTGGCTGACAGGGCGGAGCGATTGCTTGATATTATTTGACGACGGAAAATACCGAATCCACAGAAGTTGTGGCCATAGATCGTTGAATAGGTTTCCAAGCCACTTATCAGCACCAAACCGACTGATGTCGTTATGCTGATTAAATATCCGATAAATATTCTAAGTATCACTCGAACTGTGTGTCATATTAAAAAGTATGAAATTATCATTCATCATCATCGCCGTTCTATTGCTCCCACTCCAAGCTGAAGATCAGCCCGCCAAAGAAGTGCGTAAATTACTATCGTCACATTCCACCTTAGCTGAGTTTACCGGTATTACGTTTCAGCCCTGCCGTCATCGCACGGCGCAATGCCCCAATCAATGCACGCATGCCAGAAAAGTCGCTAGTTTTAAGATCATCAAGTACATCGATTATAAAAAGCCTGGAAAGTATGGCGACGGCAAAGGCTCCTCATTCCGCACCATGGTTGAGGATCAGCTTGGTAATACCAAAATCCCAGCTGCGACTCTGATTATCATCAACTCCCTCAAAAAGGGCGACACCGTGCGACTCTCCTGGAATCACGACTACGTTACCCGAAACAGATCATCCTTCCCCGAGCGCACCATCATCAAACTCAGCAAGGTGGAGCCTAAGTGAGCGAAGCAACTCAGTTTAGCTATAATTCAAAGGTGTCTTGATCATTGCGGTAATCGGCTTATCCGGCGATAGACATCATCTGTTTTCTCCTGACACGACGGCATCAATATTAATGTCAGAGGGATAACCAATACGGCTGTTTTTTATGTTAGAAAATTGCTAGGACTATGAATGGGCTTTTTTGAATAGGTCGATCCAACACCTATCACCACCAAAGGGCCCAGCATGATTCACCTTGGAGCTAAGACAAACTCATTCCTCGGACCTTGGGAGGTGACCCTAGCCTGGCTCATCAGCATGAGCGGATACCTAGATCTGTGGTCATCTGTGGTCATCTGTGCCATCTGTGTAAAAAGAAAAACCTAACACAGATGGCACTGATCGACACAGATTGAGCGAGTCAACACACAGGATCTTCGCCAGTTTACTTGCCGATGACCGTTGATCTTTATGTATCCACCTTGGAGCTTGATTGATCGGCTTTTCAATCCCATCCTATCATCCTGATGAAAAACTATTTCTACATGACCAGCATATTCTTATCCTTGGCTCTTCCCGCTCTCGCACAAGAGTCCAATCCGGCGGGCATCATTGCTCCAAATACCGAGGTCAAACTACTGGGAACTGATATGAAGTTTACCGAGGGTCCAGTATGGCTACCTAAAAAGGAAATGGTTGTTTTCAGCGACATCCCCAACAGCATGCTGATGCAGTGGACGGAAAAAGGCGGACTTAAACCATTCCGTAAGGTTGAGAACACCAATGGTAACATTCTCGATCTGCAAGGCCGACTACTCAGTTGCCAGCATTCGGGACGTAATATTATCCGCACAGAAACCGATGGATCCATCACGGTGCTAGCTGATAAGTTCGAAGGAAAAAAATTGAACTCACCCAATGATCTGACGGTTAAATCGGACGGCTCGATCTGGTTTACGGATCCGAGTTATGGTCTGCGTGGTAAAGCCGGTGAGATCCCTGGCAAGTGGGTGTATCGTCTCGATGTAAAAAGTAAAAAGGTCACCGTGATTTACAAAGGTTTTGATATGCCAAACGGGATCGCTTTTTCACCCGATGAATCACGTGTCTACATCGCCGATACAGGTAAGGATGGTGTGATCCGAGCGTTTGATGTGTTAGAAAATACCATCGGAAATAAACCGGCCTTCGAGATCCCCATCCGCTGCGACGGCATGTGCATCGATACCAAGGGCAATATCTACACCACTTCCAAGGGTGGCGTGCATCTGTTTAATAAAGACGGCAAAAAGCTAGGGGTCATCGCCACACCCGAACATCCAGCCAACGTCTGTTTCGGAGGTAAGGATTTTGATACGCTTTTTATTACCGCCAGGAAGTCGCTCTATTCGGTTAAGACCCTAGCCACGGGCGCTTTACCACCTAAGAAATAACGCCTCATGTCGGAAAACCCGTACGAAGCACCCAAAACAACTCAACCACTTGCGCCTGAGAAAACTGAGTTGATTAACCGACTCGGTGGATATCTCAGATGGTCCTTCCGTATCGGGCTTCTTATGATCCTCTTAACTTCCTTTGTTACCACACTCCCGGGTAGCGTGATGGAGACCACTCTCAATACTGTAAGAATCATCGGAGCAATTCTTGTCATCACCTCGATCGTAGGCATTATCCCTCTCTCCATATGGGGGTTTATCAAAGGGTTTCGTGAGGGTAGGGCGAATCACGCCTAATCATGATACACCTGGATGCTCATTTTCTTGTAATAGGAGGTGTCCAACTGATCGTAACCCTGTAGCTTCTCTCTCATTCACCTATACCCTTATTCACCTATGAAAACCATCGCCTGCCTGCTCCTCTATACCGCCTGCTCCTTCGCGGAAACAAAAAAGCCTAACTTCCTCTTCATCCTCGCCGATGACCTTGGCATCAAGGACATGTCCGGTGAAGGATCAACGTTTCACGAAACTCCTAACATCGATCGAATCGCGCATGAGGGAATGAAATTTACCCAGGGCTATTCCACCTGCCAGGTTTGTTCACCATCAAGGGCCAGTATCATGACGGGTAAATACCCGGCGAGGCATGGTATCACCGATTGGATTGGCGCGGCATCGGGGACTCGCTGGAAACGGAACGATAAGATTTTGCCATCCGAATACGTGCATGAACTCGACAAAAGCGATACCACCTTAGCTGAAGCTCTGGCAGCAGGGGGATATCAAACCTTCTTTGCCGGCAAATGGCATATCGGCCATGTGGGGCCTGAGGAGCATGGTTTTCAAGTCAACAAAGGAGGCCATGATCGAGGATCCCCTCCCGGTGGATATTTTACTCCCTACAAAAACCCAAAGCTTACAGACGGCCCTGCCGGGGAGTCTCTGCCAATCCGACTTGCCAAGGAAACTGCAGACTTTATCAAGACGAACAAAGACAAACCTTTCCTCGCCTACCTTTCTTTTTACTCGGTGCATGGACCGATGCAAACAACGCCTAAGCTTTGGAAAAAATACCGCGATAAGGCGCAGAAGAATCCACACAAGGGAGATCGTTTTTTGATCGACCGCACCTACCCCGTTAGACAAGTCCAAGATTGCCCCATCTATGCGGGTATGATGGAATCGATGGATGACGCCGTAGGTATTGTGCTCAAGCAACTCGATGATCTTGGCCTGGCCGAGAACACAGTGGTGATCTTCACCTCCGACAATGGTGGTGTATCATCGGGTGACGGCTCTGGCACCTCCGCTCTGCCACTGCGTGGAGGAAAAGGCCGCCAGTGGGAAGGCGGAATTCTCCAACCCTACTACATTAAGGTGCCGGGGATGACTAAGAGTAAGTCGACCTGCGCAACTCCGGTGACAGGCACGGACTTCTACCCGACCTTACTTGAGCTCGCCGGCCTTCCAGCCAGACCCAAACAACACGTCGATGGCGTAAGTCTGGTTCCTCTTCTCAAAGGAAAACCTATTTCTAACCGCTCCCTCTTCTGGCACTATCCACACTATGGAAACCAAGGTGGAGAACCCGTTGCCATGATTAAAAAAGGCGATTGGAAACTCATCCACTACTACGAGGATGGTCGGGACGAACTCTACCAACTCAACAAAGACATCGGTGAACAAAATGACCTCGCCGCCAAACAACCAGAACTCGCGCAAACCATGCGCAATGAACTCAATGCTTGGCTCAAGGAAACGGAAGCGCGAATCCCGCTGCAGGACAAACGCTTTGATGCCGAAAAGCGAAAGCTACAAGACAAGGCCGTTGCAACGAAAAGGAAACCAAGACTTGAGAAGCAGCACGCAGGGTTCCTCGATGCCAATTTTAAACCCAACAAGAACTGGTGGGGGTCGAAAGTGACGGAGGACTAAGTGAGGCTCTTTACGCCAGTCCAGATCGCTCAAGAAGTGCCGCTTGATCGGGGTCGCGGCCCATGAAGTTGCGGTAGAGTTCCTCTGCGGGTGCTGAGTTTCCTTTGCTGAGAATGCACTCGCGGAAGGCCTGGCCGGTTTCCTGATTGAGGATCCCCTCTTTTTTGAAACGGGTAAACGCATCGGCATCTAACACCTCAGCCCACTTGTAGGAGTAGTAACCGACAGCATAGCCGGTGGGCGAGCTGAAGATATGGCTGAAGCGACGTGCGATGGTGGGGCCTTTGGTGGCCAGTGGCGTTTTATAGTCGGCAAGAATTTCGCGATCGACCTCATCAAGGTCACGGCCTTGGTATTGGGCGAGATCGATGTGGAGTGAGAGATCGAGTTTACCATTAGCTAGCTGATTCATGTAGGCTGCGGCGCTGCGGTAGTTTCTGGCAGCGAGCATTTTCTGGTAGAGTTCCTCAGGAATAGCGTCACCCGTTTCGTGGTGACGGGCAAAGAGATCAAGGCTTTCACGATCCCAACAGTAGTTCTCCATAATCTGGGAGGGAAGCTCGACAAAGTCCCAGGCAACATTGGTGCCGGAGAGCGACTTGATGGTAATATTTCCTAACAAGTGATGAAGAAGGTGGCCGAATTCGTGGAAAACGGTTTCCACTTCACGGTGATCCATGAGGGCGGGCTTATCGCCGATGGGCTTGGTCATGTTACCCACCATCAGGCCGAGGTGTGGCTCACGAGGACTGTCTCCAACGGGAGGAAGTCCGGTTTCAAAGTAGTTCATCCAGGCTCCACCACGCTTGCTTTCACGCGGATGCCAGTCGGCGTAGAAAGATCCGAGGAGCTCCTCGGTCGCGTTATCAAAGAGATCGTAAAAACAGCACTCAGGATGCCAGGTCTCGATATCTCCGCCGGTCTCACGCTCTTCGATGCGGATGTTGTAGAGCTTGCTGACGATGCCAAACATCCCGTCCATCACCTTCGGCAGCGGGAAGTAGGGACGGAGTTCTTCCTCGTCGAAATCATACTCGGCCTTACGACGTTTCTCGGCCCAGTAACCGGCTTCCCATGGCTGCAGAAGCCCTATCTTCTCACCGGTCTGCTCGGCTTTCCATGCCTGAAGCACCTCGTTGTCTTTTTTAAATTCTTCAACGATCTTATCGTGTAAGTCATCGGTGAACTTCACAGCGGTGGCACCATTTCCCGCCATACGACGTTCTAGAGTGAGGTCGCCAAAATCTTTAAAGCCTAATAGCTCGGCCTTTTCCTGACGGAGTGCGAGGATCTCCCAGATGATTGCGGTGTTGTCGTAGTCGCCATCACGCCCAACGGTACAGCCGGCTTCCCAGATTTCTTTTCGCAGAGTATCATCGTCACCATACTGCATCACAGGCCCCATGGAGGGGTATTGCAGAGTAAAACGCCATTTGCCCTCGTGACCTTTTCCCGCGGCATCGGCTGCGGCGCCGGCCTTGCAAGAAGCGGGTAGGCCTGCGAGACGGGACTCATCATCGACAATTAATTCCCAGGCATTGGTTGAGTCTAACACGTTTTCGCTAAACTTCTGGGTGATCTCAGAGAGACGCGCTTGGACTTCGGCTACGCGTGATTTTTTATCGGCAGGGAGATCAGCACCCGACTGAATAAAGCTGGCACATGTTTCCTCAATGTAGCGAGTGTGAGTGGCGTCCATTGACTTAGCCGCATCGGACTCGGAGAATGCTTTGAGTTTCGACCAAATAGCATCATCCAGAGGGATCGCTGAGTAGAATGCGGTGACTCTTGGTAGGGCGGCATTGAGTGCGACGCGTTGGTCGTTATTATTACAGACGGAATCGAGGTGATTGAGTCGGCCCCAAGCACGATCGAGTTCCTCAGAAGCTATTTCGAGAGCCCCGAAGGTATTTTCATAGCTAACTTCAGCGTCATCGAGATTGCGGATCTTTTCCAGATTTGTTTCGGCGAGTTTAAGACCCTTGTCGATATCGGCTTCAACCTGATCAGGTGTCAGTGTGGACCAGCGGATATGGTAATCGTCAGCGAGAAATGGGTGACTTGTTTGCATGCCTAAACTGTCTGCATATCGCGCCCCAGTGCAAGCATGTATTCAATCTTAGAGCATTTTACTAGAGTCACTCGTGGTTAATCCGTGGCTTCGAAACAACGAGCTTCCAGATTCTTTCTAACCTTACCGGCAGGAAAAATCTGCCCATTCATCGCGATATAGACGCCGGGGGGCATCGCCTGAACCGCGCCCGTCGCGCAGCCAATGTTAAATACAGCATCCGTCTCGCGGAATCGCGCTGGAGCCATTGCCCCCGTAAGGACGATGGTCTTTCCTTTTATATCCTTAAGCGCTTCGGCGGTAATCGACATGGTATCGGTGCCATGGGTGATGAGGATGTTGTCTTGATCAGCGTGTTCACAGGTCTCTGCGATCAATTTGCGATCAGCGTCGTCCATTTCCAAACTATCCTTCCGCATCAGGGACAGCATCTCGTAATCAAGTGTTACCCCCGAGCTCTGATAAATGTGTGGCACCGTAGGCTCGCCTACTTCATATTTTGATGTGGCATCAAAATAGACTTTATCGATTGTTCCACCAACGGTGATGACTAGTAATTCCATAAAGTGATCTATCAGATATTCTTGAGCCGCGCTTTATTGAAAATAGCCTCGTTGTCTATCGCTAACAGGCATCTTCAAGTGATCCATCACCGCCAGCATATCCTCCCAGAGTTCTCGTTTTTCAGAAGTAGCCTCGTTATTCAAAATATACGACGGATGATAAGTGACCCGTAGCGGGATACCCGCAAATTCATGAAACTCTCCACGCATGAGACCTACCGATTTTTCACAATTCAACAGTGCTTGCGCTGCGGTTCCACCAAGGGCTATAATGATCTTCGGAGCCACCACCTTCACCTCTTCACAGACAAAGGGTAAACAAGCGTCCATTTCCTCACGAGTTGGCTTGCGATTATTGGTTGTTTGGTTCGGCATCGATGGCCTAAACTTTACAATATTAGAAATATAAACATTTCGTCTCTCCACGCCCATGGCTTTGAGAATACCATCCAGCTTCTGGCCGGCTTTACCCACAAAAGGCTCACCTAATCGTTCTTCATCATAGCCTGCTGCTTCGCCCACGAGCATGATATCAGCCTCGGGATTTCCAACGGAGAACACCATGGTATTGCGTAAGCTGGTGAGGGCTTGAACGGGAGCCCACTTGCTGACCTGGCGTTTGAGAGAGTCAATTTTTTCGGCAGCCGTGCTCCCCGTTGCCACCAAAGAGGGCGAGTCGGCTTTGACGGGCTCAGGTGGAGATGTATTTTCATTCGGCTGAGCCACTACTTCTGCCACCGCTTGTGTCTGAGCCACTGCTTGTACTTGTGGGCTGGCCTGTTTAGCAACTCCGCCTCCACGGGCACGTATATAAAACTCACGCAAAAATTTCCGGGCCTCGTCATCGACGCTTACATGTGTCTGCCCCTGCGATTCCAATTGGCGGAGGTATTTGATCAGCGGCTCTGCGGTCATTGACATGCTCCATGCAAACCACAGCTGGACCCATACATCACGCACAAAATGAATCGAGCCTTGGATGATTACCAAACTTTAATGATCGAATCTTGAATAATGCACCACTGGCCAACTGCTGGCATTAGCTATCCGACTCGATCCTGCTAATCAGGACGCCCGCGAAATCAACCAAGCCATGGGGAAGGGACAGCCGCTCAAGGAATCCCCAGAGCGCAAAGTTAATATCTCCAAGGCTCGGCTCCGTTTTTTCAAGGACTGGCTTACCAACCCCGACGCGGGTTTAGACGCCAACCAGCTATCCAACTCTATCTCTCAGACGCGGCCAAGACCCTTCAGGCCGACACCGTCGACAATGACGACCTTGGAAATTGAACCGGTATCCTGCCCCAAAAAAACCTACAGAGGAATAACAGGCCGGCTATTTGTCAATGAACTAGCCCTGATAATCCGCTCATTTACCACCAAATCGCCTTATTTTTAAGGTAAAAAAGAACCCATTACCGTGGTTTTTCCCTTTGCTTTTAGCGGGATACGCGAGAATAATCTGCCTATCATGACTAGCACCAAGACTCATCGTCCCCATTTTTTCGCCCAATGCGGCCTCTTCATGGCCGCCATCGGCTTGGTTATCTCGTCCTTCCCCGTCTCTGCGGCCTACCGCCCGCCGGATATGGAAAAGAAAATCTTTAATGTTAAAGAGGTCAAACTCAACAAACTCGACCGCGCCGGCCTCGTTGGTGCGCTGGTTAGAGTAGCCCGCGATTTCAATGAAGAAGACCACAAAGTTGAATTCGATACCCGCTCGTATGCACTCGCCATCGCTGGCCGACTGGATAAAGACAGCAATAAGGTGAAGGACTGCCTCGAGCAGCTTAAATCCAGCGGTGAAACCGTTAGTGACGAGAAAGCCTCGATAAGGCTCACCTCTAGCCTACTCTACAGCGGCATCCGCGCCTTGGTTCGTAAAAAAGACAATGAGGACAACCAAAAATGCGCCGCCTTCTGCGTCGATATTGCCCTAACGTTCGACCCAGACGGAGCCAAAGCAGACAAGCTCAAGGAAATCCAAACCAATCTCACCAAGGCTGGCTTCAAGGCAAGCTGGAAAGGCATACTCAAGTCAGCGATCCACCACAATAATAACAACCCATGGTCTGGGGGCCGTACTCCAGCGTTCACCGAGGTAGAACGGGAAATGCCCGGTGGCACAGCTAAAAAATTTGCCCGCAAGCAAACCAAGATTATCGGACTGACTGTGCGCAAACTCCAGAGCGGTAAACACGCCGGCGCTGCACTACCCATCCGCCTCACGGCACTCGATGAGGAAGGCCAGGATGGTATCCTGTTTAAATTCGACCAAAAAGTAGGCCCTATGATGGCGGGCTCCATCGAGGAGGTCATCAAGTTTTTCCGCGTCCGCTACGAAAAAGATAAACGCCCCACTGGCGTTATCGTTGATATCACGTTAGGTGACAAAGATGGCCTCGTCGACGGCCCATCCGCCGGCACCGCTTTCGCGCTCGCCGTCGATTCCCTTTTCTCCGGAGATGAAATCGATCCCGCCTACGCATGCACAGGAACCATCACCTCAGACGGTGAATCCGGCGTTATCGGTGGTGTCGCTGGTAAGATCCGTGGAGCAATTAACAAGGACTGCAAGATCGTCGGCATCCCGCACGGCAACGCCAAGGGTGTGTATGACTCCTACCTGATCGACGGGCCAGCACCACTTCTCAAAATCAGCGTGTTCACTCAGAAGAACTTTGATGAGGCCTTCATGCTTTCACGCGTAAAGAAGTCCAAGGAGGTCATCACAGCCTTAGAAACATACAGACAGGTCGCTGACCTCGTCCAGGAAAGTGGTATGTCAGTTCTGAAAAGTGCCGCAGTGCAGAAAAAACTCCAAACCATCCTTGATAATGCACCTAACCACCTCTGTGCCAAAGTTCTGCTCGAAGTCGCGCAAGGCAAAGTTACCAAAACCCTTTCTCTACGTGGTTCACTCGATGAGATCGACCAGGAAATGTCCGCCTTTGGCCGCGGCGGCATCAGCGAAGAGGGTAAGGAGACAGCTAAAGAAGCCTTCATCCATCTAGAAAAAGTAAGTAAAATCCTCGATAAGCGTTGGGAAACCTATCACACCGCTGCCCTAACTCTTTTCAAAACCATCAAAACGGGTGAAAACGAAGGCGAGGAGAAGGAAGACTTCACCAAGCGCGTCCGCAACCTGTTCAAAAAAGCCAGTGCCGCACGTAGCAAAATCCTCGGTGATCCAAAAATTGTCGAAGAAATGAGCAGCTAACCGTTTAAAACATCCTGAGTTCCCCCTGCCGGTTAGAGGGAACTCAGGCTCTACCCCCCCCACCCGGCAAAACTCACCCTTACCTTTTTAATTATCATGAATGACGGATTCCGACGCTTCCTCGTACTGCTAGCCGTCTTCTCTCTCGCCTTCCTGGCTGTTTTTGTTATCCGGAAGCTCCAGAACGGCGATAACTGGATGGACATCCTAACAGGACGCAGCTCCAGCGATGGATTTGAGAGTGAGAAATACACCCTGCGGGACAAGCCATCGATCGACCTTAAGGACGTTCAGATTCTAGCAGCCATCAACGAGGAAAGCGCAGCCCTTGTCCGCGCCGTTGTACCGTCTGTTGTGAGTATCGACACCTCAGGTGTTCGGCAGGAACGTTTCCGCGACTTCTGGGGCCGCACCTGGGTCCAGCCGCGCGCTGTCCAAGGACAAGGATCAGGCGTTATCGTCACCAAAGAAGGCCACGTTCTTACCAATCACCACGTCATTCAAGGCAACCCACGTATCCGCCTCACACTTCACGATGGCAGCGTCCACTCCGCCAAAGTCATCGGATCTGACCCGACCGTCGATATCGCAGTTCTCAAAATCGATGACAAAGGCCCATTCCTACCACTTAAGTTTGGAGATTCATCCAAGGTCGCGGTCGGTAACACCGTCTTTGCCATCGGTAGCCCTTTCGGCCTTGGCACCTCGGTTACTGATGGAAAAATATCAGCAAAGAAACGCCCCTTTTCAGATAGCCAGGTAGATCTCCTGCAAACCTCCGCAGCCATTAACCCCGGCAACTCCGGTGGACCACTGGTTAATATTCGTGGCGAAATCGTAGGGATAAACTCCCGCATCTACTCAACGAATAAAGAGAATCCCGGCTTTCAGGGCATTGGCTTCGCCGTTCCATCCAATGCCGCTCTCAAAACCATGAAGGACATCCTCGCCCGAGGTAGACCGATCCGCGGTTTTCTCGGTATGGCCATGCAGGACCTTGACCCTGTCGCGCGGAAAAAATTTAATTTTAATGAAAATAATGGCCTCCGTATCGTAGGTCTCGTCCCAGGCTCGCCCGCCACCAAGGCCGACCTACGCGTAAACGACATCATCATCCGCTACAAGGGACAGCAGGTAAACAGTATGCGTCGACTCATCGCCTTGATTCAGCAAAGTAAAGTTGGAGCCAAGGTTACTTTTGAGATCTGGCGAGAGGGAGCCAAACACACCCTAGAAGCCACCATCGGCGAAGCTGATGATTTTAATAAGGAAATTCTTAAGGCCGAGGAAAATGGGGATGACCTACGGATCGACGCCAAGACGGTGCTCACCACGATCGGACTCTATGTGCGCAATGTAACGCCCACTGAGATGGCCGGCGGAGCTCGCGGTATTGTCATTTCAAAGGTCAGCCACGAGAGCAAACTCAGAGGTCAGCTGCTCATCGGCGATCACATTCTTGCTATCAACGGTAAACCCGTACAGAACAGCAGTGACTTCCTAAACCGCCTCGCCTCATCCGCAGCCGTACAGGACACCGAGATACTGATTAAACGTGGTAATCAGACCATCCGACTCACCATCTCACGTGTTAGTAACCAATAGGGTACAGTCACCAATGGTGCGGAGTTTTAATACTTTGGTTAAGACCTCTATATATATCGATGCTTGAAGGGGAACTACAATTTCTTCCGTCAGTAGAAGATCAAAATAGTTGTCGGAGAATAAATCCTCTTCATCACATCGGTTAGTAGGCCAAAGTCCTCAGGGAAGGCGTATTCCTTGATGACGCACAACTCGGGAAACGATTAAAAATCGCAATCACTCATAAGCGGCCGACGTTGGTCGAATAGCTTTTCATACAGTAGCTTCTGATGCCAACCTTACCTCGCCGAGCCTCTATTTCGAGCTCGCGCGTCCGATGTTCGGCAAAGTGAAGCAATTCCGTCTCGCTGGCCTGCAAGTCAACGAGCTACCGTAGTCGCTTGCAAAACTTAATACTGTGGCGGTGCCTGTTGTGTGCCAGGAATCTTTGACGCAGGGTCATGTGCGGCATTGGGGGCATTGGGGGCCGACGCAGTTGGTCCGTTCCAGTCTCTGCCGTGTCCCTTATTCTCCATGCCTGAACCCAGAGTCTGGATATCACGACCTGCACCAATAAAAGTATTACAAGAACTCGACGCACAAGCCGCCGCTGCCAAAACGATCATATAGAAGAATTTTTTCATACACAAATCCATTACCGTATATCACCCATTTTGCAACTCAGAATTTCAGCAAATTTATACATGGGAATCCAGAGCTTGCCACAATGCTGAAAACCATTACATTGCCCCACCCCTTACAAACTACTCATATTTGAAATGTCTGCCATCTTAATGCCCATCCTTGTTATCCTCGTTGTTATTGTTATTTTCAACGTCATTATTTTTGTTCACGAACTCGGTCACTTCCTGGCAGCGCGCTGGCGTGGCCTAGAGGTCGAAAGATTCCAGATCTGGTTCGGTAAGCCCATTTGGAAAAGAACCTACAACGGCGTGCAATACGGCCTCGGCTGGATCCCATTTGGCGGATTTGTCGCTCTGCCTCAGATGGTTACCATGGAAGCGATCGAGGGCGAAAACCAAGACAAAGTCCTTCCACCCGCCAAGCCTATCGATAAAATTATCGTTGCTGCCGCCGGACCGCTCTTCTCATTTTTACTCGCTGTCCTCACCGCCTTTTTCGTCTGGGGTGTCGGCAAGCCAAGCTACAAGCTAAACAGCACCACTGTCGGCTACGTTGATCCAGCCAAACCTGCCGCCAAGGCAAGCCCCGCTTTCGAGGAGGGTGATAAAATCATCGCAGTTAACGGCGTCGAGGTCGATCGCTGGCGTGGGGATACTGACACTGGAGTCAGTGAAAATATCATGCTCAGCGAAGGTGCAATCATTGAGTTCACTGTCGAGCGCGAAGGCTCTGCTGAACCGATCGTGGTCAAATCCGGTTATCATATCCCTGAGACCTCGTGGTGGGACCGACGCGCCATGCGCCAAGTCGGCATCATGATGGGCTTCCGCACCCTCGTGGGAGACGTTATCGAAAACGGCCCTGCAGCTGATGCCGGAATGAAAGCCACAGATGAAATCCTCACGGTAAATGGCAAAAAAGCCTACACCTTCCAACACGTCATCGACGCCGAAACAAGCGGTGAACCAGCGACCATCGTCATCCTTCGAGGCGATAAAGAAATCACGCTCACCCTCACGGGTCGTAGACCAATTTCCCCCAAAGACAGCGAGCTTAGCTATGGCATCCTGCCTGGTGGAGATCCTGATTTGGTGACATCCACGATCCTCTACCCCACTCCCACTGAGCAGATTAAGGATAGCGCGGGGATCATGTACACCACCATCACCAAGGTTGTTTCCAGTCGATCAGATGTAGGAGTTCAGCACCTCGCCGGCCCGATCGGTATTGGTAAAGGTTATTATCAGATGCTCACATCTCCTGACGGATGGAAATTGGCACTCGGTTTCACAGTGTTGTTTAACATCAACCTCGCGATCCTCAACATGCTTCCCTTCCCTGTGTTAGACGGTGGCCACATCACTCTTTCAATATTGGAAATCATCGCCCGCCGCCCTGTGCAGCCGCGTATTTTGGAATTTATCCAGACTGCCTTCGTCCTAATGATCTTCGGCCTCTTCATCTTCATCACATCCAAGGACGTGGGATCGTTCTTCGTGGGAGATAAAGAAGATAAGATACCTGTCTTTGAGAAAGTGATCGCGCCCGAGAATTAGTCGGGTTTCACGCGACACTCCGCAAATTCCAGCCATCAGAATTAGCCACAAGAAGCACAAAATTCACAAGACTGAGTTTGTTTCATCAGCTTTGCATGCCTGATTTTCTGTGTCTTCTGTGCATTTTTTGGCAAATTAAAATTTATCGAGTAGTGCAATCCGGTTTAAATTCCCACCTGCCTAATGGCCTCGTAGAGAACAATCCCTACAGACGTCGCTAGGTTGAGACTGCGGGTCGAGCCTTCCCTCATGGGAATGGTCAGACACTGGCCAGGATTTTGCGCGAGTAAGCTTTCCGGTAACCCTTTGGTTTCGCAGCCAAACATGAGGTAGTCGCCGTCTTTAAACTTCATCTCCCAATGTGGGCGTTTTGTTTTTGTTGTGAGATAATACACCCTAGCGCCATCGTCTGCGGATTCGGATACTGAGTCGTTAAACTCGTCCAAATTTTCCCACACCTTGACGTCAACATCCTTCCAGTAGTCGAGCCCAGCGCGTTTGACTTGTCGGTCGTCCAAGGAAAAGCCAAGAGGTTTGATCAAGTGAAGCCTAGCCCCTGTCGCCAGACACAATCTACCCGCCGCACCCGTATTATGAGGAATTTCCGGGGTCATCAGCACGACGTTTAACATACGCATGAGATAACCAAGCGCACCCAAAGCCGCAATGGTAATCCTGTCCCATTATCACACATCTGCATTTCCGCGCTGACATATGGCACGTTCTCTGATAACTGTGATGCTAATCCTACCACTCACATATGAAACGTCTTCTTATCGCTACTCTCGCCGGTGCTGTTGTTGCCTTTTTCTGGGGCTTTGTCTCCTGGGAACTACTACCATGGCATAAAATGGATACCTTCAAGGATGATGCCGCTGTTGCCCAATCCATCGCTGAAAATGCACCCACTCACGGACTCTACGTGCTTCCAAGGCATGGTGAAAATGGCACCGACGCGGATGCCATCACCAAGGGACCCTTTATTTATGCCATTGTCCGCCCCGGCAAGCTCGATTCACCGTGGAAGATGAGCACACCGATGATTGGTTCATTCTGCATCAATCTACTTGGCGCATTAATTGTCGCTATTGCCATTCATCGTATCCGTGCCACGCGCTACATTTCCCGCGCAAGTGTCGGCCCCGCAATGGGTTTATTTGCCGGTCTGACCATGACTCTCCCCTATTGGAGCTGGTTTGAACTTCCAGATTCTCACGCTCTTGCACAGATTCTCGACCCCTTTATTGGCTGGACCATTGCCGGTCTAGTCATCGCCGCCATCATCAAAACCCCAAAAGCGCGCAGGATTTTTTCTTAATCACTCCGTAAAAATTTACGCTAAGATACGGCACTGCCATCCTCTGGACTTGCACCGTCGCCAATGAGACTCCAGAATGCGGCAGCAAATCACTTCAGGCATGCAAGCTACCAACGACATACCGAACCACATCGCCATCATCATGGATGGTAATGGTCGCTGGGCGAATGCACGTGGACTCCCACGCGCCGAAGGCCACCGCGCAGGAGCAGAGGCCGTCCGTGAGGCCGTCGAAACCTGCCGCCAGCTTGGAGTCAACTACCTAACCCTCTACGCGTTCTCATCGGAAAACTGGAGTCGACCCAAAAAAGAAGTTGATGCTCTGATGAAGTTATTAGAACGCTTCCTCCGGGAAAAACTCCCTGAGCTGCTAAAGCAAAACGTTCGCTTCCACACCATCGGCAGACCCGAGCAGCTTCCGGAAAAATGCCGCAAACAGATTGATAACGCCATCGAGCACACCAAACACAATACTGGACTCAACCTTGTGCTAGCCCTTTCCTATGGCTCTCGTGAGGAAATAACCGACGCCGCGCGCTCTATTGCGATCAAGGTTGCCGCTGGCGAGATCGACCCGGCTGATATTGACGACAAACTCTTCGCCCAACACCTTTACACCGCTGAATTCCCCGACCCCGATCTGCTGATCCGCACCTCGGGAGAGCTTCGCATCTCCAATTTTCTACTCTGGCAAATTTCCTACTCTGAAATTGTTATCAGCCCAAAGAACTGGCCTGACTTCCGAAATTCAGATCTTCGGGAAGCCGTCGAGGAGTATGCCCGACGTCACCGTCGTTTTGGCACAGTCTAACACCCCAACCTCCTAACCGTGTCAGACACCTCTGCAGAACAGACTATTCTTCTGGTCGATTCCGATCTCGACTACCTGGAATGGGCGACCAAACACCTTGCCGCCGATGACCTCCGCATCCTCCGCTGTGATCATGCAGAGAAGGCTGCTAAGGTCTGCGATACCACCAAGGTCGATCTCGTGATCGCGGATCTCTCCATCCAGCCGTTCGATGGGCTGGCCCTCCTTTCGCGCATCCGTGCGGCGCACCCAAGCACCTTGGTCGTTCTTACAGCAGGGTTTCCAACCACCGCTCAGGTCATCGAAGCGACGCAGCAAGGGGCGCAGGATATTCTTAAAAAAGAATCCCTCACCTTCGAGCTCCGTCCCGTGGTAGAGACCGCCCTCCGAGCCATTGAACAACGCCGCAGCGCTGGCAAATCCGTAGCCGTCGTCACCGCCCATGATAGCCGAGTAAAAATCATTGGTAATTCGCGAGCCCTTCAAGACGTTTTCAAAATTGTCGGTCGGGTAGCACGCACAGACGCCCCCGTGCTCGTCTCGGGGGAAAGTGGCACCGGCAAGGAACTTGTTGCCCACGCCATCCACGAATACTCCCCACGTGCAAAAAGCACCGTCATCGCAATCAACTGTGGCGCAATCCCAGAAAACTTACTCGAAAGCGAACTCTTCGGTCATGAGAAAGGCGCGTTTACCGGAGCCATCAATCGCCGGGCCGGGCTCTTCGAGCAGTGTGATGGAGGAACCCTTTTTCTTGATGAAATTGGCGACATGCCTGCACCCGTTCAGGTCAAACTCCTCCGTGTTCTTCAAGACGGAACTTTCACCCGCGTCGGTGGTCAAGACCTCCAGAAATCTGATGTCCGCATCGTTGGCGCCACTAATAAAAACCTCGCTGAGGAAGTATCCAAGGGGAACTTTCGCGAAGATTTGTTTTACCGACTCAACGTCGTCGAAATCCACTTGCCGCCACTACGTGCACGTGCTGAAGACATCCCATTACTCGCGGATCACTTCCTCCGTATGACGATTAAACGTAACGGAATCCCAGCCGTTCGTCTTAGTGACGAGGCGATGGATCATCTTCAGAATCACCGCTGGCCAGGTAATGTCCGGGAACTTGAAAACACCATCGCCCGCGCCTGTGCTCTGGCCAACAGTGATGTGCTACTACCCGCTGATATTGAGTTCACGCGGACATTTTCTGATCCTAGCCAGGATGATAAAAACACGAAACGAGCCCTTACTCATCTACGCACGGTAGCACCTGCAGGTAAAGACCGAGCCAAGTGGATTGCAGATCAGCTGACTAAACTTGAGGACTAATCTATCTACTTCACCAGTTGATTCAGCGTGTAGTAATAGGTTTTGTTCATCAGGTCTGAGCCGTCTTTTCCTTTGAGCTTAGAAATATCGAGTTGGTAGACTCTACCAGGTGCTAGCTTTTCAAACGTGATGGCTATTTGAGAATCGGAGATGCGCTTAATACTGCTCCACTTCTCCTCACGCTTGTCTTTTTGTGGACCACCGTAGCTCCATTTATCTTCATACCAAAACGACTGAACTTTAATTTTGGCATCACCAAAATCTGAGTAAGCATGTGGACTTGTGAACTTTAATACAAAACCTGACTTCGTCAGCTTAATCGATTTAACATCGAAGGGTGTCTTGCCCAGCCAGGTGATGCGCTGCAAGCCCTCGGCGGGTTTCCCCCAACCACGTACGGTGTGGCCGGTGTAGAGTGTTTTTCCATTCGCAGAAAATACCCCACGATGTCCACCTGAAAGCATACCGCGACCACTCACAAACATGGTGCATGAACCTTGATACTCACCATTGACTTCGTCTAACATGACGCGTGCAATCCTAGGGCTGTTATTATCAGGTATCAGCAACTGACCAGCATAAGGGCCAAAATTCTTAGTGATCTCGACCGGCTCACCAGCGGATCGGTTGATTTCTTTGTGTGGTAGCAACACTGCCGCCCGTGTTCTCATGGCATTGATTTCATCCAATGGCATTTTCAATGGGTCTTTTCCTTTGGGCCATTTGGGATCCCAGACTAAGCTCGATGGATGGCCGTAGAACCCGTCTTTTTTGATATGATAAAGAGGTGTTGTAGCACGCCAATCGCCTTGGTTATCCGTGCACCAAATGTGGCCCTTCGAATCACGTGTAATTCCGTTATGCATGCGGAACCCTTTGGCAAACGGTGTTACAGTGCCATCTTTTGCATAGTGCATCACCCAGCCTTTCCACTGAACGGCTGAAAAATTACGCCCACGCCGACCAATTTTTGAGTAGTCGCCACGAAGGTGACGAAACGTTGGGCCATTATACGAGGCTGTGCCGCAGGCGATGTAGTAACCACCCTTACCGTCGGGACAAATTTCATTGGTCTCGTGGTAATTGCCACTGACACCCCAGATGGCGGTCATGGATTGATAGGAATCAGCCAAGCCATCGCCGTCGGTGTCTTTTACCTCGGTCAACTCAGCCATCTGGCTGACCACGATGTGGCGCGGTGCAATGACCTCAAGACCGCAGGCATTGTGGAAGCCGGAAGCGAAAAGTTTCCAGTCGAATTTCTTTGGGTCAGCCGTTGGCTTTGCCATCAGAATATCACCACGACGCAATGCCACGTAAAGCGTGCCCTCGGAGTCAAACTGAACAGCGCCAACTTCGGGCGGAATACCCTTGGGCAGGGCAATCGTTTCCACACGATAACAGTCTTCAAACTTCACGGCCGCCTGAGCAGTCGATCCCGCAATAAGAGCTAATAGAGCTAGGGAATGGATCCGTTTTTTAATCATTTTCATCAAATTTATTCTGTTAGTCTTTTTTCAGCGACTTCAAGTAGAGCAAAAGCGCTTTGAGCTCGGCCTCTTTAAGCTTGTAGGGAGGCATGTAATTTTCGGGGAATCCATCGACCACTTTAGCGTTCGGGGTTTGAATCGATTCTAGGATGTAGGCGTCATCCGCGGTCACTGGGGCTTTGTGGCCTTTGATTTTTCGTTCACTTCCCTCGATGCCAAATAAAGTAGGCCCGTGGCTCTTGGCACCATCCACCGAGTGGCAGGTCATACAGGCCATGGCTTGAAATATTTTTTCTCCAGCCGCTGCATTGACGCCACCTTTGAGAAGGTTCTTATCAACCGTGCCACGATACTCGGCGAGTTTTTTTCCAGCCAATACAACGGTAATTTGCTGATCAGAGGTTCGTTGAATGGCCGGGTTCATCCCTTTTTGGGTGAAGCCTATTTTCCCTTTACCCTCAAATCGGTAATGCAGAACCACGGAATAATCTTGATCACTCACTTCCACCGAGGTGTGGATCACACCCTCGTCTACCGAGTAGGAAAACACATACCCGCGTCCTTTTCTAATATAGCCCTTAAACATGGGGGGCTTTTTGCTTGTTGAAATACTCCGACCATTAATCGTGACCGGATGGATTCCCTCAGCCTTCATAAACAAGGTTCCCACCAGCTCTGGCACGTATCCATACGATTGGCGGTTGCCGCGTTTGGGGTCGCCCCAGTAGGATTTCATATCGAGAAAACCGCCCTTCCACGCATAGACCAATCGACACTCCACGGTGTCCCAACAGTAGGAAAGTGCTGCGCCGTAGTTCACCCCGATCGCGGCGGGCAGACCTTCGATCGGTTTGTATTCGCCGGGAACATCCTTGCCTTGCTTCGGATTATATTTGGGCGAGTTATGGCTGTACACATGTCGAGCTAAGACCTCATCACCGAGCGAGATGTTTGGCATAAACGTACGCATCAAGAGCGGTTGATCCGGGGAACCAAGTGGTCGGTTATTGTAGGTAAGGATTGGGCCATCCAAGCTTGCTGATGGTTGCTGTGCTTGAGTCAGCGTGAGGCTCAGTGAGAGCCCTAGATAACAGAGGTATATTTTTTTCATCAAGTTTGGTTTGAGATTCTTAAAGTGCAGCCATCTGGTCCTCGAGACAGAGCCCGTTGTCATTTATCCTGGCTATTCAATTGAGCGGGTTAGGCCAGACATAGACTTCCACACAACTGAATGGCTTCTCAGGGAGAAAGTGTGACAGGTTTTTGTTTTTTACATGAAAAGTCGGGCTGGTTGAGGATGCCACCGTCTGTGCCTCCTTATCATTATCCCATTATACGTATCTTATTTCTGAATCCTACATCTAAAACTTCACATATTGCGACTTTTTGAATGTCACTTTCCGCAAGTGGGTATTTCGCAGCGAAGGGGTGGCGTTTATTGTGCAATAACCTGATTTCAAGAAGTGAATACGTATGTATCCTACTTGATTGATAGCAATAATTCCTTATTCTTCACCGTAAGCAAGTAACTATGAATTCCCGCCCTTCCCACCCTTCTTTTTGCCCTACCTATTGCGCATTCATAGCAGCTCTCGCCCTGCTTTCGGGCATTCCGGCATACGGGGTTGATTTCAACCGTGATATCCGGCCCATCCTGTCGGATAAGTGCTTTCATTGTCATGGGCCGGATCATGAAACCCGCGAGGAGGATCTTCGTCTTGATACCTTTGAAGGCGCCACGGAAACTGCCGTTATCAAGCCCGGCAAGCCCGGGGAATCAGAATTCATGAAACGCATTCTTAATGCCGATCCGGATGAAGTGATGCCCCCCCCCAAATCCCACAAGAAAATCACCAAGAAGGAGGCGGAATTGCTTCGCCAGTGGATTGCCGAAGGTGCCGAGTATAAAGACCCATGGACTTACTTGGATCCGGTGAAATCTCCCACGCCGACCGTTAAGAATGCTAGCTGGCCGAGTAACTGGGTTGATCATTTCATCCTCGCCCGTTTGGAAACAAAGGGGCTATCCCCCTCCCCTGACGCAGATCCCGTCACACTCGTTCGCCGCCTTCACTTCGATCTTGTGGGCCTGCCACCGACTCCCAAACAGGTCAAGGGCTTCACTGTGGCTGCTGCCAAAAACCTTCAGTCGGCCGTGGAGGCAGAAGTCGATTCCCTACTCGCCTCCCCTCACTATGGCGAACGTCTAGCTATCTACTGGCTCGATCTAGTACGCTATGCAGACACCGTCGGTTACCACGGAGATCAACCCCATAATATTTCCCCCTACCGCGATTACGTCATCAATGCCTTGAACAGCAATGTTGCGTTTGATCAGTTCACCCGTGAACAACTTGCCGGGGATCTCTTACCCAATCCAAGCCAGAATCAGATCGTTGCTACTGGTTATAATAGGCTCCTACAAACAACCCACGAGGGAGGGCTGCAAGAAGCGGAATACCGCGCCATTTACCAGGCGGACCGAGTGCGCAATGTCTCGGCAGTCTGGATGGGCGCGACCATTGGCTGCGCGGAGTGCCATGATCATAAATACGATCCCTACTCCGCGAAGGATAACTACCAATTGGCTGCCTTCTTCGCAGATATTGACGATGAAAGTCACTTTAAGGTGGGAACCAATGCGCTGCCCACCAAACGCCCACCAGAAATTGTGGTCCTTAACGACAAACATGCGCAGGAGAGACTTCAGAGCTTGGATGCACAGCTGGCCGTACTCGCCGGAGGAAAGGAAAAAACAATTACTGATTTGGGCGAGCAGCAGAGGATTCTGAAGTTGCAAATAAAGAAAGAAAAAGACGTCAATAAAAAGAAAACTTTGCAGACACGGCTGACTACGTCACGGGCCGAATTAGAGAAAATCCTGCCGGGAGATTCCCTCGATCGCTGGAAACAAATTACTGAGGAACGTAAAAAAGTGGCGTCTAGTGGTCGGCTGACAATGATCACCAAAGCATTAGCGACTCCCCGGGTAGTGCGCGTTCTTCCTCGCGGCAATTTTCTTGATGCAACGGGTGAGATCGTAAATCCCGCCGTTCCGCACTTCCTACCTCAAATCGAGAAAAAAGGCAGAGCCAACCGGAAGGATCTCGCTAACTGGCTGACCGATGTTGAGAAGGGCACTGGAGGGCTAACAGCCCGCGTGATGGCCAACCGATTTTTTTATCTCTACTTTGGAACCGGCATCTCCCGCACCTTGAGCGACTTCGGTGGTCAGGGCCAACCACCTTCCAATCCGGAGCTCCTGGATCGCCTCGCGATTGAGTTCCATCAATCCGACTGGGATATCAAGCACATGGTTCGCCTGCTCACGACATCGAGAGCCTATCGACAATCCTCCGTGACTTCGCCAAAACTCAGAGACCTCGATCCCTACAATCAACTTGTGGCACACCAGTCTCGTTTCAGGCTTCCGGCAGAGATGATCCGCGACAATGCGTTGGCCGTTTCCGGACTCCTTGAAACGGCGCCAGGTGGAGCATCTATCATGCCTAACCAGCCCGAGGGATATTACCGTCACCTCAATTTCCCCATGCGAAAATACAAACAGCATACCGACGAGCGAGTTTACCGTCGTAGCCTCTACATGCATTGGCAGCGACAGTTCCTCCACCCCATGCTCAAAGCCTTCGATGCCCCCTCCCGCGAGGAATGCACCGCCGAGCGCCCTCGCTCTAACACGCCGGTCGCAGCCATGACCCTGCTCAATGACCCTAACTTTGTGGAAGCAGCCCGTGTATTGGCTGAGCGGATTCTGCATGAGGCGGCGAAAAATGATCGCGCCCGTTTGGATCATGCCTACGAACTGGTTCTCTCTCGTAGTCCTACGGATGCTGAGCGCAAGACCATGGGCGACCTCTTCAATTACGCTAGTAAGGATTTCAAAAAGCGCCCCGATGCCGCCAAGAAACTCATCGGCATCGGCCAGACAGCTGCCGATCCCAAACATAATCATATCGAACTGGCAACATGGACGACTATTTCCCGCGCCCTGCTCAACTTGAGTGAATCCACGACACGCAACTAATTCTCGCAACTAATTCTCGCAACTAATTTCCTACAACCTCTCATCCACCATGTTTAATCAGTCTGCCAATTTCATCAACCGCCGCACATTTCTTGCGAAAGGGGGCTTCTCCCTTGGAGCCGCCGCGCTAGCATCGCAACTCGCCAAAGCCGGCATTACGGAAGGAACCCACATCACCGCGAATGATTACAAACATCATGCGCCCAAAGCTAAACGCGTGATCTATCTCTGTATGGCGGGTGGACCCTCGCACCTTGAGACTTTCGATTACAAACCGGAGCTCGACAAAATTTCTGGGCAGCCGTTCCCCGAGTCCTTTACCAAAGGGCAGCCCATCGCTCAGCTCCAGGGAAAGGCACTCAAAGCCCAAGGCCACCTTGGCGGATTCAAGAAATATGGTAAGTCCGGGCAGTGGATCTCCGATTACCTCCCCTACCACCAGAAGATGGCTGATGACATCACGGTCATCCGCTCAATGGTCACCGAGCAGATTAACCACGACCCCGCACACACCTTCATGAACACGGGAACCGCTACCAGCGGTAGGCCGTCTATGGGATCATGGATCAACTACGGACTTGGATCGGAATCTGAGAACCTTCCAGGCTTCGTCGTTCTCACATCGGTAGGGGGCCGTAACCCGCAGCCCATCGCCTCACGCCTGTGGTCATCCGGCTTCCTTCCGTCGCGCTTTCAGGGAGTGGAGTTCAACTCCAGCGGTGACCCGGTGCATTATGTTTCAAACCCGAAAGGAGTTTCCCGTGGGCATCAGGACGCCCTCATCCGCACCATTCGGGAGCTTGATGCGAAACGAAATGCCCTGGTCGACAACCCTGAAATCTCCGCCCGCATCAGCGCCTACGAAATGGCATTCCGGATGCAAGCCTCCGTGCCTGAACTGACCGATCTCAAGGGTGAATCCCAGAAGACACTGGATATGTATGGAGCCACCCCTGGGGACGGCTCTTATGCTTCAAACTGCCTTCTGGCCCGACGCATGATCGAAAAAGGAGTCCGCTTCGTGCAGCTCTACCACCGTGGATGGGATCACCATGGTGGCCTCGATAAGTACATGAAAATTTGCGCAGGCCACACTGACAAACCTACTTGGGCACTTCTAACTGATCTAAAACAACGAGGATTACTTGAAGACACCCTCGTCGTCTGGGGCGGTGAATTTGGTCGGACGCCCATGTTCCAAGGAAAGGGCGGAGCAGGTCGTGATCACCACATCAAAGGCTTCTCCATGTGGATGGCAGGCGGCGGCGTCAAACCCGGTCTGAGCCACGGTGCGACCGATGAGTTAGGCTACAACGCCGTCGAAGACATCGTGCATGTACGCGACTTCCACGCCACCATGCTACATCTTCTAGGCATCGACCATCATCGCTTCTCAAAGAAATTCCAAGGCCTCGACATGCGCCTCACCGGGGTGAAACCTGCCAAGGTGATTAAACAGCTTCTTGCCTAAAAAACAAACACGCCACGACCCATCATTGGCAATTCGGCATTTTCCATAGGCTTGATGGATCTAGCTTGAAATCAATTTACCTCTTCACATTTAGTGTGCCAACCCTCACTCTATAACCCGTGAATCACCACATCCAACACCCCGTCATCGACGACCGCATGGCCCGCCTCCGCCAGCGAGAATGCACTACATCCGATTTCCGACGCTACGTTCAAGAAATCGCCCAGCTGATGGTGCCTGCCGTAACTGCCAATTTACTAACGTTGCCGATTCAGGTGGAAACCCCCATGGCAATGACTACGGGCAGAAAACTAGAACGTGATATCGTTCTCGTCCCCATTCTCCGCGCTGGCCTCGGGATGCTTGAAGGTTTTCTAAGACTACTCCCTGAAGCATCGGTAGCTCATATCGGAATGGCGAGAAACGAGGAAACCTTGCAGCCAGAAAGCTACTACTTTAATGCCCCCATCAGTATCACAGACGCCGATGTGCTTGTTCTTGACCCGATGCTCGCAACGGGTGGTTCTGCCAGCGCCGCCATTGCCGAGCTGAAAAAGCACGGTGCACGGCACATTCATTTCGCTTGTCTAGTGGCTGCGCCCGAAGGACTGGAAACTCTCAACTCCGAGCACCCAGATGTACCGGTTCATTACCCAGCTCTTGATGAGCGCCTCAACGAACACGGCTATATCCTCCCCGGCCTTGGGGATGCGGGCGATCGTATCTTTGGAACTGTTCAGGCATGAAAACTGCCCTCTATCAGATTCTCGTCCTCACTGTCTTGATCGTCACCACATCGCAATGTCGTTCGCCGCGGAAAACACCCGCCGAAACAGCAGAAGCCCCTGCTCTACAAAAACACACCTATCAGCAGTCGATGATGGGCACGCGTTTTTTTATCACCCTCTACGCCCATGATAAAGCTCAGGCCGACAAGGCTGCGCGTGCCGCGTTCCTATTTGCCGATGATGTAAACTCCGCCTGCTCTGACTACGATGTCACCAGTGAACTGATGAAGCTCAATGCAGCGCCATCAATGAAAAGTATACCACTCAGTGACCTCCTCAGTGACATCCTCCGCATCAGTCTAGAAATCTCAGCCATTTCCAAGGGCGCCTACGATCCAACCCTCGGGCACCATTCCTATCATTGGCGGATGGCACGTAAGAAAGGCGTGCTTCCCAAGGCCGATCAAATCGCCAGGGCCAAAGCCGCCAGTGGCTGGAAACGCCTCATGTTCGTAGGTAAACGACAATCTATTACAAAACTGGGTCCTAACATGCGACTCGACCTCGGTGGCATCGCCAAAGGCTACGCTGCCGATGGTATGCTCAAAACCCTCATCCAACACGGTATCACTCAGGCATCAATCACAGCGGGTGGAGAAGTCCGTTTGGGCGAGGCACCACCGGATCGTGAAGGATGGAATATATCGCTGAAGACACTCGATTCCACACACCAGCTCAGCTCAAAAACAATCGTCCTTTCCAACTGCGCAATCTCTACTTCCGGCGACCTCTATCAGTCGATTACCATCGACGGCACGCGCTACTCCCACATCGTTAACCCGGATACGGCACTAGGCCTAACAACCCGAAAATCAGCCACCGTCATTGGCCCCGATTGCACCCATACGGACGCGCTCGCCACCGCCTTATGCGTCGATCCAACTCTCCAATTCCCGAAGTTTAAAACGCTTGTCATTTATGAGCATACCGACGGCACACTCAAACGCATCCAATCCGAAAACTGGTCTCGCAAGTGAGCTGATCGTTCAGTATACATCATGAACAAGATGAATTACACACGACCATTGACCATGTTCTGTTTGCTCTCAGCAAGCATACTGATGCCGCTCCAAGTTTCCCGCGCAGAGGATGAGCCCGAAAGGGTCGCCCTATGGGAGAAGCAAGCGCCTGTTGGTGATGGTAAAACAGAAGCTGCCAATGCGTTCATCACGGTGCATCGCCCTAAAAAAAAGAACGGAACCACCGTCATCATCTGCCCGGGTGGCGGATATGGCGGTCTTGTAAAAGGGGCCGAGGGACATGGCATCGCCAAGTGGCTCAATCAGCACGGTATTGTGGGCGTTGTGCTCGAATACAGACTGCCCAAGGGAAAAGCCTATCGGCCACTTTACGATGCCCAACGCGCCATCCGTCTGATTCGCTCAAAAGCCGGAGAATGGAACTGTAATCCAAAACGCATCGGCATCATCGGATTTTCCGCGGGTGGACATCTCGCATCGTCTGCCGCCACTCACTTCGATCCCGAAGACGCTGCAACCTTGGATCCTGATAAAAAAATCAGCTGTCGGCCCGATTTTGCCGTGCTCGTTTATCCCGTCATCACCATGGGCGCCGGCACACACGGTGGATCCAAGAGAAATCTTCTCGGGAAAACCCCCGACGACAAAATGATCAAGCTGTTCTCAAACGAACTACAGGTGACCAAAATGACCCCTCCCAGCTTCCTCGCGCATGCCGCGGATGATCGTGTTGTGATCCCTGGGAACAGCAAAATGTTCTATGATGCGTTGAAAGCTAACAAGGTGCCTTCGGAGTATCTCAAACTTGCCAGCGGAGGGCATGGGCTGAACGGCTACAAGGGCCCCATGTGGGATGCGTGGCAAACAAAATCCCTTCAGTGGCTTGCATCGCTCGGAATGATTCCAAAAAACGCCATCATCAAGGATTAATCCTCGTTTCGCTATTCATCCGTTCCATCTGCCCTTGGATGTGCGGCATCGTATGCCTCTCTCATACGCTCTTTGGTGACGTGGGTATAAATCTGGGTTGTCGATAACGACGCGTGACCTAACAACGTCTGTACACTTCGTAGATCCGCACCGTGATCTAACATGTGAGTAGCAAAGGTATGACGTAGTTTGTGAGGCGTCACATCAAAGGCAATGTCAGAGGCGGCGAGGTATTTTTTCAACATCATCTGCACCGATCGCGCTGATAGTCGACGTTTACTCGGGTCCTTGTTTTTATTAATGAATAAAGGCCCCTCGTGAACCTTTGCCTCACTTCGATATTTTTGTATCGCCGTCATTGCGTGGGATCCGATCGGAACCATCCTTTCCTTATTCCCCTTACCAAGCACACGAAGAGTTTCCGATAAAAAATCCGCATCTTCGACATCCAAGCCCACTAACTCTGACACGCGCAGACCACTGGAATAGAACAGCTCAAGAATCGCCACATCCCGGCTCGCCTGCCACGGCTGGGCTCGTGGGTCAGGCTCCACTTTCCGCGGCATTTCTAATAACTGCTCCATCTGGGAGAGAGACAACACGACCGGTAGTTTTTTCTCAGGCTTGGGTAGCTGAACCTCAGTAAGTGGACTGACTCCAAGCCCGCGACGGTGGACTAGGTATTTGAAAAACGACCTCATGGCAGCGAAACGAAGCCGGATCGTTGCCCGAGCCATCTCTTGCTTCATTAACTCGAAGAGATAACCACGGAAATCATCTGCCGAGCAGTCGCGCCACGACTTAAAGCCCTCCCCCCGCCAGTCCTGATAGGCATTCAGAGCATGACTGTAATTGCGCAAAGTACGCACCGAGACATCCCGCTCCACTTTCAGAAACTCTAGGAATGCTTCTACATCGTCGTTCATTACTTCGGAATTCTAAATCATTTTTCAAAAAATAAAAACACTGTTTACAAAAATTCTCAAGATTCCTGCTGCAAATCTGAATAAATCTCCCTATAATTACAGTTATGACGATACGCATCGCCATCTTCCTTTTCTTGGCATCCTTCGCCAGCATCACCTGCTGGCTACTATGTCGAGAACCCGCGTCACCCAGAAGCGTCGTTGCCGCACCGACTGTGCCACAAGCAGAAAATATCACAACACCGACCGACAATCCGAAAGCAGTCGTTAAAACTAAAACGCAAGATGACGACATCGCCCTTTCAGATACTGAGCTCTACATTAAAAAGAAACTGAGTATCGTGATTCCCCGAGTAGATTTTGAAAATACCACCATCGAAGAAGCCTTAGGTTTCCTTGGCCTGCGTGCCCGCGAGCTTGATCCAGAAGAGCATGACTCACGCAAAGGTGTTAGTTTTGTGGTGCGTAAACCTAACGTTGAGATTAATCCAGACAGCGAGTTAGAGCTAACGATCGATTCACCGAGAGTTAATCTCCAAGACGAAAATCTAACTATTAAAGATATTCTCGACCACATTTGCGCTGAGACAGGACTGCGTTGGAAGATTACGGATCATGGTGTCCTCATCGAGCCGCACGAATCCTGACTGGTGGGCGGGTGGCGTTTGTCCTTAGCTTACCGTCTCAAAAACGCCGCCGCCTAACAACGTTCCACCATCGTAAAATGCGCAGATCTGCCCAGGTGTAACCGCACGTTGTGCTCGGACAAATTCCAGTGCGAGTTTTCCATCATCGGTAGGAGTCACTGTCACTGGCTCGCTCTTAGATCGATACCTTGGCTGGGCTTCCACCTTGCACGTTGCGGTGATCGGTTTGTTGACCCAGCTCACAGAACCAACCGTGCAGTTTTTTACGTAAAGCCCCGGCGTATCTGCTTGGTCCCAGCCGACCACAAGGTGATTATTCTCGGCATCTTTTCCAATCACCACATAGGCCATCCCTTCGCGTGGAGATGCCACACCGTGCCCTTTTCTTTGGCCGAGCGTGTAGAGATGCAGTCCGCGGTGTTTTCCTAATACTTTCCCATCGAGGTCGACAATATCACCTGGACTGTCCGGGACATAGTGGCTGAGAAAATCACTCATCTTGATATTGCCGATAAAACAAATCCCCTGACTGTCTTTTTTTCCCGCTACGGGGAGGTTAAATCTTTCCGCCACCTCACGCACTTGTGGCTTGAGCATTTCTCCACAGGGAAATAGAGCGTGTTTTGCCTGCCGCTGCTCCATCAGAGCGAGGAAGTAGCTTTGGTCTTTATTGGGATCGGCGCCACGTAAGATATCGGCCGTGCCATCGGATCTCTCACGCTTACGTGCATAGTGACCCGTGCCTACGGCTTCAAATCCCTGTTCTAATGCGTAATCGAGAAACACCCCAAACTTCATTTCCCGATTGCAGTATACATCCGGGTTCGGGGTTATACCGTTACGGTAGCCCTCTAAGAGATAGTCGACAATTCGATCTCGGTATTGATCAATCAAATCCACTACGCGAAACTCAATCCCGAGCTTCTGAGCCACCGCGTGAGCATCTTCGACGTCCTGCTCCCACGGGCAATCACCTGCGATTCCGTCTTCGTTAATCCAGTTTTTCATATAACCACCCGCTACTTCGTGCCCCTGCTCTAGTAAAAGGGCAGCAGCTACGGCGGAATCAACACCTCCTGAGAGGCCTACGAGGATCTTGGACACGCCAAAGCCTTAAACTCCAATTACCAATTACCAAATACCAATTTTGCCTTTCTGCTCACATCCAGTGTCATTTTTTTGGTATTTGGAGTTTGGAGTTTGGAATTTAGAGTTTAAGACCCCCGCATGTCCGACGACATTCCAAGCACCGGTCGAGAAGCTGCCACTGATCCAACCAAAGGGAAATTCTCCCCCTTTGCCGGTTGCTCGATCTTTATTATTGCCGGCGCACTTGCCGCAGGAATGATTGGCTTCACCATCTGGACCTACTTCAAGGTGAAGGATACCATCGGTGGATTTACCGAGGAAAAACCTCAAACGATCGAATTGGTGGAAACCAAAGGAAAAGAGAGTGCGCAAACAGCCTTAAAAGACAAACTTGTTGAATTCCGACACAACATCGAAGCTAAACACCAAGCCCAGATGACGCTGAATACCGAGGAAATGAACCTCGCCATCGCCACTTTCGAGATCCTCAAACCCCACCGCAGCAACCTTGTTATCACAGCGATTAAAGACGGACAGATCGATGCCGAGATCGCCTTCCCCGTTAAATCCAAAATGGGCAGCGATGAAATGCGTTACCTCAACGCCTCCATCATCATTGTACCAGAGCTGGTCGAGGGTGCCGCTTTCCCACGTATCACCGCGGTCGAACCCGACACCGGCGGAGAGATTCCCGAGCAGTTCAAGCAGTTTATCTCCGAGACACTACTCCAACCCCTCCACGAGGACTTGGAGCTAGGGCCTCTGTTTAAATCTCTCTCCGCGGTGGAAATTAAGGACAACACCCTGATCCTTCATACCAACCCAAGTTACCAACCAGCTACACAACCAACCGAGGAGAAAAAGGATAGCATGTTCGAACGCCTCATGACTGGCTTCGCCGTCATCGCTGTTATCTTCCTTACTATCGTCGGCATCATCATCTTCCTCTCGCGCCGCAAGGCCAGACAATCCCAACCCTGATCGCCCCAGCGATCACAGTCTTCCAACTTCCAACTTCCAACTCCCTAATACCAATAGCATGAACATCAACGAAAACTTCCTCAAACTAAAAGCCGGATACCTGTTTCCGGAAATCGGCCGACGTGTCAACGCCTGGACCGAAGCCAATCCTGAAAAGACCGAACGCCTAATCCGTTGCGGTATCGGTGACGTCACCGAACCTCTCCCGCTCGCAGTCCGCGATGCCATGCACGCGGCTATCGATGAACAAGGGGTTGCCGAGACCTTTCACGGCTACGGCCCTGAACAGGGATACGGTTTCCTCCGCGACGCCATCGTCGAGAACCAGTTCGCGGGGCTCAACATCTCCGCTGATGAGGTGTTTATTTCCGACGGCTCGAAATGCGACACAGGCAACATCCTCGACATCTTTGGCAAGGGCAACAAAATCGCCATTACCGATCCCGTTTACCCCGTCTACGTCGATACCAACGTGATGGCCGGCAACACCGGTGAGGCTGATGAAAATGGAGCCTACGAAGGGCTCGTCTACCTGCCCTGCACCGCTGAAAACAACTTCATGCCAGCGATCCCGGAGGAAAAAGTTGACCTCATCTACCTCTGCTATCCAAACAACCCAACTGGTACCACCGCCAGCCGAGAGCAGCTCGAAGCATGGGTCGCCTACGCCAAGGCTAATAACGCGCTCATCCTCTTTGACGCTGCCTACGAGGCATTCGTTCAGGACTCCTCTGTGCCACGTTCCATCTTCGAGATCGAAGGTGCTAACACCTGTGCGATCGAGTTCCGCTCATTCTCCAAAAATGGTGGCTTCACCGGCGTGCGCTGCGCCTACACCGTGATCCCCAAGACTCTGGTCTTCCCGACATC
>JASJLI010000120.1:0-5357 GCA_037620805.1 Akkermansiaceae bacterium
TGGAGTTGAAATTCTCCCCGACGACACATTCGTAGTCACCACCTACGGCCACTGGGACGCAGGCGACCCCCCCTACATTATGAGCACTCGACTCAAACTTAGCGAGCTCGATACCAAGGCCAAAACATCACCCAAAGTGAAGGTTCAATAGGCTACCTCTTACACACCGATCCACCATCGATGAAATCGGGCATCAATTGAATCGCACCTTTTCTGTCCACGCGTTCACCTGCGAGCATTTTGTTGACTATACGCACCAGCTTATTGGCAAAGGCATCACCTTGAACCGAATAATAAGCTACTGATGGGTGGAGGTGTGCCAACGCGGGACCATCTGCAAGGCAAACAAGAGAGAGGTCTCGGCCTACAATCAAACCTTTTTCAGCGGCTAGCCAGCCACCGAGATAGGCGGCGGCTCGGTATGACGTGGTGATCACTCCTTTAACGGCATTATTCTGTCGGCTAAACAGACCCGACAACTTAGTTTTTAGACCCTCGTAATCTTCACGATATTTCATCACGCAAGGTTCAACATTCAAGGCATCCATCTCGAACATGTATCCTTGTTCCATTTTCCGGACACCCTCTAACTTATTTTCAGGCCGTAAAAAAAGAACTCTCTCCAATGAATGCCCCGCACGCTTCATCACTCCCAGTGAATGTCGAACTGCCGCGACTTGATCGATATCAATGTAGGGTAAATCTACTCTTTCAGAAGCCGTGCCAAGAATAATAACGCAAAGCCCTCTCGACTGAAACCACTGTTGAACTGCAGGAGTGGCACGATGGAGAATCCACACCGCGTGGCGATGTTTGCCGACCACCTTGTCCAGCCTCTTGTCGGCAGCGTCTCTCTTCATCGTCACCGACGTCTCGACATAAACAGGAACGTTTTTCCGGCTTAACCTGCTTCTCAATTGATCCACGCAAAAGAGAAAACTATGGCTCGCACCCTGCAACTTCTGTGGAGTCATCACCACAACACTTTTGAAATCGCCCTTGATGTTGGAAATTCCCGTAATCCTGTTTTTTCGTCCCTCCAAAATCACGACTCCCATCTCACGTAATTTAAGAATCGCCTGATGAACTTGATCCCTGCCAACACCAAAATCGCCACTCAACCATCTCTCACTGGGAAGATAGTCCAGCCACGCACCCACACGAATCCGCTCGCAGATGGCATCCACGACTTGATCCCTTACCCTTTGTTTTTCAAATGCTCGCATGATCCTTGTATAACTTTGTGTGACCTTCGCATGGTATTATGGCCTTAAAATAAGGCCATAATGACCCTGTTGTCAATCTGAGACCGATGCGGGTATAGTTCGGGAATCAAAGCAACAACCAGCTTCAACGATAGCTCAAACCCCATATTCCCATGATCCATTCCATAGACACACTTTCTCAAGCTCCCGGGGAAGTCAGATTCGAGCCAGGTTTCACACCCAAAAGCAGAGGTTACGATCTCGACACCTCACCCGAGGCATTTGGATACCTCAACGAATTCCACGGTGACCCCATTGAAGGCATCGAGGCGTGTAAGGCAACCTACGAACGTGACGGTTATCTTTACATCAAGGGATTCTGGAATCGTCCTGAAATCGTTGCCCTCCGTAAACAGCTTACCGATCGTATGGCTCACCATGGTTTCCTTGCGCCCGATACGGATGCCATGAAAGCCATCCCCCATCCTGATCTGTTGAAAGGCATCGATGATAAGGACAAGGGATCGGCAACCATCGACGGTATTGTGGATGAAGTTCCCGATATCAAAAACATCATTTACCAAGGTCAAATCATGGATTTCTTTGCCGCATTCCTCGGTGGTCCATGCCTCCATTTTGATCAAATCTGGTATCGTGCCATGGCCCCAGGCTTCGGTACTGTTTCCCACTGCGACATGGTTTACATGGGACGAGGAACCCACAACCTCTTCACCTCCTGGGTCCCGTGGAGTGATATCGACATGGTGACTGGCGGCCTCATGATTCTTGAGAACTCACACGACCACCACGAAACGCTCGCACCTTACCTCTCCAAAGATGTCGACGATTACTGCTCTAACCTCCCCCTCCCCGATGGACTCGACCTCGAAGCCACATCTGATCATAAAGTGTGGGGAGGCTGGCTCTCCAAGAACCCCGTCACACTCCGTGAAAAACTAGGCGGTCGCTGGCTAACATCACCTAAATACGAAATGGGCGACCTCCTCACCTTCTCGATGAAACTCGTTCACGGTTCACTTGATAATCAGAGCGACCACATCCGCATGTCATCAGACACCCGCTACCAGCTTGCTAGTGATCCTGCAGACGAACGCTGGGTAGGACCTGCACCACGCGGCCATGTGGGATACCACAAAAGAGGACGTGTTTGCTAAAATACTCCCGATAGATTCAACGTATTATCATGCAGAACCACGATCTCTCTCGTCTTCGACCGCGCCATCAGCGGCGAGCTCGAGTTCACGCTGATGATTACGCATCGTCTTTCTTTAGAAAAAATTAATGATGGCATCGAGCTGATGCATGCGGGAAAAAGCATCCGCAGTGTGATTCAGTTTTGATCCTTCGATTGACGAAAAGAACCAGGAGCCTGCCCCGTCATGCGTTTGATAAAATTGGACAATCCTGCAGCATCGGAGAAGCCAGCTTGCTGGGCTAGATTGGTAAGATTCAGTGACTGATTTTTTAGGAGCCGGAGAATACTCTCCAAGCGTTGCTCCCTGATCACCTCCGCGGGGCTCCTTCCTGCGTGTTTTTCAAAAGCGCGTTCCAGACCACGACGTGATACACCACAGCTGTCGGCTACTTTTAATACGGAGGGTCCAATCAAGGCGTGCGAGCTGATGTAATCCAAAGCCTTCTGATACACGAGCAAATAGCGATCGATTTCATGACTCGACTCGCGCACGACCATGGTCGACTGGCCTAGATGCGTCTCGTTTTCCATCTCGCAATCCGCTTCCAGAAGAGTGATCATTTGCCGCGCCGCAGCCTTCCCTACATCAGCAGCAAAGAGGTCGATACTACTCAGTGCCGGTGTCGTTGATTCACAGAGTAAGCGGTCGTTATCAACACCAATCACAGCCACTTGATCAGGCACACTGAGACCAGCCAGTTTACACGCATGCAATACATCGACACCCGCTTCGTCATTGCAGGCTAGAACGCCACACGGTTTCGGAATTTTCTCCAACCATGATTGAATCGCCAGCACACCATCCCATGAGTAGCGCTCACTTTCTGGAAGTGTCACCACGGAGAGACTTGCCCCTCTGGCATCAGCGTAGGCTTGAAACGATTTTTTCCTCGCCTCCGACCATGCAACACCCTGCCAATGAACAAACCCCCAGTAATCTAAGTTTAATCTTTCGAACTCGACTCCGGCTTTCCCCCCAATTGCCCCATCATCAACGTGGAGATCTGTTATCCCATCACCGCGCCTTGTCTGGGGTCCACGGATAGCAATGACGGGTATTTCCCGCTCCTGTATCAGATTCATCAGATCACCATCCAGCCCTCGAGTGATGACACCAGCTACTTGCCGACTCTCCAAGCAAGCTTCCAAATGTCGTTTTTCGTGAATAACTGGAACCACCCATACCTCGTATCCTTCACCGGCTTGAAGCAAGGTCAGGACACCTCGAAGAACCTCTCTAGAAAAGAAGCCTTGGCGGATTGCGATGAATAATATCGTTTTTTGTTCCTGTTTCATCGGGACTTGCAATCAGCTTAGCAGATCGACCACTACTGTCGCAAATAATAAATTTATTATACGCACATCAAAATTGGACTTTAACCCACAAGTATTCATAATGCCGCCCGCCAGATTCACTGGATCCCCTGATCTCATCATGAAAATAGCTTCCATCATCTGCATCACAGTTCTCATCACTTTAAGCTGCAACGCACAAAAGGCTAAGGCGAAACAAAAGGAGGCTGTCAAGAACCCCACATGGACTGATGCGGCCATCGCGACCAAAGAACACACCCAGTTCAAATGGATCGGTGAATATAAAGACGCCGACGGGAAACATTTTCACCAAGTCACATCACTCAAGGACGGAAAGTATCTCGTGACCAGCTATCAAACCGGTCTCCCTGGTCGTGGTTGGAAAAAAACAACCGCAGCTACTTCGAAAATTTTCAGCCAAAAGGAGCTTGAGAAGCTCTTGATTAAATCAGAAAAGATCCAATTTAAAAGTCCTACGATGGCTAAGAAGACCCCCAAGGAAGCGACTCTCGTGATGCCTTCCGGATTTACCAACATCAAAGGTGGCCTATTGTTGGCTGGAGGTAAAACCACGAAAGATGTGGGTTCGTTTAAGATGCATCTCGAGTTCATGCTCCCCTTCAAGCCTGATCGAAATCCCAGCAATCAGGACAAAGGAAACAGCGGTATTTATATTTATAACAACTACGAAATCCAGGTGCTTGACACCTTTGCCCTCGACTACTCATCCAAGGAGCACCCAATCAAGTTAGAATCCAAGATGACCCAGTGGTGTGGCTGTCTCTATAAAATGAAAATAGCCGACACAAATATGGGCCTGCCGCCACTCGTCTGGCAGACCTATGACATCGAGTTCATAGCGCCTGAATTTGATGGCGACAAAAAAATTAAAAATGCCATCGTGACTGTAGTTCACAATGGAGTCAAAATCCACGACAAGGTAGAGTTAAAAACAGGCACTGGTGCCGGAGCAAAACGCCCACAACTCGCTCAGGGACCCATCTTATTCCAAAACCATGGTAACCCGACAGTCTACAGAAATGTATGGATCGTCGAAACCGATAAGGTAAACAAGTAATCCACTACATCCAAATTTAAATGACGTCAGATCCTCTTACCGCCGCACAAAACGGCTCGTTTCTAACCAAGCTCGCACAATAACTCATTACTAATATCACCATGAAATTTGGAATCATCGGCGCCGGCATGATCGGGCGCTTTCACGCCCAAGCGATCACAGACATGATCGGCGGCACACTGCACTCAGTGCTGGATCGCAGCCCTGAACGAGCTGAAGCATTGGCCCAAGAATTTGGCGTCAAGGCCTACTCGGACATCGACGCCTTCCTTGCGGATAGCGAACTCGAAATCGTCACCGTAGGCACACCCAGCGGAGCGCATTTGGACCCCACTCTAGCTGCCATCAACGCTGGCAAGCATGCCATTGTTGAAAAGCCATTAGAGGTTACTACCGAGCGGATCGATCAGCTGATGGAAGCCGCAGCAAAGAGCGGAAAAACTCTCGCCGCAGTTCTCAACCGTCGCTTCCACCCTGGTATGGATGCGTTTAAAAAAGCCGCTGACGAAGGACGGTTCGGAGTTCTTGCATCTGCCTCCGCTTA
>JASJLI010000121.1:0-37061 GCA_037620805.1 Akkermansiaceae bacterium
TGACTGTGAGGAAGATGCCATGGCTGCTATTCTCGATGGAAAAATCGTCGATGGAAACGTCATTGTTATTCGCCGTGAAGGGCCAAAAGGTGGTCCTGGTATGCGGGAGATGCTTGGGCCGACAAGTGCGGTCATGGGACGTGGTCTCGGCGACACCGTTGCATTGATTACCGATGGACGTTTCTCCGGTGGTAGCCACGGATTTGTAGTCGGTCACATCACTCCGGAAGCTCATGTAGGTGGACCGATTGCTTTGCTGGAAGATGGTGACGAAATCACCATCGATGCTGTAGGCAATAATATCAGCGTGAATCTTACTGATGATGAATTAGCAGCCCGGAAAGCTAACTGGCAGCCCTACGAACCTCGTTACACGCGTGGTGTGCTTGCTAAGTATGCCCATCACGTGACATCAGCTTCCACCGGTGCGGTGACGGATAAGTTCTAGGGAAGGGAGTACGGATAATCCTGTCCGCATTGCTTGGGTTGTCGGCAACTTACAAAGTTACCCTACTGTAGCTTCGCTTCCAGCTTTTCGATTTGCTCGTTAAGGTCGGCCCATTTAGTAAAGGCATGTTCGAGCTTTTCTGAAAGGTTGCGGTAGGCTGATGATGCTTCCTGCATTTTTTCAGAGTCTCCCGATATGGTGGGGTCTGCCATGTGATCAGTGAGGGCTGTTTGGCTAGCTTCACATTGAGCGATGAGTTCTTCCGACTTAGCAAGTTCTCTCTGGAGCGGTGTGAGCACGTCTTTGCGAAGGCGTCGGTTCTCGGCTTCTATTTTACGTTGCTCCTTACGGTTTACACCAGGTTGGTGTTTAGGTTTGTTAGGAGTAGCTGCCTGAGTGCCGCTAAGGGCTGGCTGTTTCTGTTGGGTAGGCTGAGCAACTTGACCTCGAGCGGCGGCCTTTTCCTCCTCGATTTTCTCAAGGTAGTAAGTGATATTGCCAGTGAAACTCCGGGGCTTTTCACCAGGGCGGAATTCCATGGTCTTATTAACGATCGGATCAAGGAATGATCGGTTGTGAGAAACGATGAGGTAGGATCCTGGGTAATCACGTAGAGCATTCTGAAGAACCTTCTGCGACTGAATATCGAGGTGGTTCGTCGGTTCGTCAAGAATGAGGAAGTTGGCCGGTCGGAGGAGCATGCAGACGAGTGCAACGCGGGAGCGTTCACCACCGGAGAGCACGCCTACTTTTTTGAAAACATCATCGCCACGGAAGAGGAAACAACCGAGGAGGTTTCGGATGAGTGGAGCCGTCACGCGTGTGGCAGCTTTTTCACAACACTCTTGAACGGTATCGTTCGGTTCAAGTTCATCGGCGTGGTTCTGTGAGAAGAACGAGGCGGCGGCTTTGTGTCCGAAGGCGTGGGTGCCGGTGTCGGGTTCTTCCTGGCCTGTAATCATGCGGCAGAAGGTCGACTTACCTGCGCCGTTGGGTCCGACGATGGCGATGCGTTCGCCTTTGGTGATTTCATAGTCGAAATCTTCCAGGATCTTGATTTTCCCGTAGGCTTTGGAAGCGCCTTCAAGCGTGGCAATGCTGTGGCCTGATGGTGGCGGCTCAGGGAACCTGAAGCTCATCACGGAGTCTTCTTGCTCAACCTCGATGAGTTCGACTTTATCAAGCTGCTTAATACGACTCTGAACCTGCTTCGCCTTTGATGCGGTAGCACGGAATCGGTTAATAAAGTCCTTGGTCTGTTTAATTTCGCGCTGCTGTGACTTATACATCTTCATCTGGATCTCTTTTCTGAGAACAGATTCCTTGGCGTAGTATGAGTAGTTTCCTGCATACTCCTCGGCGCGCCCGTGACTGAAGGCGATGGTGCGTGTGGTGAGCATGTCGAGTAGTCCGAGATCGTGAGAAATGATGAGAATGGCGCCTGGGTAGTTGACGAGGTAATTCTCCATCCACTTCTGGGACTCGATATCGAGGTGGTTGGTAGGCTCGTCGAGAAGAAGCACATCAGGCCCTGCGAGAAGGAGCTTGGATAGCGCGATACGCATCTGCCATCCACCGGAGAACTCGCTACAGTCGCGTTGAAAATCAGCACGTTTAAAACCAAGACCGGTGAGCACCGACTCGATGCGGGGTTTGATTTTCGCCATATCGGCATCTTCAAGCTTGAGCTCGAGCTCGCCAATGTCGTTCAGAAGATCGGAGTAAACAGACGAGCGGGGATCGGCATCGGTGAGTTGCTCGACAAGTTCATCCACTTGCTTCTGCATGTTTTTGGTTTCAGCAAAGGCGGACTCGACTTCGTCCCAGAGCGTGATGCCGGTCACGTGAATTCCTTCCTGAGGCAGGTAACCGATGGTGCAGTGCTTGGGTTTAGTGATTTTTCCACCACTGGTCTCGATGATGCTGGCGATGCACTTCATCAGGGTGGATTTCCCCGCTCCGTTATGGCCGGCGAAGGCAATACGCTCCTTTGGCATGACGGAGAATGTCAGGTCCTTAAAGAGAACTCGGGCCCCGAATTCTACGCGTAAATTTTGAATAGCTAGCATCGCGGCAGCGTTCTGGCAGAATTTAGGGGATTAACAATGGTATTTTCATCCCACTTCAAATGAGGTTGAGGGTTGTCAATCGTAGCCGTATGTCCAATGATCTTCGTCATGGACGAGATTTGTGATGTGACCAGCGCGTTGATTGACTTGGCACTGAATGAGGATTTGGATGGCAATTTAAAATCCGGGGATGTGACCTCGATGTTTTTTGTGCCGGAAGGTAGGCAGTCGGAGTCCTTCATTCACGCTAAGGCTGATGGGGTGCTTGCAGGGATGAAGGTAGCAAAAGAAGTGTTTCGGAGGATTGATCCTGACCTTCAGCTTGTGGAGGTGAAGAAGGATGGTGATGTCCTTTCCTATGGTGATCATGTGTTGGAAATTTCCGGTTCTGCGAGATCCATTCTTACTGCGGAGCGAACAGCGCTCAATTTCCTGCAGAGGCTCTCAGGTATTGCTACCCAGACACGAGACTATGTGGCACTGACGGATGACACCAAAGCTGAAGTGCTCGATACAAGGAAAACAACACCTGGATGGCGAGCTTTGGAAAAAATGGCTGTGGTCGCCGGTGGTGGAACCAACCATCGGATGGGGTTGTATGATCGGGCGATGGTGAAGGACAACCATTTGGTGGCTCAAAATAAGTTAGAGGCTCTGCAAGATGCCATTTGCCAGCTCAACAGAGATCGACCAAGTGTCGAGGTGGAGCTTGAAACAGATACTTTAAAGCAAGTAGAAGATTTTCTCGGTTTGGAGGGGGTTCAATATATTTTACTCGATAACATGGATAACGAAACCATGAAGACGGCCGTGGCGATGCGTGATGCGGCAGAATCGAAAGTCTTGCTGGAAGCCAGCGGTGGGGTTAATCTGGATACGATAGCTAATATCGCCAAGACGGGTGTCGACTTTATCTCCGTGGGTGCACTTACACACTCGGCGGTAGCGTTGGACCTTTCGCTAGATTTTAAATAATAATTTGTGCAATAATTTGTGATTCTTCCTCTCCTATAAACCATTCCTGTCATGAAAACCCCTATCATTTTACTAATACTCCGTATCGTTATTGCGATCCTTCTGGCTCAGACCTTGTTTTTTAAATTCACGGGTGCCGCTGAATCAATAGAACTCTTCTCACAGCTTTCAAAGGCTGTAAAAGGGGATGCTTCACTTGAGCCGATGATGAGGATTGGATCCGGCGTCGTTGAACTCATAACGGTTATTCTTCTTTTGATGAAGAAGCCTGTCGCAATCTCGGTAGGCGCATTCATGGCTACGGCAACGATGATGGGCGCTATGATGGCCCATCTTACGGTGATTGGGATAAATTTTGGTGGCGATGCAACGCTGTTTATTTTGGCGGTGGTCGCCTTTCTGTCCTCGCTGGCGGTGCTTTTCCGTTATCGAGGCTCTCTGCCTGTTCTGGGGAAATTTACATGAGCGTAATAATGTGCCTGCCGTGCGCAGGAGATAATTTGCATTCTTAATAAATGACGCTAGGCTCACAGGTATGACGTTGATTGATTTTCGCGCGAGCATTCAGATACTCTTGGTTGCTTTGCTTACAAGCATGGTGTGGGCCGAACCTGCTACCGAGCCCGCCAAATTGCCTGATGCTGAATTGGCTAAACTATCGTCAGATAAGTATGATGTACGAGAAAAAGCCTATGGGGAAATGTATCGATGGGCGGTCAAGAATATCAAGGAAGCACCCGAATTATTACATGGAGCATGGCGTGCGAGTGAGGATCCCGAGGTAAAGACACGTTGTTACACACTGATGAAGGAGATGGTGCAGCAGCGTAAATTTGGTCGTGGTAAAGGCTTTGTAGGCATCAGAATGGACGAGTTTATGGTGCCAGGTAAACAGGGCGCTTTAGGGCGTGCTGGTGTAAGAGTTAGCCTTGTTCTGGCCGATACCCCTGCCGCAAAAGCTGGGTTGAAAGTGGGGGACGTAATTGTCGGTGTCGATGAAATTGACTTTAGCAAAATCCCCCAAGTTAGAGATGTAAGGCTGGGTGGGGTAATAGGTATGGGCAGCGTTTTGAAATTTAGCGATTACATCCAAGCCAAACAACCCGATGATGTGATTACCCTCCACCTTATACGTGCAGGTAAATTGATGGATATGAAAATCACTTTGATGAAACGTCCCCCGTCAGCTGACGATCCATTTGGAAGAGGCGATGTCCAAAATGATGACAAAATAGAGGCCGACCGTTTCTTCAAGAAATGGCTGAAGGAGAAGGGGGGATAACCAAGCTTACCCGCTAAGGGGTGGTGGATGATTTAGTTTTCGGTGTAGCCTCGACTTTAATTTCCGGTGCGGCGGCAGTTACCTTATTGTAGAGCTTGACAATTTTGCTGTAGGCATCCTGCTCGATCAAACCTGCTGATGCGAGCGATTGGGCTAGTTTTTTAGCTCTCGCAATCTCAAAATTATTGAAGATGGTTGATTTTGATTTGTCGTCTGATGGCTTGGGCGGGCTGATCATCAAGTTGGGGAGGAGCTTGTCGACTCCTGGTAAGATGAAACTTGGGATGATCGATTGAATCGTGGCGACCTCGCCAGCGGCAGGGCCGTTTTTGATCGTTGGAGCTTCGCCATTGGACAGACTTTCGATGTTGTTTGAGTCTTCAAAAATAGCGAGCTTTACGCAGTTATCGTAGTTACTCAACAGGGCGTCTCGGATTAAAGCCTGACGAACCGGGAGGTCCTCTTTTTTTTCTGTGGAAAACATCTTTTCTTCATCATCCATCACCGATTGAAGAATCTCGGGTGGTGTCAATCCTAGCTGGACTCCAAGATGCATTTGATGCATGGACTTATAAAGATTGGAACTCGCATTTTCGGTGTAAAATTGTTCATAAGCAGCAGATTCACTTGCGCAGGAGCTAAGCTCGACGATGACGGCTCGTTTTTGTTGAAACTTACGACAGCTTTTGATTCCAAAGAGGGCGATGCCAATTACAATGATGGCATAGATTCCCTGTTTAACATACTCGCTGTAGTGGACTTGGACTTTGGTTTTCGACATGATCAGGTAGGTGATGTGAGATTGATTTATGTGGCTATGCTTGGAAACGTTTTTGGTCTCTACAGTTGAAAACAGCTTCTTCTTGAGTGATTTGATTCATCTGCAGGAGCTGGGCGAGGGACTCGTCAATGGTATGCATACCTTCTCCTTGTCCAATTTCCATGAGCCCAACAACTTGTTCGATCTTCCGCTCACGAATACATGCTCGCAAGCCATGGTTCATACGCAGCACTTCAGATGCCAGCACGCGCCCTTGTCCGTCACTTCTCATGATGAGGCGCTGTGATACAATAGCCTCCAATACGTTGGCAAGCTGCGCGATGATTTGTTGCTGCTGATCGGGTGGAAAAACATCGACCATACGATCAACACTCTGTGGGGCATCGAGAGTATGAAGCGTGGCAATGACGAGGTGACCAGTCTCCGCCGCTGTGAGTGCAATACGGATGGTTTCCAGATCTCGGAGTTCGGAGACGACTATGACATCGGGATCTTGACGCAACGCTTGTCGGAGTGCAGCGGGGAATGACTTAGTGTCGGTGCCAACTTCGCGTTGTTTGACGAGGCAGGAGAGGTGAGGGAAGATGAACTCGATGGGATCTTCGATCGTGATAATAACACCGGATCGAGTTTCTGAAATGCGTTTCACCATCGAGGCAAGAGTGGTGGTTTTTCCTGAACCTGTTATGCCTGTGAGTAAAATAAGGCCGCGTCGCAGTTGGCAGATTTGTTCGACAATTGGATAGTGACCTAGTGTTACGAGATCCGGGATTTCGATGGGGATGTGGCGAAAGGATGCTTCGATGTGGCTTCGGACATAATGGACGTTGCCACGGAAACGCCCGATGTCACTCACTTGGATGGCGTAGTCGAGTTCCCAGTTGCTTTCTAACTCAGAACGCTGGGACTCAGTGAGTGTGTCCATGATAAGAGATTTGGTCGCCTCGTCTGATAGGCAAAAATCCTCGAGAGGTTTTAAAACTCCGTCGATGCGTGCAGCAGGTGGGGCACCACTGGATAGATGCAGGTCGGAGCCACCCATCTCGACGCATACACGTAGGTAGTCGGTGACATTTTTAACTTCGCTCATGGGTTCTATGGGGATTGGGGAATGGGGAATGGGGGTGACTTGTGCCGCTGGGGCGGCAGATATTTGTTAGGTGATGCCTCGGAACAGGCGATCAAAGTCCTGTGTATTGGGTGAGGATTGGCGGGCGGTTGCCTCATCAATGAACCCTTGTTGGGCTGCGGCTACGAGGAAACGCACAAATGAACAATTTGACGAGCTATCACTGCGATTAATATGGTCTGAAATTTCCGTTAGGTTACTTTCGCGTATCCACGCTCGGGTGGCGGCCTCGTTCTGTAAATGTTCTACTGCTAGGAGCAGCCCGCCCTGCTGTCGTGGGAGGAGCTGCTGGGAGAGGATGCCAATCAGGTGATGAGAAAGTAGTTTCAGCGAGCTATCTCGCGTGTCAGGATCAAAAAGGTTTGCGATTCTTTCAAGGCTGTCAGTGACTCCCGAGCTATGTAATGTGGCCAGAACGAGGTGGCCTGTTTCTGCTGCCTGAAGTGATATTTTAGCAGTTTCCTCATCACGAATTTCACCCAGAAAAATAACGTCAGGACTTTGTCTGAGAGATGCCCTCAAGGCAGAGGAAAACGAGGGCGTGTCAGAGTGGAGCTCACGTTGGGAAAAATAGCTGAGTTTGTTAGAGAAAACATATTCAATAGGATCTTCAATCGTGACGATGTGGCGGGCCTGATTCTCGTTCACCCATTGGAGGCTTGATGCCAGAGTGGTTGATTTTCCTGATCCTGTTGGGCCCGTGATGAGGATTAGACCGGATTGGCGGGATACCCAGTTCGACATCAGTTCTTGAGGGGCGCCAAGTTCTTCCATGCTGGGGATAACATCTTTAATGGGGCGCAAGACCGCGGAGAGCAAACCTAGAGATTTGTAGAGATTGACTCGGAGTCGGCGTCCACCTGAAATGATGTGACTGGTGTCTTTTTCCTGCGTGGTTTCGGGGTCGGCATGACATTTTTTCCAGAAGTCGGCCATGCACTTGTGATCAAGGGCCGAAGCTCCCGGAACCTGTATCTCATTATTTAGTCGAACACGCGGAACTTGGTCCTCGCATAAAAACAGGTCAGTGGCTCCAGCTTCAAAAGCATCTTCAGCGAGTTGATCAATCAAATCATTCATGGTTATGCTTTCAAATAAAGCGGGAGATTCCTTAAACGGCAAGTCAGAAGGTGGGAGTCTTTTGTGTTTCCAAAATGATTTTACTTGTCTAGTTTGCAGAAGACTCATGGACGACGCAACGGAACAACATATTGCCCACTGTAGCTCATGCGACTGCAAGATGGATATATCGGTGATGGAGCCGTATACCAATGTGGTATGCCCAGATTGTGGCCATCACACACGGGTGAAGTGTGAGTTGGGTCCGTACTTATTGATTGGACGCCATGCAGTTGGGGGAATGAGCATGGTTTTCAAGGCGCGTGACGTGACTTTGGACCGTGAGGTGGCGATTAAAATCCTGAATGAGGACTACTCTCACGATGAACAGCGCATGAAGCAGTTCGAGCGCGAGGCGATGATTACGGCGGCCATCAGCCACCCTCACGTCGTCAGGGTTTTTACGGTGGGGAAGGCATATGGCCATTTTTACATCGCCATGGAAATGGTGCCGGGTGAAAACTTGGAGCAAAGAATTTCACGTGTGGATGCAATCGGGGAGGGAGAGATGCTTCCGATAGCGGCCGAAATCATTTCGGGGCTCCGGGCGGCAAAACAAGCCGGGCTGATCCACAGAGACATGAAGCCTGGTAACATTCTGTTCGATTCCATGGGGCACGTGAAAATCGTTGATTTTGGCTTAGCCTTGGTGACTCAAGGAGGAACCGCCAAGGCAGAGGAAATCTGGGCTACACCATATTATGTTCCTCCTGAAGCACTGGATGGCGAGGAAGAAGATTTCAGAAGTGATATGTATGCTCTCGGAGCGACTCTCTATCATGCTTTGTCGGGGCAGCCTCCTCTTTCAGATGATTCTAAATCGACCCGTGCAGTACGCAAAGCGAAGGAAAGTATCGTCCCCTTGTCTGAGTTAGCTCCGTGGTTGAAACCCGAGACGTGTTACCTTGTTGATAAAGCCATGGCTCTACGACCCAAGGACAGATTTTCATCCTATGCTGAAATGGAGGATATGTGGAACCTTGCCTGTCAGGCGATTAAGGGAACAGGTGCCGCTGAGCCAATTCACAGTCGTGAACGTGCCCAACGTAGAGTGAAGGGGGAAAGCGGCATGATGAGTTTAGTGATCATCGGATTCGTAGCATTACTCCTAGTTGGCACCGCTGTTGGAATTTTCCTGAACAAAGGGAAATCATCCGATTCGGACTCTGATGGAGATACGATATCCGATACCACGATGAATCATCCAGATGGTTATTCTCCAGAGGTAGCAGCGAGAATTGGAAAACAATTCCGGCTATCACACAAATTACTTGGAGAAAAAAAATATGATGAAGCCAAGGTGGTGTTTACCCGCCTTATGCATGATAAGCAGCTTACCGAGCCCGCGGCATCGTGGGCAGGTGTTGAAGCTGTGATTGCCACCTGGTTGGGTGGTAACTCTGGAGATGCCAGAACTGCCATAGGCGAACTGCAAAAACATATGCAGTCTCGTGGTGTTTCCAATACCAGTGCTGTTGGTGAACTTGTGGACAAACTAGTAAATCTTGGAGTTGTCCGTCAAGCTGAGGTGGGCAACGATACCATGGCGGTGCCATACCTCATGGCAGTGGCACTTAAAAATTGGGAAATTGGAGCCTGGGATGCAGCTGTTCCGATGTTACAAAAAGTGCAGAAACGTAACCTGCCTAATGGTAGTCCACTGAAGGTGTATGGAGATATTGCCGGTAGATATTTGTCTGATTATCAGACACTAAAACCCATAGAAGAGATGTCTGCACCAACTGATCTGGACTCAGCCCGTGAGCGATTGTTGACACTCCAAGGAGCTTTGAAAACTTTAAAAACGAGAGGTCGCGCGAGATTTCATGTCAGGGTGTGGCAACTGCGCTTGCATCACCAAATTAAAAACCTTAGATCTCAGGTAAAGGACTCGGGGGGGGAGGTCGCCAAGTCTCCTTCCTACGCGGCGAAACTACCAAAATTTAGAGAGCTTGTCGCCAAGGCAAAATTTGCAGAAGCCTCAGATTTACTGCAAGATGTGATTTTTGAACCACATCAACGAGATGAAAGAGATGCCTGGGTTTACCTAACAGATTCAGCAGGCGCTTTCCTAGGTGGTCTAGAAGAAGTGATTCCTCAGGCGGGAGTAGATATGAAAATTGATGTGGTGGACGGAAAAGTCTATCGACGCATCGTGGGCGGCAAGGATGGAGGTTTGCAATTGTTAGGAGACGCTGGTGAAGTCTTTGTGCCTTGGGCTGAGATTAAATCCGAAAGTGTGCTAGCAATACATCAAAAGGCATTTAGACAGACACTAACCACTCTGGAAGGGCAACTTAGAACTGAACAGGCAATCTGTTATGCATGGCTGTCTGGTATGGAGGAAAAGGCAAGGCTTGCAGCCGGTAGGCTTTCTGATGACAACAGGAATTTCAGAAAACGCTGGCAAAACACCATGCACGCACATCACCAGAAACCTTAATAAACATGGATTGGAAACCTGATTTCTTAAGTCCGTAAACGCTGAGGGGCGAAACGTTCTATGGATGTGCAACCCAATGCATGGGAACACGGAGACCGCTGGAACGGGGCCCAAGACACGTGACTTTCGTGTAGCTCATCCGAGCTGAAATGCGGCCTTAAAACGTTCCGGTTACCAGCTCGATAAATCGTTTGCCCGTTTTACTCAGAGTGGCTCTGTAACCAGTGCCACTCACAAATCCCCTGGTATGATAATCGTGTTTGGAAAGGCATTTTCGAATTGAGCTGATTCTCGGCTCACTGACACTTCGATTACTGGGGCTCACGGAAAGTGGGAAACCTGAGGCACTGAAAGAAATCTCCCATGATGGTGTTCTGGCTTTGTGATCGCCACGTGCCAACCACGGATAGCGAGTCACGATTTTTAGTGGTTCTGTCTGGGTCTGGTCTCGTGGAACCGTTACTTTATAGTAGACAGTAACTGTTTTGGAAAATTGAGGAATGGTGAGAGATTTATTGCGATGTTTCGCCATGAAGTAGGCCGCAATATCGAGACCTGCCATGTTCATTCCATTGTGATTGCCGTGGTAGTTGGTGCCGCCGAGGTGTTTTTTATGCCAATCTGTGAACCGTTCGGAAAGCATAAGATCAAGCTCCAGATGAAGGTGGGCACGCTCACGGTTAATACCGGCCCCAGTGTAACCGAGTTTTCCAATAGCCTCTCCGAGAGCAACTTTTTGCCCAGCCTTAACTGAAGTCTCAGAGAGGTGTGCGTAAAGGCTATAAATGGGGCCAGAGCTCCAAGGGTGCTCGACCACGATGTATTTCCCATAGTTGCTTCGGCTGGAAGATGAGTTTGCGTAGGCCACGACCCCTGAAGCAATAGTACGCACCTCATCCAAAGGTTTGCCAGAGCGGTCGCGTTTGATTGGTTTGATATCGATACCCTCGTGAAATTTAGTCCCGATCAAGCCGTCCTCGGTGCGTCTAAGGTTACGCACAAATCCATACTTCCCTGCGGTCCAGGCTTTTGAAGCCCGTCCCTCGAAATTACGGTGCACGTACATGTAAAATTTCTCACTTTCCCCCCGCAGGAGGTTGTCATTGACGGTGGGAAGAATGACAGCCTCTTTTTGTGCCCACCCGACAGGCGATAGTACTATCGTGGTGATGGTGAAAATGGCGGCGAAAGATCTCGTAGCGAATCGCATAGAAAAGTAGTGAATGAAAAAATGAGGGCTTCAAGTAATGGGGCGAAATTACTTCCTTTTCCTGTCCTCTTTCTTCTTTTTCTTGAGGCGGGCTTTCCACTGTTTGGGGTCTTCGCCGATTCGCGGGGCAACCTTATCGTAGAGTTTGATTTCCTGCTGCTTGATGCCGCTCCAGATAACCAGCATGCCATCCTTAACGGGCTTATCGATCCGAACCACGCCCAGTGCCTGACCGTTGACCAGAGCAAGGAGTAATTTACCTCGGTTCATCGTAGTTGATGTGTTGAGTCGCTGAGTCGCCTTGGAATTGAGTTTAAATATAACACCGTATGAGTTCTTGTCATCAGCAGGAAATGGGCTGAATGCCACGATGTCTTTGGTGCTTACCTCGGGGACTTTGCGGAAGTACTTTTCCCCGATGAGGGTTTTAACCTTGCGAGCAAATTTGGGGACCTCGGCTGCTGATCCTTCCATGTGGAATGAAATTGATGCCGGAGGTGTTTTTTTGCCGCTGGCCCAGCTAGTGACGGTTGAGGCCGGTATAATAAGCAGGGCAAGTAGGATCAGGTGTTTCATAGACAGCAGGCTGACTACTTGAGCTGCTTTCTAAAAGGAAAAAATAGCGACTATCCATGGTTGATTCACTAGGGATATAACATAGGTCGCCGACAGCTGAATATCAGGATACATCAAACAGGTTTCAATTTTTTTGGCATGTTTCCGATGTTTCTTGTGGAATCTACCGTCACTAGTAACGTGATAGCATGCGCAACACCGCCTCCCTACTAACCATTCTTCTTCTAGCTATGATAGGAGTCAACAATGCTCAGGCTGAGGAGGGTAAGCTAAACCATTTAGCAGGTGAAAAATCTCCCTACTTGATTCTGCATGCGCGTAATCCGGTTGATTGGTATCCGTGGGGAGAGGCTGCCTTTGCCAAAGCGAGAAAAGAAAACAAGCCGATCCTGCTCAGTATTGGATATTCCACCTGTCACTGGTGCCATGTGATGGAGCGTGAGAGTTTTAAAAGTCAGGAGGTCGCCACATTTCTGAATAAACACTTCATCTCGATCAAACTTGATAGGGAAGAGCGACCAGACGTCGATAAGATCTACATGACAGCCTACCAGGCGATGTATCAAGGAGGCGGCGGTTGGCCCCTTAATATGTTTCTAACCCCCGAGCTGAAACCTTTTGCAGGTGGGACTTATTTTCCTCCGAATGATCGACAAGGGCGTCCCGGTTTCCTGAGTGTTCTTAAGGCCTTGTCGAAGGCTTGGAGCGAACAAGGCCCCGAAGTGGTGACCAGCGCGAACAAAATACACGAGGATATGAGCCGGATTCTTGAGAACCCGGAAGTGAAGAAGGGGCAAGTGACATTAAAGGATCTCGATAACTCGATGAATGAGCTGACCGAGGATGCCGATACCGTTTACGGTGGTTGGGGAAGGGGGCAAAAATTCCCTCAGGTTTCGCATTTGCGATTTCTACTACGACAGTGGCAGCGCACCGGGAATACCAAGGCGCGCGATCACGTCATACTCACCTGTAATAAAATGATGGAGGGGGGGATCTATGATCATCTCGCTGGAGGGTTTCACCGCTATACGGTAGATGAAAACTGGCTGGTGCCTCACTTTGAGAAAATGCTCTACGATCAGGCTCAGCTACTCGACCTTTATCTGGACGTTTGGCTCGTCACCAAGGATGCAAGGTATCGGCAAGTTGCGGTGGATCTTTCTAATTATGTACTGCGCGAAATGCGCCACACCGACGGTGGTTTTTACTGTGCCCAGGATGCCCAGAGTGAAGGCAAGGAAGGGAAGTGTTTTTGTTGGACTCTAGCACAAATTAAAAAAATCCTCACGGAAGATGAACTGAAGGTGGCTGTTCGCTGGTACGGTATTACTGAGAAGGGGAACTTTATCGATCACAGCGATCCCGCGCCTTTGCCGAACCTGAACGTACTCCATATTGCTGAACCTGACTGGAAACTGAGTGATATAGAGCGGACGCTTTTGAATTCAGCATTGGGCAAAATGCGTACCGCCCGAGCTGCCCGTATTCCAGCTGCTACGGACGATAAGGTGCTGGCCGATTGGAATGGCATGATGATCGAATCACTGTCGCGTGCTGGTCGTGTGTTAGGTGATCAACGATACCTTGATGCCTCAGTCAAAGCGCATGTTTTTATCAAAGCTAAACTTTGGGATGGCAAATTACTCTATCACCGCTGGAGGGAAGGCGAGCGAGATAGCAGCCAGCAAGCATCGAGTTATTTGCAAATGATCGCAGGGTCGCTGGGCCTCTATCAGGCGACGCTTGATTCCTCCTACCTCGACTTCGCAATCCAACTTGCCGAGGGGGCTAGGGTCTTATTCTATGACGAAGCTGGTGGCGGCTTCTTCCTTGGCACGAAACGCCCCGACTTGGTGCTCAGGTTGAAGGACGATTTTGATGGTGCTACACCAACAGCCTCCTCAGTAGCAGCGATGCAATATTTAAAACTCGCTGAGATCACAGGCAGGAAAGACTTCCGAGATGTGGTCGATAAAACGCTATCCTCCACGGCTACTGCGATGCAGAAATCCCCCTATGCCATGGCGTGGATGATGTGTGTGGCCGATATGCAGCTAGGCGAGCATGCACGGCTCGTTATAGCAGGTGAAGATAAACAACAAGAGTTCATCAAAGTACGTTTTCAGACCTATTCACCACGTCTTATCTGCATGGGCAACACTGGCAAAGTGGATGCTTTCACGGCAGGGTTGAAACCGATCGAGGGCAAAACCGCCGCTTACTATTGTATCGGCCAGATCTGTAAAGAGCCTGTGACAGATCCCGCTAAACTACGTGAACAGTTGAAACAATCGAAGGCGAAGAAATAGGGGGGCTATTTATTCTGCCCCTCCAGGAAGAGGTCGTTGAACTTGATCGCCTCAGTCCCAACAATGGCAGCCGTGCCAAGCAATGTTTCTTCCGACACGGTGCGGGGAACTTGAGCCGTGGGACGTGCGAGCCCCATAATCAGTTGGCCGTAGTTTTGTGCTCCACCGCAGTGTTGGAGTAGTTTCAGGGCAATGTGACCTGCATCGAGATTTGGGTAGACTAACACATCAGCAGGCTCGCGTATCTGGCTGTCCGGGAGTTTGACCTCGGCTGCTGAGGGATCGAGCGCAACATCAGCCTGAATTTCCCCACTGATATCCATATCGAGGTAGCCATCTCTAACCATCTTGCGTGCAAGCTCAGAAGCTGCTGCCATTTTCTTGGCTGAGTTTGTGCCGGCGCTGCCTTTGGTCGAGTGGCTCAACATGGCGACATGTGGCGTGCGTCCGAGGAAGTGGCGTGCGAGTTTCCCGGTTTCAACAGCAATGGACGCCAGCTGCTGGACATTGGGCTCGGGGATCACCCCGCAATCGGCCATAAATAAAATACCATCGCGGCCGAAGTGCTTTAGATGAGGGGCCACCATAATCATGGCTCCAAATACCTGTGGCACTTCTTTAAGTGGCTTGATCATCGTCATGGCAGCACGGAAGACAGTTGCCGGCATGGAGTTATTACCTGCGATCATTCCATCGGCGTGGCCATATTGCACCATCATGGCTCCGAAGTTGTGAGGGCGTCCCATCAGTTCACATGGATTCGCGATATCGCGTCCTTGGTAACGGGCTACCTTTTTGAGGCGAGAGCAGAAAAGCTCGAGTTCACACGACTTTGCAGGCTCAATGACACTGACAAAATTCATCGGGATGTTCTCATCAGCTGCCATCTTGCGGATAGCTTCCTTGTTTCCTAGCAAAATAGGGACACCAATCTCCATGGAAACCATACGTGCGGCTACGCGGATTACCCGGATATCTTCACCATCGGCAAAGACGATCCGTTTGGGATGACGTTTCAGGGTGTTGTAGAGCTTGGCCGTGAGGGGATTCGCGTCGGGGAAAAATGAGTCGGTTGACATGTTAAAAGTGATTGAGAAAATTGGTTGTCCACGTCCCGCGGCGCTTGCACGACGCACGGGCGAGGGAAGCAAGTGATAATACGGACGACATTAAAAGCAAGAAAGCGAATGGCGCAAGTGAGAAGTCGATTCAGGACAGAATAATCACAGCATTCATTCTGCTGCCAGACACGCTATCCTTCACTCATGGATACCCCCGCGATGCCGCCCCAGCAAGTTCAACCACCGTCAGGTCTGCCGCCTCATCCGCAAACACAGGTAAATCAGGATGCCGAGCACCTCAAGATTCTGTTCATTTGCTATTATGTGATGTCAGGTCTGTAGCTGATCAGCGCTGCGGTATTTATGATCTACGTCGTAATGGGAGGCGCCATGATGTCAGGTAAGATGAACGGAGGTAGAGCTGCATCAAGCCATGCCACCTCAGAAATGCAGACGATGGGTGGAGCATACGATGGGTGGAATTTTTCTCGTGATCGGCATTCTAGGAACACTTTTTGTTGCCGGTATTGCTCTGCTTGAATTCTTCGTAGCAAAAAAACTCGTGCGTAGAGAATCAAAAACCCTCTGTTTTGTGGTCGCAGGGATCAACTGCCTGAGTATGCCCTTGGGCACCGTCCTTGGCATTTTTACCTTCCTGGTGCTGAGCCGTCCTTCTGTGGCGGAGAGTTTTGCTCGGAATGCAAATCGTTGATTATTTCTATCAGGCGTTTGTGCTCTGTCGCATCCGCCTGATCTTCGATGATTTGGCGTAACTGTGGCATGTTTTTTATCAAAAGGGCGTCATCTTCTTGAATGTTGTATCTGGTGTGCACAAGGATGGCACCTATTAACAGCGACCACCAACTGCCCGCAATTCTTTCTATGGCACCACGATTACCGGGGAGGAATAGAAAGATATCTTTAGGACGCATGATGAATGAACTATCTCAAATACTGATTCGTGAATAGTTTATTCATGCGCGATTAAGTACTCAGTATTCCTCCTGCTGTAAGGAGCACGGGGATGGGGGAGAGGTGTCTGCAGGGTGTTTTTCATGCTGTTGAGTTTGGTGAGCTTGGGGAATCGGGCATTTTTTTACTTTAGGTTTCTTAATAAATTACGTAGACTGTCTCAGCACATGGCTCGTAATAAAAAGAACAATAGTAAGCGACCTTCCCGCCACGGCGGATACAACAAGGTCAAGGCGCGCACCGAGCAGATGAATACGGGTGTGCGACTAGCTCTGTGTGCTTTGGCTCTCACCGCCACAGTAGCATTTATGGTGGCCGCACTGCAACCGCATCGAAAATTGAACCGTATGCGCTCTGATTTGGCTGAAGTTCACAGTCAGGAAATGGCGGTCATCGAGCGCAAAGATGCTAAAGAACGAGAGTTACGCGCCATTGAGGTAAATCCCGCCTACCTCGAACTTATCGCTCGCGATCGGTTGAACTACTACAAGCCAGGTGAGCACATCTTTCGCATCGAACGATAACAGCTAGAGCTTGGTATTTGGAGTTTTAAACTTGGGATTTATCCACTAGACTTCAACCATGAAACCTGGTGGGACCGAAGGAGGAACTGGCTCATTTTTGATGGGCGGCGGACTGGTGCTGATGGCACTGGGGATGTATTTGTTTTTGGACTCCGTGCGTGTGAGCTCCGGTCAGTTTGGATGGATGTCCGGCATGATTGGTCGTGGTCGTCAAGGTATGGAAACAACCTCTATGGGGACTGTCTTTGTTCCATTCCTTATCGGTGTGGGAGTGTTGTTTTTTGATTCTTCCAAAAAGTGGGCATGGTGGTTTTCAGCTCTCGGATTGGCCGTGATTGTGATCGGAATTCTGAGCCGCATCCGCTTCGTATTGGAAATGAAAACCACCCACTTGCTGATGATTCTTTGTATGGTGCCGGCTGGTGCCGGCATGGCACTCAGGGCCTTTGCTATAGGAAGAAGTGCTGGGCGTGGTGAAAACTAGGGTGATCGTCCAGGTGATTCTCCTTTTTGCTGCCTTTTCTTAGTTAGAGCGTAGACAGAGCTCAGATAGAGATTGGCACTTGCACTTGCAGTTGGGCTGGGTAGATTGCGATCCGCTACACGCGCTCCGTATTTATGAGAATGCCAACGATTTATCGTACTACGCCTTCAGCAGGAAAGCTGGGGGTATCACTCTGTTTGTTTGCCATGATGGCTTTAATTTCATCCGCTTCGGCAGCGTCGAAGACACCCAAGGTCTTAGCTGCCTATCTTACCAAAGATAAAGCAGTTACTGGCGAAGTAGGGGCCATTATCCCACCTAAGGAGATTAACAAATACATCGCTAAGGTGCAGGCAGCTGCCAAAAAAGACAAAGTCTGGCACGCTGAGTATGCTAAAAATGCCAAACCTGGAATTCCTCTGCCATGGCACGAAAAACTTGGCCTGACCAAAGAGGAATATGCTGACTACCTCAAGTTATGGGATCAGCGACAGTTCAAGGCTGTGCAGCAGGTAGTCGTCCGCCTCGAGGAGCCGAAAGCTGGCGAGTGGATGATCCGCGTCAGTGGCGTGGGGATGTCGATTTCTCTGTTACGTTATAATCCAGAGAAAGGCACTTTCAAATCACCCAACGGTGAGCTTAAGCGTATCGAGGATATCGATGCCGAGGCACGTAGTATTCTAGGTGCTTGGGCGGGTCAGGAATGGCGTTACGAAAAGAACACCGAGTTCATCAATACCAAGGAAAATATAGCCCTAGGTAAATTTAAAGACGGGAAGCATTGCCTGCTCATTTATCGCTTGCAGGAAAGCACATCCGGACACCAGCTTGCAGACAAGAGCCTAGTGATCCGTTTTAGTCCGCCGAAAAAGTAGACGATGGCCAATCCGTCAGGATCCAGTGAATCGTCGGGGGCTAACAAGCGATTCTCGCTGGGCCGTCTTCGTAGATCACTTGGCTGGCTGGTTCTACTCGTCGTTATCCTCTACGGAGCATCGAATCTTTGGCTATCTTCTGGATGGGGAACGGGACTGGCTGAGAATAAACTCAAAGAGCGCACCGGCCTCGATTGCGAAGTGGGCTCAATGACTTGGTCCCCTTGGAATGGCTTCACGATCAATGATGTTCGGATGCTTCAGCCCGAAGAACTTCGCGCAGAGTTGCCAGAGCCGGTGGTATTAGTCGATCGAATCAGGGTGAAACCATACTGGACGCAGCTTCTCCGCGGGCGAACACGCCCTAAAGAGGTATCGGTCGATTCCCCTGAGCTAACCATCTCAGTAGAAATGCTTGCGGCTCTGGCATCGCAGATATCTCCCTCGAAGGTTGTTCCTCCTCCTGCTAAACCGGCACCCCAGCCTGTGCCGAAAACACCCGACCAGCCGACTCCTAGAGAAGCCATCAAAAAAACCAATAATCCGAAAATTGGTCAAACTCAACCGACCGCACCTGTGGAAAAAGATCGACCTGCAGCGGGGCTTCCAATGTGGTTGAAGGTGAATAACGCAACGATCCGAATCGTTTCTGTGAGCAAGGACATTGAGTTACTGAGAGCTGAAAGACTTACACTCGATATGCCAGTCTTTGGGGAGGATGCCACGGGTGTTATCAAAGTAGCGGTAATCAAAATACCCGGCTTGCCTGAGCTAGTAGATTTAGAGCAGAGAATCGTGTGGAAAAGACCCTACCTTGAACTTGAAGAACAAACGGTCGATGTCGATGGTTTGAAAATGCATTACATCGGTCAGTTAGGTGTGGGAAGAGATGCCATGAGGAGATTACCGTTTCTATTTGATCTTGCTATCGATTCTCAGAAACTTGAATCAGTGAAGTGGTTCGAGCGACTGGCCTTAGACGTGAGTGCCGAAAAGCTGACTGGGCGATTCAGGGTTAACGGCTCATTATCGAGCCCGATGTCTTGGCGAACCGATATGATGGTTGCGGCTGTAAATCTTGGCGTCAAAGAGATTCATGGTAGCCATGATGTCGTTTTTGATGAGGTCTACATCCCGGCAGTTTTCCGTCAGGGACAGTTACGCTGGAATGGTATTCGCTTCATCGGTGAGGATATTTCTGTATTGGGAAATGGCCGGGTTTCTGTCGCAGATGGAGTGCTTTGTGTGATCCGGCTTGTTGCGTCGCCCGAAGTGGCACAGATGCTTACTCGCGGTTTACGCGGTTCAGGTCTGGCGGAGTATAAATCACGCTGGTGGGAGAATCTTGATACACCTGATCGAAAATTCCGTGATCTACTTGTAAGCGGAAATTTGACCGATCCAGTTGTGGACGCTGGCCATCTAAATGCCAACTTGCCAGTTTGGCAAATCGTGGTATCGACATTGAACTTCATACGGGAAGAAATGAAAGAAGAGGGTAAGGAGCTGGCTCCGCTCCCTAACAAAGACTTATTAAACAAAAAAAAACATGAGAATCATTAGTGGAACAGCCGGAAGGCGGAATATTCGAGTTCCGGGCTCCGTCGCACGCCCCAGCACAGACCGATTGCGCGAGGCTCTGTTCTCCATCTTACGAGAACGTGTAGAGGGCTCAAGAGTTCTTGATCTTTTTGCTGGTTCAGGTGCTCTAGGGTTGGAATGCCTGAGCCGTGGAGCAGCGTCATGTGTGTTTGTAGACGATAGCAGAGAAGCTCAGGAGGTGATGAAAAAAAACCTCAGCGAACTCAGCTTGACAGGAGGTCGAGTGAATGGTGGAGAGGTGTTCCGTATGCTGCAAGGCGATCGAGGAGAGTATGACCTGATTTTTGCTGACCCTCCGTATTTTAAAGCTCTGGGAGATGTGGATTTTATCGAGCAGCTACTCACCCACGAGGGATTGGGTGAAAGGCTGTCGGTGGATGGCCTGCTTATCGTGGAGGATCCGCCCAGAAATCGAAGGAGAGAGTATGAAGGCTGGAAATTACTCGATCAGCGGAAATACGGTGGCTGCGGGATTCTGTTTTACCAACGCCAAGTAACAGCATAACATTTGTCACGATGTCTCGTTCTCTAGTCCTCATTTTCTATAACCTCGTGCTGCCGGTGTTTTTCATCGTCGCATTTCCAGCATGGTTGATCAAGATGTGGAAACGTGGTGGTTATGGCACAGGATTGCTAGAGCGCTTTGCGAAGTTTGAGACTCATTTGTCAGAGGAACCGAAGGATACTGTTTACGTACATGCCGTCTCAGTTGGGGAAGTTCTCATAGCCCTGAAGCTGATTGAAGCTTGGATCGCAAAACATCCCGAGATTAAAATCGTGCTCGCAGCTACAACCTCGACCGGACACGAAGTGGCGCGTGAGAAATCGCCAGATCGCGTCCGCGTAATCTATAGCCCTCTGGACTTCGGCTGGATCGTCAGAGCTGTTTTCCGTAGATTCAAACCTCAACAAATCGTGCTGATCGAAGCCGAGGCATGGCCGAATTTACTCAATATAGCACGCAAGAAGGGGATACCAGTCTCGATGGTGAACGCACGTCTATCAAGTCGATCCGAAGTAAGGTTTCATAAATTTGGAGCTCTGGTGAAGCCGCTCTTTACGATGATCAATCAAGTGTGCGTGCAGAATGTCGAAGATGCCGAGAGGTTTAAATCTCTCGGAATTGGTTCAGAAAAAATTCACGTTACCGGAAGTATCAAGTTTGATCCATCTGGAGGAACAGCCCCTCAGAAACGCGATAGTTTTCAAAAGATACTTGATGACTTTGGTGCGACCCATGATGGTGGTCGTCAGGTTGTCCTGGCTGCCAGCACCCATGCGGGGGAGGAAAAGCTTCTCGGCTCTGCCCATCTTGAAGCTGGAACTAACGCTCTGTATGTGGTTGTGCCACGCCATGCCGAACGGAGAGCTGATGTGAAAGCCGACCTCAAATCATGTGGCTTTGAGGTTGTCTTACGCAGCGATTATCACGCTCCCAAAGATTCAAAAAAAGCCTGTTTAGTAGTCGATACCACTGGCGAGCTACGCGGCTGGACGGCGCACGCAGATCTTGTGATCATTGGTAAGAGCTGGTTAGGAGAAGGTGGCCAGAACCCGGCTGAGGCGATCGCAGCAGCAGTGCCAGTGATTACCGGACCCAATATGGGAAACTTCGAACCCCTGGTAAGTATGCTGAAAAAGGTTGATGGAATCAGGATGTTAACATCGGCCGAGAAGCTCGGAGATACAATAAATGAGCTGCTTAACGAACCTGATCTCTCCTCCAATATGTGTGAAAGAGCCAGAAAAGTACTTGAAAGCCACGAAAACGCAGTCGAAAAAACTATCGAACTTCTCCATTTGAATGCTTCCGTTAGATAGCGGAACGTGTAAAACTAGAACCCGACAATGAGTAAAAAGGAATCATCTCCCAAAAAAGACGACAAGGCGCCAGACTTGAGCGCTTTAGATTTCGGCCCTGCATGGGCTCGTAAAGATCAATCCAAGAAGCCGCGGCGACCCGAACAGGGAAAGCCATCTCATGGTGGTGAATCTGGAGAAAAGCGTGCGCCCCAAGGTGGTCGAAGACAATCTCCACAAGGACGTGATGGCCGACGTGATAGTCGCGATAGTCGCGATAGTCGACGTGATGATCGTAGAGGCGATCCTAAAAGAGGCAATGAACGCCGAGATATTAAAAAGGACGGTAGAGATCGAGATCGCAAACCAATGGCTCCGCCAGCAGAGGGGGTCAAATCACGAATCATGCCTATCGAGGAGGGAATGGATGCCATGGCGAAGCAAATTACCGCCACCGGCAGAACCCATTCCGTGTTTGAATTAGCCTGGGTTGTCTTAGGTGGTTTGGAGCGATTCCATTGCGTATTTGAAAGTGAAGAGCAACCCTTGTATCGCAGTAATAGCGATCACTCAGTTTGGATCTATCAAAAAGAATGTCTGGCACATCTGTGGTCATCAAATCTCATCAGTAAATATTACGATGAAGAAATTACCGAGATTGAGGCTCCCAAAGGGAACTTCCAATCTGTCGCACGATGCGGCTTTAGTGGGCAGCTTATAGGCCCACCAAACCACCATGCTTATCAGCAGACATTGCTCGATATACATCGTGAAAATTTTTCCAACATGGCGCTCGATCGCTACAAGAGCAAGATCGTCATGGAACACACAGAGGAGGCCGTGCAGAAGTGGATGGATTCGATGCGTAAACATAAACGCTGGTGCCCCAAGGCTGAAATGCCAGTAGAAGGGCCAGTAGCAGAACCTGAAGAAAAGTCTCCCGAACCTGCTGAAGCTAGTGAACCTGCCGAGGTGGAAACTCCAGAGACAGTCGTTGCTGATGCTGAGGTTCAAACTGAGACTCCCGCGACTCCGATTATTGAAGATCCAGTCATTGAAGAGCCGGTCATTGAAGAAACAGTGGTCATTTTAAATAATCACCGTGAGGTAGAACAACATTTCCTATCCCATGGATTTGAACAGGAATTTGAAAGTGGCAAAATCACGTCTGCGCTTGCTAACATTCCGCCCCACATGATCAGCCCAGGTTTAATGAGCTTGCTCAAGAACACCGTGGCTGAGGAAAAACGATATCCCGGTAATCTGGCATCCATTCTCTGCCGACAGATGAGTGGTCGTCACCTTGCCGTCTACAAGTGGAAGAAACGTCTCCACTGCGGGCCGGCACGTCCTAAGCGTGTCTCCGATGACATGGTGATGGCAGACCGCCCCTCCGCATTATTCCATTGGGTGATTTCCCATCCTGGAGGCAAGATCGATACCATGTGGAAGGACTGCATGCCGGCGGATGTCGATGACGATGTCAAACATCTCTGGTATCATGATCTTCACTGGTTGATTAACGAAGGCCTTGTTCTCCTATTCTCTGATGGAACACTCTACGCGGCTAAGGAACTGGAAAAAAAGCCAGCGAAGAAGCCGGCAAAGAAAAAATCTAAGAAGAAGGCAGCTAAGAAGAAGGCAGCTAAGAAAACGACTGAGGCTAAAGAAGAGATTAAGAAAGAGGTTGATGATCAGCCCGCTGAAGAGCCCAACGAGGCAGCTTCCAAGGATGAGGCACCGAAGGCTGAAAAAGCTGCAGTGGTTTCGCCGAAGGAAGCTCCTGCACCCGATCCCGATTCAGTGCCGCCTGAGGAAAAATAATTTTAACAAGTGACTGAGTCATTGGATAAACGAAAGGAATACCCCGCCCGGATGTTTAATCGAGCGACGGTTGTTTGTCCATCCTGCCTTCAGCGTTTCGAGAAGGCTGATACTCAGTGTCAGCGCTGTGGCTTTGACGCCCACCGGACAGTCCAGTAGTTCCCCTTTACCCCTCCCGTTTTGGAGCGTATTATCGACAATGCAGGTATTGCGGATGAAAAGCTAATCAAGGATATCAATTCCGCCGTGGATAAATTCAACGTGCGGTTTCCTCAGGTGGGAATGTACTTCTGTAGCGTCGAACTCGATGATCCTATCAGCTTACCTGAATTTGGATTCTGGATGATGAACGCCTGCCAACTTCAGCAAGGGCAGGTCGAAAAAGATCGGGCGTGGAGTATTCTGCTACTCATCGACGTGGAGCGAGGTTTAGTTTCTCTAACACCATGATATGCCATAGAAGCTTTTATTGAGGACAGTAGCTGGGAGAATACTCTGCGTAAAATTTCAGAGGATCTAGCGGCGGGAGATTTTCGTTCAGCACTGCTGGATTATGTGAAGAGTGCCGAGCAGTTACTTCGTGAGTCAGCTGCAGATGTGAACAAAAAGGTCAGCCGCAAATGATCATGAGAGAAGTTCATCAACGAATGGTTAAGCGCACTCTTGGCATGCTCATGAGTTTGTTTATTTGCACCGTGTTGCAGGCACAAGATGATGATTTGGATGATGATGATTCTTCGATTCCACAGCGTCCCTACAATCAAATTCTTGATTTGGCACGCTGGCTTTCCCTCACTGAAAAAGAAGCGATTCAGATAGAGCTTTGTCGATTGTTTCAGGAGAACCAGATTGACGTCTTTCTAGTGACTCGAGCAACACAGCCTCCACAAGGAGCGCAAACCTACGCAAGAATACTGGGTGAAACGTGGTCCAAAGCCCCAGTGTGGTGCGTGGTGTTTTATGTGCCAGGCGACCCCTCAGGCTTCCACGTCGAAGCCGGTGGCGTAGAGATCAATCGAGAAGAAGTCGACAGAGCTGTCGAGGAAGCATGCAAGAGAGCCCGAAGGGAAAGTACGGAGAAAGACCGTGTCATGGCGGCTTGGAAAGAATGTTCGGAGGGGCTCCGCTTTGTCCATGCCTCAGGGGAGCTACACAACGAGCGAGTCGTCGAGGTGAAAAAACAGATGCGCACTGGGATGGTTGAGGACAAAAAACGAAATGAAATCATACTAGTCGTAGCGGCTGTTGCCCTCCTTCTTTTTCTTTTGATTTCATGCGGGCTAATTCGAATGCTCCGAAAGAGAAAATACACCTTTGAGTTTCCAGAAACAACCTGGCAAACCCGCTTCCAAGCTCCTCACAGCGGTGGTGGCTGTATCGTGGTGAACTACCGCAGCAAACGATTAAAATAATGGTCCCCGACTCATGATTATTTGATGAAATCCTTCAACTGGATTTTTTGGAAAATCATGTCAGCGGCTGATGATTCATAGAGAATACCGATGGTTTGATCATCGACTTCGACGAGAGACGAATAGGCACCACCTTTGGTGTCGAGCAGGATGTGATGTTTCGTTGGCCAGTTTTTCCATCGTCGAGACTCATCTGGATAGTCATCTTGGAACGGCCTTTCTTGCTGTTTGGGTTGGAAAAAAAGAGCACGTGTTTTCCATGGGTATGTCATAAACTGCTAACAAATTACCATTATTAGCACGTGCGATGGCTGGGATACGGAAAGCATGACATTTGTCCTGTCCGCGGTTGTTAATGTTGTAGGCTAGGCGGGAGGGTGCGTAATTTTTGTTAGCTGCAACTGTGATGTTTTTGCCGTCTTTAAAAGTGAATTCTTTGATTTGCAATCCGATCCGATGGAGCAGGTCGGCATTCTTCTTGGTGCGAATCACCAGTTTGCAGGTGTGATTTCCAGCGGGGATCTTTGTGGATTGATTGAGAGTTGAGATGCCTTTTTTTGGAGCACTTTTTCCCATCAGTAGATCTCCAGCCTTGCGATCCATCATCACAGATAGTTCCTGAATGTCGGAGATGTCGGTCGCTCCTTGGGTATCAATTTTGATATCTGTGAGCGTCCGAGTCCACTTGGTTTGGAAGTTGAATCTTAATACTACCGTTGGCTCTCCGTCATTCAGGATAGGCAAGGTTTGGGTGGTGGATTCATAGCTGGCTGCTCCTATTGGCAACAAGCTGGTGAGAAGTATAAGGGTAGGTGCTTTCATGGGGTCACTAATTGGGAGGACGTAGGCTATCGTCGTGCTAACCCTTTTGGCGATCTTCTATTACTAGTATAGTTTTAAACCAATTGAATAAATCCGTTTATCGCGATACATATAACCAAGAGGTAGGTCAATAAAACCAGATGAACTCTGGTGACAGAGTATGTATCTTGTATATCATAAATGGAAATACAACGAACTCTTGAAAACACACTCAACACACCATTTATCGACTCATAGCACGCGGCGACGGTCTTTTCTGCCTCAGTGCAGTCGCACTCCACAAGGTTTTGCCTTGATTGCGACGATCTCTGTGATGGCATTACTCGTTCTTGTTGCTTTGGCTATGATGAGTCTCAGCACGATCGAAATGAGGTCTTCGAGGAATGCGAATGCTCAGAACGAGGCCAAGGCGAATGCCCGCTTGGCTCTCATGTTAGCCATCGGCGATCTGCAAAAAAACGCGGGGGGGGACAAGACGATTACGGCCCAAGCCTCCATTCTCGATTCAAGCGGTTTTTCAGGAATATCCGTCGATTCGAGTAAAGGTCGCTACACAATTGCCTTCAAAACAGATCAGGCCCAAGGGAACTGGAAAACGAGTAAGACCGAGGGATTCGGCAAATACCTTGTTTCTGGCACGAATGAGGATCTGGCAAAAATCTCCTACGGTCAGACGGACGTCATCAATGATGCCACTAGCGAAAATCTGGTAAGGATGACCTCCCCACTGGCTGACGCCAATGTTCAAGTCGTTGTCCCCAAGGTGAGTATGCAAGATAACTCAGGTAAATATGCCTACTGGGTGGAAGGCCTAGGAAGCAAATCAAGTATTGGAGTTGTTGACATTGGAGATGTGAAGGCTCGCGAGCACTTGGCTCCTGATCGGGTGAATGTCAAATCCGTCCTTGATGGAGCGACTGGAGACTTTTCGTGGTTGCCAGGCCGTGGAGATGAGAAAACTTTGGAGAAAATTCTCACCCCAGGGACAGCTGACATTCTAGCCGGCAGAGGGGGTGCACTGGCCCCCCATGAACATTGGCTAGGACTACAACACTACACTGTACCGATTGATACCAAGAGGGGAGCTTTGAAGTATGACCTATCTGCCTTTCTATCACTCAGTAAACAAGACTTTGATTCCGTGATCGCCGATAAAGGGAACCTGATCGGTGAACGCATTTTTGCTGCTGGAAAAAATGGAGCCGTTTCTCCCACCGCCCAAGGCGTTTCTGTTGGGCCGAAGTGGAAACAAATCCGCTCGTTTTACCAGATGTCTGGTATCAATGATGTCGAAGTTCAGGAGCAAACGGATGAGCAGATGGGGGTATACCCACTTCTGGCTGGCTTTGTGGAAATGTACTGCTGCACGGATTCGAAGTACTACGCGCCTGCTGGAAAGCCGCCATTCCTCAGAGACTATTGGTTTAATTACCGTGGAGCTGGAGTCAACATTATGAATGCTCACATGGCCCCAATTGTGAAGCTTTGGAATCCCTACAATAAGAGAATAAAGAAACAAGATTACACCGTGGTCGTGGCAAACTCGAACCACCAATATCCAGGAGGTCTACATGCGGATGATGCTGAGGTGCAGTGGGTCGATGGCCGTTTCTTGTCTTACCTTCCCAAGCCGCTCCGCTTTGATCACCGTTATGTCGTTAAAGACGTAAGCTTTGAACCTGGCGAGGTGAAGGTATTCAGCCTCAGAGATGGTAACGTATATCTGGATATGAACAACGGCACCTATAAGCCGTTTACCGGAAAACCGGTGGGTAAGAGAGTGGACGTATTGAAAAAAGGATACATTCTAGCAGAACTCACTGAAGGTGCATTTACAGGGCATTGCTTGTGGGATTTGCACTTCACCAAGAAAGAGCTATCGGACTACGACTTCAATCAACTCAACTACGTGAGTGGTCGCGCTAACGGCGGGCACCTCGTTGGTGGCCAGGGTTTCGGAACCGATGGTGGTGATATTCAGATCTATGACACGTCGAGTTCCAGAAAAGTTCCTTTTCAGCTTCGCGCTGGTGATATTGTAAACTGGAATCTCAAATTGTTTCGTGGTGTGAAACCCAAACCTGTAGGGCCAGAACTTGAGCGTCCGTTGATTAATATTCGCAATATCAACGTCGATTCAAAGGGCGCGATTCAGTCTAACGAAGAATTAGTCGCCTGCGATCCTCCGACGACGCCAGTTTTTGCTGACGGAGTTTCTGACACATATATGAGTTCCACTTGGGCACGACGTTTCTCGATGCGGATGCTCAATAATTACGGTGATGGCACCAACGAGGAGGCCCTCTTCCGCCCCCGAGGTGATGTCCAACATCCGAATAATGTGAAATGGGTGTCTAACTATAACCCACGCGCCGCCTTTGTCGGTATGCACCCACGTGAATACACCAAGACTAAATCCACCTTTTATCCTGGTGATGAAATTACCATCAATAATACTAAGACTAACGCGGCAGCGAATCACGGCCTTGGCACACCTGCCAACTATGTTTCAGGTATGCTATTGAAGTTTACCGACACAGACTTCATTCGCATGGATAAGAGTATCGGATATGCGGATACTGGTGAATCGATCACCAATTGTATTCTGTTCGAACTTCCGGATACTGAAATCCCCGAAACCCACTTCTTTTCAGTTGGCCAATTAAGGCATGCAAATATATCCATTGAAAATGGAGACTTCGGTTCCTTTGCCACTAAAGGCTTTGGTGAAGACGACTGGTTTGCAGACAACATGCAGCCTGCTTATCCAGTGGGTGAATCCAATCCCAGCCCATACATCAAGATCACTTCGGATACCGGCTTTGGGCGATATGAACATATGAGCTATGTGGATGGCAATAATGCTGGCGAGTCGACCAACGTAGATTTGAGCTGGTGGATGAACGACAGCCTCTGGGATAGTTACTTTTTCTCAGCTCCAAGAACTGGTAAAACATCATCCTATAACCCCCGAATTCTGGTTAAGAATGGTCAAGAGTTGCTGAAAACAAAGGCAGGGGTAGAGGAGAACGCCGGCAATGTTCTGATAGGTGGCACCATGAATCTAAATAATACCAACGTCAATGTGTGGACGGCATTCTTGATGTCCACGCTGGGCGCAGAAGTAGCAGGTAAAGCTACCCAGGGTGTGCCATTCAGCCGATTTTCCAAACCGATAGGGCAAGCAATCACAGCGGCATCCGATGACGAGTCTAACGAGACCTATAATGGCTACCGTGTCCTCTCCGAGGTCGAAGTGACTGATCTAGCCATAGAGATTGTGGAGAAGGTCAAGGAGCGTGGGCCGTTTTTCTCGGTCTCTGATTTTGTTAATCGAGTAACCTCAGAAGGTGCTACTGATAAAATGAGACTGCGTGGCCTACTTCAGGAAGCCATTGATGAAGCCGGTGGAGGCTCGATTAACAAGGCATTTACTGGAAGGGCGGCCTCCATTCCAAATGCAGATATTGCTGGCATGTATAACGCGGATGCATTCGCAGGTGATATTCAGGAAGGAATCCCCGGTTATCTCACCCAAGGGGATATTCTCGCCAGAACGGGTCATCTGATGACAGTTAGAGATGATACTTTTGTGATCCGAGCTTATGGAGAGTCTTCCGTAGACGGTAAGATCGCAGCTAAAGCCTGGTGCGAAGCTGTGGTCCAGAGAACCTCTGATTACGTGGACGATACGGAAAAAGCAACCACTCCATACGATGAACTTCAATCCATAACGGCTAAGACCTATGGTAGAAAACTTAAAATTGTCTCCTTCCGCTGGATCTCCAAAGATGAGGTGAACTAGTTAAATCAGAAAAACACTTCTTCTATTCTCACTTATGAAACTGATTCTATCGATCGTTATAGCTATGTTGGCGGTTGCCCCGCTGCAGGCCCAAGACATGGTGAAGACAAACTTTTCCGTGTTCTACTGGCACACGCAAAAGGACACCAATGATTTTCAGTCATTGGAAGAAATCCACTACTCCTATGGCAAGGTGGATGTGCCCATCAAGATCAGCGCCTTCCGGCAAACCATGCTCTACCCCTACATGGGTTCCAACAAGTTCGCCCTCTACAAACTCGTGACAAAAGATGGTGAAGAAGTGAGAGTCCCTATTGCGACCACCTCCATCCCATTACGAGCCCAGTTTGGGGTGATTATTCTTATCAAGGATAGCGCGACCGGAAAATTCAAGATCAGCCCATACTGGTTTAAAGTAGGGGAAATGAAAGAGGGGGCGCGGTTCGTAAATCTTTGTGAAAGCCAGCTCCAGCTCTACATCGACCGGAAGAATCCAACCGTTATTAAACCCAGTGCATACATCGATCTCAAGCCGTCTATCGTCGGTATAGGTCCTACTTATGTTAAGCTGGAGGGTTTTATCATGAAGCAAAAAGGAGGGAAGCCGAAGAAGGTGAAAACGCTCGATCGCAATCCCGCTTTGATGAAGGATAAACCCATGGTTCTACTGGCCTATCAGAAGAGCCAACTTTCAACGACCTTGAAGACTCTCCGGATTCATGGTCAGCCGAATACCAATCGCCGGCTCGAACTCTACGGACTTTTACCTCACTTGAAACCAAAAGAAAAACCTGTTTGGCAGGGTGGCCATGAAGCCGATGAAGGACTTCCCGACTGGGCGAGGGACAATGATGTAAAAAAGAAGCCTGCTTCAAAGACGAAAGATACCCCTTCAATAGAATAAACTAATCTGCTAGTTTAGTCTGGTGGAGCGTGAATACTCTGATGAGGTGTATTTTTTTGCTAGCCCCCTATGATGTAGCCTCTACAAATAGATCGTCGAAAACCTATTCAGACATCATGAAAAACCTCCTCATACTCCTCATTCTCTCCTTGAATCTCCTGCCTGCAGGGGCCCAAAACGAAGCGCCAGTGAAGGTAAATTTCTCCGTCTTCTACTGGGATACCTACCAGAGGAAGCAAGATATGAAAGAGCTCAAGGAGCTGCATTTTTCATATGGAAAAAAGACGTGCCTATTCCGGTGAGAGGGTTTGTCCAGAGTATCCTCTACCCTTATCTTGGATCGAAACAATTCTCCCTCTAAACCCTCACCTCCAAAGGAGGGGGGCGATCCGTGTCCCCATCGCCACCACCTCTACCAGGCTTTGCCCCAAATCGAACCCCTCCCCCCCCTACGTCCAATCTAACAAGGGTGACAGCGCACTGCCGGACTGGCCCATCGATCGTAAAAAATAGACAGAGGCTCCAAGGCTCGCCAATATTCCACCGCTAGGGCGTTTGGGCGCTCACTAAGTAGATGCGAGCAAAGATATTTGGCAGCGGTAATTCCGAGGATAAAGTGTAGGTTTGATTAGTCAGATTGGCTCCTGCTGGAACGCCGCTTTGCGTAATAGTGATTTGAGGTAGAGATGTATTCCAAACCGAAAGATCTGTGGAAAACTTCACGGTTTGTGTGAGCCGCGGTGGCAGGTCATATTCAAGATGGTCGGTGTTGGTACGTACCATGTCGGAATACGCAAAAGCGCCTTCATGAAGAAGTTTGGGCTGCTGCATGTGGTGGTTTCATCCGTAGAACTCCAGATGGATCCATTGGTGCGGGATCCTCCGTTAGGGTAACTGAAAAGAATACGATTGGCACTATCTCCCTCGTCGGTAGATCGGAATCTGAGTAAGGCCCCTTGCACTATCGGTGTGACAAAGTGAGCATTGCCATCGTAGGGAACCGAGTAGCTGGCTCCTCCATCATTGGAGTATGCTTCAGAACGGTTCCCAGCATCGTTACCGTAGTCGCGTGAGTTAATATAAATGCGAGACCCTCCACCTGCGGCTGGGGTGCCTAGTTCGACAAGGGGCGTCAGTATCCCATTGACAAGAAGGCTTCAAGTAGAGGCTGTCTAGCTAGACCTTCTCTTCCTAAACAGCAACCACAAGAAAAACGGTCCACCAAGGATGGCGGTGATGATACCGACGGGGACTTCTGCTGAAATGGAGATGGTGCGTGCTAGGGTGTCGCAGAGAGTGAGGAAGATACCACCGAAAAGTAGCGATGCTGGGATCAGGTTGCGGTGGTTGGAGCCTACCAGGAGTCGGCAAATGTGAGGCGCCATGATGCCGACAAATCCGATTGGGCCGCAGACGGTGACGATCCCTGCGATCATCAGAGAGACGGCCAGGAAAAGGATGATACGCATACGCTCGACGTGTAAACCGCAGCTTGCGGCAAGATCATCGTTGATAGAAAGTAAATTCAGTTCCCGATGAAGGAGTCCCGTGATTAAAGCGCCACTCACAATGAAGGGGAGAATTTGAAAAACCGTATCCACACTCGCACGACTCAGGTCGCCCATCAGCCAGTGGATGATGCGGAAGGAGTCACTCATATCTCCGAGATACTGGAGTAGCAGAATCAGGCTTGAAAAGAAAAAGCTGATAGCTACTCCACCGAGTAACATGGTGTTCGGTGAAATGTTTCCCGTTGCTCGTGCTATACCGTAGACGATGGCAATAGCTCCCATGGCACCGACTAATGCAGATAAAGATATTCCAGAAACTCCGAGTATGGTTAGATTGAGTCCGAGGAAGATGGAAAGGGTGACTCCCAGAGAGGCTCCTCCGGCAACACCAAGTGTAAATGGCGTTGCAAGTGGGTTACGGAAGATCGCTTGAAAAACCACACCGCCAAGTGAGAGCCCCATACCCGCAAACATGGCGAGCAATACGCGAGGGACGCGGATTTGCCAGAAAATCATCGCGTCCAAGTCATTCTCTGCAGGTCTGAGAATGACATCCAATGCCGGTTTGTGTTCCCCCAGCCACGGCATCACAAGCAACGTCGCTACCGTCAGAGGCAGTAGAACGAAGTAGATGAAGCGATGTGGTGATTTAAGCATGGGAGTCAGGAGTCGGCCGTTAGTTCTGCAGGGTGGTGTGTTGGGAGAATCATGGGTAGGCCACTTTCTGGGTGGGGTTGGACGGTCCAGTGGGCGTTGAAAATCTGGTGTAGGATTTCCGAGGTCATGAATTCTACAGGTGGGGCGTCTGCAATGACGCGACCATCTGACATACCGATGATTCGGTCGAAGTCCATCGCGGCCCAGTTGAGATCATGGGTGACCGCTAGGATCGTGGTTTTACTTTTCCGTCCAATCTCCCCGAGAAGTTGTTGGATGGACTCGCGCTGTTTAGGATCGAGATGGGAAGATGGTTCATCGAGCACTAGGATGGGTGTTTGCTGGGCAAGAGCGGCTGCGATATTGACCTTCTGACGTTCACCGCCACTGAGTGTGGACATCGATTGGTTTTCGAGGTGCTGAATGCCAGTGCGCTCGGTAGCCTGTCGGGCAATCTGATCACCATCTGGGTCTTTGGGAATGAGTCCTCCGCTTTGGGCGTGAGCATAGCGACTCATCATGATGAACTCTAACACGGTGAATGGTATGTCATGATCAAGCTGCTGCGGGACGTAGCCAATCATGCGGGCGATTTCTTGTCGGCTTAGCTGTGTGAGAGGATTTTCATTGAGTTTGATCACCCCTGATTCGCCGTAGATGAATCCTAAAAGGCATCGTAATAGAGTCGTTTTTCCTGCTCCATTGGGCCCGACGATGGCGATGCGTTCACCCGTATCCGCGTGTAGAGACACGTCATCGAGCAATAGACGTTTGCCTATGCGGAATGAAAGGTTTTGGACGTGAATGGAGTTCATAGAGTAGGGTAAGTTTGTAACTTGCCGGCAGGATGGGAGCGAAGGATGTGGGCTTGGGTTGTCGGCAAGTTACAAACTTACCCTACTTTGAGGCAGCATGGGCGAAAATTTCTAGCGTGTCGATGAATCGTGGTCCTGGGATCATGTGTTTGTGTTCGTGCAGGAAGATGATGCGCCCTGTTTTGACCGCTTTGAGTTCACTATAAGCCTGCCATTGTTTCATCAATGCCTCGCGGCCCTTCTCTTGCCACACATCCTCATGGATGAGTTCGATGATAATATCGGGATTGACGTGAATGAGTTTTTCTCGAGAAAGCAGGGGATAGGCGACCGGGCCCTGGTAGGCATTCAGCCCACCGACCATGGTGATGTATTCTTGGTGGACTCCTTTATTGCCGGCGGCGATGACTCGATCGGGAAAAGGTGAATTGGTGTCGCGTTCAATACAGACGAGGATGCGGGGTTTCTTACCTGTATCCCGTGCTTGTCGAGTGAGGGTATCGACCCGAGTTTGCATGGCATGAACAATGTTATCGGAGAGGTCTTTTTTATGAAATGCTTTTCCGAGTATGGAAATAGATTCGATCACTCCACTGGTGCTGGCGTGATCAACGATGATGGTATGAATCCCCATGGTTTCCAACTTTTCGGCAAGAGTCCGCTGTTCTTCTAACAGGATTACACAATCGGGCTCAAGCGTGAGCACGGCTTCGTAGTCGAGATCAACGTAACCGCCCACCACGGTTTTTTCTTTCGCCTCAGGGGGGTAATTGCAGAAACGGGATACGCCGACGAGTTTGTCATCTTGCTTGAGCTGATAGATGATTTCTACAATACTCGGTGAGAGGCCAATGATGCGTTGGCAGTCGGCTGATTTTTCTGATGCAGTAGGCTTATTGTTTGCGGATGCACTGATCCACTTACGTACGAAGTGAGAGCCGAGAAATGCGATCACAACGGCAAGCACGAGTAGGACAATTCTGCCCTTACGCTGTGAGGATGATGGGTTGGAGGGCATATTGGGAGAGGGGGTTGAAGGCCGCCCGGGTTACACACACGATACCGGACGACCTTGCTATTTCGTGGACCGTAAACGATCCAACAAAAATTACTAGAAAGCTATGTTACCACTTGATCGTGACACCACCAAAAATACCACGCCCACGTCCTGGGTAAACATCACCGGAACCACGTGCGTAATCGTAGCTTTCGTTAAATGCGTTTTCGAGACGGACGTTGAGGGCGACGTTATCATTGACTTGATAGTTGCCGTAGAGGTTGACCAATGTGTAAGCATCGACGGTTTCACCGAAAAACGCTCGATCGTCGAGGTAGGTGGCTACCACGCCTAGGTCGAGTTTATCGGTGACCTTGCCGTTGATCCTAAGGCTGAGAGAGTGCTCAGGCATTTCGGCGAGAGCGCGGTCGAGCCATGTGTAGGATAGTTGGATACCGAGACGATCTTCGAAGTAATGAGCTTTGGCTGACACTTCGATGCCGCTGGTTTTGGTTACACCACTCGCGTTGATGTTGAAGCCTGGGGTTGGGAATGGCTGGGACACGTAAGTAATAGCGTCTTCGATCTGGTTTTCGAAGTAGGTGATACCCACGATATATTGACCGTCGCACCATGCTTGTTCGATGCCGAGGTCCCAACCGAGGGATGTTTCAGCCTGAAGTCCAGGGCTAGGTGTTTGGCCGCCAAATCCGTAAAGGTCAACAAACGATGGTGGACGGAATCCTTTGCCAACGCTTGCGCGTATCGTGGTGTTAGTCTCATCAAATGTGTAGGCACTGGAAACACGCCAGGTAACTTCGTCGCCGTAATCATCATAATCCTCCCAGCGTAACCCTCCGGTCAGGTTGAAGTTTTTGGTAACATCCCAGATATGGTTTAGATGAAATCCATACTGGTCACGTGTTCTGGCATCCTGACTGAGGCCGAAATATTCGCTTTCGTAGGAAAAGTCCGAGCTTTCATACACAGCCCCAACCACCGTGGTGTGGGAATCGTTCCATGACAATGTGTTGTCCCAGTAGATGGCGTACTTGGTAGCATCCGTATTATAGTAAGTTGCTGGGTTGAATCCAAAGGCGGGACTTTCACTGTGATAGGTCTGATCATACATGCCGACAGTCACCTTGGTATTCCAAAGCTCGTTGACATCGTAGTCGACGAAGAATGTTGCCAGAGTGTTGTTGAATTCATCATCCAAGGGACTACTGAAGGGGCCTCCATAATGGGGTGCCTCAAAGGTGGTGTCAGCGCCTCGTAGAGTCAGGCCTAAGTTAAGGTTGGGGTTTACGGCGTAATCTAACCGAAGAGAGTATGAGAACATCTCGAAGGCATTGTTGGGTAGATCATTGTCGGTGCTTTCATGGCCCAGACTCAGCGAGTATGCAAAGTCGCCTGTTTCGCCTTGCATGGCTAACAGGGTATTCCAGGAGTTGTAGGAACCTCCTTCGATACGGAGATTTCCGTTGTAGTCGCCATTACCTTTGGTCGAGTAAATTCCGAGAACACCTCCGATCGAGTCTCCTCCATAGAGCGCGCCCTGAGGTCCTCTTAAGACTTCGAGACGTGACAGCCCATTGAGGTTGGAAGACCCAAGGAAGCCACCGAACACCATGTTGGCATCGCTGATGCGCATTCCATCCACCACCAAGTGAGCGTGATTGGTTTTAGTCCCTCGGATAAAGAGAGATGAGCTGGATCCCCGTTGACCACCAAGTGATTCAGAAATCACTCCAGGAACAAATTTGAGAGCATCATCGAGGTTGCGGATGCCCTGTTGATCGAGCGTGCCGATATCAAGGATGGAAACTGCACTGCCCACCTTGAGAAGTGGCGTGGCTGTCCGGTTGGCGATGACCGTGGTATCCGGTAGGATTTTGCGATCATCCTCGGCATAAAGAATCGTAGATGCGAGAGCGAGTGAAAGAATAGTGAGAAAACCTGTCGTCAGTGAAGACAGGGCCGGCTTTGGTGCGCTCCAGTGGAGTGCGGGTGTTTTATTATTCATGTTATGTTGAGTGGTTCCTGTTATTCGCAGGAAGTGATCTCAACCTCTGAGGCTGGTATTCTGGCTGACCTATTTCGCATGATGCGATCTAGGATTACAGTGGCGTAACCGCTCCGGAATGGTTTCTATTTTTCAATAGTATTTCACCGGATTCCCCATCTATTTCTTGCCCGTGCTACGGGCTTCCCTAGAGGTGTCGTGCACAGCATAGGCCATGCGCGACATCTGGATGTAGCCCTAGGTGTGAAATATTGCAATGACAATGAGGGAGCAAAATAAGCGGAGTCAGTATCCAATTATGCGTAGCTTATCAGATCAGATGGTGCTATATTCGGCCTGTTAAACACCCCAATCACTATGATGACTGAAAACGAAAAAAATGAACTGCGCAAAGCTCTGGTTGGTCAACGAAATCATGTGCTCAAAGATGTCAGCAGACATGGAGCTATGACGGGAGTTGGTGTTGGCGTCATTGCCGATGAAACCGAGCGGGCCGATAAGATTGCTGATAACGTGGTAGAGCACCAGTTAGGTTTCTCTGAGAGCAAGCTGCTGGAAAAAATCGAGTATGCGTTACAACAAATCGATGAGGGCAAATACGGCGTCTGTGACGACTGCAAAAAGGA
>JASJLI010000122.1:0-8831 GCA_037620805.1 Akkermansiaceae bacterium
TCCACGGAAATCCCAACCGTCCCCATCGCCACACTCGCACCGGATCAAATGACCATCATCAAACTGCCCAGCGGGAACTATGCCCTCAATTTCATCTTCCCCGACACCTACTTCTCCTCCTTTGAGTTTGACGTAGAAAACAGCACCACGCTCATGAATTTTCAGCCATTGACCACAGCTAACCCCTCAAAAATCGGAGTAGACACCTATCAAATCGACCTTGGAAACGCGGCTTCTTCCGTCCCTGTTAACTACTTCCGTATCACCATGTTCCTCTCTGATGTTGGGAACGAGTAGACAACTGGGTTTTTGATCCCTCAACTCGGAGGTAATGTCACCGACTCCTAGAACCTCGACAACGGTCTGGGGTCGGCTGAAAATATTTCTGGTCACTCAAAATCGAGAAACTACTCTAACACATCGCTCAGCCAGGCCAGCATTTTTTTACGGTACTCCCCGTTATTACGGTTGAGGGAATTCGTGTGAGAGCCGTCTTCGATTTTAAAATACGTTTTGGGTTCTTTGGCTTTCTTGAAAAGCTTTTCAGCCTGTCCCACAGGAACCGTTCTATCCTGAGTGCCATGCACAATGAGCAGTGGGATTGGGGCCAGTTTATCGATGTAGTTGATCGTGGAATAATTGTCTGTTGTTAGGTTCGCTCCTACTTGACCGGCTTTTTGCATAGCCATGTCTTTGTAGGAGGCAAAGGTTCCATCGGTGATGACAGCGCGTAATCCTTTGATGGGCTGCATGGCCAAAGCGACAACAGATTTGGCTCCTCCCAAACTATGGGAAAAGGATACTAACTTGGTTGGATCGACATCTTTGCGTGATGCCACGTATTTAAAAGCAGCGGTGACATCCTCGATAATCCCCTTGCGTGACAGAGTCCCTTTGGATTTCCCGAAAGCACGGTAATCGTATAGTAACACGTTATATCCAGCGGGCATCAACCAGTCGATAAAGCCGTAGTGATACGCTATGGAACCAGCATTACCGTGAGAAAAAACAATCGTCGCCTTGGCTTTTTTTGCACCCTCTTTGCAGGGGAGGAACCATCCATGAAGCTCTGTGCCATCGGTTGATTTAAAATTTACGTCTTCGTATTTCACTCCATATTTTTCCGGAGTGTAGGGTTGATCTCTGGACGGGAAATAGAACAGTCGGTCTCCTCCATTTTTGCCAAGAAGAGCTTCAGCGAGCTTGGATAGATGACCGTCTTTATCGTCCAGTATTCCGCGCCCTGGATTCGGGTTTGCGGGTGCTTTTTTCTCTGCTGGGGCTTCATCCGCCAATGACAACGAAGCTAGACTTATTAAAAGTGCAGGAATGAGTATCTGTGTCATTAACAAAGCAAGCGAAGCCGACACGATGGTTTATCTCAAAAACTCTATTACGGCAGGTTTCCAAGCCTACTAAACGCAAAATGGCCCATGGATATCCATGGGCCATTGATTGAGATCTGAATAGGAACTCTGGATTAGGAATCGAGCTCCAAGGCTGCTTTCTGAGCCGCTGTCTTGGCCTTGCCTTTATGGGCCTTGTCAGCCTCTGCTTCTGTGGTGAGGCGCATGCCGACAGGCTTGGAAACACCGAAGTCCTCCATCGTAACACCATACATGACATCGGCGCGAGCCATGGTGCGCTTACTGTGGGTAACGATAATGAACTGGCTGTTGTCGATAAACTTGTCCAGCACCTTGAGGAAACGGTTAATGTTCGCCTCGTCCAGCGGTGCGTCCAATTCGTCCAGCACGCAGAACGGGCTAGGCTTGATCTGGAAAATAGAGAACAGCAGTGCCACGGCCGTCATCGATCGCTCACCACCGGAGAGTAGGCTGATCGACTGGAGCTTTTTACCCGGAGGTTTGGCGATGATGTCGATACCACTTTCAAGTGGATCATCCTCATCGATAAGCACGAGGTTGGCGATGGCCTTTTCACCGAAGAGCACCTTGAACATGCCTTTGAAGTTCTCGGCCACCTGGGTGAAGGTTTCTGTGAAACGCTTTTTAGTCTCAACGTTGATTTTTTCAATCACATTGATCAGCTCGACCTTGGAGTTAACCAAGTCATCGTGCTGGGTTCGGAGATTGTTGTGGTGCTCTTCAAGCTCATCGTATTCCTCGATAGCGTCCACGTTGACGGGGCCCATGGAATCGACTTTGCGTTTCAGATCGACAACAATCGTTTCAACCATATCCCAATCAGGACCTGTATCGCCGGGGATTTCGATAGGAGCTTCATCGACGATAGAAGCTGCCTCGACCGAAATGGCTTCAAGATCGGCGGGAGTATAGTCCTCACCTTCTTTCTCAGCACGGCGCTGTTCTTGTTTTCCATACTGCTTTGTACGTTCCTGCAGGCAGGTTAGCAACGCGTGTGCATCGGGGCGGAAGTGCTTAAGCTCAAGCTGATGGCGCTCCATGACGCTTTCGTTGAGGTTTTCTAAACGGAGGCCAATCTTAGTGGACGAAATCTCCTCACGGCCTTTTTGCTCGGTGACCTTGGAACACTCGTGGCGAAGGTCGGAAAGTTGTTTTTCGCTAAGCTCAATCGCCTGGTGAAGTTCGCCACGGCTGGCTGAGGTGGACTCGAGAAGTTCTTCAAGATCGTGAGCTTCAGCTCTATTCATCTCGATGGTTTCAGTGAGTTCTGTGTTTTCAGTTGTCGCTGCCTCCATACGTTCGGTGAAGGTGGCAATTTCCTCATCACGACGACTGCTTATCTGTTGCAGTTCCTCAAGGCGTGCTGCCATCGGCGAGCGTTGGCGTTCGGCAGCTTCCAGTGCCTGACGCTCGACGGCGAGGCTCGTGCGGAATTCCTGAAGCTGAGAAACGGCTTCGTTTTCACGTCGGCTAGCTTCTTCAAGTTCACCTGCGAGTTTAATTTGATCCGCTTCTAACTGCTCAAGACGACCACGGGCGGTGCCGAGGTCACTTTCCAGCTCTTCACGACCACTAAAGGCTTTGTCTTCGCGCTCCTTGATATCGCTGCGTTCCCATTCGACACTGGAGATTTTGCTTTCGAGTGATTCCACCTCACGACTGGCAAGTGTGAGTTGCCCCTGAAGTGTGGACTCCTCGACGCGGGCCTTTTGGAGTCGTTCACGTGCAAGCTCGGAGGCTTCACGTTGCTCGGCGACTTCGCTTTCGAGACGAGCAAGGCTTGCTCGGGCTTCTTCATCGGCGGATTCCAACTCAGCAACCTCGATATCCAGTGAACGAACTTCATTTTGTCTTTCGAGCACAGAGCTTTGATCCCCCGTGCTGACGCCACCGGTAATCATCCCTTCCGGGCTGCACACTTCACCACGCATGGTAACGATTGTTACATCCGGCAGATCTTTACGCATGCTCATGGCTGTGCTGAGATCGCTAACGATAAGCACATTGGAGAGTAAACTTTCAACGACAGCTGCGACTTTAGCATCGGACTTAACACGATCCATGGCCCAAGTTTCGGCACCGTCTGGAATGGTCATCATCTGGCCTGCTGAGGAGGAGGAAACAAAGTCTTCAGGGATGATTGCGGCTTCTCCGAGTTTCTTTTCGGTAAGACGATCAATGATTGCCTGGGCGTAGTTTGAATCGGTAACCAGAACAGCTTGCAGATGAGAGCCGAGAGCGGCTTCCACAGCGATAGTGTAGTCTTTTTCAACCTCAATGAGGCCAGCAAGAACTCCGCGAACGCCATTGTTGAAAAACTCAGGTTCATCGAGACCTTTCAGAACAGATTGTGTGCCTTTTTCAAAACCCTCACCGCTTTCGACAAGCTGGCGCAAGACATCAAGACGGGATGATGTGCGGGCTAGATCTTTGTGGGCGGAGGATGATTGCTCACGGGCTGCATCCAGATCACCACGGGTGTGTTGGAAGGTGCGCTCGGCGACTTCCCTATCCTCTTCAAGTCCTTCCAGCTTACTGCGACGGCTTTCAAGCTCGAAAGAGATCGACTCCTGCTCCATGACAGCCTGTTCGTGTTCGGACTGGAGGCGTTCGTTTTCATCAGTTAGCTTGCTGCCGCGCTCGCGACTGTTTTCCATCAAGGAAAGAGCACTCTCGATCTTAGCTTGGCTCGCCGCGATGACCGATTGGGTGGTATTCGCTTCACCACGGAGGCTACGGAGGACACCCTCTTTCTCTTCACGCTCACTGCGCTGGGCTGCGGCGCGGGACTCGTGTTCGGAGAGTTGTGTCTGCTGAGATTCGATTTTCCCAGTTAGATCGGTGAGCGTTTGCTCAGCCTCTGCGAAGTCTAACTGCTGCTGCTCAAGCTTCTTCTGAGCCTCCAGGATATCGCTTTGGTTCTGAGTGACACGGGCTTCGAGCTCGGACTGGCGCTCTTTGTTAAACGCGATACGGCTCTCGGCAGCGCTAGCAGCATTGGTATGTTGGTTGAGCTGCTGGCGAATTTCGGAAAGCTCGGCTTCAAGACTCTGGGCGGCATCACGGGCGGCGACCACAGCTTGTTCTTTTTCGGGAAGGCCGACTTCAAGCTCATTTTCACGAACCTCCAACGAGTGAATCGAAGTTTCAAGCTCACCGAGCTCGGCGGTGTATTCGGTGTACTTTCGGTGACTAAGATGGGTGTCTAACACGCGCACATCGGTCGCTAGTTCCTGATAGCGACGGGCCTTGGCTACCTGGCGCTTGAGAGAGTTCATACGGCGTTCCTGCTCGGCTAGAACATCGGAAACGCGAAGGAGGTTAGCTTCGGTGTATTCGAGCTTGCGAAGTGCCTCGCGCTTTTCCTTCTTAAATTTGGTAATCCCTGCGGCTTCTTCAAATACGGTGCGTCGATCCTCGGGTCTGGAACTGAGAAGCATGTCGATTTTCCCCTGCTCCATAATCGAGTAGGAGGTCCGGCCAATACCTGTGTCCATGAACAGTTCATGAATGTCACGCAAGCGGCAGAGGCTACCATTGATACGATACTCTGATTTACCATCACGGAAAACTCGGCGGGTAACGGAAACTTCGTTGTAATCGATCTTTAGCGTCTCCTCACAATCGGCAAGAGTCATTGTCACCTCGGCCATGCTGAGGGCGGCGCGTGCCTTACTGGTGCCACTTTTATCGGTGCCATTAAAAATAACGTCAGCCATCTCACCGCCACGCAATGCTTTGGCGGAGGTTTCACCCAGTACCCAGCGAATGGCGTCTACTACGTTGGATTTACCACATCCATTGGGTCCTACGATTCCGGTGACACCATTAGGGTGGAATTCGAATTTGGTTTTATCAGCAAAGGATTTGAATCCGTGGAGATCAAGTGATTTAAGGTACATAGTAATTAGATGGATGCGAGTGGGTGATTGTAAGGATGACAATACTCAGTTGGGGGAACTCAGCTGGGCAAATTCAGGTTTCCTCAGCAATTCTCTGCACTATAATACTGATCTGGAACTCTCCAAGATAAATAGCACATAAATCGTGTATATGGTATGACTGTTCATTTTTAACGCTACATGTGGTGCATTTCATGTTTAAGCAAACCTAAACAAAAAGCTCCTATTTTTGTCATCAGACGGTGTCACCAAGCGATTCAAGGCTTGTTTCCTAGGCTCGCAGCCTCTAGGCAGTGCGCATGCAGTTGAGGCACCAATGGCTCGGCCAGAATCTAGATTACGAGCGAGGCTTGGAAATCCAGCAGGAACATGTGGCTCGGATCCTCGATGGCGAATCAGAGAATCAACTACTTCTGCTTGAACATGCGCCTGTTTACACCATTGGACGAACCCGCGATCAGACTTCGCTGGGCAATAACACCGCTCTGCTCCCCCACCCTGTGGTTGAGATCAGTCGTGGTGGCCAAGGAACTTATCATGGTCCTGGGCAACTCATAGGATACCCCATCATCGATCTTCGTCCTCTGGGAAAAGATCTTCATGCCTACATCAGGGCATTGGAGCAGGCTCTGATCATGACGTGTGCCGAGTATGGCGTGGTGGCAGGTCGACGCGATGGACTGACTGGCGTCTGGGTGGAGAACAGGAAATTGGCCTCCATTGGTGTGGGTGTTAGCAAATGGATCTCCATGCATGGCTTTGCGATCAATCTTACGAGAGAGAGCCTACAAGGGTTTCTCTCGATCACTCCTTGCGGTATCGCTGGAGTTAGCATGACCAGCCTCGAAAGCGAATGTGGTAATGACGTTGATGTGGAAGAGTTTGCCCATCGATGTGCTCCTCATCTGGTGACTGTTCTTGACGAGATGCGTGTAAACCACGCTTAAGATCGCCTCAGTTTTAAAAACTACGCTCCGTCACCAGTAGCAGGGGCCGAGTCTGAAACGTGTGCATTTTCCTCAGCCTCAGCTAATTCAGCTTCCTTTTCCTTCTTTTTCTGAGCCTTAGTTGACTCCTTGATGATCTGTTTCTCAATTTCAGGATTTTGGTTTTTCCCCTGACTGATGGCAACTCCAAGCCAACGTAGCTCGTAGCTGTTATCAAGAGCCACCTTGACCAACATGGTGAGAGGCACAGCTAACAACATACCCACAGGGCCCCAGATGAAGCCCCAGAAAAGAACTGAGATAACGATCACAACCGTAGACAATCCAAAACGCCGACCTAGCAGCGCCGGTTCCATGAAATTACCGAGGAAACCGTTGATGACCAGATAACCACAGGCGACAGCGACAGCGTGTTTCACATCATGAATTAAAAGCGCAAGAATGACGGGAGGAATACCAGCGATGATAGAACCGATGGCCGGGATGTAGTTTAGAGCAAAGGCGAAGATTCCCCAGAGTAGAGGAAAGTCGACTTCAGCCGCCCAGCAGAGCAGTCCTGCCAGTCCACCGGTAGCGATGCTGACCATGGTTTTGATACCGAGGTATTTTTGAATGTCGCGGGTAGCACTGAGCATCCGCTGAAGGTTGGGGCCCTGAGCATCGACAATTGCCTCGAACCTACGGGCAAACATCCGAGCTTCACTCAGCATGAATACCAGCAGAATGAGGACGATAAACGAACTCTTCAAAGTATCCAGCACACCGCCTAAGAAGGAGGTGATGTTCTGTTTAAAGAAATCTCCGATTTGTTCAGCCGTCAGGATTTTTTTGATTTCCTCCTGGGCTCCCTCAAACTGCCACTCCTCCATCTTTGCACCAGCATTAAGGGCAACGTCATACATTTTTCTGCCATACTGTTCGAGTTGATCCCCCTCTGCGAGGTCATTGATCAGCAGGAATCCAACCACCATGATTCCAGACAGGAAAGCAAACACTACCAGCACGGTGATTAAGACGGAGAGAAAGCGTGGCACCTTGTGCTCACGTAGCCAGTTCGTGATTGGGAAACTTACGGCTGCGATGAAAAATGCCAGCGAGACTGGAATGAAAAAATCTTGCGCCAATTTCAACCCACAAAGCACCAGCGTCGCCGAGGCAAGCAAGAGCAAGACTTTGTAGGCTTCAGCGGGTTTAGATGGCACGGGAACGGTTTTGAGACGATGAGACTAGTTGATGTGGTCAAAAGCATGAATCATTGTTAGCTTTGAGCTAGCTTTACACCAACAACGATAGACTCTCTGACACGACGCCTTTAGTAGGCGCGCATCAACATACGCTTAATCAGACGCTCAAGCAATCGAATCATTCGAATATTGTTAAAAAAATGACACGCGCAGACCGCCCCACCCTCAGCATCGTTGTCCCGACTCTCAACGAGTCAGGAAATCTGCGCACTTGCCTGTCATCCATCGACTATCAAGGCAAGCTCGAGGTCATCCTTTGTGACGGTGGCAGCAGCGACGAGACCCTGGAAATAGCCAGTGAGTTTCCGGTCGTCATCGTGACTTCAAAAGCGGGTCGGGCCGCTCAAATGAATGCTGGAGCACGATGCGCACGTGGGGATATTTTACTCTTTCTCCACGCCGATACAGCCCTTCCTAAAAAAGCCTACGAAGATATCATTGAATCATTCCTAGAAGGGATCTCGATGGGATGCTTCGAAAGACGATTTAACTCAAGCAGCCGATTACTTGCTCTGACATCGCGCTGGGCTGGCTGGCGAGCGAGAAAAACATTTCTAGTCTATGGTGATCAGGCTATTTTCATTAAACGAAGCTTGTTTAAAACACTTGGCGGCTATCGTGACATGAGGCGTTTTGAGGATCTAGATCTCGCAGTTCGGGCTAAACCCCATGGACGATGGAGGGTAATCTCAGGCCCCATTGAGAGCGATGCTCGCAGATTTGGAAGCAATCCTCTGCCTATCATTATCAGAGACATTGTCCTGACACTAGCGTGGCTCATGGGAATAATCGAGCAATAAGCCTGACGCAGACTTGCCAGTCATGCATAAACCTCCTAGGTTAACGCTCATGAAATCTCATGAGGTGCTCAAAGCGGCGTTTGACAACAGCAGCCCCAAGGCCATTGCTTCCGAATTGGGTGTTTCCCTGTCCCTCGTTTACAAGTGGGCTCAGGAACAATCGGAAAGCGGATCAGGTAGCAGAAACCCACTCGACCGCATCGTTGAAATTCACGATCACACTCAGCATCTGCCTATCATCGAATGGCTCTGCGAGCAGTGCAACGGCTACTTTGTGAGAAACCCGGTCAGTACTTGTGAAAAAGGCTACGAGGTCCTCCCTGCCACCAATGCAATCGTCGGCCAATTTTCCAGTATGCTGACACGAATCTCTCAGGCGGCTCTAGATAATTCCATCACCCCGGACGAGGCCGAAGAAATTCGCCTGTGCTGGGACAAACTCAAAAGTTACGCTGAAGGATTCGTCCGTTGTTGCGAGGAAGGCGACTTCGAGCTGATGCAAGAAGATGACGAGGAAGAAAAAGACAAGCCGACGAAGACGCTTTATTAG
>JASJLI010000123.1:0-16698 GCA_037620805.1 Akkermansiaceae bacterium
CGTGAAACCTGATCGAGGCGTCGCCGCACTCGGGGCACTTTTTCGGGGTAATCGCCTGGTGGCCGCACATGTGGCAGATTAACCGTTCTTCAGCACGGTGATAGGTCAGCGGCAAGGCGCAGTGGCGGCACTCGCAGACGTGACCGCATCCCGGGCATTGCAGAGAACGGGCAAAGCCTCGGCGGTTCAGAAATAGGATGACTTGCTCACCCTGAGCGAGTTTTTTCTCCATATGACCGCGTAGGGGGTCGGAAAGGATGGCGGGGCCTCCTTTGAGTTTCTTGCCCTCAATCCGCATGTCGACAACACGGATAATAGGCAGCGACTGCCCATCGGCTCTCTCCTCAAGGGTGAGGAGTTGGTATTTTCCTGTTTCAGTGTTGTGAAATGATTCCAGTGAGGGAGTGGCTGAACCTAATAAAACGGCACATTTTTCAAAGTGGCCACGTAGCACAGCGAGGTCCCTGCCATGGTAGCGAGGAGCGCTGTCTTGTTTGTAGGAGTTCTCATGTTCTTCATCAACGATGATGATGCCGACGTTGGTCAGAGGTGCGAAAACGGCACTGCGGGCGCCGATAACAATCTTTGCCTTACCGGAACGGATTCGGTGCCATTCATCAAAGCGTTCGCCTTGAGAGAGGTGTGAGTGGAGGACGGCGACTTGATCTTGAATCGAGGCAAAGCGTGATTTGAATCGCTGCACCGTCTGAGGCGTTAGAGATATTTCAGGAAGGAGAATGAGCACGCTTTTTCCTAGATCTACGCAGCGTTGTGCCGCCTGTAGGTAGACCTCGGTTTTCCCTGACCCCGTCACGCCGTGCATGAGCATCGGCTTCTGCGGCGTATCAATCTGCTCAAGGACGTGCTCCATGGCCACCGCTTGTCCCGGATTAAGTTCTAATGGTTTGTCTTCGAGAAACTCCTCACCTTCATCCGGGTCACGCCGGACGGCCTCATCCTGAAGTTCAACGATTCCTTGTTTCTCCAGCGATTTGACGGAGGCTGTGATGGATCCTCCTCCGAGGTCTTTAAGCGATAACTGACCGCCTGCGGCTTCGAGTAAGGATACGATAACGTGCTGCCGCGATGCCCGCTTGGCGATTTTAACCATGGCTTCCTCATCAGGCTTCGCTGTGAGAACAACGATTTTGCGCGTCTTTTCTGAGTTGGATTCTTGTCGGACCGCTTCGGGCAGCAGAGCCCGCATGACCAGTTCCATCGGTGAGCCATAGTAGTCGGCCATCCATTTGCCAAGTTCGAGCAGTTTCTCAGTGATCAGCGGTTCGGGGTCGATCAGTGTATCGATGGGCCGAAGGTCAAAGTTCTGCGGCATTTCCTCGGTGATAGCAAGGATGGTACCAGTGGATGGTCTGTTGCGCAGGGGGATTTTCACCCGACAACCAGGACGTGCATCCATCCCCTCGGGGATGGAGTAATCGAAGACCAGTTCGGATGGTCCGTCTATCAAGACTCGGGCAGCGGGCACACTTGTTTTCTAAACTCCAAGTCTGAAACTCCAATTACCAAAGTTCGAATTCTTCGAAATACTTGTCACAATCGCTCGCATTCACGTCAAGAGAGGGTGAATATTATGCAAGCCGTGGAAAAAATACCTAATATGAAGACTCAGACTGATCGAAAGTCTTTCGCCATTCTGGTGAAAGAGCATCATCGCGGGTTACTCGCTTATGCGAGGGCCTTAACTAAGGAGGACCATACCTCCCGGGATATTGTGCAGGACGCCTTTGTGGTGGCCTGGAGAAACTTGGAAACCTTTGACGTCACCCGCGACTTCGGTTCGTGGATGCGGGGGATTATCCGAAACAAGTGGCGTGAGTCGATCCGCAAAAACTCCAGACAGGTTGCTTTGGACGACGAGACGCTCGAGTGCCTTGAAGCCGATGCCAAACATTGGGACGGCCTGCGTGATCAGGGTGGGGTGTTTACCCGACTCGAACTCTGCTTAAAGAAACTTCCAGAGAGCCTCGCTGATGCGGTGAAGGCTTTTTATTACGATGGATATAGCGGCGAGGAAGCCGCAAGTGCGTTGAATGTCCAAAGTGCAACCCTGCGCAAGCGCCTAGAGCGGGCGCGGGGTGGTCTACGCGACTGCCTGCAGGCTGCGCCAAACTCCAAGTTTTAAACTCCAAATACCAAGTATCAAAAACCAATTTAAGAACATGAAAAACGAAGATAAAATGATCGACGCTCTATTGCAGGAGCATGCCCGCAAGGGAGAGAAGGATGATAGCGAATTTATCGCATCCCTTGAACAACGTCTCGATGAAGAAGCAGGTGTTGTGAGCATCACCCAGACAAGGACTAGCTCAAGCAACAAGGCTGGAATTGGTCTTGGTATTGCCGCGGCTCTCACCATCGCAGCTGTGGGATTCTACGGCTGGAATGAAAAGCGTAATACTGATTTAGCGATGAATGCTAGTTATGACGTTCCTGAACAGGAGGCTGCAACTGTGCTACTAGAGCCAGAGGGAGCTATTACAGAGGGAGCTATCAGAAAGAGAAAAGATGATTCAGCTATGGGGGCTACATTAGCGAACCCGGGCAAAAAACGTCCAGGCACGCTGAACAAATATACCAGCCCTACTCTTTCGGTTCCAGCGGCTCCAGCAGCCCCAATTCCTCCGGTTGCTACGGAAGCCCCCATAGGAGCCCCAGCCCCAATGGCGGACGCTGCTGAGATGGGCGATAAAGAGGAGTCTATTCCAGGGAAATCTAACGTCGCTCGTGCCAAGTCTCCGGCTAAGCCCAGCCCAGTTTCCAAGGCGATGACGGAGAGTCTTGAGAAAAGGTCGAAAGACTCTCGATCTATCGGTAATCGTCAAGTTAAGGGCGGTTTCAGTCAGGCTATGGTGGATTTCAGGGATGACATAGCGGGCGGAAAGAGGAATGGAAGGGGTGTGACACATGGCAACCGCTATGGATCCCTTACCGACAACGTTTTTAAATCCCCATGGAAGGATCCGTTGTCCACGTTTTCCGTAGATGTCGACACCGCTTCCTACACGAACGTCCGGCGCATGATCCAAAGTGGCCAAGCGGTTCCCTCTGACGCAGTTCGTATTGAGGAAATGATCAACTACTTCAACTACGCTTACCCACAACCCGATGGAAAACATCCCTTCAGTGTCAATGTGGAAACAGCCTCCTGTCCGTGGAATGCTGAGCACCGCTTAGTGAAAATTGGCTTGAAAGGAAAAGACATCATCCGAGAGGAACGTCCTGCTTCGAACCTTGTATTTTTGCTCGATGTTTCAGGTTCGATGAATAGCCAGGACAAGCTACCCTTACTTGTCGACTCAATGAAAATCCTGCTCAAGGAACTCAATGCGGACGACTCGGTAAGTATCGTAGTCTATGCTGGAGCACAAGGTCTGGCCCTTCCTCCAACCTACGTTGACGAGAACGGTCGGAAGACAATTCTTAACAAACTCAACAACTTCCGTTCAGGTGGTTCTACCAACGGTGGTGCAGGTATCACACTTGCCTACAAGATGGCGAAAAAGCACTTTGTCAAAGGTGGTGTGAACCGGGTGATCCTCGGAACCGATGGCGACTTCAATGTCGGCACCACTAGCACCGATTCACTGGTAAGCATGGTGGAGCGTGAAGCGAAAAGCGGCGTGTTCATGAGTGTGTTAGGATTCGGTCAGGGGAACCTGAACGATAACATGCTCGAGAAGATTACCAACAAGGGGAATGGCAACTACTTCTACATCGATAATCTTCGTGAAGGCCGCAAGGTATTCCTCGATGATATGATGGGAACCATGGTGACCATCGCTAAGGATGTCAAAATTCAGGTCGAGTTTAATCCAGCTAAAGTAAAAAGCTACCGTCTCATTGGCTACGCTAACAGGATGCTCAAGAAGGAGGATTTTAAGAATAAACTAATCGATGCCGGCGAGATCGGTTCAGGTCATACTGTGACGGCGCTTTACGAAGTCGTTCCAGGTAATGCTCAGCAAACTGCAGATGTAGATGACTTAGAGTTTCAGAAAAAGAAAGCTACTCCCAAACAAGCCGATCGTGAGGTCGTGGATAGTCCACACTCGATGGTAGTCAAACTCGCCTACAAACAACCTGATGCAACCAAGGAAACAGAAAGCACCTACTTCAGGACTCGAGTTACCGACAATGAAAAGACATGGCAGAAAGCCAGTGATGACTTCAAGTTCGCCTCAAGCGTCAGCCTCTTCGGAATGCTCCAACGCCGCAGTGAACATGCCGGGCAGGGGACTTATCAGCTCGTCCGTCAGCTCGCAGAGCAAGGACGCGGAGATGATCCCAAAGGCCTACGCACCGAGTTTTCTGATCTTGTAAGGAAAGTAGCGAAGTAGGACAAGTTTCTGTGGAGTGGGGGGTTGCACCCCCCGGCTTCCTGTCGCGCGTCGTGCATTGCCTTGATTCTCTGCGCGATAGGTAGATGCGGGTTGCAAACCCGCGCTCCTCTCACAACCGCCTCAGTAAAAAACACCCGATCTTCGCCATCCATAACCTCCACCATGGCCTGATGCCTTCCCAGTCGTTTGCAACACGATCGGAGAGCATCAGGTCATTTTTCCATTGTAGCTCCAGCTCCTCGGCAACGTCATCGTCAAAGACCACGATGGCTGTTTCGCGGTTCATTAGCACGGAGAGGATATCAAAGTTATTGGACCCAATGACGGCGATGCTATCATCCACAACCATGGTCTTGGCATGGAGTACAGGGCCAAGATATTCGATGACCCTCACCCCCCAGCTCAACAGATTAGGGTAGAGGCCTTCGCGTAACCAATCGACCACTGTGACGTCCGAGTCTCTGGGCACCAGAATAGAGATGTTTACTCCACGATCCGCTGCTCGTTGCATTGACTTCCGAAGTCGCTTGGGCGGAACAAAGTAGGGTATGGTCATCTTCACTGACTTCCGAGCTTTGTTGAGATGCACGGAGAAGAGCTGGCGGATTTGTTTACGACTGCCGAGACCTTCACTTCCGATGACCAAGCATCGAGAGTTTCCTTGGTTGACTAATTCGGTGGGTAGGCAGGTCAAAGTTTCATCGGTAGCGTGCCCCCAACTGTCGATAAAGAGCATGTTGAGATGCTTGACGGCGGGGCCTGCGATCCTCATTTGCGTATCGCGCCACGCATCCTCGCGGGAAAATTCCTGAGACCATGAGTTGCCAATATTCATACCTCCCGTGAATCCGATTTCGCCATCAACAATCAGATTCTTCCGGTGGTTTCTGCCAATGATGCCACCTCGTTTCCCCCACAAGCCAGTCCAGAAGCCAGCGGGTCGATACTCGATGACCTCCACTCCAGCATCCCGCATATCGGCCCACTGCATCATGTCAGCCTCTGATGATCCGATGGAATCAAAAATAACCCTGACCTGCATGCCCTCACGGGCCTTTTTTGACAGGGCTTTGGCAAAAATACGCCCGATGTCATCAGACAGAAACATATACATTTCCAGATGCACAAATGCCTTGGCTGATGAGATTGCTTGCAGCATCACCTCGTAGACGCGGTCGCCATCAAAGTAGACCTGAACATCATTTCCTTCACTGATACCACCAACGGTATCGGCCGACAGCTCATTGACGATCGTCTGTCGCCATTCAGCGATTTGTTTTCTGACGCCATGGGGAATGACTTTCACAGGTAGATTCTATGCAGATTTAGGAAGATGATAAAGAAAATGATAAATGACAGAAAATGATCCGTTTTTACCTAAAAAGCCATTGTCATTACTCTCCCGATGGTATGGAATCGGCCACCGATGAAAAAAACGATCCTGAGTCTCCTCCTGATGATCTTCGCCCTTGGAATTCCTACTGTGTGTGCCAGTGCTGGTAATGACGCCAAGGCCCCTGAATTTGCGGAAAAAATGGAGGGGTTCGCCGCTGCTGAAGAGGCTGCTCATATTGAAGGGATATGGGATAAAATCAGCTATCGTGCTGAGCAGGTGCCATTCCTTCTGGTTGCGACAATTATCTTTATTCTTGCGATAGCACACACCTTCTTTGCAGTGCCTCTAACGAAGTATTCACATAAACTTCAGCACGATCACGATGCGAAGATACGCCAAGCAAAAGAAGCCCAGGGTGAGTCGGCCAAGGGCTATGACATGGTAAGCTTCAAGGCGACATTCTTTCACTTCCTCGGTGAGATCGAAGCTATCTTTGGTATTTGGGTTCTCGTCCTCATTGGCGCGATTATGAGTTTCTATGATGTCGGAACGGTCAATAGCTACATCTCCGGCGTGAATTTCACCGAACCGATGTTTGTTGTCATTATTATGGCGCTCGCTTCAACTCGGCCAGTTCTCCGCTTTGCTGAAAATGCATTGAGCTTTTTCGCTAAATTTGGAAAGGAAACACCAGCAGCCTGGTGGCTCTCACTTCTTATCGTGGCACCTATTCTTGGTTCGTTTATCACAGAACCCGGGGCCATGACTATTGCCGCAATGCTTTTGGCGAAGAAGTTCTACAAGCTAAAGCCTAGTCCTATGCTCGCCTACGGCACCCTTGGCCTTCTGTTTGTGAATATATCCGTCGGTGGTGTGTTAACAAATTTTGCTGCCCCTCCCGTGTTGATGGTGGCAGGTAAGTGGGGCCTAACTTCCATGGAGATGTTCTTACACTTCGGTGATAAGGCTGTTGTCGGTATTCTGCTTTCTACAGGGGTATACTACGCCTTTTTCCGAAAAGAACTCAATGAGCTGGCGAATAAATTGGAGGATCATGATGGCGACGGAAAAGGCGACTTGCAGGACGATCATAGTCGACCCATACCAGCCTGGATCACCATAACGCATTTGCTCTTCATGGCGTGGACTGTGTATTTTGCACACACTCCTGCTCTGTTTATCGGTGGTTTTCTCTTCTTCCTAGCTTTTCGTCAGGGCACCGCACATCACCAGTTTAACGTGCAGCTTCGCGGGCCGATTCTTGTTGGCTTTTTCCTTGCGGGGCTCGTCATTCACGGCGGATTGCAAGGCTGGTGGCTTGGGCCCGTGATTGCGTCACTTTCTGAGACGCCTCTGTTTATCGGTTCAGTGGTGCTTACCTCGTTTAATGATAATGCGGCGATTACTTTCCTTGCCAGCCAGGTTGATGGGCTAGCGGCCAATTTAAAATACGCTATTCTGGCAGGTGCTGTTTGTGGTGGTGGGCTTACTGTGATCGCTAACGCTCCAAACCCTGCGGGTCAGGCACTTCTGAGCAGATTCTTCGGTGATGGGGTTTCTCCAGGTAAGCTGCTAATGGGTGCATTGATTCCTACCATTATTGTATCTTTGGTGATGATCTTGTTTCCGGATCCCACCAAGGAGAAAATCTTTGATGAGGAAAAACCTAAGGTGGAGCAAAATTTAGAGGTAAAGGAGACTCACTAATGTTCACTGGACTTATTGAAGCAACTGGCACCGTGCGTTCGCTTGAGCTACTTGGCGAGCAAGCAAGGCTTACTGTTGCAGTACCCTTTGCCTCTGAACTTGCCGATGGTGAGTCGGTGGCTGTGAATGGTTGCTGTCTAACGGTCACGGAAAGTGATGAGGCAACCGCTAGTTTTGATGTCTTGAAACAGACTCTCGATGTAACCTCGCTTGGTGAATTAAGTGAAGGCCGCTTGGTTAACCTTGAGCGCGCTATGCTAGCAGGTGATCGGTTTGGTGGTCACTTCGTACAAGGTCACGTGGATGCCACAGGCGAAATTCTCGACCTCTCTTTGCATGGTCAAGATCACCGCTTGGAAATTTCCCTGCCCGATGATATTCAAAAACTTTGTATCGATAAGGGGTCATTAGCGATCGACGGTATATCACTCACCATTGCTGAGCTGAAGGAAAACAGCGCGGTTTTCTGGATCATCCCACACACCATGGAAATGACCCGACTCAGCGACGCCTCAGTAGGTCAGAAAGTAAATCTTGAGGCCGACGTTATTGCCAAGCATGTGGCTAGGCTTCTTGAAAGTAGGACGACTTTGTAAGTTGTCGGCAGGATATGTGCGAAGGATATGTGCTTGGGTTGCCGACAACTTACAAAGTTGTCCTACCTTCATGACAGAGGAACTCACCTGCTTTCAGGTTCTTTGAATTGTTTTTGATATACTTTTTGATCCGTTTTAACTGTTCCTCATTGCGGACGATGTGGTCATAGGATTCATGCTGCCACAGCTTCCCCTCCTGCTGCATTCACTCGTTGATTTTTCGAGCGCTGAAACGTTTCCACGAGTGTAAAAGATCACTGATTTGCCATCCGGTCGTAGGAGTAACTAACAAGTGAACATGGTTGGGCATGACGATGAAGTCGCCCATAGAATAGCGATCGTTATCAAAAAATAGTAGCGCGTCCGCCACGATTTTTGCATTATCAGGATCACGTAAAGCACACGTTCCATGGCAGGTGTCGAGCATCGTGTGGTATCCTTTCCAGAACGTCTCGTAGTAGACTTTTTTCTGTTTTGGATCGAGCTTAGCGAAGATGTGCTCAAGCGGCAGTGATACATCTAGCTTTCGGCTTTTAAGCCAACGAAGCCGCTCCTCATTCCAAGCATCAAATTTTCCCTTTGGAATGGAATCATGAAGCCGGAATGTGATAAAATAGGTGCAGCTGTCTTGCTGCCAGTGGGGGAGCTTCCTGCTAGCTTTATCCGTTTCTTCACTTGGATCGTAATCTTTCATAAAGTAGGACGACTTTGTAAGTTGTCGGCAGGATATGAGCGAAGGATGTGTGACTTGGGTTGCCGACAACTTACAAAGTTGTCCTACCTTCTATAACGGCGTAGCTCGAAGGTCTCATACTTCTCCTCAACAGTAACGTTGGGGAAGTCGGCCTCGAACGAAGGAAAACAGGTATCGCCCTCATAACTCTCATACACGTGAGAAATGAGGATTTCATCAAGCTGGGGCATAAAGAGTTCATAGACCTGTGCTCCGCCAATGATGAATACCTCCGGCTCGATCAGCTGAATGCTCTGCAGATCTTCTGGAGAATGAATGACCTCGGCGCCCTCAGCTGACCAATCGGTATCGTGTGTGAGCACGATGCTTTGTCGGTTAGGAAGTGGGAAACCAATCGAATCCCAAGTCTTACGTCCCATCACGATGGGATGCCCTGTGGTGTGACGTTTGAAGAGTTTTAAATCCTCAGGTAGATGCCATGGTAGACCTCCATCTTTGCCAATTACTCGTTCAGGAGTCATCCCAACAATGGCGATGAGTTTCAGTTTCGATTTCATAAAGATACTACACGCTCACCGCGGCTTTGATGTGGGGGTCGGGATCGTAGTCGCGGAGCTCGAAGTCATCACCGGTGAAACTGAGGATGTCTTTTACTTCGGGGTTGATCCACATGGTCGGCAGTTTCTTAGGTGTCCTAGTGAGCTGCAGATTCGCTTGATCAAGGTGGTTCTGGTAGAGATGAAGGTCGCCGAAGGTATGCACGAAGTCGCGCGCTTCGTAGCCGCAGACTTGGGCTACCATTTGTGTTAGTAGGGCGTAGGAGGCGATGTTGAAAGGGACGCCAAGAAAGAGATCGGCACTACGCTGGTAGAGCTGGCAGGAAAGACCCGGTTTTTCTGAATCGATGTCATGCACGTAGAACTGAAAGAGCATGTGGCAGGGGGGCAGTGCCATTTGATCGACCTTACCGACGTTCCATGCCGATACGAGATGGCGTCGTGAATGCGGGTTGTTTTTTAATCCGTCAATAAGTCGCTCGATCTGGTCAATGATTTCGCCGTCGTCACCTTCCCAAGCACGCCATTGCTGGCCGTAGACGGGGCCGAGTTCACCATTTTCATCCGCCCATTCGTCCCAGATACGAACACCATTTTCCTTGAGGTAGGCGATGTTGGTATCACCTTTTAGAAACCAGAGGAGCTCGTGAATGATCGAGCGCAGGTGCACCTTCTTGGTGGTGAGGCAGGGGAAGCCTTCGCGGAGGTCGTAGCGGGCTTGCCGACCAAATACCGACATCGTGCCCGTGCCTGTGCGGTCGGTGCGGGTTTCTCCGTTGTTAAGAACGTCGGTGAGGAGGTCAAGATACTGCTGCATGGGATTATTTAAGAGTAGCTGGTAGCGAGTAGCAAGTAGCTAGTAGACTTAGTCGTTTTTGCCTGGCCCTTTACGAAGGTTTTTTTTGTCGGATTGCTTGGATTTATCATCAAGCATGCGGTTTTTTGATCGGCGGGATCTGCGGCGTTTTTGGCGGCGGATTTTTTCTCGCGCCTGGGTTTTTGCCGATTTTTTCCCGTCGCGGACTTCCTCGAGTCGTTCGCAGAGTTCGCGACGCGCGATGTAGCGGTTCAGCTCACGCGATCGCTGCTGCTGACACTTCACCTCGGTGCCGCTGGAGAGGTGTTTGAGATAAACACAGGAGGCAGTTTTGTTGACTTTTTGACCACCACTACCACTGCCTTGGATGAATTTTTCAAGCAGGTTGTCATCGGTGATTCCGAGTCCAAGCATGCGTGCTTCAAGGGCGGCTATTTTTTCGAGAGAAGGCACTGAAGAATAGTGAATTATGAATGTAGAATAGTGAGTTTAAAGAGACACGATGTATTCTTGTACGGCTCGTTCGATTTCTCCTGCGACATCGGCTCGAACATTGGCGAAGGGTGGGACGAACCATGGGTAGGAACCAACGACATCGGTGATGACGGCTATTTCACCGTCGCAGGTTTGTGGACCTGTTTTTGTTTTGCCGCCAATCCCGATGGTAGGGATATCGAGTTGGGTGGTGATTTTTTCAGCTAACTCCGGGACGATGCTTTCTAATACGATAGCAAAACATCCAGCATCCTGAAGGGCGAGTGATCCTTCAATAATAGCGCAGGACTCCTCCTCGGTTTTACCTTTCTTTTTGTAGCCCCCTTCTGCGAGCACACGCTGGGGAAGCATACCGTGGTGGCCAATGACTGGAATGCCGGCGTCAATGATAGCGCCGATTTTTTCAACCTGACGAACGCCTCCTTCAAGCTTAACTGCGTCGGCTCCGGCATCAACGAGTGCCTGGGCTGTAATGAGCGCTTGTTCGGGGGTTTCATAGCTATGGATCGGCATGTCGCCAATGACGATGGCGTTATTAACACCTCGCGCTACGGCTGCCGTGTGATGGAGCATCATGCCCAGAGTCACGTGGGTGGTGTCAGGGAACCCGAGAACGACCATACCCAGAGAGTCGCCTACGAGTATGATGTCTACTCCTGCTTCATCTAATAATCTCGCTGTTGGGTAATCGTAAGCAGTGAGGGCGGAGATGGCTCGGTCTCCTCCCTTCATGGCCTTAATGGCCTTTGCTTTTTCGATAGAGTTCATGGTGTCTTGATCAGTTACCAGTCTGATTGGACCAAAGTAAGCGGCGGTTCGTCAGAGTCAAGGTGATGCATATGCTCCTCGATCGTTGCCTTATCTCCAGGGAGGATAAGTTGTGGGCGGATATCAGCCAATGGCTGCAGCACAAAACGCCGGTGAGTTATCTCCGGATGTGGAATGGTGAGAATGCCGCCGCTGACGGTTTCAGTTCCGAAGTAGAGAATATCAATGTCAATAATACGCGGTGCATTGAGCTGGTGTACAACTCCTCTGCCAAAGTGAAATTCGACCCCTTGTGTGCATTCCAAGAGTTCATGCGGACGGCCAATGTAGTCGATCTCGATCACCGTATTGTAAAAATCAGGTGAGTTATCTGGGCAGTCGACAGGCTCTGACTGATAGATGGGAGCCTGCATGAAGAGTGCATCGTCAGGCATCGTTTTAAGCAACATGTCACGCGCCACCTGGAGGTGGTTCAAACGATTGCCCAGATTTGATCCAAGGGCGATGCCGACACGTATTGCCATTTTTTTAAGAAGTCTGGAAGTCGAGAAGTCAGGAAGCAAGATCTACTTGAGTTCTAGGACGTCTTGCATGTCATATAACCCAGCTGGTTGGTTTTGTAACCAGACTGCTGCGCGGACTGCTCCGGAGGCGAATGTCATTCTACTAGAGGCTTTGTGGGTGAGTTCGACCCGTTCTCCGTCAGCGGCAAACATAACCGTGTGATCACCTACAACATCACCACCGCGCAGGGTATGCATACCAATTTCCCGTTTTGGGCGTGCTCCGATATTGCCAACCCGACCATGGGTAACATCGTCTTCGTAGCTGGTGTTAGTTTCCTTATTGAGGATCTCTAGCAAACGTCGAGCCGTGCCGGATGGGGCATCGATTTTGTGGCGGTGATGCATTTCAGTAACTTCGATGTCAAAGTTGTCGTTGCCAAGAATTTGTGCCGCCTTGCTGGTCAACCAGAAGAGGGTGTTGACTCCTACAGAGAAGTTGGGGGCGAAAACGATGGGGAGAGTTTTGGCAGCTTCGGTGATCCGTGCCTTTTCTTCATCGGTGTGACCTGTGGTGCCAATGATTAGAGGCGTGTTAGATGCTAGTGCGGCATCAAGCACATCTCCTGTAAAGTGGTGCACGGTGAAGTCGATAGCTGCATCGATTCCTTGGAATGCTGCGGCAAGATCTTCGCCCGCATCATGTGTCGATGTAACCTCGGTATCCGGATTTTCATTTCCTGCTTGAATCAGAGTCTGGCCCATGCGGCCGCTTGATCCTGTGATGAGTAATTTGGTCATAGCTGGAAAATATTAGAGGAGTCCGAAGTTGGACAGGGTTTCACGGAGAAGAGCTTCGCTTTCTGTGGAGAGATTGACAAGAGGAAGGCGAAGTTCGTCTGTGCAGTGGCCTTGATAGGCGACAGCAGACTTGATCGGCACCGGGTTAGTGTCGATGGACATGAGCGTTTTGAAAAGAGGCTCATACTTGGTCTGAATAGCTTCGGCATCTTCGATTCGACCTTCTGCCATGGCTCTAACCAGGCTGGACATAACATCGGGGATGATATTGGTAGCAACGGAAACAAGTCCCACGGCACCACGTTTCATAAACTCGATGGTGAGGGGATCATCACCTGAGAGAATCTGGAAATCGTCTGGCAGGGCTGCCTTGATCTGGGTAACTCGCTCAGGATCTCCACCGGCTTCTTTGTTGGCAATGATCGTCGGGCAGTTGGCGGCGAGGCGCGCGATGGTATCGACGGCAATTTCAATGACAGAGCGGCCAGGGATGCTATAGAGCATGACGGGGAGGGAGCTGCATTCTGCAATGGCTTTGTAATGCTGATAGAGACCTTCTTGTGAGGGCTTGTTGTAGTATGGGCAGACTTGTAGCGTGCCATCGACTCCCATGGCCGCAGCCTGAGTCGTGAGTTGAATGGCTTCAGCGGTGGCATTGGCTCCGGTGCCGGCGATGACCTTGATTCGACCCGCTGCGTATTCGACGGCGAGTTCGATGACGTGGAGGTGTTCCTGACGTCCTAGGGTGGGGGATTCTCCGGTTGTGCCGCATGGGACAATACCGTCGACTCCACCTTCGATCTGGCGGTCAATGAGGGATCGGAAGGCATCGGTGTCGACTACACCGTTTCGGAAAGGGGTGATGAGTGCTGTGTGGGTTCCTTGAAACATGATGTTGAAGTTGTTAGTTTAGAATTTGAAAATTAGATGGTAATCTCGCCTGCAAAGACGAAGTCGGCTGGGCCAGTGAGGGTGACGTTAGTAAAGGTGCTGTCTGAGCCAGCTTCGAAACCGATTTCCAGAGTCTCGCCACCTTCGACATCGACGCTGATAGGAGAGCTGGCTCCATTGAGAAGGTTATGGACAAGGGCGCATGCGGTCATGCCGGTGCCACAGGCGAGGGTTTCGCCCTCGACACCACGTTCGTAGGTACGGATGGCGATGTGCTGCGCGCCGATGACTTTGGTGAAATTGGCATTCGTTCCGTTGGGTGCGAAGTGATCGTGGTAACGAATGGCCGAGCCATGCTTTAGCACGTCGAAGTTCTCCAAGTCATCGGTAAAGACGACGGCATGGGGGACTCCGGTGTTGAGCACATGGATGTCATCGGATAGGTCGTCGATGTTGATGTCAGCATTGAGTTCGAGGTCGAATGGGTCGGACATGGCAATACGAACGTTGTCGCCAATGAGATCGGCGCTTAAGGTGCCGGCGATGGTTTCAAAGGTTATATGATCCGTGCCATCGCCCGATAGCATGGCGGTGTATTTTCCATAACAGCGTGCACCATTGCCACACATTTCGGCTTCGCCGCCATCGGCATTGTAATAGCGGAACTTGTAGTCGGCACCATTCTCGGCAGGTTCGACGGCTAATAAGCCATCGGCACCCACGCCGCGCTGACGGTCGCAGAGGATTGCGATTTGATCGCGGCTTAGGTTGATATCGAGTGCACGGTTATCGATGACAACGAAGTCGTTGCCAGCACCGTTCATTTTGTGAAATTGAAGAGTCATTAGGTGGTGGGGGTTTTAGTAGCACTAATAAGAGGAGCCGTGAACTCGCTGATGATTCCCGCTAAATTAGGATGGTTGGCGTTTTCTGCAACCTGATTGACGATGGCTGAGCCTACCACCACACCATCTGATGCAGCGGCGACATCTGATGCCTGCTCCGGGGTGCTGATACCAAAGCCAACACAGACGGGAGTGTCGGTGTGTTGCTTGATCGATGCTACTAGTGCGCCGATGCTAGCTGATGGAGCGGCCTGGGAACCAGTGACTCCCATGCGTGAGAGGCCGTAGATGAATCCCTCGGATTGGGCGGCAAGCATTTGCATGCGCTCAGGTGGCGTGGACGGAGAGATGAGCGTGATATGTTTGAGCCCTTTGGTGCATTCGAGTTCCTTGTTGTTGGCTACCTCATCAGGTGGGAGATCTAATAATAGTATTCCATCAGCCCCAGCGGCTGAGGCATCGATATGGAATTTCTCATAACCATAGGCGTATACCGGGTTGAGGTAAGTAAAGAGCACGATGGCCGTATCGTGGGTGGTGCGGAAGTCACGGATGAACTGGATTAGCTTATCTACAGACATTCCGTTATGTAACGCTCGCTCGGCTGCAAGCTGGTTGACGATGCCATCGGCTTGCGGATCGGAGAAGGGGACACCTAGTTCAATGATGTCGGCTCCGGCATCAGCAAGGGCCCTGACCGTGGCTAGCGACGCATCATAATTAGGGTCGCCAGCACAGACATATGCGACAAATGCAGCTTCGCTATTATTACGAAGTCGCTGAAAGGTGGTATCAATACGGTTGCTCATGGTGTTTTGCAGCGCTGGGATAAGCTTATTTGGTGGAAAAGGAAACCCCGAAACAAGCCTTAAATTCATGATTTGATAAGATCTTAGGTCAAAAGGGCAGTGGGCGACTCATAATGTGGATTTTTTTGCAAGTTTATTTAAGTTTAGTTTGAGGTGGACCCCATAGTTCGGCCACTGGGAGGCTAAGTTAAGTTGTGATGACGGGGTGCGGGATTGTTGTAGGAGATTGGATGAGGGTGGTCAAGTAGAGAGCGGAGGATGTGCGAATTTGGGAAGGAGAATCCCTCCATTCCGCTACGCTCCATTCCCAAATTCGGCCCTCCGGGGGGGGGCGTGGTTTTCTGGCTTGGAGGTTAGGCTGTTTTCTTAGATTTGATGACAACCTCAGCCAAGGAACCTCCGATGTCTTCATCGGCGTAGGCCACGGCTGGTGTCTGATTCCCAAGAGTTTCGTGTGGCCGCCAGGTGTTGTAGCGTTCAAACCACTTTTCTAGACCCGCGCAGAGTTCAATGACCGTGGCGTGCTCGAAGAGGTAAATCTCCTCATATTTCACGCTCCGCCAAAGTCGTTCGATGAAGACGTTGTCCATCCAGCGTCCTTTGCCACCCATGCTGATCTTTATTCCAAGATCTAACAAACACCCGATTCATTCCGCTGAGGTAAATTGGCAGCCTTGGTCGGTGTTGAAGATCTCGGGAACTTTGCCTGTGTTTCTCAGGGCGCTATCGAGAGCCTCCAGACAGAAGCCTGTTTCCATGGTGTTGGAAGCCGCCCAGCCAAGGACTTTGGCGAATTCCAGTCCATCACCGCACACAAATAGGCGTGCCCGTGAGGCATGGGCACGTAGGTGATGTCCGTGCACCAGACTTGGTTCGGGCGCACTACCGCAAGGTTTCGCAACAGGTAGGGATACTTGCAGTGCCCGTCATCGGGAATGCTTCTGCGTGGCTTGCAATAGATCGCCTCAATACCCATTTCTCGGCGCAGGCGCTGGAGTCGTTTGCGGTTCACAGTCAGCCCGTTTTCGCGTTCTAAAACCGTTTTTAGCCGTCGCGTTCCGAGGCACGGGTCAATCATGTAATACTCGTCGAGCAAACGCTTGATACGTAGATCTTCCTCATTTTCGGCAACGGGTTGATAGATTATTGACGACCTCGCCACGCCCAGTAGTTCACATTGTCTTCTCATGCTGATGTCAGGATTATCTTTTTCTGCCAACTCGATACGATCCCTTACAGACCGAGCTGTCTGGACTTTTTTCGTAGAAAGTCGATCTCGACCGCCTGCTGTCCAATCTTGGCGTGAAGCTGCTCGCGCTGGGCTTCAAAACTTTCTTCATCAGTCTTCTTTTTAGCTGCCCTTGAATACATCACCGGAACCTTCGAGCATCTTCTTTTTCCAGTCAGATACCTGTACTGGATGGACTTGATATTCCTTCGCGATCTCTTGGATCGTCCTGATTCCCTTAAGGGCTTCCAAGCCAACGCGGGCCTTAAATTCGGGTTCGTGTCTTCTTC
>JASJLI010000124.1:0-6865 GCA_037620805.1 Akkermansiaceae bacterium
ACCACCACTCGTTGAATATGCTCCGGATATACAGCCTGATTTTTCAGCCTGGGTCATGCATCTCTCAGCAGGTGAAAAAAGCCAGCGACCAGCTTCGATTAAAGAAGCCATGGAGTCGCTGCAAAAAATAACCATCAACGAGCCGGATCCGAATATTCCAGGTGAAACTCATGCCGTAATGGCCACTCCTGCGGAGGCGACGGTTCCAATCTTGGAGGTATCCGCAGTGGCACAAGATTCCGCGCCCGTTTCCTCGTATGCCGATGCTGAGAAGCGTTCTAACAAAAGACTGATGATTTTTATCGCTTCGTTATGTGCGCTTATTGGGTTGGGTTTATGGCTTGGACTCACACGTGATGGTAATGGTGATGATGTTGAAGCTGGCCCTGATAATGCCCTTTCTGCTATTCCTGAGGGTGTGAAAGTCCACTTGAACGATGTGGTGTTAGTGAACACGATGGCTAAACGTGGAGAGCCTGTACTGGTCGATCTAGATACAGACAAAACTCTCGATTGGATGGTGGCTACGGGCGCACCTGCATCTTCCAATAGAGCGGAAAAAGAGACCGGTAACTGTATTCAGAGCATTTTTTCAGTCGGGAAATTTAAGGAGTTCGCCATGAAGAAAGTTCCCGTCAAGTTTAAGAGCGGTGAGCAAGAGCTCGTTCCCATGGCAGCTACTGATTCCAAGAAAGACCACAATGCGAAGCTTGACGATGGCTGGGAGATCATACTTCGTGTTCCCAAAAAACATACGGACCCGGTAATTATTAACCTCTACATGACTCAATGGCATAACGACTTTAATATCGCAGTTACGATGCCTGACGGAAAAGAGATCATCAAACTGTCAGCGCCCAAACAAGAACCTGGAGTTATTAAAATTCCCTTGGAGATTGCAACCCCAAAGCCGGGAGGTTTTTATAGTATTAAAGTTACCGCTGCATCGTCAGATCCCAAAGAAGGCTTTTCCATGGGAATCAACGCAGTGCACGTTGAGGGGCGCTAGTGCTCCGAATTCCTTAAATTGATTAGGGCCCGTACACTAGGGAGTGTTAATTCGTTTGGATGTTTATTGCACAGCTGATTTCACATCCTCTGCACCTAGTTTTAGTATCTAAAGAATGTCATATTTTTAATAGATCTCCACATGGGCGAGCAAGCGGCCACACATCAGTCTAAAATGAGTAAAATCAGCGGTTATGTTTTCCAAATTTTCCCTAGTGTAGGAGCTCTGTTAAATTGATGGCTACTCCTGACTTGAGACGGGGAAGCTAATCGTTTCAAATGGGATGGTGTATTCAATGCGTTGGTTGCCCGTTCCATCCCAGATTTCTGCTTTGACGTTTGGTTGATCTGCCGAGAAATCGATCGTTAATAGCCCGAAGTGATTGTCCATCACAGGGCCTTCAATTCTGTTTTTGTTAGGTGTGGCGAAGTGCCATTTCCTAGACAGTCCACTGGCGGTGACATCAAAGATCGGGTAACTGTGCGGGTTTTGGAATTTTGAGATTTCCGCGTAATGAACATCACCACTGATAGCAATGAGATGATTGGCCTGTGTTTTTTTAACTAAGCTCACAAGTCGGTCCTGTTCATGAGGGAAGTTTGCCCAGGCTTCATAGCCATTGGCTTCAATACCAAACTGACTACCCGTCGCTAGAATCCTGAAATCAGCTGGTTTGGATAGCTCACCTTCGAGCCACTTCCATTGTTCTTCGCCGAGAAACGTCGTGGAGGTATCGGTGTGAGGAGAATATTCCCAACGGTAAAAAGATTTTTTGCCGGATGACTTAGAATCAAATCTTTTTAGATCATCCCGAAACGTACGGCCATCCAGTAGAATGAATTGCACGGTTTTGTTGCCAACTTTACGCACAGTGGAGGTGTAAATTCCATCATGTTTGTATCGGTCAGAGTCTTTGGGCTCATCGAAAAACTCGAGGAATACTTTTTTAGAGGCCGCTTTGTGTGGGTAATTCTTTCCTGCGTCATTACGGCCGTAATCGTGGTCGTCCCAAGTAGCGAGAATTTCTACTTTTTCTTTCAGGGCCTTATAGGAAGCTTTGTCTCCAAGTTGTTGATACTTCTTTCGCAGCACCGACATGTCGTTGGTGTCTCCGTAAACGTTGTCGCCAAGAAAAACAAAAACGTCCGGCTGATGTTTAATGACCTCGTAAAAAATCGGCAATGGATGTGCCTCTGAGCAACATGAACCAAAGGCCACTCTATAAATTAAAGGAGCAGGGGGCGGCGTCTCAGTCGAGGAGTTGATTTCCTGATTGGATTTACAAGATAATAGGCCCAGTATGACTAGAGGAAGAGCGCCGAGACAGACAGATGATATTATACGCATGCTGCTTATGGATAAACAGATGAATGTGTTCTGACTCAATCCTAAATTCAATCATTGATTCATGGAAGAGATTTGCAGGGCATACGAAATGCTGTAGTGGCTGATCAAGAATCCGTCATGGTGGAGGTGTTTGGTATGAAAATAAAACCACTTCATAGGTGATAAATCATGGTGGTGGCTGTGGTATCAATAGCCTTATAAACACTATGAAATCTATCCCATCCATCACAGCGGCTCTGTTCTTAGGCGCGCCCTGTCTTTACGGCCAAGCAGCCACCACTATCCCTTCGATTCCAGCTCAAGATGGCACCATGGTATTTGCCGTGCGTGACATTCCAGCGGGAGTTCCGAAAGAAGGACATGGTAAGGATGCTACGAAATACGGTTACCGCATCCCCTCATTGCTGACTACGAGTAAGGGAACGATTATTGCGTTCTCCGAGCGTCGACTCGGCCTTCATGACCATGCTCAGAATGATATCGTCCTGAGACGCAGTCTGGATGGTGGCAAATCCTGGGGTAAGGAAATCATGGCTTTCGAAGATGGCATGAATTCTATCAACGATCCCCTCACTGTGCAACTTGCTGATGGTAGGATCATGTTGATGTTTGCCCGTTTTCCCTACGGCAGACACGCTCGTGCGTCTGGTTGGATCAAGATGGCAGAAACCGGATATGATGATCCCAAACTGAACATTCTAACCTACATCACCTTCAGCAAGGACGATGGTCGGACCTGGAGTAAACCACGCGATATTTCTCGCTCGGTGAAACCTTCTCACTGGCTAAATGCCAATACTCCGGGCGCGATGATCCAGCTTAAAAAAGGTCCTAACAAAGGTCGTATCGTAGCATCCCTTTGGGGTTGTGTTCCCGTAGAAGGAAAAGATGGAAAGATCGAGCGTAGCTGGGAAATTGCTGCTGCCTACAGTGATGACAGGGCTAAGACTTGGAAACGCACCAAGTCACTGGATGACCCTGAAAAAGGCTTCCCTAACGAATGCCAGGTCGCGGAAGCATCCAATGGTGATCTTGTCATCGTTTCCCGTAATCAAGCAGGTGCAAAACTCCGCAAGAAGAGCTTTTCTAAAGATGGAGGTAAGACATGGTCTGTGATCAAAACTGATCCAACACTACCTTCCACCCAATGTATGGGATCCGTCATTAGTGGACCAGTCAAAGCAGACGGCACCTGGGATCTATACGCATCATTCCCATCCGCTAAGGCACGGGAAAATGGTCAAATTGCCATTTCAACTGACAATGGGAAAACCTTTCAGATCAAAAAAATCGTCACCGGCTATTTCGGCTACTCGGTCACTCAAATTTCGCCTGATGGCAAAAGCCTTCTTTGTCTCTACGAAACAAAAAAGGTAAAAGAACAGCGGTTTTTGAGCATTCCCTTGTCTGAGCTCAAATAACATAACTCCCATGAATATGAAATTGCCTGTTCTTGGTGCTATCGCACTTACTTTGGCTCCGACGGTGGCTGTTGCTGATCAACCTAACATCATGGTCATTGTGGCCGACGATATGGGTTATGGGGACCTTGGATTCACGGGCCACTCGAAAATCAAAACTCCCCATCTCGATGCCTTGGCCAAGGGCGGTGCCACGTTCAATCACTTTTATTCCCCCGCTCAAGTATGCTCACCGACTCGGGCTGCCATGCTCACCGGGAGAATGCCGCATCGCCACGGTATCTACAGTTTTATCGGAGGCAGTTCAGGAAGTCTCACCCACCTCCCCAAGAGCGAAGTGACTATCCCTCAGATACTTCGCAAAGCGGGCTATCAAACGGCGATTATCGGTAAATGGCATTGCTCACTGAATCAGGTTCAGCAGAAAAATGACAAGATCCCTACCATGGATCACTATGGCTTCGACTACTGGTTTTGCTCAGACGATAACGCAAAAATACTCAACAAACCTAACTGGATCCGCAACGGAAAGAATGAAGGAACCAAGATGGATCTCGCTGCGAACGTCGTAGGGAAGGAAGCCGTTCACTGGCTCACGAAAGTCCGGAAGAAGGACAAACCCTTCATCCAGTTCGTTCATTTTTACGAACCCCATTGGTATGTCGCTGGTCCCGATGATCTTGTTTCCAGCTATTTAAAAACGGCCACGAAAAACGAAAACGAAGCACATTACTTCGCCGCCGTCACCAACGTGGACAGGGGAATCGGCAACATTACAAAAACTCTGGAAAAATTGGGCCTGAAGAAAAACACCGTGATTCTGTTCTCCTCAGATCACGGCCCCGCCAAGCTTGGTGGAGGGAAATCCGACCGCAACTACGGCACAGCCAACCCCTACCGTGGCAATAAATACGGACTCTGGGATGGTTCAATTCATACTCCTGGTATTGTCCACTGGCCTGCAACGATCAAACCGGGTGTTGTCGTCGATACACCTGCTGGATCCATTGACTGGTTTCCTACGATCTGCGACATCACTAAGGTGAATCTGCCTGCCAAGCGCGAGTTAGATGGCCAGAGTCTCGTTCCATTACTGCAGGGTAAAGAGATGGTTCGAAAGAAACCCCTGCAGTGGCATCACTATAATACGAACCCCAAAAACTCACCCAATCCGAATGCTGTGTTACGCCGTGGAAATTATGTCATCTGTGGTTTTTATGACCCAAAAACACAATTAAAAGTAGCTAGTTGGAAAGTGGCTCATATCGAAAAAATCAAAGAAGGCACGATCGTCCGCTACGCCCTCTATGATCTTAGTAAAGACCCTCAACAGAAAAATGACATATCTGAGCAGGAGCCCAATATTTTCAATGAGCTTAAAACGCAGCTCCATGCCGCTCACGAAGTTTACAAGAAGGAAGCTGTCGGTTGGAAAGGTGTCACTCCGATACATCCATAATCACCATTTATTCATCCATTACACCCTCATATCACCATGAAAACACTTCTTCTCTTTCTTGCCTCGTATCTCTTGATTCTTACATCAGAGGCGAAGCCTCCAAACATCCTATTCATCGTCTCAGAGGACAATGGCGAACATATCGGTTGCTACGGTGAAAAACGTGTTCACACACCAGCGCTCGACAGCTTGGCCGAATCTGGCGTGCGCTACATGCGTGCCTACGTTCCCTATTCAGTCTGCAGCCCGTCACGTGCTTCTTTCCTAACAGGTTTATATAGCCGCCAGACTGGCCACATCGGCCTCGCCACTCATAAATTTTCCTTCTTCAAAGACTTCAAGACGATGCCCTCCTACTTTCAGGATGCTGGATACTACACGGGTTTTCTTGGCAAAGTTCACGTCAACCCCGAACACACAGTCACCAAATTCATCGACCATCAGGCAATCCCCAATGCCAATTTTGGTAAGACGATCAGTATCGAAAAGTATGCATCAGAGGCGAAGACGGTGATGCAAAATGCAGCCAAGGCAAACAAACCCTTCTGCCTGATCATCAACTACGCCGATGCTCACCGTAAGTTCGTTGGGAAATCAAAGAACGGCTTTCCCACCAAACTCGTCACAAAGCCAATCAAACCCTTCCCGTGGATCGGATCAGATAGCCCGCACCTGCGTGAGGAAATCATGAACTACTTTAACTGCATGAACCGCCTCGACGAAGCCATCGGCATGGTTCTCAAGGACATGGACGAACTAAAAGTCCGCGACAATACACTCATCATCTACATCGCCGATCATGGTGCTGATTTTCCGCGGGCAAAAGGAAGTGCCTACGAATGTGGTGTTCGCATTCCGATGATTGTGAACTACCCGAAGTCCTTCTCAAAAGGCAAAGTTGAAAACCAAATGGTCTCTACCATCGATATTCTACCTACCATGCTCAGCGTCTGCGGCATCAAGACTGCCAACAAACTCCCCGGAAACGAGCTCCATGCCATCGATCAAGGTAAGGCAAAAGGACACAAATACATCCACACCTTCACCACAGGATCAGCACCAAGTTTGCAGTATCTTCAGTTTTCCATTCGAGGGGATCGTTATAAGCTTATTTACAATCCATACCGCCATAAAAACTACCTAGCAGCATCTCGTTACACGAATAGCAAGCTGCCCAAAGATCAACACGTCAAAGATTTCCTATTCCCCGATGAATACGAACTCTTCGACCTTGGGAAAGATCCGTATGAATGGAAGAACCTGGCGCGATCACCCGAGTATCAGAAAAAGAAACAGGAGCTCATTGCCGCCATGAAGGCATTTCAACGTGAAATTAAAGACCCCTTCGTTGATAAGGAAAATATGGACCAGTTCGAAGCTGAACAAATTGAGCACCAGAAGATCAATTACAGAAAAAAGAAAGGCTTCCGCTGGCCACACCTTGAACTCTTTGAAAAAGCGAATCGATAGTAGGGATTGGATAAACTTTCATCCTCATGAAGAAAACTTATATAACAGCGAGTTTACTCATCGCGCTTAAGGCCTTTTCGTTTGATGAAGTAGAGAGCATTACCACTGGTGTAGAGACAACCATCACTGGTGACGGCAACAGCGCGTGGAAGCACGAGG
>JASJLI010000125.1:0-10025 GCA_037620805.1 Akkermansiaceae bacterium
GTATTCCTATGAAGCTTCGCAGTAAGTCCTGAGTGGCGGTTATAGCCGCCTCCGTAGAGGATGGCGATTGGGATGCGGTTCTTGATGAAGGCGCGGATGATGGTGTCGTCCCGGCGTTGCATATCGGCGACGCTGAGCATCATGTTTCCTAACAAATCGTTCGAGTGGTTGTCGGCGCCGGCGACCCAGATGACGAGGTCGGGGCTAAAGACATCGAGCGCGCTGGCGAGGGTGTTAAAGAGTTGTTTGAGATACATATCGCCCTCAACGTAGCGGACGGTTTCGACGTCCATGGATCCGTCCACCTGGGAGTTGGTGGATGTGCCTTGGCCGACGTGGATCGAGTAGGTGAAGACGCGCGGGTCGTTTTCCAGTAGGCTGTTGGTTCCGTTACCCTGATGGGCATCGGTATCAACGATCATGATGCGGATGCCGGGGCGTTTTTCCTGAAGGTCGCGCACGGCGATGGCGACGTCGTTAAAGACGCAGAATCCTTCACCGCGACCCTTAAAGGCGTGGTGGGTTCCTCCGGCGAGACAGACGGAAACGCCTTCGGCTAGTGCGGCGTGGCAAGTTTGTCGGGTCGCCTCGGCTTCGGTGGCGCAGCGGGCGAAGAGCTTTGGGTTGGCGGGCAGGCCGAGGGCGAGTTGTTCGCGTCTATCGAGTGCGCCGTGGTAGATCTTGGAAAGATACTGGCCGTCGTGGACGCGTTTAAGCACATGGAGGTCGGTTTGGGCGACATCGATGATTTCTTCCGGTCTAAGGATGCCATTTTGCAGCAGCATATCGCGGCTCGTTGAATACTTATTACCGGGAAACGGATGAGCCTCTGGGAGGTCCAGTTTTAGGTCGAGATCCGATGAATAAAAGCAGCGCATGGCGGGTTGAGGTAGAAAGTTTGGTTGTTTTTGGCAAGATTAACAGGATTAATTTTACAAGCCTTGGGGAGGGGCCAACTCACCTAGATACATACTAGCTAAGACGCTGAGTGTTAGCTCTGTTTCTCTGTATACGAACGCTTAAACCTGTATTTCCTTATGAAACGGGGGAAACAGAGGTATAAGAATTAATTTTCCATGGGAGAGATTGATGTTTGAAGAATGTGGAATCATAGATAAAGAGAGGGGCATAATACGCTATGAAGATAATGAAACTTACTCAATGGATGATCCTGATCGCAGCTAGTGCGCTGTTGATGCCACTCAATGCAGCGCCGGATAAGAAAGATGCGCCAAAGACCACGGAAAAGCCAAAGCCAGGGGCGAAGGATAAGAAGTCGACTTCTAAGGATGGAAAAGATGCTAAAATGGTTGAGAAACAGTCGACTGTGACCATCGACGGTAAAAAAATCGATTACACAGTGCGCACGTCTCGGCTTGTTATCAAAAAGGACGATGGCAAGGCGAGGGCCTCAGTTTTCCATGTCGCCTACACCCGTAACGGAGTGAAGGATGTTTCAAAGCGGCCTGTTCTATTTGCATTTAACGGCGGCCCCGGCTCATCAGCAGTGTGGCTCCATCTCGGCGCCCTAGGCCCACGGATCGTGCCAACATCGCCCGACGGCACCAAGGCGCTGCGACCACCACTTCGTGTCATTGATAATCCGTTCTCCATTCTCGATGTGGCGGACCTCGTGTTTATCGATCCTGTATCCACTGGCTATTCTCGCTCGGAGGACAGTAAGGAAAAATTCCACGGAGTGGATGAGGACATCTCAAGTGTCGGTGACTTTATCCGCCGTTGGGTAACCGATAATAAACGCTGGGGTTCACCGAAGTATCTTTTGGGTGAAAGCTACGGGGCTGTACGTGCCGCCGGTCTTGCAGGTCATCTGCAGAGTCGTTACGGGATGAACCTCAATGGTGTTGTATTGCTCTCGGGTTTAATGGATTTCAGAACGCTCAGACCTGGAGAGGGTAATGATCTTGCCTATATTGCTTACCTTCCTGCCTATACGGCGATTGCCCACCATCATGGCAAGCTGAAGGGGGATCGTGCTGCTCTGGTAAAGCGCTCACGCGAGTTTACAAATGGTGTTTATGCCACGGCTCTTTTGAAGGGGTTTACATTAGATGATGCGACTCGAAACAAGGTGGCCGAGGAGCTTTCCCAGCTGACTTCGTTATCTAAGGATCACATTATTCGACATAATCTTCGCATTGATCCATCGAATTTTCGGAAGGAACTATTGCGTAACAAGAACCTTGTGTTAGGTCGATTCGATGCTCGCACCGCCTGGCCCGCTCAGCAAAAGGCCGGGGTGTATCCAAATTATGATCCATCGATGTCGGTTGCCAAAGGTGCGTTTTCGACAGCGATGTTAGATTATCTTGCCAATGGTCTAGGCTGGATGGAAGAGCGTCCATACGAGATTATTGCTCATGTAGGTGGATGGAACTGGGGTCAGAAAAATGGATACGTAAACGTGGGTTCTCGATTGGCGGGCGCGATGCGTGATAACCCTCACTTGCGAGTATTAGTACAGTGCGGACATGCGGACCTCGCAACCCCCGCTGGTGGAATTCTTCACACTGTGGCTCACATGAAAGTTCCTGCGCCGCAGAGGAAAAATATTTCCGTAGCTTGGTATGATGCCGGGCATATGTTTTACTTAAATCAACCGGATTTGGAGAAGATGCGGAAGGATCTGGTGAAGTTTATTGAAGCAAAGTGATTAAGTAAGTAGGTGATGATGTCAGACGAAACTACAGAAACCATCCATGAGGCAAAGAGGCCTCCCGGAATACCGGTGGAGCCGGTGGAGTCGGTGGTGCAGGATCAACTTGCGCCTCCTCAGATGCCCCAGCCTCCCGAGCCAGCTCCGATGCTTCCCGTGGCACAGGTAAGCTATCCGGGGATGGTTGATCCTAATAATCCACTCAATAATTCATTTGCCACAACTCCGGACGACCGCACCATGGGGATGTTAGTTCACCTGCTGGCCTTGCTAACAGGATTCCTCGGGACGTTGATTTTGTGGTTAATAAAAAAAGATCAATCGCGTTTTGTCGACCACCACGGCAAGGAGGCGATCAATTTTCAACTGACCATCCTGATCTATGTTTTTGGCCTGATGGCGCTCGGAATTGTCGCCGGCCTTGTCACAATGGGTTTAGGCTTGTTCCTAATTTTCCCTCTGATGTTTGTCATTTCAATCGGAGCATTCATCCTCGAAATCATGGCCTGCCTTGCCGCTAATCGAGGCGAGTGGCATCGTTACCCGATGACGATTAGGTTTATTAAGTAGAGGCAACTACATGGCAAAAATGTCATGGCTTTTTTTATTGCCATAGGAGGCACATAAGACACAAAAAAATCGAGTAAGTGGCTGGAATAAAACAGGTTCCCTTTTGTGGGTTCTGTGCTTTTTGTGGCCAAATCCGAGGTTCCTGTTTTTGTTATCTATTGTGAAGCAGAGTAATTAAAATTACCTCCCCCCCACTTCACGATAGCGAGACTGACTCCACTTCAACCCCTCAGTATATTCCTCTTTCTTACCGTTCTTGGTAATAAGGCTTTGCCACATTGTGGAGGCGTTTTTGAAGGCGGCGATGGCGTCGGTTTTTTTGCCTTTGACGTGGGCGGTGTGACCAAGGTCGCCGTAGAGATATGCTAGAGAGCGTCGAAGCTCGGTGTCACGTTTTCCAGCGCCCGCTTTGAGGAGGCGCTGCATGAGGTCGGCTGCTTTTTCCCCCTGGATGAGTTCGTTAGCGGTATCACCTGCATCGCCAGAAAGTCCGCCACGGTGCCAGTGAAAAACAGCAAGTCGATAGAGTGGTTCGCTAGCCTCGGGGTGAGCGGCGACAATTTTCTCTGCTAGTTTGATTGCTTCGTCTAGGCTTTTGGCGGCATCGGTTGTCTTGCCTCGGTCGCGGAGTAAAATGGAGCGTAGCCCCTTGGCGATGGCGATCTGCATCGATGCTCCGTCCGAGCTGGTGTCATCGGCCGCCACACCAGCCAGTAATTTTTCAGCTGCGGTGAGCTTGGCAGCACCTGCGGTATCGTTTCCTGCCCGCATATCGGACTCGGCAGCCATGATTTCGATCTCAGCGAGTTTTACCTTGGCGAGCTTTAGCTTGGGGTTTTTCTGAAGTAGCCAACGCAGGTGCACGGCCGCCTCACCACGGAGCTTGGTTGCGTCTTCCACACGATCCAGGCTTTCTGCTAGACTCGCCGAGTGAAGGGCAAACCTGGCAAGGTCAGATCTCACGGCGATGTGATCAGGTAGAGCTTTATGAACTCCATCGAGATCCTTGAGCGCTTGCTGGAAATGCTCTAACGCCTTGGCTGGATCCTTGGCTTGGATCATCGTACCATCGATGATCTGCATCACAGCATTGATACGACGAGTTTCATTTTCATCACCCGCGGTGATGGCTTGGATTTCATTTCGTACCTTCGGTAAGAGGGCGTTGGTGAAGGTGATGTCTTTTTTATCGAGCGACTGCATTAGGCAGGCAAGCCGTGCTCGCGCCATACGTGAACTGAAGCTGGGCTCCTTGATGTTAGCCTGTTTCCATTCGATGGCAGCCTGGTCCAGAAGTTTATCAGCTTCCACTGGGTTCTTGCCATGGATTTCCAGCTCGGCGAGTTGCAAAATGATACGGGCGCGGATCGGCTGGAACTGATCATCTCCCTCGGTGAGTTTGAGAAACTGACGAAGTTCGCGAATCATGGTGTCGCGGCCGGGGTCGGATTTCTTAAGCTCCGGAAGGACGGTGCTCTCTGTGCGCATCATCCACTCAAGTAGGTGATCATTCGTAACACCTAGCGCGGTGAGCTGACCACAGAGTTTGGCTTCGCGGGTGGCGTTACCTTGGATAATATTTTTTTCCCGAGTTTCGGCGGCGTTTTTTGCGGCTATGGCAGAGGACTCGGAAGTTTTTGAGTCGTCGCGTTCTTTTTTGAGGCCGGTGATGGTCGTATTAAGATCCTCCACATCTGAGCTGCGATTACTTTTTTCCAGAGCTAATAGGCTCGCAAGAATCAAGCATCCAGCAGCTCCTGCCGCAGCAAGAATGAGTGAGCCCGTCATGCGAAGCTTGCTCGTTTTGACATTCTTCAGCAGGCCCGCTTTTTCAGTCGCTGTCTTGGCGTCTGAGTCGATGGTGTCCCATGCATGAATGACTTCGTTGAGATCGGCGTATCGGTCCTCTGGGTCGAGCGAAAGACACTTCTGAATGACCTTGCGGCGTTGGCGTTCGCGGTCGTCGGCAGCTTCCTCTGTCCAGTTGGCTAGTTCACGGTGCTCGAGTCGTTCCGCAAGTTTGATGACATCCGCCTGGATACCGGTGACGTGGGATTCACCTGGGCCGGGAGCTACTTTGCTGAAGGTGGCTTCGCAGCGGGGGAATTTCCCGGTGAGCAGTCGGAATGCTAGAACAGCAAAAGCATAGGTGTCCCAAGCGTAGCCTTTTCCGGTTAGGTAACCCTCGGGTTCACGGAGTTGTTCAGGCGGGGCGTAAAGCAGGGCGTCGGTGTAGGGGGGCATACCCACGCCTGGCATCTGTCCCATGGCGAAATCGGTGAGAAAAAGGTCTCCCTTTTTATTGTAGAAAATATTACCCGGTTTCAGATTACCGTGTGCGATCCGGCGGTGATGCATCTCGGAGAGGGCATGGGCGATTTTTTCGATCGTGTCCCAGGCGTCTTTTTCTGGGTAATCTCCGAGTTGTTCTTGGAGAGATCTTGGGGCGATGGTGGCCTTCTCCTCGCTGACGTCGGCGAGGATTGGCATGACCATGCAGCGGCTACCTTGCTGGGACTCTTTCCAGACAATGGGCACGACCCCTTCAGGGTAGGTGCCGCCGGCCAAACGCTTGACCATGCTTTCGATCAGTGGCCGATTAACCGCTAGGGAATTAAATACACGAACGGCGTACCATTTGGTATTGGGAAGTGTTGGGGGGCTGCCCTCGATGTCCCTAGCGATGAACACAGAGCCGCAAGATCCTTCGCCGACAAGGCCAAGGAGCTCCATACCATCAATTTGTGGCTGTGCCATGGGGATTCTTTTAGCTTCATGACGCTGGATGACCAGTCAAACTTTTTACGTCTTCGTCTTTGTTTACGCTTCGTGGGTTGAACTTGTGATGTGAGCTGGTTTTTTGAGTATTATATGATAGTATTGCTACCCATGACCCGTATGGCTCTAGTGGAAAACGAATAGGAAACCGAAAATTTATTATCATGAAAAAACAATCATCATGCTCTGGAAACCCTTTTGCTGAAGGTGGGGCAGGCTGGGGAGCCCGTTCGTCGTCACGCCGTGAATTTCTTCACGTCGGAGTTTTGGCGGGACTGGGTCTTACCTTACCCGAGTTTTTAAAGATGCAGGCACATGGTGCTCAGAAACATTACGAGTCGAAGGAGGGGGTGGCCAAATCCGTTATCCAAATCTTCCTACCAGGCGGGATGGCGCAGCAGGAGTCGTTTGATCCTAAACCTTACGCCCCCAGCGAGTATAGGGGACCATTTGGCACGATAAAGACAGCCCTCCCAGGTGTCCGTTTCAGTGAAAATCTTAAGCATTTGGCGAAAATAGCGGACAAATTCACCGTGATTAGATCGATGTCCCATGGTGAGGCGGCTCACGAGCGGGGGACGCAGAACATGTTTACCGGCTACCGACCTAGCCCAGCGCTTCAGTATCCGTCAATGGGTTCAGTGGTGGCTCACGAGCTAGGTTCACGTAAGAGCCTTCCTCCCTACGTGTGCGTGCCAAACATACCGAATATATATGCCAATTCAGGCTATCTGAGCTCGGCGTATGGCCCCTTCGGGCTGGGTGCCAATCCATCTCAGAAAGGATTTAAAGTGCGCGATCTTAATATGCCAAACGGTGTGGACGAGGATCGCTTCTACCGTCGTAAGTCACTCCTGGAAACAGTGGATCACCATTTTAGATCCTTGGAGAACTCCGATGCTCTGGACTCGATGGATGCATTCTATAAACATGCCTACAGCCTGGTCTCCTCTCAGGAGGCACGGGAGGCATTTGATCTCTCCAAGGAGCCGGAGAAGTTGAAGGATAAGTATGGTCGGACTCAGGCTGGGCAGCGGATGCTGTTAGCTCGTCGACTCGCCGAGTCGGGGGTCAGATTTATTTCCCTCACAGCCGGCAGCTGGGATCACCACGATAATGTGAAGGGTGGCATTAAGACGAACCTGCCACCAGTCGATCAGGCAGTGGCTGCACTCATCAATGATCTTGATGAGCGCGGTATGCTCGATAGCACACTGGTGATGCTCACCTCTGAGTTCGGGCGGACGCCTAAGATTAACAAAACTAACGGTCGCGACCATTGGCCACGGGTCTTCTCAGTGATGCTCGCTGGAGGTGGAGTCAACAAGGGGCTTATCTACGGAAAATCAAACGCCCTCGCCGCCGAACCCGAAGAGGACAAGGTGGGGGTGGCGGATTTTGCCACCACGATTTACAACCAAATCGGAATCAACGCCGATAAGGAGCTGATGGCCCCGGGAGGTCGTCCCGTCGAGATCGTTGCCGGCGGTAGTGTCATCAAGGACCTTCTAATCTAACAATTTTCCATTGAATATGCAGAAGGCTATCATCGCGGGTTTGGTGTCGTTGTTTTCGGCGACACTTCTTCAGGCCTATAGCCCTGAGCTTGGAACGATCCTCCCGCGTGGTGGGCAACGTGGCAAGGATGTGAAAATCAATCTCTACGGCAAGCGCATGATCGAGCCGCAAGAGCTGATTTTTTATAAACCGGGAATCGTCGTGAAATCTCTCACCAAGGTTAAGGATACTCACGTAAAGGCGGTGCTCACCATTGCTCCAGATGCACCGTTGGGTGAACATCCGGTGCGATTACGCTGCAAGGGAGGGGTTACCTACATGCGCACTTTCTGGATCGGTCAGTTTCCCACCGTCAAGGAAGTTGAACCTAACAATGATTACGCAAAACCCCAAGTGGTTGGGTTTAACTCGACCGTTCACGGCGCTGCGGGCATTGAGGATGCGGATTATTACCAAGTCAGCGCAAAAAAAGGCCAACGCATTTCTGCCGAGGTCGAGGGCATGAGGCTCGGGGCTGTCTTTTTCGATCCCTATATTGCCATCCTCGATAGCAGACGTTTTGAGATGGCCACCTCTGACGACGCACCGCTTCTCAAACAGGATGCTTTTGTTTCCGTTGTCGCTCCAGAAGACGGGAATTACACAGTCCTTGTTAGGGAGTCGGCCTATGAAGGAAGTAAGAACTGTCGCTACCGACTCCACATCGGTGGCTTTACCCGCCCGGCCGCGGTCTACCCACCTGGTGCCAACCCGGGTGTTGCTGCCACATTTAAGATGATTGGTGATCCTGCGGGCGACTATGATATCCAAGCGACCCCCGTTGGGAAAGAGGGCACTGCTCATGGTCTCTTTGCTCATCGCGACGGTCAAAGTGCACCCTCTCCGAATCCTGTAATTGTGAGTGCTCTACCATTTGCCAACGAGAAAGAGCCTAACAATGAATCTAAAAAGTCGACACCTGAAGCTCCTCTGAATGCACCATGCGCCTTCCATGGTATTATTAGTAAAACTGGAGACGTGGATTGGTTTAGATTTCATGCCAAGAAGGGGCAGAATCTTCGCTTGCGTGTGCGTGGTCGGTCGTTGCGCTCACCGCTTGATAGTGTGTTGATTTTACGCGATGCCAAAGGCAAGCAACTTGGTCGCAATGACGATCAGGGGAGTCTCGATAGTATTCTTGATTTTAAACCGCCAGCCGACGGAGATTATTTTGTCAACGTGCGTGACCATCTCGGCAAAGGAGGCCCAGGCTACACCTACAGAGTTGAGATTGATCATCGCCGAGCAGCTCTTACCGCAACCCTACCGGAGGGTAAGAGAAACGATAGTCAGTATCGTAAAGTCATCTGTATACCACGTGGAAACCGCTACGCCACCGTGGTGAATGTTGCGCGCGCAAATATAGGATGCGACTGCAAACTACAGGCAGATTCCCTTCCTCAAGGAGTAAACATGAAACACAGCCCGATTCCAAAAAGTGCTACTAATTTCTTGGCTCTTTTCGAAGCCGCCCCCGATGCGCCGGTAGCTGGTGGACTCCATCATTTAACAATTCTTGATGCCAAGCCTGACGGAACGGACGGAAAAACTCGTGGTGATCTTAAAGAGATAATCCATCATATTGAGATCAATAACACAGGTGTATTTCACAGTACCTTCGATGACCGTATCACGATCGCTGTGATTGAAGAAGCGCCCTTCCATGTTGATCTTTATGTGCCGCCCGTTCCGATTGTGAAAAATGGAACAGCGCAGCTGAAAGTCACTTTGCGCCGTAGTCCTGGTTTTGATGGAGTTGTAAAAGTCACACTGCCATGGAAGCCGCCCGGAATTGGATCTCCCACAGACATCACGATCCCGAAGGGAAAAAACGAGGCCGTTTACAGCATCAACGCCAGTAATGATGCGGCAGTTGGAAATCATCAAATTTGCGTGGTGGCTGAATCGACCACAAAGAAAGGTTTGGTGGTGTTATCATCCGCATTGGCCAATTTAACTGTATCAGAACCATTGGTAGCGCTGAGCATGGAAATGGCCTCGACCATTCCAGGTGAAAACACCGCCCTACTCTGCAAGGTGACTCACAATCAACCGATTCAAGGTAAGGCCCAGATCATTCTCCACGGACTTCCCCACGGGGTAAAAACTACGCCCAAGGAAATCGACGCCAATACCAAGGAGGTGATCTTCGAACTTGCTGTCGCAGCCGATGCCACCAAAGGAAAACATAACGCGCTATTCTGCCAGATCCTGCCGAAGCGTGATGGCCATATTATGGCTCATAACACCGGACACGGAGGGACGCTCAGAATCAACCCACCACCACCCGCTCCCAAAGTGGCGAAGGTTGCTCCCAAAACACCCAAACCCGCTGCCACCCCCGCTACCCCCGCTACCAAAAAGCCTGCCACGACCCCACCAGCCAAGCCGAAGAAGCCGCTTTCCCGTCTCGAACAACTCCGCCAACGTAAAAAATAATGAG
>JASJLI010000126.1:0-38334 GCA_037620805.1 Akkermansiaceae bacterium
TCTACCGGATCGTTTGAGAAGGTTTTTCACCCGAAGCATGAGTTCCTTGGGACTGAACGGCTTGGTCATATAATCGTCAGCCCCAACTTCAAGACCAAGAATCCGATCTTCTGTTTGTCCACGGGCGGTCAACATAATGACCGGGATACTCCGAGTTTTCGCATCTTTTTCAAGCTCTTTAAAAAGGGTAATACCATCCATCCCTGGCATCATCAGATCGAGCACGATGAGATCAGGCAACAGAGATTTCGCCGCAGCCAACCCCTTCAAACCGTCGGACGCGAGCTCTACCTGATAGTCATTCCGCCTGAGGTTGAATGCCACAAGGTCGGCGATATCTTCTTCATCTTCGATGACTAGGATCGTTTGCATGTTTGTTTGAGTGATTATACCATTCTCCCAGTTAAATTGGTGGAATGGGAGATTTTAAAGTATGTTGTGAGCTCGGCTAGTCAGCGAAGCTGAGAAGAGCGGTATTACGGCTAGTCTCTAAACCCTACGGATCGACAAACGCATAACTCATGTGTGACGAAACAGTCACAAACTCGGCACCTACAGTAAGACCACTGCAGGAACTCCGAATAACCACAACTATGAGCCATCACGGTGGTGAGTCCCCGCCGGAATTAGTTGATTAGAATGACTAAATCTGAAAGCCCGCGGGTTTCGGTGAACCTATTACTGTTGGCATAAGGTCCTTATCGACTGTGGCATTAGGTAAGGTCATACGCCCTGGACCAATTTTCCGTCCTGGATAAACGCAGGTATTTACTCCTGTCCGGACACCGTCACCGACGACGGCGCCAAACTTGATTCTCTCCGTATCAACAAACCTACCCTTCACCATCGATCGATGATTGGTTCCGTCGTGTCGATAATTAGCAAGAATCGTTCCGGCACCCAAATGAACGTGCGAACAAATAACCGAATCACCGACATAGCTCAGGTGTTTAATATTGGTGTGGGGATAGATTACCGAGTTTTTTACTTCGACCGCATTCCCAATAACACAGTAATCCCCGATTGAGGTATTGCCACGGATGTAGGCGTTAGGGCCGATGCGGCAGTTCTCACCGATAATCACGTTACCCTCAATATAGACGCCTGGGAGAATCACAGACCCTCTACCTAGATGCAGGTGTCCATCGACGCAGGCTAGCGGGTTGATGTCGCCAGCTATCTCTGAGGTTTCCATCATTGAAAGCACCTCCTCGTTTAATTTGAGAAGATCCCATGGATACTGGATACGAAAACAGTGTGCCTGAGTAACCATATCACCAGTGCAAAGCTCAGGTTTCTCGGCACCCTTCCATGCCACAAGATCGCCTCGATTATCGCGCAAGCATGTGGGCGTTGCTGATCGGGCGAGCAGGCATAACGCACCCACCTCAATCCAGTGGTCGACGGGAAGATGCAGAGTTCGATCGGTCGCCCTGTCATTGGGCACCATATCGAAACCCGCTTGCATTAATTCATTAGTAATCAGCTCCGAGAGCTTGTGATTGCCCACTAGGCAATCGCCCAATTGTCGGCCATGAGTAAGGGGGGCACAATTCTGAGTATTGATCGGATCGTGGAGTGTAGCTTGCATATCAAATATATTTACAATGTTCACTACTATATAAAACGTTCGTTTGCCTATTGGAAAGGCTAATCGAACAAAAACATCTACACCATGCGCTGAGCTACTTGCGTCCAGTCATCATGGTCCAGTGACCACCATCGATACCCATTCCAACAACGTTAGAAGCACCTTTGGTAAACATGATGAAACGATGACCATCGGAGCCAAACCAGCCGTTGTATGCAGACATAAACGATGGGGAGCCCATAAAGATATTCTCACCTGTCCAGCGGCCTTGAAATTTTGCTTTGCGGGCTCTGTCAGCGGGTGACTTTTTCCCTTTCACGGGCGAAGTGTGTGAGAAAAACCCACCGGCTTTCATGTCGTTGGAGTGGCCCCATGCGGCGGCACTTAATCGTTCTTCCAGCAACAGAGGATGTAAACCCATAACAGCGCGTTCATCGTTCAGATTATTGGAAAAGGCCCTCTGGTTTGCCTTCGCCCATTGACAATCGGAGTTGTGTTTATGGGCGGCTTCAACGGTTGCTTCTGATTTCTGGGTCATCTTCCACTTGTCCTTTTGCTCCTTCCACTCGCCTGCCTCAAAGCTGTCTTCGTAAACAGCATCTTCTAGTTCATCATTATCCGGTAAGTCATAGGTGTTGTCCCCGTCTTCGCTGCGCTCGATACTAGCCAGCTCCCACTCAATCTCCACTAAGGCGGCAAATGCAGTGGCCATATTTTCATCAATCGATTGGGTATTGGATCCCACCAGTTTAATCAATGTTTTGTATTTTCGTCCAATGCCTTCAAGCTCGTTACGGAGCATGTTGATTTTGGCGGGATTTTTTTTCCAATCGGTATGAATCAGTCCCATCACACGTTCGCGTTCTGTACCGACTTCATCCGACAGACGGGAGTGTGCCGTGTAAGGATTCCCTCTTACCGCCATGGCGCGGCGCATCGCTCCCTGATGGTGTAGCTTGGCTTTTTGCAAAACTATCCGATACCCAGGCATGGACTCGGGGCCGAGATGCTGGAACGTACGATAAGCCGATTTTCGCTTCCCTTGATCCGAGCTTTTCATGGCAGCGAATGCCTTTTCCATAAAAGCATCTGACAACTCAGCCGATTGGGCACCGACGGAAAATGACAGTAGAGTGAGAGCTATAAGAAAAATACGCATAAGGTGACCGTGTTATTTGCTTCGTGTAGGAAGCGACCCTCACTATGCTATTTGTTTATTGATACCAGCCAGAGTCGGATCATCATCCTTATTCGTCAGAAAGCGCGTAGGCGATGTGCGGGGTATAAAGTGCTGGTTCAAGTAAAAAGGAGTCGTGTCCCTTGTCCGAGTGCACGGTAATATGCATGGCATCAACTCCAGCAGCCTCAAGGCCAGAAACAATTTCCGCCTGCTCTTCTGGGTAGAAACAAAAATCGGAATCAATGCTGAAAACCAAGAACTTGTGGCCGTGCTCTGCACACGGCTTGAAGAGTTCGCTTTCCGATTCCACACCAGCCTCTTTACAGGCGTCATAACGCGACCACATATCAACAATTCTCAGATAAGTGTTAGCATCAAAGCGTTTCACAAACTTCTTCCCCTGATGCAGCATGTAGCTCTGGAAGGTGTCCTGCACCTTATACCAAGCGAGAGTTTCATTGTCTTGCCGAATCTCCCGACGAGCACGCTGCTCAATGGCATCGAGATGCACAAAGGTCTTGTGGGAAATCATTCTAGCCAAGGCCAAACCGTAGTCCGGATGTGGGCCGTCGTAATAATCACCTCCATTGAAATACGGGTCGTTTTCGATCGCCAGTATCTGTTCAAACAAAATCAGGCGGTTCAACACCGTTGTCTTCATGCCGCTGGCAATCGGCATCACGGTCTTAACCCTCTCCGGATAAAGTGTTGCAAACGATAAAGTCACCAACCCACCCACAGATGGGCCTACAGCAGCACGCAACACATCAACACCCAACAAGTCTAACAATCCAACCTGCATCTGGACCTGGTCCACTACTGAGATCTGAGGAAATTTAGCACCGTAGGGTTTCCCTGTTTCAGGATTAACTGATCGTGGTCCCGTGGTGCCATAACAACCACCGAGATAGTTGGCGCAGATGATGAAAAATCGATTGGTATCCAATGCCTTTCCAGGCCCCATAAATTCATCCCACCAGCCTTGATGAAGTTCCTCTTTCCACAAGTCACCTGCCTCTGGAAGAGATGGGTTCAGACCGCTGGCATGATGTGACCCGGATAGAGCGTGCGAGAGTAAAATGACATTTGATTTGTCTTCATTAAGTGTCCCCCAGCTCTGGTAGGCGACGTCAACTTCAGGCAATACTCCACCGCACTTAAGGGAGAATGGTTTATCATCGAGTCTGATCACCTCAGTCCTCACATGTGACGGGTTGGTTTTTGCTTCATCGGGCACGAGTGAGATTGTCCATAGATCGGCGACAAATAACACCGTTTTTTGCGACAAAAAATTACTAGCCAATTCAAAGCCTATGCTTAGAGGCTATTCTTCAACACCTCATACTCCGTCTTTAGAGTTTCGAGCTAGGCTTCTTCGAATTTATAGCCATGTCGATTGAATCAATTCAATCGAGTATTAAAGAGAGGAAATAGAGATGAGTAGAAAAGAAAAAGGTATCCGCTGTGCCGTCCATGGAGTAAGGGCCACGAATCCGTGCACTCAATAGGTTGGGGACATCCTCCGCACCTCTGTCTTCCTGAAAAGGCATGACATTAGCACGTAGGGGCCGCCCCCAGTAATAGTCTATCGGCTCGGGCGTACTTCCATTAGTGGTCGCACACAGCAGACGTTGGCAATGGTAGATGTCGAGATCGTAATATGCAACTTTTTTTTGCCAATCACCAGATCTTGCACCAGCGCAGCGCATAAAAGCGGTCATCCTCGCAATTAGCCTCAATGATCCGCCTTTTTTGCTCGACTCAGCCATGCCTGTGAACTTCCATCCTAACCTTAGAAGACACCGCTATGAACAAGAAAGTATATGTCGGCATGAGCGCCGACCTCATCCACCCTGGCCACATCAATATCATCAATACGGCAAGCCAGTATGGCGATGTTGTGGTGGGCTTGCTCACCGACAAGGCGATCGCCAGTTACAAGAGACTCCCCAGCCTTCCGTTCGATCAACGAAAAATCATTGTAGAGAACGTTAAAGGCGTCACAGAAGTCATCCCCCAGGAAACTCTCGACTACGTTGCCAATCTTGAAAAAATCAAACCTGACTTCGTAGTTCATGGTGACGATTGGAAAAGCGGGCCGCAGCAAGAAACCCGGAACCGAGTCATCGAAACCCTCAAGCAATGGGGAGGCGAACTGATCGAACCGGAATACACCGAAGGCATTTCATCCACCGCTCTGAACAAGGCGATCAAGGAAATTGGCACAACTCCAGGAATTCGTTTGAGCCGCTTACGCAGATTGCTTTCATCTAAAAAAATTGTGCGTGCCCTCGAAGCGCACAACGGTCTCTCCGGCCTAATTGTCGAGCATTGCAACGTTGATAATGGAGGGCAACGTGAAGAGTTCGACGCCATCTGGCTGAGCAGCCTAACTGACTCGACAGCCAAAGGTCGACCCGACATTGAATTCGTCGACAGAACATCGCGTGCCCAAACCGTCAACGACATTCTGGATATCACCACCAAACCGATCATTTATGATGGCGACACTGGAGGCATCACCGAACACTTTACCAAGATGGTTAGATCTCTTGAACGACTTGGAGTTTCTGCCGTGATCATTGAGGATAAACAAGGGCTCAAACAAAACTCTCTTTTTGGAACTGACAGACCTCAGATCATGCTCGGTAAAGATGAGATGAGTCAAAAGATCCACGCCGGCAAGCAGGCACAGGTGACTGATCAGTTTATGATTATCGCCAGAATCGAAAGCCTGATTTCCCAACAAGGCCATGATGACTCCATTGAGCGTGCCAGCGCATACATCGCCGCAGGTGCTGATGCCATCATGATTCACAGCAAGGAATCCGATGGTGCAGAAATCAAAAAGTTCTGCGAAACCTATCGCACACTCCATACGCAAGTCCCGCTAGTTTCAGTTCCTACAAGTTACTCCAGTTTCTACGAAGAAGAGCTTGCCGAAATGGGTTTCAACCTAGTGATCTATGCCAATCACCTTCTCCGCAGCGCCTATCCAGCGATGAAGCTAACGGCCGAGTCCATTTTGCAAAACAAGCGTTCCAAAGAAGCTGACTCCCTATGCATGTCTGTGCAGGAAATCCTCACTCTTGTTGAAGACTAAGCTAAGACCCTAGCCTCCCCATCATGATCGACTGCGAACAATTTTTTGACGCTCTAGAGCAACACCAACTGAGCATCTATGCAGGCGTGCCCGATTCCTTGCTCAAACCCATATGCGCTTGCATCACGGGCCGCTCCAGACCTCAACAGCATATCATCGCGGCCAACGAAGGGGCTGCCGTGGGGCTCGCCACAGGCAGCTATCTAGCAACAGGAAAGCCCGGCATGGTTTACATGCAGAATTCCGGCCTGGGAAATGCTGTCAATCCACTACTCTCCTTAACCGATCCCAAAGTCTACTCCATCCCCATGCTCATGCTCATAGGCTGGCGCGGTGAGCCTGGAGTCAAAGATGAACCCCAACACATCAAACAAGGTGAAGTCACTCTAGAACTACTCGATACTCTCGGCATTCCCTATGAGATTCTCCCCGAGGAAACTAGCGCCGCTTGCGAGACGCTGATAAAAATGTTAGAAAAAAGCATTTCTCAAAGCCAACCTGTCGCATTGGTTGTCCGTAAAAACACTTTCGCCCCCTATCAGATCGATCCTGATAATACTGAAACTCTTCCACTCACTCGCGAACAGTCGCTCTCACTGATCCTCGATGAACTAAATGACGATGACATCATTGTATCCACTACCGGGATGACATCGCGCGAGATTTTCGAGATCAGGGAATCATCAGGCAAATCTCATGAGCAGGACTTTCTTACCGTCGGAAGTATGGGGCATTGTTCCCAGATCGCCATGGGTATCGCCCTGAATAAACCCAAGCAACGAGTCATCTGCATCGATGGTGATGGTTCTCTCATCATGCATATGGGCTCACTTGCGATCACTGGCCAGAATTCATCTGAATGTGGAATCCTACACATCGTCATTAACAATGGCAGGCACGACTCCGTGGGTGGACAGCCCACTGCGGGTCAAAGTATCAACATCCCTGCAATCGCCCAAGCATGTGGATACAGCCAAGCCGTCTCTGTGAGCGAGCCAGAAGCGCTTCGCGAGGCTCTACGTGATATCAACTCATTAGATTCCCCCATCATGATCGAGGTAAACGTCCGCGGAGGCGCTCGTTCCGAACTAGGCCGCCCCACCACTACCCCACTCGAAAACAAGAAAGCCTTCATGGATCATTTGAATCAATCATCATGAGTGAAAATTCTGATCAGGTTGTTTTCTTTGGTAATAATGGATGGAATGAGATTTCCAGCTACCTCGATACTCATGGAATCAATTCTATTCTGTTAGTCACTGGACGAGACATGTTTTCGGATTCAGGAGCCAAGGAAAAACTGTCCCCTATCTTTGAGGGGAAAAACGTCACCAGGGTTTCCGATTTTGAAACCAATCCAAAAGTCGAAGACATACAGAGCATCCTCGACTCCTTGCCTGTCGATATGAACTACGATGCCATCATTGCCGTAGGAGGTGGCAGCGTCATGGACGTGAGTAAACTCATTAAAGCTTACGCAAACTCCAATCTCCCTGTGGTCGATTGCATTCATGGCAATGAACCACTAACGCCTGCCGTCATCCCATTGATCGCAGTGCCCACCACGGCTGGATCAGGTAGCGAAGCCACACACTTTGCGGTTGTCTATCATGGTCAGGAAAAATTCTCAATTGCCCACGAGGCCCTTCGTCCTAACGTTGCTGTTGTCATCCCCTCGTTGCTAGAAAGCCTGCCATCCAATATCGCAGCAGCGAGTGGTATGGATGCCCTATGCCAAGGGATAGAATCGTATTGGTCAATTTACTCTACCGGTCAATCACGCGCCACCGCCAAAGAGGCGATCACCCTTGCATGGGGATCGCTAAAAGAGGCTGTTCTTGAAAAATCCCCCCGCTCACTGGACAACATCTCCCGCTCCTCCCACCTAGCAGGTCGGGCGATCAATCTGACCAAGACCACCGCCCCCCATGCTGTTTCCTACGCCCTCACCACATTTTATGGTGTGCTACACGGGCACGCGGTTGGTTTGCTCGTGCCACATTTCTTTGCCTACAATGCGTCAGTGTCAGAAACCGACTGCCTCGACCCCCGTGGCTCCATTTGGGTAAATACCACCCTGCAAGAGATTGCGGAATTACTTGGGTGCGCTTCCCCATCCGAAGTCAGAGATGCCATGCTCGGGCTCATGAAGACAATCAATCTAGAAACAGATATCGGTAAACTCGGGGTAATTAATGCCAATGATATCGAGGTCGTGGTTAAAAACGGCTTTAACCCACAACGCGTTAACAACAACCCTCGGCAATTGACTGAAGAGGCATTACGCGACCTACTCACAGAGATGATCTCTGTGTAGTGTAATCAACGCTGCAATCAACGCTTGCACAAGTCCCCTATCTACGCCCAAGTTCCTGCCATGCAGTTTCCCGCGACCCGCGCCAGCGCTCACATTCTTAAAAACGGCCTAACCGTCATCCTCGACGCCGACTCCACGGCCCCAGTCATCAGCACTCAGGCTTGGGTGGAAACTGGCAGTATTCATGAGGGACAGTTCTTAGGAGCAGGCATCTCACACATGCTGGAGCATATGGTTTTCAAGGGCACCGAAAACTACGATGGAAAAGCCATCTCAGACACCGTGCAAGCTGCCGGAGGTGAGTGGAATGCCTACACCACATTCGACCGCACAGTTTACTACATCGACGGCCCAGCTGAGAGCGCTCAAACCTTTCTCAAGGTACTTACCGAAATGGTGTTCAAGCCATCGTTTCCTATCGATGAGTTTGAAAAAGAGAAGGACGTCATCCGCCGTGAGATCGATATGGGACTGGACGATCCAGACGACAGGAATGGTCGACTTCTCTACACCACTGCCTTTGCCCACGATGCGCGCCGCCAGCCCGTCATCGGGCACTTGGCCTTGTTCGATCAACTCACCCACGACGATATGGTGAGTTATCACCGAGAACGCTACACCACAGAAAACACCTTCCTCAGTATCTCCGGTGATTTTGATAAAACTGAGATGCTCGCCTTCCTTGAGGAAATCACATCGAGTATCTCCCGAAGTTTTACTCACCCGGTCACTATACCCGAGGAGCCGATTCAACAAGGCTCTCGCTGCCGCAGGAAAACCTTTGCGGTTTCCGCGAGTAAACTCACTATGGCGTGGCAAACTCCATCGTTAGAACATCCAGATGCGGCGGCACTCGATCTTTTGGCATCGATTCTTGGCGCTGGGCGTTCAAGCAGACTCTATCAGAACATTCGCGAGAAGAGTGACCTCTGCCACCACATTGGTGCGTGGAGCATGATCGACCCTGACGCCCCCGGCCTTTTTTCTATAGCAGCCATCGCTGATCACTCGAAACGTGATGAGCTTCAGCAAGTCATCCTCAAAGAAATTGAGCAGCTTTCCTCCAGCGACTTTAGTGAGGAAATTGTGAAGACCACCCGTATGGCACTGGTCAGCCAATTCCGAACCCTGGCTACTGCGTCTGGCCGAGCGTCTGATCTGGCATCGAACTGGCACGAAACGCGCAATCTTGATTTCACCCGCGACTACATGGATATGCTTGCAGGAGTCACGAGCGAAGACATCCAACGTGCAGCCCGCACTCATCTCGTCCCGGGGAAACTGACTGTCACCTCGCTCGATCCTGAGGACAGCGAGGAAACTGATCAATCAGCAGAAGAGTCAAGCACACGCGGCAAGATGCAAACGGTCACGCTCGACAATGGACTCACGCTCATCACCCAGCGTGATCCTCGTTTACCCACCGTTTCCATCACCATAGCCACACTTGCTGGTCTCCCATCGGAAACTTCGGAAAACAACGGTATTAACAGCCTTCTGGGCAAACTCATACCGAAAGGAACAACCACGCGCAGTGCGGAAGAAATCGCAACTACCATGGACAGCATGGGAGCCAGTTTTGGCGTAAGCTGTGGCAATAACACCACCCTTACCTCTGCCTCCTGCCTCAGCCCCGATCTTGATCCTACCTTGGAAATACTGGCTGACCTTTTCCAAAACCCTACACTCCCAGAAGATGCTCTTGAACGCGAACGCGAGGCTACGCTCGCAGGTCTCCGTGAACAAGCTGAAGACCCGCTTTCCGTGGCCTTCAAAAAACTCCGCCCCTCACTCTTTGGTGAAATCGGATATGGCCTAAGTACTTCGGGCACTGAAGAATCACTCAATCAATTGTGCCGTAATGACCTAACCGAACATCATCAGAAATACTTCACAGCCAAGAACTCAGTGATGGCGGTCTTTGGTGATATCGATCCGGAGTCCATTGTCGACCTGGTCAGCCAGCACTTCGGCGCACTCATCGAAGGTGAACGCAGTGCCAGCGTGCCTCAAAATATTCCAACACCAACAAGCCACGCACTTCATCTCGATAAGCAACAAGCGGTTCTCACCGTTGGTTACATTGGTGCATCTGCCTCCGACGAGGACAATTACGCACTTGAACTGATCAACGACTACTGCACGGACATGGCTGGCCCGCTGTTCACCAAAATCCGCGAAGAGCTCGGCCTTGCCTACTACGTTTCTGCCACCCAGTTTCATGGCGTCAACACAGGTATGTTTGCATTCTATCTCGGGACTTCTCCCGACCAACTAGAACTCGCACAAAGAAATCTACTCGGAGAAATCAAGACGATTGCCGAGCAGGGTATCCCTGAAGATACTCTGGAAAGTGTGAAAACCACCTGGCTGGCATCCCACGCGCTTGCTAACCAGAAGCTCGGATCACTTGCTCGACTCAGCGCGATTGATTGCCTACTGGGATACGAGCCCGATCACCATCTCAAAGCCCCCGATCATATCCGAGCTCTCACTTATGACGATATTAAGGTTGCAGCTAAGAAATATCTTAGTACCGAACCGGTCATTGTCACCGTCACTCCAGAGGCATAAACTCGAAGTTTCAAACTCCAAATACCAAACCCATGTCAGATACTCCAAAAGCAGATACGCGTTTTAACGATTTTGTATTCCTCCAAGCTCAAAACGCTGGCCTATTTCTAGGTCAACTGCCACATCCATCTACAGGTGAAACCGATGTGAACCTAAAGGCCGCTGCCATGGTGCTCGACTCCCTGGAAATGCTTGCTGTAAAAACAAAAGGCAACCTCACTGAAGAAGAAGATTCCCTGCTTGAAAAAGCCCTCATCAACATCCGGGCACTTTATGCGAATGTGGAGGATCTTGGGTGATTTAACATTATTTAGCCTCCTGCCACTCAGCTTCCATCTCATCGAGGGTGGCTGAGGAAAGGTCTTTGCCTTCTTGTTGAAGAGCAGTGTCCATAGCAGCGAATCGGTCTTCAAATTTTACATTGGTCGACTCAAGGAGAATCTCGGGATCAAGTTTGTGGCGACGAGCGAGGTTCACCACGGAGAATAGAAGATCACCAATTTCCTCGCTGAGCTTCTCACGGTCGCTTGCTGCTAGTTCAACTTCGACTTCGGCGAGTTCCTCTCGGATTTTATCAACCACACCTTTATCGTCTGGCCAATCAAAGCCAACTTTGGCGGCCTTTTTCTGGAGTTTGGAGGCACGTAGCATGGAGGGAAGCCCTTTGCCTATGTTATGGAGGTAGGGTTGATCTTCGTCGCCTTTTTCCTGGCGTTTGATGGCGTCCCACTGGTTAAGAACGCCATCGGTGTCGTTCACGGAACTATCCGCGTAGACATGCGGGTGACGTCTAACAAGCTTATCACTGACACCACGTGCAACATCATCGAAGTTAAAGCGCCCGGCTTCCTCGGCGAGTTCACTATGGAAAACAATTTGTAACAGCAAGTCGCCAAGTTCTTCTTGAAGATGATTCCAGTCGCCCCGATTAATCGTATCAACCGTTTCGTAGGCTTCCTCGATTAGATTAGGCAGCAGGCTCTCGTGAGTCTGCTCGGCATCCCAGGGACAACCGCCAGGAGCACGTAGTCGATGCATGATGGCACGAAGACGGGCGAGTTGCTTTTCCTGCGCTGGGCAGTCGATCATTTCAGAATCAGTCATGGAAAAGAGAGATAAGAGATAAGAAATAAGAAGCAAGAAAAGACGCGCTGGGGAAACCCGTGACACCTGACTCCCGACTCCTAAAAAAGGGCTCTACCCCCCCTACTTACCAGCCATTCGCTTGAGGACGGCTTTTTCAGCATCGGTGAGACTTTGCAGCCCTTCGCTACTCACCTTGTCGAGAATGCGGTCGACTTCTGAATCGGCCATATTGATCTCGATGCGCGGACGGATTTTCTTTGCGTGCACGATCTTGGCATCGATTGGGGAGCGTTTGTTACCCTTCGCTGGCCCATCTTTGATAAACGAGAGAAGTCGTGGATTTTTCATCAGCATAAATCCAAGAATAGCTCCACCGAGGTGGGCGGCCTCGCCTCCAGCGTTGTCGCCATTCGTGAATGCCATCCAAGCGGCGATACAGAGTGCTAATATAGCCATCGTGCGGATGCTCATCGGAATAACAAAATAGAGTAGCACCTTTAAATTCGGAGCAACAATCGCGACGGCTACCAAAATCGCATAAATACCTGCTGAGGCACCAACCATCGGCGCCTGAGCCCCCTCAGAAGGAATCAATCCCGGCATAAGAAGAAGCACTGTGTAAAATAGCGCTCCCGCTATTCCACTAGCTAGATAGAAAACCAAAAACTTCCTACTGCCCCACCAACGCTCGACATAGTGACCAAAGAAAAAAAGTGCCATCATGTTGAATAGTAAATGGAAGCCCATAGTCGGGTCGTGAAGAAACTGAAATGTCAAAAATCTCCATATCTGGCCGCTGTAAATAGCCTTGTCCACACTGAAGTAACCCCACTCTGCAATTAGCCATTTGAAGGCAAACATATCCACAAAGTAGATAGCTATACAGGAAATCAACAGCCACTTCACCACAGGACAGCCATCAAATCGCGATGGCTGTTTAGGCATCCCGCCATAAGCTTGGTGAGAAGGCACTCGTTGATAATTTCGATCGGCTAATCCCATAATAAATCTGCTAACATCTCTGCGCGGCAAGCAATAGCACGGCATTCCAGCCCCCGCAAGGCACACTCGAACCTTTATTGAATATCGTTTAACTTTTTTTCCAGCTTACTTCTTGCCCTCATTTGTGATCGCCTTTAGTTTCATAGAGCGAATGAACTCTGCTCCACATCAACGCAAAATTGCAATCAATCTAAAAAAGGCTGAAGCACAGAGGCATGAAGCCCTCGTGCAATGCCACCCAGAATGGGTAAGAAAAAATGGTGACTGTCCGTCCTGTATCTCCTTTGAGCATGAAATGGCAGACACCACCCGACCCGAGTGCGTAGAAATTGCCATGAATGAATTAGGCGATTAAAATAACATTTAGGGCACCTCCGGCAACCTCATTCTGGGAAAACAGCCCCTCATTTCCCCAGCTCTACGTTGCACGGAAACCTGATGAACTCGTTCAACAGGCTTTCCGTTCGCCTTGATCTGTAAAAATGAGGACCAATTTTCTATCCAAAAGCAGGTTACCGGGGGCGCCCTTTAGTTACTGATTCTTGAGAATCTTAACTCGTAGGGTTGCGTCATACCTCGACGTTTACAACCTTACTTCTTGCCTCTTTGCTACCGCTCCATCATCATCTGTGCATGCTCGGCAGCTCCTCACTTAAACCCTACGTATGGCCTGTTGTCATGACGTTGCTAGGCGTTACGCTGTGTGCTTGGATCATGCCTAAGGAGATCCTTGCTGTTGACGAACACATCCTCGGATTTCCAGATACTGATATCCCCGGCCACCGACTGCGCCCCTGGCTCATTGGCCTGCTCTGTATGCTCCCTGCGATAGCCGCTTGGATGTATCGCTTTTCTGGGAGTTTGGATCGGTATATGTCGCGACAGTTCCTCTCGGCATTCACCCTCTGCATGAGCGCGCTTATGGCGGTAATGCTTCTAACAGACCTACAGAATAATATCTCAGATTTCAACCAATCGGATCACACTTTAGCAGTAATGACCACTTACTACGGGATTTTCATCCCCGCGATGTTTGTATTCATTCTGCCCTATGTGCTGCTACTTGCACTGCTATATTGTTTGGGGAAAATGTCACGGCATCAGGAAATCGTCGCTATGATTCAAACTGGGCGTGGTGTGTTTCGGATTGTGATGCCATTGTTAGTTACCGGTGTATTCTGCTCGGTAATATGCCTTATTTTCAACTACCACTGGGGACCGTGGGCCGAGGGAAACAAAAAACTTATCGTCGAGGTTGCTAAGGATGGTGAGGCGGATCGCGCGCGCTCCGTGCTCTATCGTGATAAGGAGTCAAAGCGCGTTTGGCTGGTTGGCTCTTTCCCCTATCAATTTGAAAAAACTGGCACTGTCCACAATGTCACCGTGCGCTCGTTTAACGACGGTAACCACCCAACGATGAAGCTGGAAGCCGACACAGCAGTGTGGTCGCGCGTTAGTAAACAATGGACCTTTACTGGCGTGCATGTCATCGACCTCCAATCGGTCCCCGTGCCCCGGAGGCTCGATACCGCGAACTCAATCACTCGTGACTGGCAGGAGACGCCTTGGCAAATTGTCAAACCAGGTCTCGATCAGAGCCATTTAGGTATCCCAGAGCTCAACAGCTGGCTTAAGGCCCACGAAGGGGTGGAATGGGCTAATCGCCTGCCCTATCTCACTCAATGGCATTATCGGATCGCCCAGCCCGTCATCTGCCTCATTACCATTTTACTGGCCGCTCCTCTTGGGATTGTCTTCAGTAGGCGTGGCGTAGGCGGTGGCGTCTCTATTGCCCTGTTCCTCTGCGCAGGCATGCTATTTTCCTCCAGTTTCTTCCTCACCTTCGGGGAAGCGGGCCATTTACCTCCTATTTTAGCCGCCTGGGGAACCAATATCCTGTTCGCCCTGATCGCAATTTACCTCTTTAACCGCCGTATTTCGGGTCGACCCATCTACGAGAGCTTGAAAAAGCTACTACCAAGCGAAGAATAGATGCTGGGTGTCAGGAATCGGGTGTCAGCCACATCCTGACACATCAACCCATGGCTGACACCTGACACCTGAACTTTTCCCCTCTTTCAGCTTGACCAGCGGCTCGCTGAACCCTAGTTTCCGCCTCCCGTCACGGATTGAACCCCGTTGGCAACCGTTTTTTACAGACTTTAACTACCTAAACTACTACCCAATCAATCTATGAGAGGCATCGAAATCCAAAAAGGTGAGCCAGTTGACCGCGCACTCAAGCGTCTGAAGACTTTGCTCGACTCCGAAGGCATCCTCGAAGAAATGCGCCGTCGCCGTGCATTCGAGACAGTGTCCAAACGTCAAATCCGCAAAGATCGTTCCGCTGTTAAGCGTCACGCTATCCGCTGGCGTTTCCAAAGGACCAAGCCAGCCCCAGCTGAAGAAGCAGGCGCTTAGTTCCTTTCTTAAGGTTCACAGAATTAAGGTTCACAGAACCATCCAATACTTTCAAAAGACACTCCGTTCGCGGGGTGTCTTTTTTTCTGTCCGTAGATGCACCATGAAAACATCTTCACTTTCCTCCATTTTACTATTGTCAATCTAGCGATCCGACACTAAACCCCTCCCGCACCCGCAGTAAAACGCGATGCAACAAAAAGTAACGGCTCCATAGCTCAGTTGGTAGAGCAGCGGATTGAAAATCCGCGTGTCCTTGGTTCGAATCCGAGTGGAGCCACCACTTTACCCTAAATCCCCCCATCATGGTCAAACATGCGGGGGATTTTTTTGGGGAATGAGGAGGGTGCATAGGTCTTATCTGTGTTCATCATCTTCATCTGTGAACATCTGTGTTAGAAAAGAGTCCAAACACAGATGGGCGCAGATGACTACAGATCTAGACATCCGCTCATGCTGATTACAGGAGCTTCGAGGACAACCCCTCATCCATAAATAATGCTCCACTGCGAACAGTGAGACATCCTTTGTTTTAAATCTATTCAGGACCAGACTTACAAAGTCTTGATCTTAGCAAAAATCGCTCGTGATCCTTCGGCGAGAATCTTGCCGTCTTTATCGATCAGCATGTAATAAGGGACGAAATTCTTAGCATACTTCGCAAGACCTGATACGGCATGCTTGGCCGGTAGAATGTGAGCCCACGGGAAACTCTCCTTTTTTGCCCACTTAAGAGCCGCCGCATCAGTGCGATCTAGGCTGTAGTGGATGAACTCAACTTTGTCGTTGGTCGCGATATCTGAATTGTATGACTTCACTAACTGTGGAGCCGTGCCTCGACAAGGTCCTCACCAGCTACCCGAGTAATAGATCATGTAGTATTCGGGAGCTGTCGTCATGGCAAAATCAACAAAAGCACCATCTTCAAGCCTGGAAAGCACTCCCATCTTGAGCTTAGATCCAATTTTTTGGGAATCCAATGCTTTCGAGGCACCCGATGCGCCCTGTTCATTAAGCCACTCGCGATCACCTTCAGAAAGCTTATCAGCATTAAAAGACATTTTACGGATTCCTCTGGTAACTTTTACCATCCCAGTGTCCTTGTCGTAGCTTACAAAATCGCCACGGAAGGTTTTACCCCCGTCAGCGCTCGTCCAGGTTCTTGCTTGTGATACCCCCAGAGAAAGAATCCCTAGAGTTACCAGTAAATAGGTAATGGTTTTATTCATCGTTTTAAACATCTGTTCTTGTTTGTTTCTCAAAGAGCGCGACAAGTTTAAGAATTTGCTTTGGAAAAGTTAAAATAATAACGCCGATTACGCAATACTATAACTAGACGGGATTTGATTGCATCTAAGTCTCGCTTCATGCTCTCCTTCCCCCATGAGAATTGCCATCGGAGACATTCACGGCTGCCAGCGGGCACTACAAACCATGCTGGATGTGGTTCGGCCGTCGACTGATGACCTTGTTGTAACACTAGGCGACTACGTGGATCGTGGACCTGATTCCAAAGCGGTCATCGATACACTGCTGGAACTACAAAAGTCCCACAACCTCGTCCACCTCATGGGGAACCATGAAATTCAGATGATCCGTGCAATGGAAGCCTCGCATCATCGCGACCGATTCCTCAGTGGCCTCTGTGGCGGCATGGATACGCTCAACTCATACGGTGGGAATTTTGACGACATCCCGGAGGATCATTGGGTATTTATTAAGTCGGCAGGACTTTATCATGAGCTGGAGGATTACATCCTCGTACATGCTGGACTGGAAGCGAACCTTCCCATCGATGAACAAGATAGGGAAACGTATTACTACCAGCGCTTCCATTGTCAAAAAGCCCACATCTCAGGGAAGACGATCGTTTGCGGTCACAGCATCCAAGGAGACCTCCCTACCAACCTCGGCTACGCCATCTGCCTCGATACCTGCGCCTACGGTGGCGGCTGGCTCACTGCGATGGATATTGATACCGGGAAATTGTGGCAAACCAACCAACGTGGTCAAACGAGAGAATTGCACGTTGGTGATTTGTAGCTAAAAGAAAGTAATTCTATCTTCGTATCAAATCTGTGTTACAAGGCGACTTATCAATTCATCTTGGTGGGGCTACTCGCTGACTGCCAGCCACTTCCGGCTGCCACGATTCGGTCACCTCCCTCAAGCCTATTTAAAGGAGTCATTATGCAGAAAAAACACCAAATCTCGTCGTCATCGATTTTTTCTGACGCGTCTACCAATCCCCCACTGTTCGCCAAGCCAGCCAAGCCGGCTGAACCAAATTTGCAGGCAACCACTATACCTTTAGAAACCGCAATCGTTTATTGCGAAGGCCACTTTGGCGGGATCTACGGAAAAACAGCCAACGGGCTGGTTCGGCATTCGGAAAAATACAAAATCCTCTCCATCATCGACGATAATAAAGAGGGCCAGGATGCAGGTGAGATCCTCGATGGCGTTCCGAACGGAGTTCCCGTTTATCGAGATCTAGGCACAGCCTTGGCACACGCTGGTCGTCGCCCGAAGAATCTCATTTTTGGGATCACCCCGGCAACGGGTGAGCTCTCGCTCACTGAAAGGCGGCTACTGCTTCGAGCGATAAAGTATGGTATCAATATCGTAACCAGACTTCATCAATCCCTGAGCGGTGATCCAGAATTCGCCGCTGCTTGCTCTGAGTTCGGTGTGGTCATCCGTGATGTGTGAAAGAGCCGTTCGATGGCACTAGACACTAATGCCATCAAGGGCTTCGGGATAGGGAGTGTCGACATTCCTGTCCACATCTGACTTGGATTGCCGGTGGACAGGATTGCCTCGCCCACTCCGCTATACTGGTATGCAGCCCTCCTCCTCCGTCGGGCAGGAATTAAATCGTGCGTTGTCCACCCTCCTTACGAAAAACGGCGAGCCACTTTCGTGACTCGCCGTTGATAATTTGTTAGGGCTTGGCGGTTGAAAACCGCCGCCACTTACGCTTCAGCTGTCTCGGCAGGAGCTTCCTGCTGCTTGGCTTCACGAGCGGCAGCGCGGATGGACATCTTAACGCGTCCACGATCGTCAACACCGATGCACTTGGCAGTAACGGTGTCGCCTTTTTTAACAACGTCTTCAGTCTTCTCGACGCGTCCTTCGGACAATTCAGAGATGTGAATGAGGCCGTCCTTACCTGGCATAATCTGCATGAAGGCACCGAAGTTTGTAGTCGATACGATAGGACCGGTGTAAACCGTGCCTACTTCAACTTCTGTGAACATCTGCTTGATCATCGCCATTGCACGATCGAGGCTTTCCTTCTTGGAAGCGTAGACGTGCACTGTGCCGTCGTCCTCGATGTTGATGTCAGCACCGGACTCAGCCTGGATGCCTTTGATGTTCTTACCTCCTGGCCCGATGAGTTCACCGATGCGCTCGGGATCGATCTTGGTGGACTCGATGCGTGGTGCGTGCTCGGAGAGAGCGGCTGGGGCTGCGATGGTGTCCTCCATTTTCTTAAGAACGACTGTGCGAGCTTCAGTAGCTTGCACAAGTGCTTCCTCAAGGATGGAAAGTGGGATACCTGGGAGCTTAAGATCGAGCTGGTAGCCCGTTACACCTTCGCTGGTTCCACATACTTTGAAGTCCATGTCACCGTAGAAGTCTTCACTTCCAATGATGTCGAGGAGGGTTTTGTATTCCTTGATGTTATCGTCTTCGTCCAACTCAGTTACGAGGCCAACTGCGATCGCTCCTACGGGGCGAATGAGTGGCACACCTGCGTCGAGAAGTGCCATGGTGCCGGAACAAACCGTTGCCATAGAGGATGAACCGTTAGATTCAAGAACCTCAGAAGTCACACGCATGGCGTATGGGAAGTCCTCTACGGATGGGATGACTGGTGCGATAGAACGCTCAGCAAGAGCACCGTGACCAATTTCACGACGGTTCATGCCGCCGAAGCGACCCGCTTCACCCACAGAGAATGGAGGGAAGCTGTAGTGGAGGAAGAAGCGCTTGCTGTCTTCACCACCGGCGTAGTTATCGAAATACATACACTCATCAGCAGGTGCGAGAGTCGCAGTAGCGAGAGCTTGAGTTTCGCCACGAGCGAAGATCGATGATCCGTGCACACGAGGAAGGGTTCCAGCCTCTGAGTAAAGTTCACGCAGATCACCAACTTGACGACCGTCGGCACGGACGCCTTTTTCCATGATGCTGACGCGGAATGCCTTTTTCTGAAGGTATTCAAATGCTTGCTCGATTTCGAACTCGGTGGTCTCAGGAGCACGCTCCATGATCGCAGTTTCGACTTCGTCGCGAAGGGCTCCGACTTTCTTCTCACGCTCAATTTTGTTAGCGGCATAGATGGCACCTTCAATACGGTCACCAGCGATTTCGTAAGCGATCTCGAGGAGATCTTCCTTAGCGACAGTCACTTTGTAGTCGCGCTTAGGCTTACCGACTTTAGCGGCAAGTTCCGCGATGGCGGTTACGATGGTAGTAACGTGGCCTTGAGCGAAGTGCAGGGCTTTTACAAAATCAGCTTCAGGAAGCTCATTGGCAGCACCTTCGATCATCACAACATCGGTCTTATTACCGACATAAACGAGATCAAGATCACTCTCTTCACGCTCTTCAAATGTTGGGTTCACGATGAACTCACCATCAACACGACCTACACGCACAGCACCGAGAGGGCCAGCGAATGGGATGTCAGAGATGCAGAGGGCAGCAAATGCGCCGTTCATGCTAAGAATGTCAGCATCGTTCTGGCCGTCAGCAGCAAGCATCAGGGCGATGATTTGGGTGTCGTAAAGGTAGCCTTTCGGGAAAAGCGGACGCAGTGGACGGTCGGTCATGCGGCAGGTAAGAACCTCCTTTTCGGTAGGGCGACCTTCACGTTTGAAGTAGCCACCAGGGAAAGTGCCCGCTGCAGCAGCGCGCTCTTTGTATTCAACAGACAATGGGAACCATGTCTGACCTGAACGGACTTTGGATTGTGAAACGGCTGTTACGAGAACAACTGTTTCGCCGGATGTAATTTCTACAGCGCCGTCGGCCAACTTGGCCAATTTACCCGTCTCAATAGTGATCGGGTTCGATCCTACGGGGATCGTTATTTTTTCGATATTCATTTTCATATTTTCTTCTTTCTTCTTTTGCTATTTTTTAGCGTTTGGTTAGTTGCCCCCGTTAGCACCGTGTGTGCTCTGTTTTTTTTGCAGTAGGGGCGGGCGTCTCGATTTTTTAGGGCAAAGCCTCCAGCCTGAATCAACAATTGCTCAGAGATGGGAAAGATTAAGTGCGAGGTCGATCAAAGTGACCTGCGGAAATTTTTCAAAGGCGATGTCCAACCCAGTGGGACGAGTGAGACAAGAGGTTCGTCACGTGGGTGGTATAAGCAAAACGGCCACGGAGTAATCCGTGACCGTTTGCGAAAGTGGTTAGCGACGTAGTCCGAGGCCCTTAAGGATCTTGGCGTAGCGTTCTTCTGACTGACCTTTGAGGTAATCGAGAAGTTTGCGGCGTTGGGCAACCATTGTGAGGAGACCACGGCGGCTGGCAAAGTCTTTTTTGTGCTCACCCATGTGGGCGGTGAGGTGCTTGATGCGCTTGGTAAGAAGGGCAATCTGGAAATCGGCGCTTCCGGTATCACTATCGTTTAGACGGAAGTCGGCGGGATTGATGTCTGCCGCAGGGATACCCTTAGCGTTTTTCTTAGCGATGGCTTCGACGTTTTGGTCGTCGGCTTCAGTGGCAACGTTTGTTGCGGTGTCAGTTTCTGTACTCATGGTATTATATAGTTTCAGACCAGCTCCTTGCCAGTCAGCCCTTGTGCGGGAGGCGGGAATAAACCAGAATCCTGAGGAATTGCAAGGGTTAATGCGGTTTAATCACACTCAAATCCGCCCCATATCCACGCGAGTTCAATTTTTAAAGAAATACCCAATTAAATCGACCACCTGACACGCTAGGGCTTTGACAACTCAGAGATTGGCAGAATAATCGCCTTGCGATGCCTGACGCTACCCAAACCAAATTACCCAAGTTATACATCCCCGGACCGGTGGATATTGCTCCTGAAACCTACGAAGCCATGTGCCAGCCGATGATCGGTCACCGCGGTGGTGATTTCGAAGCTCTTTACGCCAGTATACAGCCCAACCTTAAGCCGATCCTTGGCACGGAACGTCCTGTTTACCTCTCGACTTCCTCAGCATGGGGAGTGATGGAGGGAGCTATTCGCAACCTAGTGCAAACCAAGGTGCTTAACCTCTGCTGTGGTGCCTTTTCCGACAAATGGTATGGCGTGGCTCAAAGCTGCGGCAAAAATGCCGAAAAAATCCAAGTCGAGTGGGGTCAGCAAATCGACCCTGAAGCCGTGCGCGCCAAACTTTGCGAAGGCGGATTCGATACCGTAACTCTAGTTCACAATGAAACATCAACAGGTGTGATGAACGACCTCACCGGCATTGCGGCTGTGGTGAAGGAGTTCCCTGACGTTTTATTAGTGGTGGATACTGTTTCATCGCTCTCTGCTGTTCCTATTGAAATGGACAAGCTCGGCATCGATGTCGTATTGGCAGGAGTGCAGAAAGCCCTCGCGCTGCCTCCGGGACTCGCTGTGTTTGCCATTTCCGAAGCGGCACTTGAGCGAGCATCAACAACAGAAGGTCGCGGCTACTATTTCGATTTTGTCGAGTTTGATAAAAACGCGGCGAAGAACAACACGCCATCCACCCCTGCGGTTTCACTTCTTTATGCACTCAAGCAGAAGGTGGACAGCATCATGGAAGAAGGATTGGAGGCGCGCTATGCTCGTCATGAAAACCTCAACAAGATGATTCATGCGTGGATGGAGAAACACGGCTTTAAGAACTTTGCACCTGAAGGCCATCAATCCAAGTCTCTGACCGCTATTGATAATAGCGACGGTCGACTCGATGTCACCGCTTTCATCAAGGCATTAAGAGCCAAGTACAACGTCCTCATCAACGGTGGCTACGGCAAGATCAAGGGAACCACATTCCGTATTTCCAACATGGGCAATGAGACGGAGGAAACGATGCAGGAACTCATCGATCAGCTTGATGATGTGATTGCCGATTTCCTATAAATCCTGACTACCTAAAATTCTACAAACAGTCTTGGCAAACTAATGCCAAGGCTGTTTTTTATGTACCCGATTCAACAATCGCCCACTAAACCTTACCCCTTACCCGGGACAGGCACGCCGGGAGTCTTATGGGAATCACCCCATTTCAAGCTATCCGGGGAGAGGTCACAGCTAGAGGCCATGAATTTTTTCCAAGTGATACGCTGGCCAGTTTGAGCTGCTTCACGCCCAAGGAGGGCTAGTGCCGTGGAGTTCGCCATGTATTCGCCCGTGTTGATAATCTTCCCTGCGCGGATGGCGGCAAAAAACTCATTGTGGCAAACTTGGTACATATTTGGCGCGCTCCCTTTATGACGCCAGACGGCTTTACCTGAGGCATCATAAATCATGGGCCTTCCTGGGCCCACCATTCTTCCTTTGTCGCCGTAGACACGGTCGACAACTTCCCTGTGGGCTCCGTTGAACTGTCGCTGACCGAGATGACAGATGACATTATCCGGATACTCGTAAGCGACGTTATAGTGATCGTAAATATTACCTGCATCGCTTCTCTGGATCCGACCTCCAGTCCCCACGGCTGCGACGGGAGCGACGTCATTCATTGCCCATGCTACCTTATCGACGGCATGCACCGCCTGCTCGATGAGAGGCCCACCTGAAAGCCACTCGTAGCCATACCAGTTCCTGATTTGCCACTCGACATCCGACCACTCAGGCTTCCTGCTGTTGGTCGTGCTCATTGGCTTGGGCACACCAGACATGAAGGTTCCATAGACGGAAATGATACGTCCAATCTCGCCATCGAGAACTTTCTGGTAGGCGGCACGTACTGCGGGAGCATAACGCCAGCAGAATCCATGCTGAATGGAAACCCCTTTGCTTTGGGCCAGCTTCGCGGATGCGATGACTGACTTCACACCATCGATATCGACAGCCATAGGTTTCTCTGCAAAAACGTGTTTCCCGGCTTTAACCGCTGCAGCTAGGTGTTGGGGGCGGAATCCGGGAGGTGTGCCAAGCAGGACAACATCGACGCCGGAGTTGATTACTTTTTCAAAGGCATCCAGTCCAACGAATCGGCGGGACGCATCAACTTCCATTTTGGCACCAAATTTCTGTTCCAGATTTTGGTGGGCTTTTTCGATATGATTGCCGAAGGCGTCCCCCATTGCCCAGAGCTTCACATTGGGATCGGCGGCAAGGGCTTGGCTGGCTGCGCCTGAACCACGACCGCCACATCCGATCAGGCCAATCTTCAGAACTTTGTTTTTGGTCGCATCCTTCGCTCTTGATACGTGGGGGAAACTGATTGCTCCGGCGATGGCTGCTGCCGTGGCGGATTGAACAAATTTCCGACGCGGAAGCCCGGTCGGAGTCGTATTGTTATTGATGCGTTCTGGAGTTTTCACGATGAGAGACAATACCCGCCATATCCGAGAGGTCTTTCATTTCCCGATGTAATCTTGATCTCTCCAACCGCCGTATTTTGTTTATTTAGCTTTATCGTTGGATATAATCGACTTCGCACGTTCTTTGGCTGCGTCGAGAAACTGCTTGGCTACAGGCTTCAGAGTGCCTTGATAGACGATCCCAATTTCCAAAGCTGGAAAATCAGCCAGCTCGATCGATTTTAATCCTTTGGGAAGTTCTGAACCGGGAATTTTCACGGTAATACCAGCGCCAAACCCACAACGCACAAACTGCTGAACGCCGTCGAGCGAATCAACCTCCACCGCGACCGGCCAGATAAGATTGCGGGTATCGATTTCTTTCTGAAAAAGCTGCATGATCTCCTCATTCGCGGGTAACCCTACCAGAGGAACCTTAACTCGAATCTCTCCAGAGGAGTCATCAAGAAGATCGGAAAGTTTTTTGGCTTTGTGTCGGGCTGGCAGCAGCAGCGCAAGTGGCAAACGCATCAACTGCACAGCTTTGAGCCCATCGCTAAGACGAGGATGGATGATACTAACGGCGAGATCAGCCTGTTGCCTAACAAGAAAATCTTGAATATCAGACGGCTCGGCATCACGCAGGGTTAAGCGCAGTCCTGGAATATGCTCCCGTAGATCAGCTAATAACTCAGGTAAGTGATGCCGCAGGACAGAGGCGGAGGCTGCGATCCGAAGATGACGACTCTCCTCGCCCTTTAAACGTGACTCAACGTCGCCTAGACGTGAGAAAAATGGGTAGACGTGATCGTAGAGTTCGTTACCGGCATCGGTCAGACTGAAGGGTCGACGATTAAAGAGCTTCACCTCGAGGGTTTTTTCAAGCTGGAGCAACTGACCACTAACCGCAGGCTGTTGGATACCGTAGGGCATTTTCCTGACAGCTGCCGTGATACCTTCATATTTCGCCACGTAGTAGAATAGCTCAAGATGGTGCACGTTCATATTGGGTAGACTACGTCTTAAAATTTCAAATACCAAACTCCAAATACCAAGAATCAAATTTCAGCGTTTCCGCTTTCCGAAATGACCTTGCCTCGATCGAGTTGATTGATAGAGTCACCGGCATGGATGAAGAAAGTTGGAGCTCTTACATGGACACTCCACCCTATCCCGAGTGGCAACGCTATTTTTACTGGGGAACAGCCATACTGGACGCTTTGGGTAAAACCCTCGCCGGTATCGGACTGATCCTAGAAGGCCGGCAACAAATTGCCATTCTGCGTTATCGCACCATGCAACGCTTCCAAGTACAACCTAACTCCACACCCTGATTCATGCAGAAATTTTTACTCGTCCAACTTGGCATAGGTGGTATGTCATGGTTTATTTTCATCGTCGGACTACTCTGGTGTAGTTCCTCCTAGTGGCGAGCTTACCGCTGTAAACGAGATTTAATATGTATCATTTCTGCCATCACATCACTCGTTTCCGGCATGCTAACAATCGGCATTCTTGTTAGTGCATCGATGCGATTCATGCGCTCCACCACAGGCAGTAATGGAGACATGCTTGAAATCACAGCCCTTACTCTTTTTATCCTAACGGGAACCAGCTGGGAGATCAGTTCAATTGTTTTTTTCCTCGCCGCAATCACCAGCCGATACCCTAGCCGTGATGAACTAGCCGCCGAGACATCGCCACCCCCTCCCCCCCTTCACCCCCGCGGATGAAACTTCTGATGCAGGGACTTAAGGCCTTTTTGATCGACGTGGGTATAGACCTGAGTGGTCGCGATATCGGCATGGCCTAACATGTCTTGGATTACACGGAGGTCGGCTCCGTTTTGTAAGAGATGGGTTGCGAATGAGTGCCGCAGTAAGTGGGGGTAGACGTTTTGTTTGAGACCCGCCGCTTTGGCTCGTTGCTTAACGATTTCACGAACGCGCTCAGGGCTGATTTTTCCGCCACGAATACTGAGAAAAATCCACGAGGAGGTTTTCTTTTTTACTAACTCAGAGCGTTCGTTTTTCAGATAATCAGCGACGGCCTCGCGGGCTTTTCCTCCAACAGGAACAATCCTCGTCTTCCCGCCCTTACCCGTAACTCGGATGAAACCTTCATCGAGGTCTAGGTTTTCGAGTCGTGAGCCACATAGCTCGGACAAGCGTAGACCGGATGCGTAAAATAGCTCAAGGATGGCGAGATCACGTCGGCCTAACATTTTATCAACATCGACTGATGCCAGCATCGACTGGACATGCTGCTCGTTGAGAGTCTCCGGCAGGTGTTGTTCGCCACGTGGCGGTAAGAGAGGTTCGGCGGGATCGGCCATGATGACCTTTTGGCCGGCTAGACGACGGAAAAAAATCTTTAGGTGCACCATATTGATACGCAATGAGGATACCGACAGCCCCTGGTCTTTCTGTTTGGATAGAAAACCGGACAAGTCTTCGGTGCCGATGTCATTCCAATCCGTGGTGCCTCTCTTTTCCAACCATCTTGCGAGCGCATCAAGAGACTGCCGCACCGATAGCTGATAAGCGGTGGAAAGCCCACGCTCAGTGGCGATGTAGAGCAAAAACTGATCGATCTGCGAGGTCACAGGTCTATTTAACCTCATTTCACTCTGAGAGCAACCTCCGACGATATGCTTGTAGCGAGTAAAGCTCTAGGGTGATGCCGGAGTCCGATCGATGGATTTCTTATCTTCATCGGGATCCAGCTTACGAAAAATCACCTGCTCGACGCGTCGACCATCTGTGATTGTGACCTTGGCCTCATAGCCTTCCACCTTGAGTGTCTCTTCGGGTTCGGGGATATGTCCCAACTCGCGGGTGATGTAGCCACCGACTGTGGAGATCTCACCACTTTCCAGATCGAGTTCGGGGATATGATCGGATAGCTCATTCAAGGTGAGTGCTCCTTCGGCGATAAATTCCTTATCGTTTAGGCGCTTGATCGGACTGCTTTCGTTATCGAATTCGTCCTGAATATCACCGACGAGCTCTTCCATGACGTTGTCCATGAATACGAGGCCTGCAGGGTCGCCATGTTCATCCACTGCCATCGCCAGGTGACAATGTTCCTTGAGGAAAAACTGAAGTAAAACGTCGAGAGCCATGGTTTCTGGCACGACCTTGATCTGACGTTTGATCCTCATCAGATCTGGATCCTCATCGTTTACCAAAGTCAGAATGTCCTTGATGTGAATCAGGCCGAGGGCGTGATCGAGGTGCCCTTTGACTAGCGGAAAGCGGGTGTGTTTACTGCGGATGGCGACACCAAGGTTCTTTTCAAAATCTGCATCGACATCCAGCACAACGACCTCGCTACGTGGAGTCATTACGTCTTTGACGGAGATATCGTTTAGCTCCAACGCGTTGATGAGTATCTCACGTTCGGTATCGGTGACCTGGTCATGTTTACCACTTTCCTCAACCAAAAAAGCGAGTTCCTCGGCGGAGTGCACATCGCCGTGACCTGCGGGCTCGACGCGGAAGACTTTTTTGAGAATGAAGTTGGCGGTGGTGTTGATGATCCAGATCGCCCAACCGAAGAATACGTAAAACAGGTGAAGCGGACGAATCAGATAAAGGGTGGTTCCAACTGGCTTGCGGATGGCCAGCACCTTGGGAACCTGCTCGCCGATGATGACATGGACGAAGGAGAATGAGATGGCAGCAATGGTAAAGGAAGTACCTTTGATGAGCCAATCTGGGGTGGCAGGGCTAACATTCTGCAAAAAGGGTTCCACAAAAAATGCCACGAGCGGTTCACCTAACATACCTAGTACGAGAGATGCTACGGTGATCCCCAGCTGACCGGCCGATAGATAACCATCCAGCTTAGCAAGCGCATGAAGTGCTAGGTTCGCTTTAGCTGGTTTATCTCCCTGAACTTCGATGAGTTGGCTCTTGCGCACTTTTACCAGTGCAAATTCAGCCGCAACAAAGAGCGCATTGAGAATCAAAAAAATGGTGATCCCAATCAGGTATTTTGAAACAAGACCCCACGATGGATAATCCGTATGTAGTGCTCCTCCAGAAGCCAAGATGTCAAATGTCGCGCCCATTATTGTTTCTCGTAAACGCCTTCATCTTTTTTCTCAAGCACTGTGAAGCCAGCTTTCTTGGCATCAATAATGGAAAGTGGCTTGGCATATTTGGGGGTATTCACCTGACTAATGACCTTTTTCACTGAATTCTTACAGAGAGGGCATACCACCAATGCTTCACGGTCAATAGGTCTACGTAGTTCAAACCCCTTCGCACAGACACGACAACTTCGGTCCGAGTCGTCGGCGTTTTCTGAAATATATTCGTAGAGGGGCATTTCTGCGTATTAATGATCTGCATCCATCAGATCTTGAAAATAACAAAGACGCAAGGCAGGAATCCCTTTCGGGCCCACCTTGCGTCAAAAAAGTATCACAACTGAGTCGAGTCTGCTGGTATTACCAGCTGGACTTGGTGACGCCGGGGATCATCCCATGCGAAGCAAGCTCACGAAATGCAATACGTGAAAGCTTGAAACGACGGAGGAATCCGTGACGACGGCCGGTGCTTTCACAACGGTTTACCAAACGAGTGGGGCTCGAGTCGCGTGGTAGCATGCTGAGACCAACATAGTCTTTATCTTGTTTGAGCTGCTTGCGCAGATCTGCATACTTAGCGACGGTTGCTTGCTTGCGCTTGTTGCGCGCGATCCATGATTTCTTTGCCATAACGGGGGGGTGGGAATAGCCAATCGGGCGGGCAAATCAAGCCATTTTTACTCAAAACTTCACTTTTCTTGCAATTTGATCGTTTCCGGTTGCTTCAACCCCCTCTCCAGACTTAATTTCCATCAGCATGTCGACCACACCTTTTCACTACCAAGACCCCTTCCCGCTCGGCCCTGACACCACGGAATATGAGCAAATCAGTACCGAACACGTCTCCACGACCGAATTTGAAGGGGAAAGTATCCTCAAAGTAGCGCCAGAAGCCCTGACTCTTCTTGCCAACGAAGCGTCCAAGTCAATTTGTTTCAAGCTCCGCAGCTCACATATTCAACAGGTTGCAGCGATTCTGGACGACCCTGAAGCCACCGACAACGATCGCATGATCGCTCTGATGCTGCTGAAAAACGCGGAAATCGCCTCCCACGGTATCCTTCCTGCCTGTCAGGACACGGGAACGGCAATCGTAATCGGCAAAAAAGGCCAGAACGTTCGCACCATCGGTGACGATAGCGAACACATCTCACGCGGCATCCATAAAACCTACACCGAGGAGAACCTGCGCTACTCTCAATCGTCTCCCCTGACGATGTATGAAGAGGTCAACACCAAGACCAACCTCCCAGCCCAGATTGATCTCTATGCAACTGAAGGTGACGCCTACAAGTTCCTCTTTGTTTCCAAAGGTGGTGGTTCGGCTAACAAGACCTTCCTCTATCAAGAAACTAAAGCCCTGCTCAATCCTGCTAGTTTAAAAGCCTTCTGTATTGAGAAAATGAAAACCTTGGGAACTTCTGCCTGCCCACCTTACCACCTCGCGATTGTCGTGGGTGGAACATCGGCGGAAACCTGCCTCAAAACCGTCAAGATGGCATCGACTCGTTATTATGATGACTTACCTACCGAAGGAAACGAACACGGACAGGCATTCCGTGATACCGCGATGGAAGAGGAACTTCTGCTCGCCGCTCGCGAGATTGGTATCGGTGCGCAATTCGGTGGCAAGTACTTCGCTCTCGACGTTCGGGTCATCCGCCTCCCCCGTCACGGCGCCTCCTGCCCGGTTGGTATTGGTGTTTCCTGTTCGGCCGACCGACAAGCCAAGGCAAAGATCACCAAAGACGGTATCTTCCTCGAGAAACTGGAAACCAATCCTGGTCAGTATATTCCAGAGAAATACAAGGACTGGAAATTCAGCGGCGTCGCGGTCAACCTCGATGAAGGCATGGACAAGATTCTGGAAACCCTGAACAAATATCCAGTGACCACAGCCCTCTCTCTCTCGGGCACGATCATTGTGGCTCGTGACATCGCGCACGCCAAGCTCAAGGAACGCCTTGAAGCCGAAGGTGATCTACCTCAGTATTTAAAGGATCACCCGGTTTACTACGCCGGCCCAGCCAAGACTCCTGAAGGTTATGCTTCAGGATCATTCGGCCCTACTACAGCTGGACGCATGGACGGATACGTCGATCTTTTTCAGAAACATGGCGGTTCCATGGTGATGCTCGCCAAGGGCAACCGTTCTCAGCAAGTCACCGACGCCTGCAAGAACAACGGAGGTTTCTATCTAGGGTCTGCGGGCGGGCCTGCTGCGCTTTTAGCCACTGATCACATTAAAAAGCTCGAGGTTCTCGAATACCCAGAATTAGGTATGGAAGCGGTGTGGAAAATTCAGGTTGAAAACTTTCCGGCTTTCATTCTGGTCGATAATAAAGGTAACGATTTCTTTCAGCAGATCAACCAGTGTCCAGTTTGTTAACCAAACTTGATTGTTAAGCTTGTAGGGTTATCAACTTTCGAAAAGGTGCCATGGCCGCTATAAGGTGAGCCATGGATCACCTATTCGTTTTCTCCTCGAGGAAAATCATCACTCTTGCAACCCTGCTGGCTGCAGTCTCTGTGCCACAGGTAGATGAATTTAATATCGAACTGGATTACGGTTACGATACGGGATCTGATAACTTTTTTGGAAGTAGAGCCAAAGCCAAAGCTGCGGTTGAGCAGGCAACTGCAGACGTCAGCGCCCTGCTCACAACTGAGCTTGCACCTGTCAGATCCTCCTACTCTGGAATAAATGGCTCCACCACAGCCACCTTTAACTGGAGCTATCTATTTAAAGATCCTTCAACAGGTGCCGATCTCACTCTCAGTACACCTTCACTGTCAGCTAACACGGTCAAAACAGTGTCCACGGCTCCGGCACAAACTTAATCCACCCCACCACCGGTCACATTGACTATAGCACCATGAGCAACCGCCTATCAGACGGAACGGTTCAGCAAGCCGCCATGACGCCAAGTCTAAGTAAGGGCGAACGCCGAGAGATGACTGCGTTAGACGCTGCCTTTTTTGTCGACATCGGATATACAACCGTACCTGAGCCTACATCGCTTTGGCTGATGAGTTCATTCTCCGTGATGCTTCTATTACGAAGAAATAAGTAGTCGGCTCGTTGGTTAAAAAATTCAGGCTCTCGTTACAAAGTTTTATTTTGAACCGACGGGATGCCTTTTGCTAGCATCCCACTACTATGAAGAAATTACTCGTCCCCGTCGCAGCTCTGTTAGCTATCCTTCTGTTACCAACGGCAGAAGCAACAACAACCCAAGCTAAGGGTCGCGCCCTGAAAATCGCCCAAGCATTAAAGAAGCAGGGGATCAGCTTCCGAAACGATTACTGGCACGGTTTACTCCGTAAAGATGGAATTACAACGCTCAAGGCAGGCACCCAGTATGTCCTTGTCGGAGGTGGATGCTCAGACGCCTACGACGTTGATATTATTATTTATGATGAAAATATGAATGAGGTAGGTCGAGACACCAAATGCGATGCCGTTCCTGTTATTCGCATCAAGCCCAAGTGGTCTGGCACCTTTCACGTCAAAATGAAAATGGCGAACAGCACTAGAAATGGAGCTCATTATCGGCTATAAGTAAATTGCATTTTTCACAATAACTTACATATCAATACCCCTGTACGTTCATCAGCGTGTGGGGGGGTACCCACCTTGGTTAATCAACGCTGAATCAGCACAACGAGTGTGGCATAGCCGAAGGCTGCAAAAACAAGCAGCCCCCCCTCTATTCTAGAGAGCCTCTTCCGAGACCACATGAGTGGAATAATCAGAACTGTGAGTCCGAGCATCACGCCAAGGTCAAGCCATGAGATCGCGCCACCATGGATAGGGTTCACACTGGCAGTAATACCTAGCACCGCGAGTAAATTAAAAATACACGAGCCAATGGCATTCCCCGTAATGATATCCCCCTGACGCTTGAGTGCGGCCACGATGGAGGTGGCTAATTCAGGTAATGATGTTCCAAGAGCAAACAATGTTAGTGAGATAATTACATCCGGCACGCCAAACAACACTGCAATGGATTCACCATGATTCACTAATAGCTCGGCGCCAGCGACTAGGGCAATCATACCTACCAGGATAAGGGCTAAATCAACCAGCACGCGCGAACCTCCCTTTTTCGACTGCTCGATTTCATCTTTTCCAAATTCCTCGAACTGCTTAGTGTGCCGAGCCTTTTTCGACAATCGGACATTAGCGATGATGTAAACAATGATACCCGTCGCCAGAATAAAGCCTTCCCATTGGGCCAGCGACAGATCACGCATCATCCAGACGAAGGTGAGGGAGCTTATCAGCAAGATAGGCATCTCGCGCCGTATCAGCTGCGAGTGGATCACGATTGGACGAATCAGTGCCGCGACCCCGAGGATCAGCGCAATGTTAAAGATGTTTGATCCCACAACATTACCCAGTGCCATATCCGGACTCGTCGCTCCCAGCTCGACTTGAAACCCGAACCAGCCGGCAGGAGCGGCAATCACCTCAGGGGAGTTTGCCTTCAGACAGACCAAAAGCTCGGGCATACTGGTTCCACAGGCCACCACTGTCAGTCCCACCACCAGCGGGGAGATACCCAGCCGGAGTGCTATTTCAGAAGCTCCTTTAACAAGCCATTCGGCACCAAAATAGAGAAGCACAAGACCACCGGTCAGCCAGAGAAAGTGTATAGTAAGATCCACGGGCAAAAGATGTACACGCTTCGTCGTTAATAAAACTTCAAACTTCCTCAAAAAATGACTACATAGCGCGCATGTCACAGACACATCACATTACCGTGCTAGCCGGAGACGGCATTGGCCCCGAAGTTATGGACGCCTCCATGCTCGTTTTGGACGCTGCCGCTGAGAAGTTTTCTCTCACGTTTGAAAAAGACGTTCAACTCGTTGGTGGCGCTGCCATCGACGCTACGGGAAGCCCGCTTCCCGACGAAACCGTTGCATCCTGCGAAAAGGCCGATGCCATCCTGTTTGGCTCTGTCGGTGGCCCAAAATGGGAAAACCTCCCCCCTGATCAGCAACCTGAGCGAGGAGCCCTTCTGCCATTACGTAAGAAATTCAACCTCTTTGCTAATCTTCGTCCGGGTGTTTGCCTCCCATCGCTGACACATGCATCCCCACTGAAACAGGAAATCATCGCGGATGGATTCGATGTCCTCTGCGTCCGTGAACTCACAGGCGGTATCTACTTTGGGCAGCCTAAAAGTATTACCGAAGTAGATGGCGACATTGTTGCCATCGACACCATGGTTTACAAGAAGAGCGAGATCGTGCGGATCACCCGCATTGCATTTGCTGCAGCAATGGGCAGAGACAAACGTCTCTGCTCGGTTGATAAAGCCAACGTTCTACAGAACTCCGTGCTCTGGCGTGAAACCGTGATTGAAGTATCCAAGGAGTTCCCTGAAGTCGAACTCTCTCACCTCTACGTCGATAATGCCGCCATGCAGCTTGTCAAAAACCCTTGTGGTTTTGATGTGATCGTTACCGGTAACCTCTTTGGAGATATTCTCTCCGATGAAATGGCCATGATCTCCGGTTCGCTCGGAATGCTTCCCAGTGCTTCATTAGGAAATAAAAACGACAGTGGACTCTACTACGGCATGTATGAACCATCAGGTGGATCAGCCCCTGACATTGCGGGTCAAGGTATCGCTAACCCGATCGCCCAAATTCTTTCCGCTGCGATGATGCTACGTTATTCGCTAGGCGAAATTGCTGCGGCGGACGCTATTGAAGCCGCTGTTAGCACCGCGATTGATTCCGGTCTACGCACCGGCGACATCTTCACCGGCAATGACGGCGAGAAGAAAGTCGGCACCGTGGAAATGGCCGAGGCGATTGCCGCTAATACCAATTGAACAGTCATCTTAACGTAATGATTATTTTTTAAGGTTGGGTGAAATAGTCAGCATAGCTGAGATGGAAGGGACGCCGATTGTTTGGATTCTAGCGGCGTTGCGCGTCAGTCACATAGCCCGCTATGCTCCTTCCTTGCGCCTTGCTACAATCCAATCAATCGACGTCATTCCGCTAATCTGACGGTTCAAGTGGTATAACTTGTAAAAACAAGCACGGCTGCCACGCCTAGAAGAGCCACGCCGAAGGCGAGGTCGAACCAATGTGCCGCCTTGAGGTAGCACTCACGGATGATGCGTGCCTGCAACAGGAATACCCACACGCACCACAGCACGATACCTTCGAGCACTATGGTGGCCCACAGCATAAGGGGCCATCGATCGGGAGCATCCCCGATGACTAAAAAAGGTGCCGTCACCCCGGCAAGAAAGACGGCCACCTTGGGATTTAGAAGATTACATAATAATCCACGTTTCCAGTTTGCGAAAGATGTGTCGCTCACCGTTGTTGATTTCCCCACTTTTAGGCTGCCAGCTTTTAAACCGCTTCGAATCAACTGAATGGCGAGCCAGATCAAGTAGGCCGCAGCGATGCACTTCAAAGTAGTGCTGATCCAGCCCCCCTTCTCCAATAGTGTTGCCACTCCGGTCACCGCAATCGCGGCGTGGAAGGCCAGCCCACAGGCTATCCCGATAGCGGTCCAACAGCCGGATTTCCGACCTGAGGCCAGAGCCGTTCTGGTCAGCAGCAGCATGTCGGGACCAGGACTGAACTGGCCGAGCGCCATGACGCCGACAAATACCAACCACTCACCTGTCCAACCGGGCATTTCTCGTAATTGTTTGGAAGGTTAGAAATCTTTTCGAGTAAACATCCAGCAGGCTAAACCTAGAATACAGAACTCAAATGCCAGCGAGGTTCCGATGATGTAGACTTGCGAGTGCCGGTTCTCATAAGCCTCCTGAGCCTTGGCTTGGCGACGCTCATATTTATCTGCGCTCATATCAATGAACTCCGTCATTCGGGTCATGTTTTTGCCTTGGATGGATATTTTTTTTTTCAGCAGATAGGTGGCTTCACGGGTTTTAGGCAGTGGCGAGCCAACGGCTTTTACAATGTTGTGAAACTTCACCATGCCAGCGTCGGGCTCTTGGGGCTCGTCCGAGTAACTTATCTCACCCGTTTTAAAATCCATCTGCATGCCAACGGCGGGTTTTGTATAGGCCTCAGCATAGGCGAACATCTCCGCCCACTGCACAGCGAGAGTCACACCCCACATCAGCAGAGCCATGAGCAGCGAAAACAACGTCGATCTGGTCCAGACCGCCGTCAAAACGGCCACGCAGTAGATCAAGCTGAATACAAAGGTAAGCAACGGCACGGCCCAGAATATCTCCACATTCCAAGCATTAACCCGTAAGCCTTGCGCGAAAAATACAATCACACAGAAGATCAGAACCTGAATCGCCACAAAGAGCAGACAGCCTAGGTATTTAACCAGAAACAGAGTTACCCGACTCACTGGTTTGGAGACGGCCACATCAATGGAGCCACTCTTCAGAAAATCAGGAAAAACAGGGCAGACGGAAATCAGCGCCAATACGAGGGCGAACATACCCAGCCACCACGGAACTAGATAATCGGTAAAAATCATCATGTAGAGGTATTCGGCAAAGATACTATCAGCGACGATAATATCGCTCTCGATATGGTAGGCTCCAAAAAACACAGAGATGCCCTCAGGCGTGAACCCTACTGATGCGTAGCACATTGAAATAAGAACGGATAATGACAGCACGATCCAGAACAACTTCTTCGCTGCTAGCAGACGGTAGGAATCCCATAAAATGGTTAGTATCTGTCGCATTAGACTGTCTCCTTTCGTGGAAGCTGTGGTGGCGTGGAATTCTTTTGAATGCCGCCTACACCATCGCCACTGACTGACTCCATAAAGAGCTCTTCGAGCGATTGTCGGACTTCTCGCAATTCAACAATGGTGACTCCTTCAGATCGTAAGGCATCCAGAATGGGCTGCATCGGCGCGGGATCTGCTTGGTAAACACTCATGGTATCACCTTCGATCTCGACGCCATCGGATGTTAATTTATTCAGTAAATCAGAAGAAATATCCCCCTGCGTTCGGAGTTCATAGCGCTGACTCTTTTCAGTTAGCTCACCGATCGTTCCTTGACGGATGATTTGTCCCTTGTCCATGATCGCAACGCTATCGCAGATCATCTCTAACTCACCTAATAGGTGGCTGTTGATAAATACGGTTCGCCCCTGATCACGCATGGTTTGAAGCAAGTTGCGCATTTCTAGGCGGCCTTGGGGGTCGACCCCATCTGTGGGCTCATCGAGAAACACAATTTCAGGATCATTCACGAGAGCTTGAGCTAGGCCAATGCGCTGTTTCATACCCTTTGAGTAGGTTCCCATTTTATGGTTGCCCCAGTCTTTCATGCCAACCATTTCCAGTAACTCCGTGGAGCGCTGCTTGGCGGTGGATCGAGACACGCCGGCAAGTCCTGCAACATAGCGGATCACCTCACCTCCTTTTAAATATTCGGGAAAGCGTGCGTGCTCGGGCAGGTATCCTACCCGGGCTAAGGTCGGTTTATGACCTACCGGTGAACCTAACATCGAGCCATTACATTGAGTGGGACGGACGATGCTCATCAGGATTTTAACCAGAGTGCTCTTGCCTGCTCCGTTTGGCCCTAGCAAACCAAATACCCCCCCCCCGGGCACCTGCAGTGAAACTCCGCGAAGAGCTTCAACTCCACCTCGGTATTTTTTGCGTGTTTCCGCAATATCAATAACAATTTCAGACACGTGGATTATACAACACCAACTCGCGCAAACAGCAAGCCCAGTTCCTTAGCCACACTCTTTAGCCGAGCTCTTTCGCCTAGTAGTGGGACTCATCAGCCTCGCCGCTGGTCACCTCGGATTTTTAAGGCACTAAATGGCTCCCCGCAGTACGGGCAGCGATAATGCCCTTTAAAAACAACGGCTGTGGCCATACCTAGTCGATAACTGACACCGAGAGCGGGTTTTACATTCTTATGCTTCTGGCATTTGCTCCCCAACCAAAGTGGCGTCATACACAACGAACACCGAACCCCTGCCCCTTTGATATAAAAAAAGACGCTGGAAATCAGCCAAAATACGACACCGCCTAGACTAGCATAGAGCCAAGTTTCATTCTGGTAATAAACGCTATAGACGACGGCGCTTATAGCTATAATGCCGAGTACCACATTCAACAGGAAATGGTATGCGACTCTCCGGATGCGCCGTAAGGAGTAGGCTGAGCGTTGATGATGCATGGTGATCTATTCATTATGACGTATGAGTTTTACCCTCATTCGCCTAATATTACACATACTCTCGCAGTGAAGAATTGCACGCACAAAAACAGAATTTCGGTATTTAAAATTCATCAGCTTAATAATAGTGGCCCTTAGCTGATCCTACCTTGGGATCGATCGACACAGCACGAAAAACATAGGGCATGCGCAATTTATCGCCCTTACTTAACAAAAAATCAAATAAATTACGTATTTTTTTACATTTTGGGTTTTCCGACTATTTCACTTGCCGAAGTTTAAAAAACGTGTGTCCCCGTGCAACTCTTCGCCCCCTACTCTCTATGAAAAATGTTTTTGCCGCCCTCCTCGCCCTAACCTCCTCGGTTATGGGTCTCAACATCCAACTGGATTTCTTCCACGATGAGGCAGCAAATCGATTCTTTTCTTCTAATCCCGATGCCAAAGCAGCTCTAGAAAAGGTAGCCTCGGATCTTGGCAGCGTTCTCTCAAGTAAACTGACTGGGATCAGTTCTGACATCTACTCAGGAACGAATGGCAGCACAACAGCCCAATTCGATTGGTCTTGGAATTACATCAATCCTGTCACAGGAAACCAAGAAACCATCAATGCTCCCAGTATCGCTGACGATACCGTTGTAATCTACTTAGGCACACGTAAACTCTCAGGCTTAGCGCTTGGTCAAGGTGGCGCTGGAGGAGCTGGCGTTCTAATTTCAGGAATAGGGCAAGCCGATGAGTTGATTGACGCTATTGACCTCGCAGAAGCTAATTCCAATGCTGGTATGGGCCGCGGCAGCGGACCCATCTTGGGTACGATATCAGGTGCGGCTAACTACTCTGGCTACATTGGCGAATACGATCTAGATTACGGTCTGGGTGTGGGCAATCTCTGATTCGACTCCGATACCGATAATGATGGCTCACGTGATTTCTGGCACTATGATGCCAACACACCCGTTGCGACGGGAAAAACTGACTTCTACTCCGTTGCTCTCCATGAAATTCTTCACGTCATGGGTATTGGTACATCCCAGACATGGGAAAACCTCAACAATGGAAGCTATTGGCTCGGCGACGAAGCATCACTCGCTGCTGGAACTTCCAACCTGATCGCAGCCGATGGCCATCACGCCCTCAGTAACCTGGCGAGCGTTCGGCTCAATGACGGATTTTTGCAAGAGGCTATCATATCCCCCACCATCACTCTTGGGATCAGGAAAGAACTTACCGAGCTCGATGTGGCATTTCTTACTGATCTAGGATATGAGATGGCTGCCGCTCCTGTCCCTGAGCCA
>JASJLI010000127.1:0-35779 GCA_037620805.1 Akkermansiaceae bacterium
GGCTTTTCAACCGACCTGCAGGGCGACCTGCCTGTTCTTTTAGTTGCATGGCACCCTCAGAAATGAGTATCCTTTTACCCCGACGTAAAGTAAATGTTCAGAACCCAATTGAACGATGAAACTTAAAAAAACTCTATTACCACTCCTCATTTGCCTTGGTGCCCCGATTGCAATGGCAGAGGAAAAATCCGATACCGATGGCTTTACCCCGCTTTTTAATGGTAAGACGATGGACGGCTGGCACAACCCCTACAAGTGGGGCAAGATCAAGGTCGTGGATGGAGAAATCCACCTCACGGGGGATAAGAAGTTTTTTGTTGTGACCGATAAAAAATACAGCAACTTCATTTTCGAAGCTCAAATCTTGCTTCCCGAGGGAAAAGCTAACAGCGGATTTATGTTCCGTGCGCATGAGCAGCCGGGGAAAGTGTTTGGATACCAGTCCGAGGTAGACGGCGACCCGAACCGCAAGTGGTCCGGCGGCCTTTATGACGAGGGACGCCGCAGGTGGTTTATCAGTCCCATCAAGGGCGATAAAAAGAGTGAGGCGGAGTTTCGTAAAAGGGCTGGAGATTCATTTAAACGCAACGATTGGAATACCTACCGCATTACCTGCAAGGGAGATCACATCACCATCGCAGTAAACGGCGTGGTGACAACAGATGTTAAAGATTCAAAAGATGCCTCGGGAGTAATCGGCATCCAGCATCACGGCGAAAAGGGGAAAACCTACAAGTTCCGCAATCTTCGTATCAAGGAGCTAAAGTGACCAACTGATTCGTTCATCCTTAAACGAATGGCACTTCGTTAAGCCTATTTACCACCTTCTCCAACGGAGAAATTCATATCAGCCCAGGGAAAAGGCACCGCCTGCATCCCTGGGTTCATGGTAAGGAAACATATGTTGGCTGAAGGCCAACTTCATGCACTCAAAACCGTTGTCTCAGCATCAGTCTGGCCTAGACCAAAAATCCCTTCCTCTTTTGGAGGCAGAGTGAAATCTACATCACACACCCCACGTGGCATTACGACCACGGGTATCGATGTGGATGAAGTTGCTGTAGAGGCCAATTCCGCCTTTAAAGAATCCCTCCTTGCGAAGCTGGTCCGCGGCATCAAAGGCCTCGCGTGGTGGGCATGCGTAGACGAGGTCGAGTGCTCTGTTGTGCATGTGCTGGGAATATTTCGAGGCTCCTGGACACTTGGCATCATACTGTGGCGATCGATAGGCTGAAGCCACCGTGTGCAGAGGAACACCCAGTCGACGACGTATTTCATCTGCCACTCGAACGGTAACAACCATATTCCTCCAAAGATGTTCAGGAGGAACGCCACTACATACACCACCACGTGTTTTAAAATGAGGTCGCAACAATTCGTTTGGGCTCAGATACTGCACGGGGTTGTCGCGTTTGCTGATTTTGAGAATCAGGCGATGCTGATGAGTTATCGAGAGAGGCTAACCGACGAAGCGTCTCACCTAATTCATTTCGGAATCGGTACCCAACACACGCCCCCATCATGCCGACGCCAAGGACGGCAGAGCCGATGAGAACCTTTCGTCGCTTATGACAAACTGATTTGAGTCCACAACTCCCCCCTCAACACCTTGTGAGGGTGGCAGCGGATTACTTTTGTGTTCTTCGGCGGGATCCATGATCTCTAATTAATAACGCCTACTTTATCCTCATTCTTTCAGCTCTATCAAATCGATAGCTCCTCCCCTTCGGATTTTGCGATGCAGACAGCAGCGCATGAATCACCAAAGACATTGACTGCTGTTCGGCTCATATCGAGCAAGCGATCGACAGATAACAGGGCAACAACTGCCATTTCCGCATTTGGAATTCCAGAGCTATTGAGAATTAACAGGATAGCCACGAGACTCGCCGATGGGATACCGGCTACGCCAATACTGGTAAGCAAGGCGGTGACCACGACGGCAAACTGCGCCGCTACGCCGAGTTCGATCCCCATGACTTGAGCGACAAACATGACTGCCACACACTCATAAAGTGCCGTGCCATCCATATTGACCGTGGCTCCTAATGGCAGAGTAAAACTTGAAACCCTCTTGGAGACACCTGAGTTCTTCTGCACACAATACATCGTTTCCGGCAGTGTGGCCGAAGATGATGCTGTGGAAAACGCCGTCAGCATGGCCATCTTCATAGCTCGGAAATGTGCCCACGGATTAACTTTGGCAACATAGCTCAATACCAGCGGCATGATCACAAAGAGATGAATTGTTAGAGCCAATGCCACCGTCAGAAAGTACTTACCTAGGCTGATGAAAATATCGGGACCACTCTTGAATACCGTTGGCAGCAATAATCCAAATACTCCAATAGGAGCAAGCATCATGATCCACTGAGTCACCCTAATCATGACGTCATTGATCGCTTGGATACTCCCCAGAAGTGGCAGCATATTGTCCACGGGTAGTTTTGCCATTGCGATGGCAAATAGAATGGAAAAGAAGATCATACCGAGTAACTGGCCGTTATCCGTAGCGGCTTTAAATACATTGGGCGGGATCATTTTTTTAAACAGGTCCGCGTAATCACCAGGTTTTCTCTCGGCGGCAACGGCAACCTTGTCTTTCTCTGCTTGGCTGGCGCTATCGGCTTTCTGTTCAAGCGCGGCTCGGATTTCAGGATTTGCTTTTCCATTTTCCAACCCTGGCTGGATCGTATTAACAAGTAATAGGCCTACGAGAACAGCCACAAGGCTCGTGCTTAGATAGAAACCAAGTGTCTTCATGCCCAAACGACCAAACCCCTTCACTCCTCCGAGCCCTGCAATGCCTGCAATAATCGAACTCGCAACGAGTGGCACAATGACCATTTTCAATGCTTGGATAAACAACTTGCCAATGAAATCGCTGACCGCGATCGTATTCCGGATAAAATAAAACGCTGAGGAATCCTCTGCGACGACATGGCTAATATTACGAAATACGATAGCTGTGCCAGTGGCTAGTACGAGAGCCAACAGAATCTGCCAATGCGGGGCGATTTTCTTCATGCGGCCAATCCTAGTCGCCATTTCAGAAAGGAAAACCACGAATCCTTCTTTTCTCAGTCAGGCCGATCAGTCCACACTGATATCCGAGAGTTTCACTATGTCTTCCGCGACACTTCGAGCAGGAATACAATTTGCTGCCTCCCAGGAGTCAGCGCTCTAGCGCTGTTAACAGCATCCTGAGGTGAAACATTTTTGGCGTGCGTGCGCGCCACAGCATCTTCAGCTGTGATGCGGAGTTCATTGGATGAAATGGAAAGCACCGACTGCTGGGCGGCGTAAATATCGCTACCCGCCAAGGTGCGTGCCAGAGATCCGTAGGTGGTATCACGGCGACGTTGATTTTGGATATTATCGGCGAGGAGTAATGAGTGTCCAGATTCCTGACGTTCGGCATAGGCCACAGCCATATCAGATTGGATGCGATCCACTGTACTGGCAGATCTCACCTCACGCGACTCCCTGCTGGCATCTTCCAACATTGCAAGCGCCTGACGATTATCGCCCTGTCTTTGTCGAGTACGTGCCATCGACACGAGCGCTAACGCCTTTTCATCCGAGCGGTTGATATCCTGAAGAGTGTTATATGCCGTCACATGATCACCATCAGCCGCTGCGGCTTGAGCGATCGCACGGTAGGCACGGTCTCGTTCCTTACCTGAGGTGATTCTTATCGCGACGTTACGAGCTTGTGCCGGGCTGCCTTTGTCGGCCGTCACGGAGGATACTGATTTTAGTGTGCGCTCCCTTACAGAATCGATTTGGATGGAGTCGGTTCTGACTAACGACCCGCTGAGGTCACCTGCACGAGCTTGCTCAACAGATAAGCTTTCCAGAGCATAGGATCGTTCACGTTCACCACGAATTTGTGATGTGACGTAGGCGCTTGTAGAAAAACGGCCTGATCGGGCCAATTCGGTTGCCAGTTCACGAAGGGAGATATCGGCCATCGATTGATCGTGCACACTTTGCAATGCCTGCAGGCCACCGGCAACGTCGCCACCCCGTGCGCGCTGTCGGGCTAGCGATGTAAATGTCGAGTCCTTCAGTTTATCACTTTTGATCAATTGAATCGCTTGTTCCGCTCCCGGAAAGTCCTTGAGAGCTCCGCGTTTTATGGCGATGCGGCGGTAGGCATCGTCCTTCTTTCTTTCATTGGCAATGGTAGTTACTGTTAGCATGGCGACAGCTACGCCCTCGTAAGCAGCCTCGCTCTCTGCGATGGCAACCAGGGCAACATCACGATCACGTGCATTGACAATCTGTATGATTAAATTACGCGCCGCATCCACCTCACCAAGACGCGCAGTCCATGCGGCAACTTCGGCAATTGCCTGTTCGCGTTCTCTTACGTTCTGGATATTTTGAAGGGCAAACATCGCATCTTCAGCCTGGCGTTGAGCGAGCATGGCCTTGACCACAGCTCTCACTGCCTTTGACGAAGCTATTTGATCATCGGGGTCTGCTGCCATTTTCTCGGCCATCAATAAGATAGCCCGCGCATCATCTTTCTCGCCACGACGATATTGCTCCATGGCAACGGCGATCAGATTCTCCGACGGCTTTTCGCTGTCCAGAGCAAGCGCGACGGCCTCGTTAATGATTGAGTCACGGAGGGCGACCTTTGCCTTTGCTTCAGCCGAGCTGGTTTTCACCTTGGTGGGAGTTCGTCCTAGTTTGGTAGCTAATCGATTCGATGGATGGCTCACCAGTTTAGACTTACTTAGCGGCTTCACCATTACTTTCCCTTTACTGGCAGAAGAACCGGTAGAGGAAACACCTTGCCCCTTACCATTCTGGCTATTCTGGCTATCGCCACGCGATGCTGACTTTGCTTCGTCCTCCTCAGATGAACGGCTTACAGAGCGAGCAATTGAATCCCCATTGTGCCCGATAGCATCACTATGCTGAGTCGATTTAGAGTCACTATCCTCGGTGGTGGATTCCATGGGTTGGAACACAGCCATGGCACCCAGATAAAGACTCCAAATGGAAACCAAAACCATCGCTGAAGGTAGCATTAGATTTTTCCAGTGGATACATGAAGGGTGCATTGTGTGTATGGCTACGCCTATGGATTTAGAGATTTTTCACCTTTCCGTAATAATCGATATTATTCGTGTCACACGCTCCATGCTTGCGCTCTGCGTGATGTCGCGTTAAACCGCGCCCGTGAACGAATCTTTGAATAACGCTCAAGTGCGAACCCGCTTTGCCCCCTCCCCGACTGGTTACCTCCATGTAGGAGGTGCTCGGACGGCTCTTTTTAATTGGCTCTATGCTCGCAAACATGGCGGAGCCTTCATTCTACGTGTAGAAGACACGGATGAAGCAAGAAACACTGAAGAGGCCAGAAAAGCGATCTTCGATGGTATGGAATACCTGAGGCTTGATTGGGATGAAGGCCCGCAAGCTGATGGTGATACAGTGGGCGACTGTGGCCCCTACTATCAAAGCCAAAGAAATGAACTCTACGATAAATGGTTTGATAAGTTGAAGGCTGATGATCGTGTTTACGAAGACGACGGAGCATGGAGATTCAAATTCGCGCGTAAGCCGATCACGATGCAGGACTTGATTTGCGGCGAAGTGACGATCGACTACAGAGACGAGTCCAACACCCCTGATATGGTCGTAAAACGATCCGATGGTTCCTATGTTTTTCACTTTGTAAATGTTGTCGACGACCTGGAGATGAAAGTCAGCCATGTGCTACGAGGTGAAGACCACTTAATGAACACCCCTAAACACCTTCAGCTATTTGACGCCTTTGGTGTGGAACCGCCCAAGTATGGTCACATCCCATTAATCCTTAATATGGATGGATCTAAAATGAGCAAGCGCGACACAGGAGCCGCCGTCGGTGGTTATGCAGATGACGGCTACCTACCCGAAGCTGTATTCAATTTCCTCGCTCTTCTAGGTTGGTCCCCCAAAGATGAATCTGAAATCATGCCGATGAGCGAGATTATCGAGCGCTTCAGTCTGGAGGGCGTCAATAGATCCCCTGCCAAGTTTGACTCTGAGAAGTGTGCATGGATCAACCAACAGCACTTGATGCAGATGGATTCTGCTGATTTCGCCAATGCTGCTGCCCCTTACGTAAAGCAAGCTGGTTATGAGTTACCTGAAAACTACACCGCCATTGCGGCCTCGGTTCAGGAAAAGGTGAAGTTGCTAGCCGAAGTGCCAACCGCCATTGCCTTTTTTATAAAGCCTGAATTCGATTACGATGAGACCACATTAGAAAAAGTTCGGGCTAATGACGCCGCCAAAGGTTTGTTGGAAAAACTTGCAGAAGCGTTCAAAAGCGTCGATGATTGGACAATGGCCAAAGAAACTATCGGTACCACGGCCAAGGCCAATGGAGCCAAGCCAGGGCAACTCATGTTCCCTACTCGTCTTGCTCTCAGCGGTCAACCCGGTGGCCCCGATCTTGGTGCGATCCTCGAAATCCTTGGAAAAGACGAGAGCATCCGTCGAATCCAGCGCACAATATCGATACTCTAAATTCCAATTCCCCATGAAAGACGTCTACCAAATCTCAGATCTCTCAAGCCGTGAAAAACTCGATCGTGGTGCCGATAAGCCTGCCCGATTAGCTGTCATTGGTCACCCGGTGAGTCACTCGGCCTCGCCTGCGATGCATCAGGCAGCACTGGATGACCAAGGGAAAGATCTCCGATACATTCGCCTCGAGGTTCGACCTGGGCAAGTTGCCGAGGCTGTGGAGCGAATGAAAGAGCTCGATTTCATCGGTTGCAACGTGACCGTCCCACACAAATTCGAGGTGATCGATTGCTGTGATGAACTTAGCGAAGATGCCCGTGCGTTAGGGGCAGTGAACACATTAATTTTTGACGATCAGACTCTAGGTCACAATACCGATGCCCCAGGCCTTGTGCGTGCCATCCGTGAAGACTTCGGCATCGATTTGGCTGACCTCAGGGTCATGATTATTGGAGTTGGAGGAGGCGCCGGCCAAGCCATCGCCACACAGTGTGCCCGGATTGGCTGCGACCAGTTATGGCTGGTAAACCGAACCTTAGAAAAAGCACAAACATTAACAACTGCTCTTCATGCTTATAAAAATCAGCCCAACCATCTGGAGGTTCCTGGAGAAAGATTCTGTGCGATGGCTCCTGACGATCCCGCGATAGCGGAAGCATCAGGACATGCTGACTTGATCATTAATGCGACGTCTCTTGGTCTACGATCAATCGATGCCATGCCGATCCACTCAGGCTGTGTTCAACCACATCATCTGGTTTATGATATGATCTATAATCCTGCGAGCACCGCGCTTCTGAGTCATGCCAAATCTGTCGGCGCACGCACAGCCAACGGCTTTTCCATGCTGCTTCACCAAGGAGTGTTAGCTTACGAATGCTGGTTCTCAGGAAAATCTCCGTTAGAGGAAATGAGGAAAGGCTTAGCTTCCACCCTCTAAACCATCGGGTTTTACTTCTGGTATGTCGAGGTGAAGATCATACCAATGATTGGCTAAAATTTTAACCAGTTCCATCTGTGTTTCCTCCCCTTCTTTCTTGATTAACCGTATCCTTACATGGACTCGGTGATATGCCAGAGGATCCAAATTGCCGATGGTTAGTCCGAAGATATCTTTCTCAAGTTCGTCCTCGGACTCAAGCATTTCACTAATCTCGAGACCATGTGGACTATCGATAGCGACCCGCACACTTTTTGAGGCGAGACCTTTAAACTCATTTTTCGTATACATCCCAGGCTTATAAAACACGACGCTCATGTCATTGCGTTCAAGGTCCTCATCAGTATCTCGAACTCGCATGTAGAGTCTGAACTCGGATTCATCTCCATCTTTTCCTGAGGGGAACATAGACCATGAGTTTGCGTCATACCTAACTAGGGATTTCCAATCAATTTTCCACTCCTTGTTCTCAAAAATAAAGATTGCTTCAAAACGTTCACCTAGGCTGTTTTGGCAAACTGTGCCGATTGCTTTGTGCCCAGGAATTTCAAGAACTTCGCCACGCAATATCCTGATTTTGCTACGGGTGGAAGAAAAGCTCGGGTTGTTACGGTAGTAACGATTCATTACCCCGGAAATTTTTACGCCTTGATAAACATACTGAGTCTTGCCAGCAGATGATGGAGCATTGAGAAATGCCGTCATTGTCCTTTCACAAATCGGAGCTGCTGCATCAACAGTCATTCTCTTTTTCTTAGCCTCGGCTATTACCATCAGCTTTTCTCGTTCGGTGTCAACCACACTAGCGGGAGTTTCTGAGTCCTCATCTGGATTAAAGAAGTTCATAAGTAACACGACGGCAGCCATAAGAGCCATCCAAGAACCTAACATAATCCATATTTTCGTATTCCTTTTTTCCTTCCGCTTGGTTCGTTTGACACGCCCTCGGCGTTGTTTTTCTTGGGCTTCAAGCGAGGCCTCGTAAATCTCCTTCGAATCCTGATTTACACCATGTAGTTCTCTGGCGGGTTGTGATTTCCCGTCTCCAGCACGCACTACCGGCACCCCCCCCTTATCAAGCTCTGTCCCTGCAAGGATTTTCCCCGTAGGAGGATTCCCACATACGGGACATCGTTGCTCACGAGTATCCGTGATAGAAGCTTCAAAAAGCGATCCGCATTCGATGCAGTGATAGTGTCCTTTTTCTAATGTGGCCATCTTGTGTTAGGGTGTTACCCATTCTGGGTGGATCAATTCCATCAATTCTAGCTGAGATGGCAAGGCATCTTTTTGAGATCGTCTCACTCGAACCGTCACACGAAGGTCTTTTTTGAGGTCTACGACAAACCGTCCGTGATCCAAAAGCCGCCTTAATTCGAGGTCCAAGGCTGAATCTCGTGGTGTGTAGGCCCACATGTAGTACGCAGAATCGGCTGAAATAAGCATGAATGCTGAATGATCTTTATCGTTGTAGGGGCCAGCATAAAATTCGTCTCGGCGTCGAACTTTACAACGCACGAGTGACGGCTCTGTGCAGACTTCGGGTGGGTAGTCTGGTTTTGACACAGGCGCGGGCACTGCAGGCACCACATGAACTTTAGGTGTAGCTTCCATTCCTTTTCCAATTTTCTGCTGTCGATTTTCCTCCAACGCTTTCTCTCGAGCACTGACAGCTCTAGTGTATTCATCATTGGCTAATCTTACTTTCTTATTAAGCGCATCTACAATAACACGTCTCTCATTCACACTCTTCTTGATCGTGTGTAAATCAGTTTCACATCGTGCTACAGTGGCCTCCCAGTCGAGTTTCAAATGCTCTCCCTCTCTAGTAAAATAGGCACGAAAGGGCATGAAATCGGCATCCTGACAATCCACTATTAAAAATGCTGTATCATCAGTATGTTTTATATCTAAACTCTTACCATCAAGATCATTCAAGCGTGGTTTGATAACGACTTTCTTCTGAGCCATTTGCTCGATATAACGCTCAGGAAAGCGAACATATTGACTACGTGAAACATCGTCCTTGGCTGCGACAAATGCTTTCAAAACAGCCGAAGCCTCTAGCCCGATTTGCCCAGCGCGTTGATGAAACCACTTTTCCGGACTGCCCTCATGAGGGTCCGACTCAGGGTGAACAAAAGCGGGAGGTTCTGCAACTGTGTGTGCTTCGTCGCCACTATACCAGCTTTCGATGGATAAGCCTCCAAGAAGAAGTACGGCTGCTGATGCACCGGCAATGGCAACCCACCAGCCTTGCGTAAGACCGCTGCCCCATTGTTGCTCTTGTATCTCTGCTTCGTCGGGACGAATTTCCAGCTTCTCAAATTTTGCTTTATCGACCTTGATCCGGTCTTTTCCTGGATTGGTCATATTTTCCAATCGCTGAATGCTGTCTTCTACTTGCTCTTCTTCAGGCTCTGCCTCCTCAATTTTGGCGACAGCAACTCTGGGTTCTGGCACGAGAGCCTGAGGTTCATTTGCCTCGTTACGAGCTTCATCGGCACCAGAAATAATGAGTGAGGCCTTTCCCTTACTGATACTGATGACCTTAGATTCCGAATCGCTCGGCTCAGGTTGATCAACTATTTCCTCTTCCTTGCTAGATTCCTGACTCTCTTGAGATTCCTTGTCGGAACTCACAGGATTATCTTCTGCGAGTTCACTGGAATCGTCAGCAGACACATTATCGTCCGACTTAGAATCATCCCACTCGTTATCTCCTTCGTTATCTCCATTCTGCACGATGGCCTCTTCGCCATCTTGCGGGACTTTTTCAGAAACTTCATCCTGCTGCGCCTCGTCATTAGGAGTTACCTCATCTCTGTCCTTGCGTTTGCTCATGTGTGAGCAATGAAAACACCCCAAATCGAGCCATCATGCAAGCTCACCTTTTAGTCATTTGGTGGTGTGGGCGGTGTATTCCCATTTACTGGGCGATCCGTCCCTTCTTGGCGAGTTTTTCCGTTTGGTTTTTTCCGAGATTCTCCGTCGCGTTCAGGTGGTCGGGCACCACGACGCGGCTTGCCAGATTTCCCATGAGATGGAGGTTTGTGCATGCGATGCGCGGATCTGACTTCCTCTGGTGAAATTTCACCATTTTCATCTACGTCGACACGCTTAAAAAGCTTTTCACGTCGATCCTCAGGGCATTTTCCCATCCATGGCATTTTCGAGTATTCGTCGAAATCAAGTCCTCCACTTGAGTTGAGGTCGTAATTTGAAAAGTCAAAGTGAGGGCGTGGGTGGTGGCCTGCTGTAGACTTCAGTTCAGATTTCTCAATGCTTTTACTTTTATCTCTGTCCAATTTTTCGAAAAACTTGACCAGCAGGGCTTTGTCTTTATCTTTAAATTGAGCGAGTTTGGAAAACTCAGCCATATCGACTCCCCCGTCATCATTTACATCAAGCTTGTTAAAATCCTTGCGGATAGCAATGATCCATCTCGGTTCAGGAGGTTGCAACTCGCGCAATTGAAGTTTACCGTCTTTATCTCGGTCCAGAAAATCAAACAGCTTGCGTCGCTTTGCTTCATCCATGTTCTTGAGTCGACTCATTGTTGAAAACTCATCGAACGTGATCGAGCCATCCTTATCGGCATCGACTGCTTTAAATGCCTTAAACCGGTCTCCCTGTTTTCCTCCATCACGAGGGCCTCTGTCAGATCGCTCACCAGCTCCTCTTTTTTCCGCTGACCGTGAATTTTTTCCCCGTGCTTTATCACCTCCTGCTTTATCTCCACCATCTCCCCGACCGTCCTGCTCAGCTAAGGTGACACCACTAGATACTCCAGCTACCGCAAGTAAGCAGGTGAAGAACATGTTGAGTATTGGAGTTTTCATACGAAAATGGATAGTTATGATACGTTGATGGAAGATTAGGCAGGGCCGTAGCATAGGAGTTTCATCTCGTCAGATCCAGCCAAATCACGTGAGGATATCAGGAATATCTAGTTTTTAGAGGGCATCGAAGACAATTAGGTTCACTTATTGCTTTGATCCTTTAACCCCGGAATTTCTAGAGAGTTGTGACTGCAGATCATTTTTTTGTTTCGTTTGGAGGCACATTGATGGATAAGACCGCCCAGCAATGCATATCAGCGACATCATCAAGCCCCATGAGCCCACGTTCTCTTTTGAGTTTTTCCCACCCAAAAGTGCTGAGGCTGCTGATGCTCTCTACAATACTATCAAGGATCTCTCGAAACACCATCCGTCATTTGTGAGTGTCACCTACGGTGCGGGAGGATCAACACGCGAGCTCACTCATGATCTTGTCGTGCGAATTAAAGAAACCACCTCTACTCCACCGGTTCCTCACTTGACTTGCGTTTGTCAGAGCAAAGACGAAATCACGGCAACGCTGAAGCGTTATGCCTCGGTGGGTATAGGAAACATTCTTGCACTCCGTGGTGACCCGCCGACGAATGTTACAAATTACGATCCTTCTCAGGACGCATTCCAGCATGCCGCGGATCTGGTCCGCCATATCCGCCAGTTCAATGAAACGGAACAACACCCTGACCCACGTGGTTTCGGAATCGGTGTTGCCGCCTTTCCTGAAGGTCACCCCGATACTCCAAATCGATTGGTGGAAATGGATTATCTCAAAGCCAAAGTTGATGAAGGCGCTGACTACATCTGCACTCAGCTCTTTTTCGATAACCATGACTTCCTCGATTTTCGTGATCGATGTCGCCTAGCCGGAATTACTATTCCGATCATCGCGGGCATCATGCCTCTAACATCGATCAAAGGCGTCCATCGCATGGCTGAGCTTGCAGGAGGCACTCATTTCCCAGCTCGTCTCATACAAGCATTAAACCGTGCAGGAGACAACCGAGAGGCAGTTCGGCGTGTTGGTATCCAGCATGCAGCGGAACAATGCGCAGGGCTTCTGCACGCCAATGTCGATGGGGTTCATTTCTATACTCTGAATCAAAGTAGAGCAACGAGAGAGGTTTACGAATCTCTCGGATTGGGATAAATCTAACTTACCACACAAACCGTTCAAAGGGGCGTGTGATTCAGCCCTTCGTCTAGCGCCTAGCGCCTAGCGTCTGTTTCTACCTAATACGTAGAGTCTCTCTGCCAACTTTAGCGTGAGCGTCTGCAACCTACCTGACATCGGTGCATCTAACCAGATCCTACCAGTAGCGGGATCAAATGGATATGCTTCTTTTAGTCGGGGAGCTTTATCAAAAGAATCTCGTTTCAAACCAACTTTGACAACACCTCCAAATCGACGGACCCCTTGCTCGACCAAAATAGATGTTGTTTGCACGTCTGCAGAAGATCCTTTTTTAGATTCTACACCAGCGACGACTTCACCTCCCCCCCTAGCCGCATCAGCAAGTGAAGCTTTGGACTCAGACGACGCCAGAAGCTCGTCATCCATTTCCCAGTTTTCTTCGATTACATCCTTAACGATCTGAACGTCTTTAATGTGTAATGCGCTTGCGATCTCTGCATAAGACGGAGGTCTAACATTTACATCTCCTCCGAGGTGAAGCAGGTCGCCAGCTCGCAGATCTATTTTACTAATCTGCAGTAAATTACCACCAGTTCTGATATGACAACTTCCTTCGGTGAACAACACCTTGCGGTAACTGTTATACAAATCAACCACGCTCAATGCCGAGAGCAATGGCAAGGTATCGCGCAGCACCATTACGTCACCGTCGTCCAGAGAGAGGTCCAGATCCATAACGATTCCTTCCTGGCTATTCGTCGAACCTGAAATTGTGCCTTGACCGGAAATCACGCCCTCGATCCAATCGTGGTAACGCGTAGGAAGCAGCGACTTCATCGGCATCGATTTGAGAGTCACGATTCCAGATATCTGCGGTTGTCCCCCAGAACCTATATTAAGTTTAAATGAAAGCGTTCCTCCTTCACTGTGCAACTCGGCTTCCTTGATCTGTAAGCCGTCGTCATCACAGACAACGACCATTTTTTCGATTTTCAAATCATTCAGCCAGTTCTGACTAAATGTTCCACCTCGTAATTCAACCCTCCAACTACTGCCATCACGAACGGCAGTCATGTAACTGCCCTTAATCGAGCCTCGGTTGCTTGCAGAGTATCCCCAGCGAATGTTAGCTTTATCGGCCTCAATCCGTTCAAATGCAAAACCTGAATATTCATCAAATAGCGCGCTAAAAGATTCTGCAGCTGAAGCATCTTCACTGCCGCCAGCCTTTACAAACATATCGAGCACATAGACACTAACACCTCCACCATTCCACTGACCTATCACACTATCGGCCAGCTTCATGTTGAGCCGTATTTGCCGTGCACTCAAGCTATGAAAAAAAGAAGCTTCAGTCCCCTTTAGTTCAATAGATGTAATGTTAGCGACGTCTCGGTTCTTGCGTATAAGCCCAAGTTCACAATCCGAGCCTTTGAGCGCTTTTTCGATCGAAGTTTGAATATCCTCTCTGAAACTCTCGCTTTCAACACGCCTAACAAGATAGAACCAAAAGACGAGAGCTATCAAAATGAGCAATATGGCAAGACGCATACCAACCCTAGCCACTCGGCCCATAATGGTTTGGCTGTCTGCTGCGTGACGAAGCTGGAACCAGAGCCCCTGCCGGGAAACCCATCCGTTCATTTGCTCGTTAAACGCAGCGCGTTTTTCTTCCTTTGTATTCATAGCTCGGTGTAGCCTCTCATTCTGAGACATTTGCCACTAATATAATGACGCTTAGCGTCTTTGCCTATGCAAATTTGCATTCACATTTCAAATTAGCAACCGCAACCGCCACCGCAGCAGCCGCCACCTTCACCTTCTTCCAAGTCCGCTGCCTCAGGCGTGCGTCCAAGTTCAAGAGTCATACCGATGTATTTGCTGATGGTTTTCTGCAAGGTTTGTAGGCTTTGCTGAGCCTCCATGAATTCACTGGCTACCTCATTACTCATGAGAGAGTCACGAGATGCTTCAAATTCTTTGATCTCTGTATCGGCCAGTTCAACACCCGCGTGCTGTTTCTGATGAAGCTCCTCACCGCGCTCATGCACGGACTGATACTGGAGCTTCGAAGCGTCATCCTCAAGGAAACGCTCAACCTGTCCCTGAAGGGCTACAAATTCAATATCCTGTGCGATTGCATCACACAGCTCTCTTGTCTTCAACATTACGTTGGATTCTTTAGCAAGCATGCTCATGCACCCACTTATCGCCTCCTAGCGGTTTTGGCAACCTCGGAGCGTGTTATTTTCACGAAAAAATGCAGGATCATCTTTTTCATCGGCTTATTCAAACAACTTTCTGCTCTCATGACGCTTGAAGATTAGCCGTTGCCCCGCTAATTTAGCCTGAAGACAATGTCAGAACGCTTCCGCATTTCCAGTATCCCATTAGAATCTCATCAACCCATTAGAGTCTCATCAAATTGCTCATGAACACATCACGTATCCTCATCCCAGCACTTTGGCTGGCCAGTCTGGTAGCCGCTTTTGTTATCGGTGGTAAAATTAATTCATCCACCAATGACAAAACATCAAGCAGCGATAGCAATAATGGACGCCGCTCGGCACATCGACAGGCTGGAACATCCTCGTCTGGCCCTTCAACTAGACGAAAAAACACCGGCGGGCGATTAGGATCATTAAGCACCAGCTCTAGCCGTGACCTGGACATTACTGACATCGCGAAAAACGACGACCCTATTGCTCGCGCCAATGATCTACTTAGTTTGATCAACCGACTGGGAGCAGATGACTTCGCCCAAGTTGTAGCTGATTTCAGAGAACTCGGCATCACCCGCGAGCGAATGAGTGAATATGGTATGCTTCTACACGCCTGGGCCAAGGTCGATCCACTGGGAGCTCTTGATTTTGCTGAAGAAAATACGGGATCCCCATACGCACGCCAGACGATCCTTGCAAGTTGGGCGGGTAGCGATCCTGAAGGTGCGCTGATGTGGGCAAAAAACCACCATGAGGGAGAAGGAGCTAACCCCTGGTTAGTAGGCATTATCCGTGGTGTTGTCTCTAAAGATCCTACTCGTGCTACCGGGATCATGCTGGATCTTCCCTACAGTCGTGAACGTAGCGAGGCCCTTTCCGCCATTGTGCCACACATTGCCCGTCAAGGATATGATAAAGCATCACTCTGGCTCGACACCATCACCGACGAAAAACTCAAATCTGGTAGCTCCGCCTATTTAGCCTCTGCATTAGCCAAACAAGATCCTGCGAAAACAGCCGAATGGGTTACGACCTTGGATGAATCTGAAGGGAAATCACGAGCCACTCGCGAAGTCGCCGAGGAATGGTCAGAACAAGATCTCCCAGGTGCTGTTGCCTGGACTAACACTCTGGCAGGAGCAGATAAAGTCAATGCCGCACGTGAAATCATTGGTGACTATGCCCGTGAAGACGCAGCACAAGCCGCCACATGGCTTCGATCCGTATCCAATGAGCCTGGCTATGAAAAGGTAGTCGAAAGCTATATTTGGAACACAGCTAGAAGTAATCCTGAAATGTCTCTCGCACAAGTGCCCGAAATCACAAACGCCAAATCACAGGAAAGATACTACGAACGTATTCTCTCCAGATGGCGAGTGCGTGATGCTCAAGCCGCGGATGCTTGGATGAACAACAACAGTGTCTCAGAAGAACTGAGAACTAAAGTCGAAAAAGAAAGCACCGATGGCAAAAGCCGTGGACGATAATCACTGCGACGCCCTGATCTACCTAGTCGCAGCCACGAGATAATCCATTACAGCATCTTCGTCTTCCTTTTTGAGTCCTGCGTTCCATGCCATTCCGGGCACGATCTTCACCCTTGCACCCCAACATTTTTGAGAACAATATGAGCTTATGAAAAAGCCCATCATCATCACCTTCGGAGTCTTCATTCTCACCGTAGCTATTCTCATGTGGTGGTATAGCGATGCTCAAGTCATTGAACGCCAGTCGCACCAATTGGCCGATGCTCTTACGATTGAGAGCACCGATGGAAAAAGCTCCCGACTCGGTAAAACCCAAGACTTCTCAGGCTTACTCGACCCATCCATTACGTGCACAGTGGGCGTCTCCAATTATCAATCTTATTTCAGCCATGATGAGCTCCAGGCAGCGCACCACATGATGGCACACAACTGCGAATCATCCTCAGCTAAGATCAGTCAGATCGACATCATCGAGCTCACCGACACCCAAGCTACAGTTGATGCTAACCTCATTCTCTCGGTTACCAGAAAAAATGGCGAACGCCATGGAGAAGCCTGTGATGCCGTCCTGATTTGGAAAAAAAATGAGTCAGCCAAATGGAAAATTGAATCAATAGAGATCAAAGGGCTCTGAGCCCCAAAAAACCTCCCACCCCCCTTATTTTAAAGGGATTCGTGTCACTTCTTGACAAAGCATATTCCCCCACTATGCTCCCCGCGCCTGCCTCTATACAAATTGGGACAGGCTTCTTGCTTTATATACAGCTTCCACTTTTTTATTCTCTTTCCCCACCTTTCACTTCCTAAATCAATGAGCCTCTACCAAGACTACCTCCAAGAAATTGCAGACCGTAAAGAACAAGGACTGCACCCCAAGCCCATCGATGGCGCCGATCTCCTCGCCGAGATCATCACCCAGATCAAAGATCCCGCCCACGAATACTACGAGGACTCCCTCAAGTTCCTCATCTACAACACCCTTCCCGGCACCACATCCGCCGCCGGTGAAAAAGCCAACTTCCTCAAGGAAATCATCCTCGACCAAACCACCGTCGCGGAAATCACATCCGAGTTCGCCTTCGAACTCCTCTCCCACATGAAGGGTGGTACTTCCATGGACGTACTCCTCGACCTCGCCCTCGGCGATGACGCGGATATCGCCCAGTCCGCCGCTACCGTCCTCAAGACCCAAGTCTTTCTCTACGATGCCGACATGGAACTCCTCAAGGCCGCCTTCGAATCAGGTAACACCATCGCCAAAGACCTCCTCGAAAGCTACGCTCAGGCCGAGTTCTTCACCAAGCTTCCCGAGGTCCCGGATGAGACCCAAGTCGTCACCTACGTCGCAGGTGAGGGAGACATCTCCACCGACCTCCTTTCTCCCGGTAACCAAGCCCACTCCCGCTCCGATCGCGAGCTTCACGGCCAGTGCTTGATCACCCCAGAGGCTCAGCAGAAAATCAAAGCCCTCCAGAAACTCCACCCCGGCAAGAGCGTCATGCTCATCGCCGAGAAAGGCACCATGGGTGTCGGATCCTCCCGCATGTCCGGCATCAACAACGTCGCCCTCTGGACAGGCCGCCCAGGTAGCCCCTACGTTCCCTTCGTCAACATGGCTCCCATCGTCGCGGGAACCAATGGAATTTCCCCCATCTTCCTCACCACCGTTGATGTCACCGGCGGCATCGGCCTTGACCTTAAAAACTGGGTCAAAAAGAAAGACACCGAGGGCAACACCGTTCTCAACGACGCGGGCGATCCCGTCCTCGAGCAAGTTTACTCTGTCGATACCGGCACCGTCCTCACCATCAACTCCAAGACCAAAAAGCTCTATCAAGGCTTTGGAGACAACCAGAGCGAACTCATCGACATCACCAAGGCCTTCACCCCCCAAAAGGTGGAATTCATGAAGGCCGGTGGCTCTTACGCCATCGTCTTTGGTAAAAAACTCCAAACCTTCGCCGCCAAAACCCTCGGCGTCGAAGCCCCCGTCGTCTACGCCCCGTCCAAGGAAATTTCCCACGAAGGCCAAGGCCTCACCGCCGTGGAGAAAATCTTCAACAAAAACGCCGTCGGCACCACTCCAGGAAAGACCCTCCACGCAGGTTCCGACCTCCGTGTCGAAGTCAACATCGTAGGTTCCCAAGACACCACCGGCCTCATGACCATGCAGGAACTCGAAGCCATGGCCGCCACCACCATCTCCCCCATTGTCGATGGAGCCTATCAGTCAGGCTGTCACACCGCCTCTGTCTGGGACAAAAAAGCCCAGGAAAACACTCCCAAGCTAATGAAGTTCATGAACGACTTCGGACTCATTACCGGCCGTGACCCCGAGGATAAATATCACCCCATGACTGACGTCATCCACAAGGTCCTCAACGACCTCACTGTGGACGACTGGTCCATTATCATCGGCGGTGACTCCCACACCCGTATGTCCAAAGGCGTCGCCTTCGGAGCCGACTCCGGCACCGTCGCCCTCGCTCTCGCCACCGGAGAAGCCTCCATGCCCATCCCCGAGTCGGTTAAAGTCACCTTCAAAGGTACTCTCAAAGAGCACATGGACTTCCGCGACGTCGTTCACGCGACCCAATCTCAAATGCTCGACAAATTCGGAGGAGACAACGTCTTCCAAGGCCGAATCATCGAAGTTCACCTCGGCTCTCTCCTTGCCGACCAAGCCTTCACCTTCACCGACTGGACCGCAGAAATGAAGGCTAAAGCCTCCATCTGCATCTCCCAGCCCGACACCCTCATCGAGTCTCTCGAGATCGCCAAGAGCCGTATTCAGGTGATGATCGGCAAGGGCATGGACAACAAACCCCAAGTTCTCCAAGGCCTCATCGACATTGCTAACAAGCGTATCGCTGAAATCCGCTCGGCTGAAAATCCACCCCTCGCCCCCGACGCCGACGCCAACTACCACGCCGAAATGGTTGTCGACCTCGACATCATTAACGAGCCAATGATCGCCGACCCAGACGTTAACAATGATGACGTCTCCAAACGCTACACTCACGACGTCATCCGCGAGCTTTCCTACTACGGAGGAGAAAAAGCGATCGACCTCGGCTTCGTCGGTTCCTGCATGGTTCACAAAGGAGACCTGAAGATCGTTTCTAAAATGCTCCGCAACCTAGAAGAACAGCAAGGTAAGGTCGAGTTCAAAGCCCCTCTCGTCGTCACCGCCCCCACTTACAACATCATTGATGAACTGAAGGCAGAAGGCGACTGGGACATGCTTGAGAAATACTCTGGCTTCGTATTCAACGATGACGCGCCCAAAGGTGCCGCGCGAACCGAATACGAGAACATGATGTATTTAGAGCGCCCAGGCTGCAACCTCTGCATGGGCAACCAGGAGAAAGCTGAAAAAGGCGACACCGTCATGGCTACATCCACGCGCCTATTCCAAGGTCGCGTCGTTGAAGACTCCGACCGCAAGAAAGGAGAGTCCTTACTCTCCTCCACACCTGTCGTCGTCCTCTCCGCCATCCTCGGCCGCACCCCCACCATGGAGGAATACAAAGCCGCGGTACAAGGCATCCCCCTCACCCAATTCGCCCCGCCACACGAAGACCTCGTTGCCCTGAACTAAACACGAGGCATGGAGCAACAACTGGCAGCATGCAGCCAGTAGAATTCATCAAAAAGCGGCTTCAGGAAACTGGAGCCGCTTTTGGGTTCATTTTTCGACCGCGAAAGTTGCGAAAGGCGCAAAAGGCGCAAAAGGAAGACTTGGCTAATGAAACCTTGGGTTGTGGGTTCAGGATAAACCACAGAATTCACCGCTCACTGCTCACCTACTTCATCTCCACAGTCATCGCCTTACCGCCGATCTTCAATCCATTGAGACTCTTCTGATCGGGCTTCTGACTACCAATGTTCACAGTGTAACTCCCCTTCGCGTAGACACGTGGAGTGAAGCTATTTCCCTGAACGCGGAGCGTGTAGAGAATATCTCCTGTGGCCTCGGATACAACCTGGACAACAGGATTAGAGATCCCCTTGACGGTGATCACACCAAGATTGCCAACGATCTTTCTGCCGTCGTTATCCCATTGTTTGATCGTTTTTGGCCAGCCTTTGAATGGTTTGTCGCCCTTGGAAACATCCGCATCAGCGGCCCAGCTCTCAAAAGTGATCGAACGATCCTTTTTGTTAAACGCAGCCGTCGAATAGCCGCCGCCTTTTGACTGAGATACATGCGGGTTGGCATAAGCATACATGGTGATCTTGTTAGCAAATCCATCGAGATACTCGCCAGTAAACGGAAGAGCACTCTTGGGGTCGCGATTGTTTCCTGGAGCATCATTCAGAGGCAACCAGTAACGGGCATAGATCGTGTTCACAATCGCAGGTGAGCAGAGCGACCACGGACCGTCGTTCCAGTTCTCGATCCCATGCTGAAGCATCGTGCTCAGGTGCTGGTCACCACAGAGATGCGGTGCCAGGGCTTTGCGGATTTCCACCAGCGCCTTGTTCCTGCCTGTCTGCGGCCAGCCATTGGAATCCATATCGGCGTGGAGTCGGTTTTCTATCCCACCATGATTTGTTACAGCACTGGCAAAGGGTGTCTGCGAAAGCACACATTTCATTTCAGAATCCGTCCAGTCCTGTCCCCACTCGCGGAGATACTTGAGCTGTCGGTCTCCCAATAAAACCAAACCTTCAACGTCCACTGACTTGGGATCATAATCGGGATTTTTAATATGGTCAGGACGCGGTCCCTGCTTCGGGATCTTACCCGCAGGCCCACTCTTCCACTTACGGTCTTCAATAACGGCAAAGTCGATACCGCCTACCGTCAACCGAGTGAAATAGACACCAATCCCCTGTTTGATCTTACGTGGGTCCACAGCATCAGGCAGATGCCAGGTCTGGCAACGCTCGACCATCATCACGTAGTTGGCTGGCAGCAAATAACCACCATCCGCAGCGCCACCAAGTTTGGCGACCTTACCGCCTTCACCCCAGAAGTTAGGTTGCCCTACATCGTGGTCGTCTGGAATCGTGATCGTTGGACGGTCCCGCATCACTTCACCAAATTGCCGACCAAACTGAAGCCACGCCGCCGTGTGCTCCTTGTGATCATAACTCTGGTCGCCAGCAAAGTAGAGCAGGTCCGGATTTTGATGAATCAGGTTCTTAACCATCTGCGCCCGATTCCCCCGATCCCTCTTTGAATTACAAGATAGGTTACCCACAAGAATCACATCCTTACCCACAGGGTCTTTTCTAACCAATCCCTCATAGCTCGCCTTGTCACCGTGACGAACACGGTATTTAAAATCCTTCGTCTGATCCCAGTTCGTAACCCGGAAGTGAGCCGACCACCCAAGCTCGTGCACTTTCTCTTGAGCAACCTCCACCCACTTACCGTCTTTCTCAATTTCCAATCGAGCCACCCTAGCCTCACCCGGCATCAACGGATAGAGCTGGGCTGTCATCTTCAGTGTGTTTTGAAAGGTCGTGTAGAGCGCAAAGCCAATCACTTTGTCGCGTGGAACCTTCAGATCCAGCCAAGCCTCCTTGCCTTTAAAATTCTTCTCCCACCACTTCCCCGTCGCAGCCCGATCGTTGGAAGGGCCAAAGGGTGCTTCAGCAGTCGCTTGCTTCCCTTTCGCAGCCTTAGGCGCTGCCTGCACACCTGCCATAATCAATAATAACCCACACAGAGCTAAACCTCTTACAGTTCGTAAATTCATGCCCACAGAAGACAACTTACCAGATCATCCGTAAAGAACCATCCATCGTCATTTTTCACCACGAAGAATTCAAAACCACGAATCTTACACACGACGCGAGGTCTGGAGTCATACGACGAAATGGGTGAAATGGGTGAAAGCTTACTTGGTTGACGTATCCGATTCGGTAGAGGCAACAGTCTACTTGCTTGCAAGGTAGCGTCCGGTAAGCTAGTATGCTTTTCAATGAACAAGATCTCGCCAATCAACATCACAAGTCTCGTTAGTGCGATTACCGTGATCAGTTTGATTTTCCTGAGTGTTATTGCCCAAGCTACGCCGCTGGTTAAAATAGAAAACTGCACTCTGATCAAAACCGTTTGGGCAGATGGTGATAGTTTTCGAGTTCAAATTCCGGATAAACCGGCAGGCAAGGATGGACCTGGTCACAAAGCGCGAGAAATCACGATCCGGTTGTATGGGGCTGATTGTATTGAGTCCAAGATCCATGATACCACGGACGGTAGACGCGTGCGGGCTCAGCGGCGTTACTTTGGTATCAGCAAAGTGGGAGACGCTAAGGCATCGACGGCTTTGGCTATCAGTTACGGTGTGAAAGCGACCGAAGAAACGCGCCAAATCCTCGCCAAGCCTTTCACTGTTTATACCGCATTTAGCGATGCCCGTGGCTCCGCCAAATACAAACGCTACTATGGCTTTGTGATCACGAAAGACGGCAAGGATCTAGCCGCTATGCTTGTGGCGAAGGGGCTTGCTAGAGCTTTTGGTGTTTACCGTGAGACTTACGATAAACGACACAGCAAAGACTATAAGGCTCAACTTGCTGACTTTGAACTTCAGGCTGCTAAAAATGGTGCTGGTGTGTGGCAGCATACCGATTGGGCCAAGCTGCCGGCAGAACGCCAGGCTCAACGCGAAGATGATAGGGAAAACAACATAGGTGTCGGAAAAGACCAAAACGGTCCCGCAGAAAAAATCCATATCAACAAGGCCTCCAGAGATGAGTTGATACAGTTGCCAGGTATTGGCGAAGTAACGGCGAACAATATTATCGGACAAAGACCCTACCGCAAACCGGAGGATTTGCTCAAGGTGGCAGGCATTGGTCCAAAGACATTAGAAAAACTAAAGCCATTTCTGGTTTTCCCCGAGCCGGCCAAGTAGAGCTAGCGTCGATTTTTAAATTCTAAGTTTTAAACTCCAAGCTCCTTCGCCAAGGCTACGGCGCTCAAGAATACCAAATCAAGAAACCACAAATCTTTCGAATCTATGTTTGGGTTACTCGTTTTTTGCTGCTTTTACCCGCTTGAGAATAGAGCTAATATTGAGAGCATCGCATTCATGACCCTGCGAAGCATTACCCATGCTCAGATTTTTCACTTTGATTTTCTCCTGATATCGACTAATGTCACCCCATGGATCAAGCCGTTCAGCTTCGGGGATCTCTGCGGAGTCTGGGCTGAAGACGTCCCGTGATTCGGATGGTCTGTGGGAGGGACATAAGGTAGAGGAGGTGGCGACCCCTGGAGCTTTTGCGGTCGATCCCGAAATGGTGCATCAATTTTATAACATGCGGAGATCGCAGTTACTGGCGGTGGAGCCTAACCTTGCATATCATGCTTTGGTTCGACTGAAACGTCGGTTTAAAGACCACCTGACGTTAGTGACTCAGAATGTGGCCGATCTCCACGAGCGGGCAGGCATGCGCGATGTGATGCACGTGCATGACGAGTTACTCAAAAAACGATGTGCCGACTGCGGTGTGGTCAGCGACTGCGTATCGCGAACCGGTATTCATTCGATATGTGAGAACTGCGGACACGAGGGCACGATGCGACCGCATATTGTGTGGTTCGGTGAGATGCCATTGCTGATGGATGAGATTCACCAGAAGCTGGTTGAAACTGATCTGTTTATCTCCATTGGAACCTCAGGGGCGGTCTATCCGGCAGCGGGTTTTGGCGAAGAGGCAAAACGCCACGGCGCTCATTTAATCGAGGCCAACCTCAAAGGCACCGATATATCCCCTGTTTTTGATGAGCACATTGAAGGGCCGGCCACTGAGACTTTACCGGAGCTAGTGGAGCGGTTGATCCAAGAAATTTAGACCGCGAAAGAGGCGAAAGGAGCGAAAGTTTCTTAAGTAGCTAATTCAACATTCACTATTCAACATTTTCCCTTCAGGGAATAAGCTTCACTATTCACTATTCACCATTCACTATTCCCCCGTGTCTTACCGTATTTGTAAAATGATCGAGGTCGAAAACGGCCATCTGCTATCGAAGCACCCTGATAAGTGTCGATTTCCGCACGGGCACACACGTAAGGTGGAGCTGATCTTTGAGGCGGACACGCTAGATGATCGCGAGATGGTGTTTGATTTCAAACTGATCGGCCGGATGATCGGAGATTTTCTGGAAACCTATGATCATGCGCTTTGTATGAATACGGACGACCCGAAGTTTGGATTTTTTAAGGAAGCTTATGGTGATCGGATTATTGGCTTTGAAGGCGAGGATCCGACCACTGAGGTGATGGCACGGACGATTTATAATCACACCAAGGCATCGCTTGCCAAATTTGTGAATGAACCTGATGCTGAATATCCGGTTAGGCCTGACGTGAAGATTGCCAACATCCGGGTGTGGGAAACCACATCATCCTGGGCTGAGTATTCAGAGTAGCTTAGAACCACGAATCTTACAACCAGAGCCTGCGTAGATAGCCCTTAGGCAAATCTGACGGATTTTTCTTGGGATGTGGATTCATTTGCAAACCTCTGAAGGATCGGAATACACGGAAGTTTCTTGGCTAGATAACTCATCATTCTAAATTCCAATGTTATCGAAGAGTCAGAAGAAGAATGCGGCTGCTATAATTGCTGCTCAGACGTGCACACGGATTGGTGATGTGCTGACGAACCCGAAGACGGTAATTACCTGGTTGTTGTCACAGTTGGGGACGACGGGATTTTTTATCGGGATGCTGGCTCCTATACGTGAGTCGGGGTCAATGTTGCCGCAGTTGTTTGTATCGGGTTGGGTAAAGCGGGCGCGTAGTCGCAAGTGGGTATTTATTGGTGGGGCCTTGGCCCAGGCTGTTTGCATTTCGGCGATGGGTGCCTCGGCATTGTGGATGTCGCCCAATCTGGCTGGCGGTGTTGTGATGTTTTCTCTGGTAGCATTTTCTCTCTCCCGAGCGTTTTGCTCGATCAGCTCGAAGGATGTATTGGGCCTGGCTATTCCGAAAGGATTCCGCGGCAGAGTCACGGGAGCTTCAGCAACCATTTCCGGAATCATCTCGGCCTTCGCAGCGGCAGGGCTTATCTTTCTCCGTGACTACGACACCGCCACTCTGTTGGCATGGATAGTCCTTGGAGCCTCGATTCTCTGGGTTCTGGGCGCAGGGCTTTATAGCCTAATCCATGAACCCATCCCTGAGCCTGCGGAAGTTACTCAATCGCCCGACTCCGCAGTCAATGACCTGTGGGAGCGTGTGGGTTTGGTGATACGCGACCCTTTGTTTCGTCGATTCATCATCGTCCGAACTTTGTTATTAGGCTCTGCATTGGCGTCACCGCTCATTGTGGTATTGGCACGAACTAAAGAGGGCAATCTGTTGTCGCTGGTAGGATTTCTTGTCGCAACAGCCGTAGCCACCTCAGCAAGTTCATTGCTCTGGGGAAAGATGGCTGATCGATCCAGTCACGTGACGATGGCATTGGGCGGATTAGCCTGTGCGGTGATTGGTATTGCCGCCATCTGCATGGCTGTCTGGATGCCAGTTTCCGGGAAAACCATCTGGGCGGTCTGGTTGTGGCCGTTGATTTTCCTCCTCTTTAATCTGGGTTATACCGGAGTCAGGCTTGGCCGAAAGGTATGGGTGGTTGATGCGGTGGAGGGAGACAAACGCACCGATTATGTCTCGACATCGAACACGTTGATCGCTGTGGCCATCCTGGTGATGGGCCTGCTGACCGCGCCTTTGCAGTCGATTTCACCCCTGCTTCCACTCGGTGTATACTCGATCCTTTGCATCATAGGAAGCATCCTAGCCTTCACGCTAGCCGGTCAGGAAAAGTAGGCTTTCTATGGCTAGAGTCCTGAACGTTTCCATTCTTCCCAACGCCGCTATAGATTGAGATATTGTAACCCATCTTTGAGAGTTTGGTGGCAAGTTTGTGAGCGTCTGGGCAATTGATGTTCTGACAGTATATACAATTATTTTTCCTGCTTTTAAAGCGGCTTCAATCTGGGGCTTTTTTTCAAGGATGACTTTGTCGTACTTGATCAGAGGCAAACTGTTTGCAACATCAATGTGTCCCAAGCGGAAATACAGAGGTGGCCTTGTATCAATAAGGTAGACCTTGCCTGTCTGACTCATAGTAAAGAGCTGTCCCATATCGACACTGGTGATTTTACCAGGTTTCACAGCGGGCTTACTCGGCGCCGGAGCAGATTTATCGACCTGTGGAGTTTTTACGAGTTTGGCTGCAACAGGTTTTACAGGAACCACGAGAACAGTGGTCGGAGTAGGATCAGAGCATGCTGCCACTAATAGTGCCGCAACAGGACCGAAAAAATCAGGTAGTTAAGCTCCATCAGATTTCAATCCTGCCATACTTTGATCGAATAAAAAAGCCCGAAGGGAGATCCCTTCGGGCTTTGTAAATAGATTAAGTTCTATGCGCTAACGCGCTCATTTGAGCTAAGCGCTGACGCGCATGGGCATAATGACGTAGAGGAAGGTGCCATCGATACGAACAACTCCGGGGCTCATGCCATCGATGAGGTCGAGGTAGATGGACTCTTCGCTGAGGTTCTTTAGCGGAGCCATCAGGAACTCAGGGTTGAATGCGATAGCGAACTCGTCGCCATCGTAGTCGGCTACAATAGGCTCTTTGGCCTCACCAATGTCTTTGGAGTTAGCCTGGACGTCGATGTTACCCTTGCTGAAGGTCAGTTTAACGGAGTTTGAGCTTTCGGATGTCAGTAGTGACACACGACGCACGGTGTTAAGAAACTCTTCACGGTTGATGGTGACACGCTCTTTGCGTTCGCCGGGGATAACCTGCTTGTAGTTCGGGTAGTTACCTTCGATGAGTTTACTGACGATGATACTGTCGCCGATTTCAAAGCTGATTTGACTTCCGCTAAGGCGAACAACTGCCTCACCTTCACTGCCGAGCATGCGGCCAAGCTCATTGACGGCCTTAGACGGGATGATGATATCAGTTTCGTGGCTCGCAGGGAACTCGAGATCACTGTCCACCATAGCAAGACGACGTCCATCAGTGGCGACGAAGGTCATTTTTCCTTCCTTGAAGGAGACATAAATACCGTTGAGCACGTAGCGGGTCTCATCTGTGGAGATTGCATACGATGTTTTCTTGATGGCATCGTGAAGAACGTTTTGAGCAATCTTAAACTCAGTGGCGTCTTCGAACTTGGGAAGTGGTGGGAATTCCTCTTCACCAAGACCGATGATTTTGAAGAAACTAGGGCCACACTTGATGCTGGCGTGATTCTTGGCATCCACGGAAACCTCTACCTCACTGGCAGGGAGTTCACGGATAATGCTGACGAGACGTTTGACGGGAAGGGTCGTGGAACCTTCTTTTTCGATATTTGCATCAACGCTACCGCTGACGCCTACGTCAAGGTCTGTGGTGGTAAGCTTGAGCTTTCCGTCGACAGCTTCGATGAGAACATTAGAGAGGATGGGCAAAGTGGCTCGGTTGCTGACAACGTGTTGAACCTGTTGAAGGGCATCTAGAAATGCTTCCTTACTGATAGAAAATTTCATTTTAAGGTAATTGGTGACTTGAGAACGATAGCTGAGGTAATTGTGTTTGAGTAAAATAAACGACGATCGACAAGCAATGTTGGTGAGAGGCGTCTTCTACTGCGTGTGACTTTGGAGTTTTTTTGCTCCAAGGCAAGCTCTCTTTAACAAATCTTGAGCATTTTTCAACCCCCTATTCAATATCCTGTGCGGGATAACCCCCACCCTACTATATATGGTAGCCCCGCGAAAGCCAAGCTTGGGTCGATCACTCAAAACAGAACAACAAACGGCTACCTAACATGTTCAAATAGGTAACGCAGCTACAGTGCTCACAGCCTGTAGTTCCCCCAGTGATTTCAGCCCATTTCAGCCCCAAGGGTCGCCGATGTTCATCAGACAACTATTTTCTCTGTAGAGTAGTAATCAGAATATCAACTGAGTCCCTAACCTGAGGCTCACATTCGATACGTTGCTTAACCTTCCGACATGCATAGATCACTGTGCCGTGGTCTCTACCGCCAAAGGCATCACCAATCTCAACCAATGAACATGGTGTGAGTTTGCGGCTCAAATACATTGCGATCTGACGAGGGAAAGCAATATTGGATGGTCGGCGCCGGCTTGTCATATCAGCCAATCTAAGATCGAAGTGGTTGGTAACGGCTCTCTGGATAGAATCTATATTAACGCGCTTCTGCCCTTCTTCGCGAAGGATGTCCTTCAGCAGGAACTCTGAACGCTCCACGGTGATCTGCTCTGTGCCCAGCGACGCATAGGTAGCGATACGGACGAGGCCACCTTCTAAACGACGGACGTTACTCTGAATACGCTCTGCGAGCATCGTCAGGATCTCATCGCTAAGTTTTACATCCCAATCTTCCATCTTGCGTTGGAGAATGGCGAGGCGGGTTTCGATGCCCGGAGGCTGGAGTTCGACGGTAAGGCCGCTTTCGAAGCGGGAAATGAGGCGCGGCTCGATGTTCTTGATTTCTGAAGCTGGGCGATCGGAGGTCAGAACCACCTGGCTTTGTAGATCGAGTAGCTCGTTAAAGGTATGGAAAAACTCTTCCTGTGAGCGTTCCTTGCCACCGAGGAACTGGATATCATCAATCAGCAGGATATCTGCGCGACGGTATTTCCGGCGAAAGCGCTCAAGTGATCCTTTACGTACAGTATCGATAAACTCGTTAATGAACTTCTCACATGTCAGGTAAAAGACCCGAGCTGAGGGATTCTCCTTCATCAGTCGCTGGCCAATTGCCTGCATCAGGTGTGTTTTCCCCAATCCTGAGTCACCATGTATGAATAGTGGGTTATAAATAGCGTTTTTCGCTGAGGCGACAGCCGTACATGCAGCTTGGGCAAATTCGTTGTTCTGACCGACCACAAATCGGTCGAAGCTGAATTGAGGATTTAGGCCGGCAGATTTAAGCTTTTTGCGGGCCTGCTCCTGACTGCCGATTAGTGCTGACTGGGCAGCTCCAAATTCACCGCTAAACGATGTCTGTGATCCGTTGGTATCGGTGCCCAATGAGAGCTCTGCCTCGTCCTCATTATCACCAACTCCATTAGCCTCGATAATGGCGGGAGCTTCCTCCTGAATTTCGCTAACCACAACCCTCATTTTCAGAGGTAGTGAAGAGACACTTGAAAGAGCCGATTGGACTTCGGGAAGATAGTTCGTTTCGATCCATACTTGATGCATGTCACTGGCAACGGCGAGCACGGCTTCTGTCTCATTCACATCAGTCAAGGATGCCGACTGAAACCAGCGGCTGTATGCGTCACCACTAACTAGCTCTTTCAGAGCCGTAGAAACTTTTCCCCAGAGTTTTTTTGTATCCTCTTTCTCTGTCCCATTCACGTCGTCCATTAGGGTGTAATCAATATCGCGAGGGACATCTTGGGAGACTGCAGTTTCTTTCATCGAAGTTTTTAAAATATTAGAGTGGTTGTTGAGGGAGCTCATGAAGCCGGGACCCCTGTGCCGGCGAGCTGTGGACACATCAAACTCGCATGAAGCGATATGATCAAAACTTTTTAATAAAGTGAAGATGCTCGTATCATGAACTCCCTATTCCACAAAGGTTCCACAACAAATCACCATAAAGTTTTTAAAAAACTTGACCCTGATTTTAGTAAGCAGTGGTGAAGTAGTATTACTTAGACGTACTCTAACAGACAACTATAACACCTGAAAAACCTATATTTCAAGCCAGATTAAGCCCCTTCATCCTCACTCGGATTTATCCATCGCGGTCCTGATCCAACCAGCCAACAATCCGCAACAAAGAGTCAGGCTTGCATTGATTGGGAAAAACCATTCGGAGGCTAACTTAGGTCGGGAGTCGATCACAGCTTGCGCAAGATCTTTGAATCCGTTTGCATCGAGTAGCAGTGGCAGCTCGGGTCTGAACCATGACACTAACATAATCGAAAGAGCCGTTCCAAATATCAGTCCCTTGGTGTCTGAGCGGAGTGGTATTAGAGCAGCCAGCAGAACCCCCAATAGAGGTCCATATGTGTAGGCCACCATACCGAATGCAAGACCTATCAAATCACTATCGGGGTTGCTCTCATAGACAACCCACAATCCGAGTCCTGCGGCGGTCAGAATTACACCCCAAACACACACCGCGATTCGAGACAATCGAACCATCTCTTCCCCCTTCCCTTCGGCCTCTAGTTTCTCCCTGCCAAAGATCACGGAAAGACTGGTCTGACTCAAGGCTGCGAGAATGGAGTCGAGACTGGATATGGCAGCGGCAAATGCCCCGGCAAGAATCAGCCCACTTAATCCCCTAGGCACCTCCATGGTGATCCACGTGGGAAAGACATTATTCCCCTTCTTAAAGCTGTCAGCAATCGCCCCTGTGGGTTCATAAACCTGATACCAGGCAAAGAGGCCAGCCCCCACGGCCAACATCAATATAGTAATGAGCAGCGATACACTACTCCAGCACATGGCTTTACGGGCGTCTTTGACATTGCCACAACAGAACATTCTCTGAGTATTAAGCTGATCGATACCAAAGGCCGTAAAGTTCTGGAACGGCATGGCGATGAGAGCCACCCACATTGTGTATCGAAGGCCTGGATTCTGAAATGGTGTGGTAAAATCGAGCCATCTCATCTTGTCTTTAGCGTTACCGTCCAAGGTCACCTGGTTCAATTCCACAATTTCACTCCAACCCAATTGCCCTACTAGAAGGGTCAGTGCGAGCACTCCGCCAAATATAAAAAGGCAGAACTGGATTACGTCCGTCCATATAACCGTCTGCATCCCCCCCATAAAGGTCCAGAGTACAGCCACGGCTCCAATGATAACGATGCACAACCGAGCATCCATACCGGTGACCACTTGGAGAATAATGGCAGTCACTAGAACTCTCACACTTTGTCCAAGGATCGAGCCAAGAGCGAATAGGCCGGTTACAAGTCGCCGGGCCCCTTCACCGAGTCGATTGCCCATGAAGTCGTATGGACTGTAAATTTCCTTTTCGTAATAAAGAGGCACCAGCCAATAGGCCACACCAAGCCGCGCGATAATCGATCCCAGACCCCACTGAAGATAAGTCCAATCGCCAGCCATACCATACACCATCCCTGGCACGCCGATAAATGTCAGTGCACTGATCTCGGTAGCGATCATTGAGCCACTGACCGACCACCAGGGAAGGGTCTTTCCGCCGAGGAAGAAATCCTTGATACTGGACTGCTTACCAGAAAGCCGATGCCCGAGCCAGGTAGTCAGAATCATATACCCTGCAACCACCATCCAATCCCAATAGGTAAAATACTCGTGCACCTCTTTCATAGGCGCGAAAACTAGCAGAGCGAGCGGGCTGATCAAACTTCAAACTGAAAACTTCAAACTATTTGTAAAAGAGTCTTGTTGTTTACGCGGTGCCCATCATAACTCAACTCCAGATTAACGCATCGTGGACTCATCTGGAAAACATCTTACTCTTGGCATTATCCCAGCTCGCTGGGCCTCCACGCGATTCCCCGGAAAGCCGCTTCATCTCATCGCGGGAAAACCACTTGTGCAGCACGTCTGGGAACGTTGTAAACAATGCTCAAAGCTTGATCACTGCGTGATCGCCACCGACGACCAACGTATCTTTGATGCCGCTATTGTGTTCGGCGCGGAGGCAGTGATGACCTCAGAAAATCACCCGACAGGCACTGATCGCATCGCCGAAGCCGCTGCAGCATTCCCAGAGGCCTCTTACCTCATTAATATTCAGGGCGATGAACCACTGATCGACCCTTCTCTCATCGATCAGCTCGCTACGGCACTCCACGTAGACGGCGGTGTAGCCATGGCCACCGCAGCTAACCCCATTACAGATGACGCCTTGATGGACGACCCTAATGTGGTTAAATGTGTGTTGGCATTAAACGGCGACGCTCTTTATTTCTCCCGTAGCCCACTTCCTTATCGCAGATCAGAGAGCCCTGAGCTGAAGCTCTATCGGCACAAAGGCATCTACGCTTACCGTCGCGATTTTCTTGAAAAATTCGTCACTTGGCAGCCCTCACCTATCGAACTTGCCGAATCGCTCGAACAACTACGAGCCCTCGAGAACGGTGCCCGTATCAAAGTGCTCATCACCGACGACGAGTCACCCGGCGTCGATACTTTAGAACAAGCCCAGCAAATCGAAGACCTCCTGTCATAATTCACTATTCAACATTCTAAATTCACCATTCAAATGCCTCAGCCAACAAAATACATCTTCGTCACCGGTGGTGTCGTTTCATCCCTTGGAAAAGGGCTCGCAGCAGCCTCACTTGGCACGCTTCTCGAGCACCGAGGTCTGTCGGTCATTCTCCAGAAATTTGACCCCTACCTTAACGTCGATCCTGGAACGATGTCCCCATTCCAACATGGTGAAGTTTACGTTCTCGATGATGGAGCTGAAACCGACCTCGACCTCGGTCACTACGAGCGGTTTACCAACTGCAAGCTAGGAAAATTTAACAACCTGACGTCTGGACAGGTCTTCGAAAACGTCATCCGCAAGGAGCGCAAAGGTGAGTATCTGGGGAAAACGGTTCAGTTCATCCCGCACTGCACCGATGAGATTAAGGCACGCATTAACGACGTAGCCCTCCGCTCTGACGCCGATGTGATTATTACTGAAATTGGCGGCACCGTGGGAGACATTGAGGGTCACCTCTTTCTCGAAGCCCTGCGACAGTTCTCACTCGATGTAGGTCGCGGCAACTGCTGCTTCATCCACGTCACCCTGCTTCCACTGATCAAGGCCGCCGGTGAAATCAAGACCAAGCCGACCCAGCAGTCGGTCGCCAAACTTCGCGAAATCGGTATCCAGCCCGATATTATCGTCTGTCGCACCGAGCATGACCTCGATGAGGATAATAAAAAGAAAATCGCCATGTTCTGTAATGTGGAACAGAAAAACGTCGTCGCCTTCCGTGATGTCGCTCACACCATTTACGAATGCCCCATCGACCTACGTAGAGACAAACTCGACCGCCTCGTCACTGATCGTCTCGGTATTGAGTCAGAAACTCCCGACCTCCACGAGTGGCAGGACTTCGTTGATCACATCATTAACCCGACCCACGAGGTGAAAATCGCGGTCGTTGGCAAATATATCGAACTCCAGGACGCCTACAAATCTATTTACGAATCCCTCACTCATGCGGGAGCCGCTCATGATACCCGTGTTATTGTAGAACGGATTGAAGCAGAGGCGATTGAAAAAGAAGGAGCCGAAACACTCCTCGGAGGAATGGACGGAATCCTCATCCCCGGTGGATTTGGAGATCGTGGAACCGAAGGGAAAATCATCACCTCCAAATACGCACGCGAAAACAACATCCCCTATTTTGGAATCTGTCTCGGTATGCAAATCGCCACGATCGAATTTGCCCGTAACGCCTGTGGCTTGGAAAATGCCAACTCCACCGAGTTCGACAAAGACACCCCTCATCCCGTCATTTCACTGCAAGAAGAACAGCAAGGGGTCGAGGACATGGGTGCAACCATGCGTCTGGGAGCCAGCGACTCTAATGTCCTTCCAGGCACCAAGGCCGCCGAACTCTACGGCACCGACACCATCAGTGAGCGTCACCGCCACCGCTACGAGTTCAACCCCGCTTACCGTGAGCAGATCGAAACTGCGGGGCTTAAGATCAGCGCCGTTTCTGATCCCGAAGGACTCGTTGAAATCGTCGAAATTTCAGACCACCCCTTCTTTATCGGTGCCCAGTTCCACCCTGAGTTTCAATCGAAACCAAACCATCCTCACCCGATTTTCTCTGGCTTCGTCGCTGCGGCGTTGGCGCTGCGCGCTAGTAAGTGAGTATGTAAGAAGGTAATTAAGTGAATAGGTAACCCTGTCAAAAAATGATCATTGAATCCCGCATCCAAGAACTTGGCTACAGCCTGCCTGCCGCCCCTGCCCCAGCCGGTTCTTACGTTAATTGTGTGCGCTCCGGAAATCTGCTCTTCCTTGCTGGTGGTATTCCACCACTCGACGACGACACTTTCCTAGGAAAAGTCCCAACCGATACATCCGTGGAAACGGCTCAAAAAGCTGCGCGCGTTATTACTCTTAATAGACTCGCTGTGGTGAAAGATAAAATTGGCGACCTCGATAAGGTCACTCGCATTGTTAATGTGGGAGGTTTTGTGAATTCTGAGCCCGATTTCTACCAACACCCTGCAGTGATCAACGGTTGCTCAGATCTATTAGTTCAAATCTTCGGCGACAAGGGCATCCACTCCCGCACCGCCATGGGCGCCGCCGCACTCCCACTCAATGTTTCAGTGGAGATTAATATGGTGGTTGAGGTGGAGGCGTAACCCTCTCGGCCTGTCTGCAAGAATTCTAAAATGAACCCATCCATGCACCCTCAACAACCATCACCTGTCGCTGGCCCACCTCAAATAGCGCCAACGCCCGGCTCTACGGCTGGACTTGCGGTGGCCAGTATCATCTGCGGTATTGCTTCCTTGGTCACCCTATTACTGACGGGTATCCCAGCGATAGTCTGCGGCCACATGGCGCTGAAAAAAATCAAACGATCCAATGGTGCCATTGGTGGTAGTGGTATGGCGATTACTGGACTTGTCCTAGGTTACGTATCGATTGCTCTAACTTTGGTCGTTGCTTTGCTTGCCGCTTTGGCAATGCCAGTGATCCTCAAGCAGCAGAAAAAAGCGCAGCTTGTGCAGTCAAGTAGCCATTCCAGACAGCTCTTTTATAGCTTGATCGAATACGATCAGGACAAGGGTGCATTCCCAGATAAGCTCGAACAGCTCCAGAACGAAAAATACGTGCCCGATCTGTCAATCTTTGCTCCAGCCAAAGGTGGTGAATGGATTTACTTCTCCGGCCAAAGCACCAGCGACGACTCTAGCAACATCCTACTGGCCACCCCGATTCCGATCGATGGCAAGCGGGTTATACTACGTATTGACGGCTCAACAACTCACATCCCTGAAGCTGACTACCAGGCTGCAGTTAGGGCGCAGCAAAGCCGCTGACCAGTTTAACTGAGCACCCAAGCAACTCGAACGGCTAGGACTAAAAACGTCAGACAGAATATAGTCTGACTAATCTGCAGCCTTTTCTTTTCGTCATGGGACATCTGCACCATTGCGACAAGCATGTTGTAGAACAGGAATCCCATCACGATAAAGGAGGCAAAAATAGCACCTAAGATCATCATGTTCCCGCCGACATTTCCAAGTGCAACGATCACTGGCCATACAAGATAGGATGATATCAGATACTCATGCATCTGACAGCTCAATGGCTTTACTCCACAGTCGTTGAGGCTTGGTCGGCATTTTCTGGTTAGTTTGAGAACAGGATCCATAATAGTTGATTGGTTTGATAGCTTCAATATAGGCAAAATGCTCGGATTCGCTGTTATAATGGCCTTCTGATTTTACAACTGCTTTGGGTCCCCCATTTTAGAAAAAAATGACCTCTCCACTTGCATCCCTCTATATTAGATGTATTTTCCCACAATCCATCAGGATTTACTCAATATGAAAGCTACCCTACTAACCACCACCACCGCCGGCCTGGCCGCCTTTGGTCTTGCTGTGCTGCCCGTGTTTGCGGACGATGCACCAGCAGC